>OMYY01000035.1 GCA_900315435.1 uncultured Spirochaetaceae bacterium
AGAGCGGCCCTTGCCGACCCACAGGACATCGCCACTCTCGAGGTCCATCACGCAGGTCGCATAGCTGTGCCCCTTGTGGACCGCGAACTCGTCCACCGCCAGATAGGTGGGCCGGTAGCCGCTGTCCCTGGTCTGGAGCCATCTCCTGACAAGGGCCTCGTCCATAGTCTGCTTGTGGATTCTCCGGATTGTTTCCCAGTGTATGCCGGTGATCTTCTGTACCGTGCTGACCGGCATCTGCCAGCGCATCAGTCCCTTCACCCAGGCGGCGGCCCTGTGGGTTATTCTCGTCTCAGGATAAGTGAGCGGGACTTTCTCGCTGGATGTCTTGCCACAGTGCGGGCAACGGTAGCGGTGGTAATGCACCTCAAGGGTCTGGGTCGTGCCATACTGCAACGGCATGTCCTGACATGCATCACGCCGTGGTCATAGACATGCATCCTGCCCTTGCACTGGGGGCATTTGACCGTGCTTGTCTGCCTTGTGCTGGAGAATGGCAGAATCAGGCGCCTTTTCTGCTTGTCAAACCGGAAGGAGTCGCACCGGAAGTGCTGACACGAAAGGTGGATCTGGGTATCTTGTGAGTCGGGCATGTCTGTATGGTTTCCTTTTTGTGGTTGGTAACCAAAATGGAACCAGACGACATGCCCTATTTTTCTCATCCCCCAACTTTCCGTGAAGAACCTTTTTCTTGCGGGTGAGCGAACCATGAAGGCCGGATTGCGGCACATCACGACCGGCTCCCTGTCCGTTTTTTAGTCCATTGACACCCTTTGTGGGGAAACATACCATGGAAGAGTCCTAGGGGTGGTCGAAAGGCCTGAGATGATACCCGTTACCTGATCTGGATAATGCCAGCGTAGGAAGTGGAGCAAATCACCGAACACAAACCCCCGGAGAACATTCTGGGAGGTGCGAAATGCACAACAAATCAATGCTTATGGCCGCTCTGGCCATGTTGGTCGCCGGCGGCAGTCTGCTTGCGAATGGAACCAAGGAAGAATCAAAAGCGAAGCAGGCGCAGGACGAGTCGGGCGTCACCGTCTATGCCACCAGCTCCTTCTGCGGAGACTGGGGTCCCGGCCCGAAACTGGCCAAGGAATTCGAAGCCAAGACCGGCATCAAGGTAAACCTGGTCGACGCGGGAAGCACCGGTGAGATGCTGACCAGATTGATCGCGGAGAAGGAGGCCCCGGTGGCCGATGTGGTCATGGGCATCTCCGACAACCTTGCCCCCCGCATCTACGATGCCGGCATCCTCGCCTCCTACGACGCTCCGGCGCTGAAAGAAATCCCCGATTTCCTCGAGTTTGACCCGCAGGACCGCCTGCTTCCCTATGACTACGGCAATTTCGCCTTCGTCTACGACAGCGAGAAGCTCGCCCCGGAGGACATTCCCCACTCGCTTGACGACCTGCTCGACCCGAAGTATGCGAAGAAGGTGATCCTGATCGACCCGCGCACCAGCGCCGTCGGCATGGGCCTGCTGGAATGGACCATCGAGGTCTACGGCGAGGACCACTGGCTCGACTGGTGGAAACAGATGGAGCCAAACACCCTGACCATCGCCAGCGGCTGGTCCAGCGGATACGGCCTCTTCACCGAAGGAGAGGCGCCACTGGCGATCAGCTACACCACCAGCCCGGTCTACCATGTCATGTTCGACAAGACGACCCGTTATCAGGCGCTGATCTTCGACGAGGGTCACAACACCACGGTCGAGGGTCTGGGATTGATCAAAGGCGCCAAGCACCAGGCAGCGGGAAAAAGCCTGATCGACTTCGTCCTGACCGACGCACAGCTGGATATCGCCGAGACCGACTCGATGTACCCGGCAAACGCCTCCGTCAAGCTTCCCGACGCTTTCGACTATGCCCCGAAACCGGAGAAAAACCTCTTCATGGACGCTGACGTGCTGGCAAAGAAACAGAACGAATGGCTGGATGCCTGGGAAAAGGCGATGGGGAACAAGTAATGCGTGCCAGGCGCCACAACTCCTACGACACCCCAGGCTGGGTGGCTCTGCCTTCCAGCCTGCTTGTCGCGGCGCTCTTCTTCATCCCGTTGCTGGCGACCCTCAAGGGGGCCGTCACCAGCGGGACCTTGCTTTCTTCCTTACGGGATCCATACATCCAGAAAACCCTCTCATTCACCATCTGGCAGGCCTTCCTCTCCACCCTCGCATCGCTTGCAATCGGTCTTCCTGGAGCATGGATCATGGCCACCTTCAAGTTCCCAGGCAAGCGCTTGGTACGGGCAGTCAGCACTGTGCCTTACGTACTGCCCTCCATCCTTGTGGTCCTCGGCTTTGTGATTTTCTATGGGAACAATGGAATCCTGAACCGGGCGCTGATGACGCTGACGCGCATAAGCGAGCCCCCACTCCATATCCTCTACTCCCTGAAGGCGATCATTCTCGCCCACGCCTTCTATAACTTTCCCCTGGTCATGAACCTGGTCTCCACCGCGTGGAGCCATCAAGACCCCCACCCCGCCCAGGCGGCGTTGACGCTGGGAGCCAGCAGATGGAGGGTTTTTTGCACCATCACCCTGCCCAATCTGGCCAGCATGGTGGTCTCTTCGGCCATCCTGGTCTTCCTCTACTGCTACAACAGCTTCTCGATCATCCTGGTCCTTGGCGGAGGGCCGGCGCGCACCACGCTGGAAACCGAGATTTACCGGTACGCCAAAATCACCCTCCAGCCGGACAAGGCCGCAGCCATGGCCCTGATCAGCCTTGTCGTCGCCTTGGCGTTCCTGGTTCTCTATCTCTGTGTCTCCCGCCTTTTCAGCCAACCTGACGAGGTCTCCTCCGCGGTCCGGACCAACGCCAAAGCCCCGAAAGGGCTGGCCGCAGTCGCCATTTACGCCTTCTCGTTCCTGGCGATCCTCTTCGTCCTTGGGCCAATCGTCAGTGTCATCTGGCGTTCCTTCACCAACAAGGCGAGCCTCGCCGGAGGAAACACTTTCAGCTTGAAGTGGTACAAGCAGCTCTTCGGCATCACCCAGGCGAACGGCACCATGGGCATCGCCCAGGACGCCCTGGTCCACAGCCTTGCCATCGCCCTTGCCTGCGCCCTGTGCAGCATCCCCACCTCGCTTTCCCTGGTGGTCGCCATGCGGAAAAAGAGTATGGCGACCAGCCTCTTGGAGCTGTTCTGCATGCTCCCGCTCGCAGTCAGCAGCGTAATCATCGGCCTTGGATACCTCTTCATCGCTACCAGACTGAGGATCGTAGGCTATCCGATGGTGGTGTTAGCCCACCTGGTCATCGCCATCCCAGTCTGTATCCGCACCCTGCTTCCCGAGGCACGTCGCTTCCCCCAGCACTATATCGACGCCGCCCACACCTTGGGGGCCAATTCCTGGAAGTGCTTCTGGACGGTGGAACTGCCGCTACTTCGCGGCAGCCTGATTACCGGTGTCGCCTTCGCCTTCGCCATGAGCCTGGGCGAGCTGAACGCGACGCTGACCCTGGCAGGGAGATCCATCCGTACGCTACCGATGGTCATGTACCAATTGATTGAATCCTACAACTACCAAGGGGCCTGCGCCCTGGGCACCATCCTGATTCTCGCCAGCCTGCTGGTATTCTGGCTGGACGAGCAGCTTCGGGGAAGGGAGAGCCTGCTATGATGGTGTTGTCGGGAAGCATGTACAGCGCCACGCTAGGGGGCAAGACCCATCTGACCGTGTTGCTCCCTTCGGACAGTCAGGACTACGGGGACGGACAACCCAAGGCCCTCAAAGGCCCGTACAGGACCCTCTACCTGCTGCACGGCATGGGCGGAGACGATAGCGACTGGATCACCCACACCAGCCTCAGCCACCTTGCCAAGCGATGTGGAATCTGCGTGGTGCTCCCCTCGTGCCTTTCCTCCTTCTATGAGGGAAAATGGGGCGAGTACGTGGGTCGCGAGCTCGTCGAGGTCACCAGGCGTGCCTTTCCGCTCTCGTCCAAACAAGAGGATACCTGGATCATGGGCGCGTCGATGGGGGGCTGGGGAGCGTTGCACCTCGCGGCAAGCTATCCCGGCACCTTTGGCCGTTGCATCGCCCTTTCCACCGCCGCCATGGGCCGGCCCCTTCCCTTTCCCCGTTGCCCGCTCTATCTGGGATGCGGAAGCGAGGACGCGCTGCTTGCCGAGAACAAGGAACTAGCATGTCTTCTGGGAAGCGAGCTCCATGTCTCCAAGGGCGGGCATGATTGGACCTATTGGAACAGCGCCCTAAACAGCCTGCTTCAGCCGGCAAGCTGAGCGATGATCGCTCGGTCGCTGGGGGCGAACGGCATCGACGCCATCTCTTCCTTGGTCACCCAAGCCAGCCTGCTGTGGACGGAAAGCTTGAACCTCTCGCCTTCCGGCAGGGTCACCGCGTGGGCGGTCAAATGGTACAGGGTCTCCTTGTTGACGAAATCGTAGCTTGCCAGTTCGTCTCCCACCCCGATATGGACCCCGAGCTCCTCCATCCACTCCCGTTGCAACGTGTCGGCGACACTCTCACCCCAACGGTTCTTTCCCCCGGGAAATTCCCATAGGCCACCGATGGCGCCACCTTTTTCCCGAAGTCCGACCAGATACTTTCCTTCCCGGTCCCTCAGAATGCCACATGTCGTGATGCGATGTTCCATACCAGCTCCTACAACAATACGATCATCGGGAAAAGAAAATGGATGACGGCAATCACGAAGACTGCCTTCCCCAGTTCATGCTTGTTCCGCTCGATGACACTTGCGGCGTCATCCACTATACCGCTCACCCTTCCATGGGCCTGACGGCGCGCAATGGCGATGTACCAGACCACCAACGGGAAAATGGTCACGGTAATCAGAAAATCCCCGAGCAATGGCGGACCTGGCTCATACGGGAAGAAAATGGAAAGGATCCCAAGGACACAACCACCTTCGATCAACAGATGCCGTACCCAGCTGACCGAGCGGAAGGCATAGCGCAACGAGAGCAGGATCGGGAACTTGACCCCGTGGGTGTCGCTGAGCAGCATCATCGACCCGATGGTCAGATAGACCAGCTCCAGGAAATAGACCTGGCTCATCATAGGCACTCCTCCAGCTCCTGGCTGGTGAAGTACCCGCCCGCGCCCAACAACTTCCCCTTCCACTGGTGCAGCCGGCAACCCTGCAGGGCGGCCTCGAAGGGCTCGAGTTTCTGGCCGAGCAGGCAAAGGATGATGCCGGCCAGCACATCCCCGCTTCCAGCGACGGCGATGGCGGGGTTCTTGCAATCCAGGAAGGCCATGCGCCCCTCTTCCACAATCTGGTTGACCGCGCTTTTCAACACGACCACCGCTCCCAGCTGGGTGGCAAGACGGGTGATTCCCGAAAAGAGCGCCTGGGGCGTGTCATGGACGATATCCTGACCGAGAAGAGCCGACGAGAGACGGGAAAGCTCTCCCACATGGGGGGTCAGCACCATGGGACAATGGGGCCGGTAGCCATCCCTGACCAAGTTGGCAAGGGCGGTCAGCCCATCAGCGTCCACCACGACCGGCTTGCCACTCTCGAGGATCCTCCGTAGCAACGCCTCCCTTCCCGCGCCCCATCCCGGACCAGCGAGGATGGCGTCAAACCGGGAAAGGTCGAAGTCTTCCTCTTCGTGCCGTACCATGACCGAAAGGCCGGAAGCGGTGACCGCCACCGGATAGGAATCCCGGTCGGCGAACAAGGTCACCAGTCCGCTTCCCGCGTGGAAGGCTGCCTGGGATGAAAGCCTTGCCGCGCCGGAGTACTGCCTGCTGCCAGCAAAGATGGCGACACTTCCACGGCTGTTCTTGAAGGCGTCCAGCCGAAGAGGAGGCTCCACCGCCGAGACAATCGACTCCCAGCTGCCAACTGACGGGCAGGCCTCGATGAAACGGGGAGGAAACGAGGGATTGAGCACCACAATCTCCCGGCCACAGGAGGCGCAGGTCGCGGGATGGAACATGCAGCTCTTGGCGAGACCCATCGTGTAGGTCACGTCGGCATGAAAGGAAAGCGCCGATACGGGGATTCCATCCCCGATTCCGCTAGGCAGGTCGATGGCGACCTTCCAAGCCCGGGTGTTGGCATTGGCGCGCTCGATCCATCTCTTCGCGACACCTTCGACCGGACGGTTCAGACCTACCCCGAACAAGCCGTCGACAATCACCTGGGAGAAGTCGATTGCCTCATCAGCCCGGTCCAGAAGGATACGGTGTATCGGAAAATCAGTGATAGCCTCGCTTTGGATCCTGCAAAGCTCGCTCCGGGACTCCATGCACAACACCCGCAGGTTGCTGTAGCCGTCACACGCAAGACTTCTGGCAAGGGCGAGCGCGTCCCCTCCGTTGTTTCCCGGCCCGACAAGGAAGAGGATGGCGTCGTCCTTCCCGATCCGCCCATCGCGTTCCATCACCTGGCCCATGCGGCATGCCGCCTGTTCCATCAGGATGATGGCGGGAACGTGCTGCTGGCTCAATGTGTCAAGGCCCTGCGCCTGTGCGCAAGAAATGAGGGAATCCATGTAACTACTGTATCACACATTGGGTTTTCTTGTGGATGAGTCTGCTATGGCTTGAGACTTCAAAGTGGTCATGGTACATTGCTCTGGAGAGGAATAACGCATGCAGGACGCTGGTCTGGTCTGTTCGTTGAAGGCGAATTACCCGAATTTCAAATTGGACACGGAATTCTCCGTCAGGAAAGGGGAGCTGGTCTGCATCATCGGACCCTCTGGTTGCGGCAAGAGCACTACGCTGAGCATCCTCAGCGGTTTGCTTGACGGCGATACAGGCACCAGCATCATCCTGGATGGCAACGACATCACCCATCTTGCCCCGGAAAAACGCCAAGTGGCCCTGGTCTTTCAGGACTACGCGATTTTCCCGCAGATGAACGTGCAGGACAACATCGCCTATCCCTTGAAACTGCAGAAGGTCCCCCGCAAGGAGCGGACGGCCAAGATCAGCGCTTGGCTTGACCTGGTCTCCCTTTCCGGCTTCCAGAAGCGCAAGCCGAGCCAGCTTTCGGGTGGGGAGCGCCAGCGCGTCGCCTTGGCGCGCGCCCTGGCAAGCCAGCCCAAGCTGCTGTTGCTTGACGAGCCCCTCTCCGCGTTGGACACCAAGCTGCGCAGACATCTGCGCGAGGAAATCCGAAGAATCCACGACGAGACCGGCGTGACGATGGTCTATGTGACCCACGACCAGGAAGAGGCCATGGCAATCGCGGACAGGATCATCGTGATGAACCAAGGACATATCGAGCAGATGGGTGATCCCGAGGAACTGTACCACCACCCCCAAACGCTATTCACCGCCACCTTCATGGGCGACGGCACGACGATGCCCTATTCCATCATCGCCGAAACGTTGAAGAGCGAGGGAAACTCCTACGTCCGTTTCGCGCCAAAACAAGGAGAACAGGTGATTTTCTTCCGTCCCGAGCAGGTCACCGTCCAGGACGACAGCGACCTCCCCTTCCCTGAATACCTTCCCCACCTGGAATTCCAAGATGCCAAGCTGGTGTCCTGCATCTTCCAAGGCGCGGTCTTCGAGGCGGTGTTCCAGTGGCATACATACCGGATTGGAGCCATCGTAAAAAAACGCCCCAAGCAGGACTATGCCACGCTTGGGGTACGTCTGGTGGATATCCGGCAGTTCCTCGATGGCGAGGCAATCCGCTGACAATCCGGGAGGAAGGACTCACGCCTCCAGACCACAGATGTCGTCGATGTCGGCGTCATCGATTCCTACATCGTGCACGCCGTGCATCAGCATTTCCGCCTGGTCGAAACAGACATCGATACCCTGCGCATGGAGATTGCGAACTACCTGCTGCGGGTTCTTCATGCGGCTGATATAGGCAACCTTGCTCCGGGTGCCAATGTGAAACAAATTCAAAATATTCCTAAACATATATGATAACCTCTTACGTGCAAGCAAAAAACAACTGACAAAAATACACTTCGGGAAGCACTCTCAAGTGTCCGATTCACCCAAATCACCTAATGACGTTATTGGTTGTCTTGCGGTGGAGGTTCGTGGATGTTACCACGACTAAACCAAATAGGGGACTTCTTGTCGGTAACCCCAATATAGGCAAAGAGGGAGCGGAAACAGCATGCGTGCCGCTCGCTCCAGAGAATGAATTTCCTTGCCCTCATAGTGGGATATACCTCTTCAGTTGTTCATATAATAACACCAATTCCCGTTATTGTAAAGTATTATCCATGTCCAGGAAGCCTAGGCACCCTGACTCTATTCCCTGAAACACGCCCAAGACAACCATTTTCAAAGGCGAAAACCACCCTGTACGAAGAAGTGCGATGGCGCTGAAAATCTTTTGAACCATCGTTTGTCGGCCGTCAGAACGAGACAGACCCACTACCCAGACTGTTGGAGAAGAGAGGACCAGAATCTGCAATCGACGGCTATGGAGCCACACCAAGAACGGAGACAATCCTGGTTCAGTCCAGCACCTCTTCCTTCCAGTCCTGAACGGTGTGCCCCGTGGAGCTGAAGGCGATGCCAAGCAGGTGGATCGTCTTCCCCCGCTCCAGGCGGAACTTGTCGGCATAGTGTTTGTCCTTGATCTGCCTCAATGCTGCCTCGGCACTCTTGTCCGCCTTGAACTCCATCACGTATACATGCTCCCCCGCATCCACCGACAGGTCGATCCGCCCCTCGCTCGTCTGGTCCTCCGCCACGACCTTCACCGCCTTCCCGCACAGCAGCATCACCACGTCCACCACCTGCGCGAAGTCCGGCTCCTTCTTCCCCGCTCGGTACGGCACCGACGCGAAGATTGCCGTCAGCGTCTGCATGTACCCCTGCGTGTCCCCCTTCCTCAGGGCAACCACCAGGTTCCGGATCACTACCCCGGATTCCCTCGAGCACCACCGGGTCAGAAGGTTCCGGTAGTAGGCCTCCCGCACTTCCTTGTTCGGAAAGCGAAGGTAGTACACCCCAAGCTCTTCGTCGTAGCCGCCCATGGTCAGGTACCCCGTCTGCAACAGGAACGCCTGCACCTCGTCCATATCCCCTTCGGCCTGGCTCAGCTCCGCCACGTCGAACGAGCTGAGCGCGTCGGCGCCCATGCCCTCCTTCAGGTCCTCTGTCACGTCAAGGTCAACCGACTGCGCCATGTCCATCACCAGCTTCGAGCTGCCTGTCTCGATCCAGTAGTCGTTGAAATCCTGCCCGCGGCCATTCGAGAAGAACAGGCCCACCGACACCGGGTTGTACACCGTCTCGCATCCCGGCGCGAACCGGTAGCCGTCGTACATCTCCCTCACCTTCGCAAGGTACGCCTCGCGGCCCATCCCCGTGTCCTTAATCCCCTGTTCGATATAGCCGGCGAAGTTCTCTTCCAGCTCTTTCTGGGTATACCCCAGCATCGTCGCGTACGCAGGCACCAGGCTCAGGTCGTTCAGGTTGCCCGGAGAACACCCCCATCTTCGCGTACTTCGTCACTCCCGTCATGAACACGAAACGGAGCAACCCCCCTTCGCCTTGATCACCTGGTAGAAGCCCCTCAGCGTGTCCCGCAGTTCCCCAACGTTCTCCGCCAGCGCGTTGTCCGACACCACCTTGTCGTACTCGTCGACCAGCACCACGACCTTGTCTTTCTTGGAAAGCAGCAGGATGAGCTTTGCGAACAGATCGTCGCTCGTCTTGGCCATGTCCAGCGGCCCGACCCCATACGAGTCGGCAACCTCCTCAAGCCGGTCCTTCAGCCACCCGTCAAGCGCATCTGCCGTCTTTTTCCAGCAGTTCGTGAAATCGATGTGGATGATAGGGTAGGTCTTCCAGTCGTAGTCCAGAGAATCGATGGCTAGACCCTTGAACAGTTCACGCTTTCCTTGGAAGATCGCTTCCAAGGTGGAGACGGTCAGCGTCTTTCCGAAACGGCGGGGACGGGAGAGGAAATACATGTCAGCCCCTGTCACGAGGCGATACAGGTACGCGGTCTTGTCCACGTACAGGTATCCTTCCTTCCTGACCATCTCGAAGGAACTGTACGACGTCGTGATCTTCTGTTCGGTACCCTGCATGCCTCAAGCATACCACAGCAAAGCGCGAATAGCAAAAGAGCGACACGAAAGCCGCCTAAAGGATGCCCGACACCCGGTTTTGCCACATTTCAGGCAAGCGAGAAGCACCCCGCGTGAACACACGCAGGGGTGCTGGATGAGAATTCCTTACGCTTGTTGGAGGAAAGAACGCAGAGCGCCCGCTATCCCCTTCTGCTCGATCGATGCGAGATCTCGGTCAAAATCGGCGCAGAGCGTTTTCATCTGCTCTCCGTTCAAACGGGAGACTCCGGCTCCGGACAGGAAAGCCTTCGCGTCATGGCAGGTGGCGGTCAGCTCATCACGTTTCGGGTCATCAATCGGAAGCGCGTTTCCCTCCTCGTCCTTGCCTTGGCAGAAACGGGCCCATCCAGCCAAGGCAAACACCATGGCATCGTGCTTCCTGCCGGAGAGGACCGCCTCTTCCAACGGCTTGATGATCGCGTTGGAGATCTTCTTCGAGCCATCGCTGGCCAAGCGCAGGATCTTGTCGGCGATATACTTGTTGGAGAAACGGGAGAGGAGCTTGTCCTTGTAGGAGACCAGATCGATGCCGGGAACCGGGGGCAAGGTCTGGGTAATCTCCTCCATATAGACGTCACGGATGAAACGGTGGATCAAAGGGTTGGTAGCCGCCTCGTCCACGTCGCGGATCCCCATCAGATAGGCCGGATAGGAAAGGGCGGAATGGCTGCCGTTGAGCAGTCTGATTTTCATCAGCTCATACGGCTCCACATCCTCTACCACCATCGCACCCGCCTTGCCATAATCGGGAATCTCGGTAGTCCGCTTGCCCTCGATGACCCACTGCAGGAATTCCTCGCAGTGTACCGGGCACTCGTCGCGGTAGCCACCCTTCTTCTCGATTGTCAGCTTATCCTCCTCGGTGGTTCCCGGAGTAATCCGGTCGACCATCGTACAGGGGAAGGCGACATGCTTCTCGACCCAAGGAAGGATCTGAGGGTACTTCTTCTCGCAGAACTGACGGACACAGCTCCAAAGCACCTTTCCGTTCGTCGGGATGTTGTCGCAGCTCATGATGGTCACAGGAGCGCCGATGGCCGCTCTCCTGGCCAATGCTTTGGAAAGGTAACCGACTGCGGTACGCGGGAAAGGATTCTTGTCCTCCACGTCGCTCCGGACGTCCGGATTGTCCCAGTCCAGGGAATGGGTGTCGTCAAGATAGCAGTAGCCCTTCTCGGTGATGGTGAGGGTAATCAGCCGCACCGAAGGATCGGAGAGCTTGTCCAGCACGGTCTGAGGCTCCCATGAGGCATTGGCATAACCGATGATCGGGCCGTTGACCCGGATGCTCGAGCTACCGTCGCTGTCCCAGGAAAGAACCGAATACAGGTAATCCTGTTTCTGCAAGTTGGCGATGAACTCCTCGCGGGCGGGGGGAATGTCCACCTCGAAGACGCCCCAATCCTTCACATCCCCTTGATTCAGCAGGGTATCGAGATAGGTAAGGTAATGGGCCCTGTGGAAGTGTCCAAGCCCGATATGGACCTGGCGCAAGGCAAGACGTGAGCGGTCATAGCTCGGAACCGACGCGATGATCCCCTTCAAGGAAGCAACTGTCTTTTGCGAAAGCATCATGGAAATACAACCTCCTCTGACAAGCCGGAACAAACATGCGCCGGCAATCATTCCTTCAGCGCAATCGCGGTGGTCACCTCCACCGGCGACGCCTTCTCGGTCGTCAATACCAAACGCAACCATCCGCCGAACTCGCGCACACGGACAAAGAAATCCCCTGGCTCCTTCATCAAAGGAAACTCGGTCCCCTCGTCGGCCCAGGCGATGCCGTCGACCGACATCTGCACCTTTCCATGGAGCGCCTGGTCCGGCCCGATCTTCTGGAGCTTTACCCAGACCTGGGCCTCGCTTGCCCAACCGCACTCGTAGGGTTCAGAGGCAAGCGTCCCCCCGAATTCCTTCATCCGATCAAGCACTACCGTATAGAATTGCCTCATCGCTTAATCCTCCCAATCCATAGAATTGACCATAGAATCAACGGAAAGAAAGACACGTCGGTTGGTGTCACTCTCAATAAAGACCACAGGGTTCAGCAAGTTGTCGATCCTCGGGAACCGGGGATTTGTCGTCGCCGCAATACCCCTGAGGTCCCACCTCCTGTTCATCGAGCAAAGCTCGACGTACTCCTTCTTGCGCATGTCGACAGTCAGAGCGAAATACTGCCAGTTGATCTTGTCCGGCGTCTCGTTGTAGCACATCTTCTGGGTGCTGTCCGGCACATCCCAGTAGCCATCACTGCCCCCCTGCTCGTCACGATTGCCCAACCACTGGGTATCGACACCGCGGAGCAAGGTCACCTGCTCGTCCTTGTCGCCCGGCGCACTCACCCCCTCGTACCCCCATGGCTTGGTACTTGCCGGGTCGGCGCGGAAAATCTGCCAGTGCTGCCGCATCTTCCCGTTGGCGCAGTTGATGTACCGGGCACCGTAGTAGGTGCGGTTGGTCTCGTTCTGGCTGTCCCAGAAGAATCCGAAGGCGCGGATTGCGTTTTCGCCGATACCGGGACGGTCCTGCTCGGCGGTGATGGCATACCACATCTCGCACTTTAAAAGACCCTCGTGGCGATGGGTGATGCGCTTGATCGCCATACCCATGGAGCCAGCTACCGGACGCTCCTGCGCCGGAGCGGCGATCGGGCGGCTTGCCACCTTCATCGAATAGGTGCCATGTAACGAACCATGGGTGCCGGCATACGTGTAGGTCGACGAAGAAAGCATCGGAGGCCCCCACTCCGTCCATCCCTTCATCTGCGGATAGTAGGCAAAAGCGTCCTGCCTGAAATTCGGATTCAATGCAATCCAGCCATTGTAGCCCGTGTCGAAATCATCCGCGAACAGCACATGTCTGAGCGGCTCGTAATCAGTAAGATCCATCATCTGCAATCCTCCCAAACCCCCAGAGCGTCTAGCCGCTTCCGTAGGGCGTCAGTGTCAGTAAAGCGGAAAGCTTCGAGTCCCACCGCACGGGCAGCCTCGACGTTCTTTTCCAAATCATCGGTGAAAAAAGCCTCTTCCGGAGGATATCCCTCCTTTCGAAGTATCTCCTGATAGAAAGCGGCATCCGGCTTGGCAAGGTGCATTTCGCAGGAGATATAGGCTTTGTCAAAGACGTCGTAGCGATGGTTGGCGCGGTTGACCTCCAGGAAACTGGGAATCAGGTTGCTGCCTGCGACCACGCGCTTTCCCGCACCCCGCAGGTCGCGGATCACCTCGGAGACGCCGGGGATGTAGGCAGTCTTGTAAAAACGGCCGACAAGTCCATCCCTCCAAGGAATCGGACTGCCAAACTCGATGGAGATTTCGTCCCAGAATGCCTTTTCGGTGATGGCACCACGGGAAAAGGCTTCGACGGCCTCGTTCGAGCGCGGTCCGAAAGAGCGGATGCTTCGCACCCCATCATGCCCAAGCGAGGCAAAGAACTCCTCCCAGACCTTCTCTGAAAACAGGACTCCGCCGCAATCGAAGATGAAAAGAGAAGGAGTCTTCATACCGCCTCCTCCGGCGCCACCAGCCGATAAACGGCGCTACGGCCGTGACGGAGGTTCAAGCCGGTGATCAGTTGATTTCCCTCACCCCGGTACAGCCCCTCGGACTCCCCAAATCCGGAGAAGCAGACGTCGTCCACCACTTTCCCGGAGTGCAAGTCGTAGTCGATGAAGCGGGTGGTCGCCGAATCCCCGCCATCATTGGAGGTGATGAAGAGGTCATCCCCGCGGACGGCGCATCCCTGCACGAACCTGTGGTGTTGCGGCAAGGTGAAGAGCGGCTTGACCTCGCCTTTTTCGAAATCGAATCGAGCGACAGTCATTTCCGTACGTTGGTCCAAAGCAATCGCCTGAACCAGGACGAGCAACAAGGTTCCCTCCTTGCTCCAAGCACAACTGGCAGTCCGGAACCCGGGAGTATGCAAGAGCCAGCGTTGCGTGACCGAATTCGATGACCGGTCGAAACGGCACAAGGACGGCGATTCCCGCCCGGTATCCACTTGGATGAAATATGATCCATCAAGTTCCGTGTCATTGGCGTGATAGAGGTCGCCACGCACGACGTCCTCGGAAACTAGTTCTCCATTGCGGTACCGCTGTACGATCGAATCGTGATAGAAGGCATAGAGGATGCCTCCATAGAGGGCGACGCTCTGAATGGATGTCCCCCTCTGGTTGGGTTGCAACCCGAACAGCGGGACAAGCGACCAAGTGCCTTTCTGTCCTTCTGCATGGAATGTGTTCATCTGACTGTCCTCCGGTCCTTCACGCTCTCCCTGGGAACAATCCCAATGGGGACGCTGATTACCGTTTTCTCCCCGTGGCTCTTCTTCTCAGAGACCATGCGCAGCATCATGTCGGCCGCCAATCTTCCGGAAAGCTCACGATTCAGGTTCACGGCCGTCAACGCCGGCGAAGCATAGCTGCAGAGGAAGGAATCGTCAAAGGAAAGCACCGAAACGTCGTCAGGCACGGAGATGTGCCGCTCATAGAAGAAGCGCAGCGCACCCAGACCCATGATATCGTTGGCCATCACCGCGTCGAAGGGTCCGTTGGAATCCCAGACGGACTTTACCGCGGCGCGTCCCCCCTCGCCCGAGTTGCTTTGTGGAGACACCAACGTGACCGTTCCCTCGAGAAGTCCCTGGTGTTCGCAGAACTCGGCGACCGCCTTCTTACGGATTTCCGCCGTGCCGTATCCGGCCGGGGAATTGAGGCAGAGAATCCGCTTGTGTCCCTTGCCGAGAAGATATCTCAGACCAAGCACGGAACCGGCCCCATAGTCGGTGAAGACGTTGTTTTCTTGTTCCATTTGCTGTCCGACCACCACGACAGGCAACCCCAGCCGCCCGGCGGCACTGATGAGCGAGTCCATCTGGGCAGTGCCGATGAGAAAGACGCCATCGACACACCTTCGGCGTAGAATCCACGGCTTTTCCTCGCTCGGCGACCAGTAGGCGGAAAGCAAACCGTAGTTCGTGTCGACCAATCCTGCAAGGATGCCGTCCGTGGCATCGCGTGCGAAGGTGTTGGCCTCATGACCAAAATCATAGGTCGAGATATGGGGAATGACGGTACACTCGATCACGCCGAGATTGTAGGTCCGGCTCTTGATCAAGCCACGGGCGGTGGTGTTCGGAACATAGCCGATCCGTTCCATCGCATCGAGTACCGCCTTGCGCTTCGACTCGCTGATATGAGGACTGTTGTTCAGCACGAGGGAAACGGTACTCTTGGAAACATTCGCCTCATGCGCGACATCAATAATTGTCTTCGCCATCCTGTTCGCTCCTTAGTCGAGTACTGCTCCCATCCGCTTGAGTTCTTTCACAAGACGGCCGGTATCGATCTTCTGGACCGGCTGCTTTTCGTCCAGACTTTGGGCGGCGGCGACTCCGACGGCCTGACCCATCCCCATGCAACTGGACTGCACCCGCAGGGACGCGAAGGCAGTCCGGTCTGCCGAGACCGTCCGTCCCGCCACCAGCAGGTTCGGGAAATCTGCCGGAACCAAGGCCCGATAGGGCACATAGGCCGCCTGCTTGATGAAGGTACAGGACTGCCGCGCACCATCAGTCGTGTGGATATCAACCGGATGGGCACAGCGCGAAACACTGTCCGGATACTTGACGCCCGCCAGGTATTCCTCGCCGGTTATCGTGTGGAGTCCGACGATATTCCTGCTTTGTCGATGGCCTGCCTGGACCGCGGTGGCGGCGACATAGCTGTGGCGGAATTCCTTGAACTGTTTCCTCAGCAGGTCGGCGAACAAGAAAATCTCCTCGCGCATCCTATCCTGGGCATCGGTGAAGGCACGATTATCGCACTCGTCCACCTCTGCACGGGTCATGTTGACCATCACCGAACCCTCGTGGGTCGTGGTGCAGAACCATGGACCGCCGAAGAGGGGCAGCTTCATCGTCC
Source organism: uncultured Spirochaetaceae bacterium (assembly GCA_900315435.1). Lineage (GTDB taxonomy): Bacteria > Spirochaetota > Spirochaetia > Sphaerochaetales > Sphaerochaetaceae > RUG023. The sequence continues at coordinate 15,997 of OMYY01000035.1, forward strand.
TGGAAAGCTCCAACAACCTCTCGCGCACAGGAAGGCAGTGGCAGTTCACCCCCTGCAGGTGATGGTGCATCGCCTTTTTCACCAGGTGGGACTTGGTGTCGACCCCATTGAGCATGAAACAGTAGGAAGCTGGCTGGAGCGGATAGCGCTTCGTCCACTCCTGCATCGGCACTCCCACCGCGGCTGCGATATCGGCGTCCCCAGTGGCGTCGATAAAGCACGTTCCCCCCACAGCCTCGAGGCCGTTCTTGTTGGCAAAGACTACCGCCTTGATGGTACGCTCCTCGCTCACCACCTGGGTAACATAGGAGTTCATGTACAGGGCGATTCCTTCTTCCCGGACCATACGTTGCATGCAGAGCTTGTAGCGTTCCGGATCGAAGGCAACATTATGCAGAGGCTGCTCGATGCAGGCGCCACCCATGCGCTCCAACCGCTGGACGAACTCCCACGGGATACCTCCCGTGGTGGGCTGCCCGTTATAGCTGAATACGGAGAGAGGCAACACGTAGGCCGCAGTGGCCATGCCGCCAAAGAACCCGTACCGTTCCACCAAGGCAACCTTGGCTCCATGACGGGCCGCTGCGATGGCTGCCATGCACCCGGCAGGGCCACCACCGGCAACGACAACATCATACTCCCCGACAACAGGAACCGTTGCCGACATTGCTATGTGCTTCATCTTCCATACCCTCTCACATACATATACGCTGTCATTTCCTTTGGGAAAAACACAGCTTCAGGGAAAAACTACTCTTTGATGCCGCTCCTTGCAATTCCTTCGACAAAATATCGTTGGGAAAAAAGGAAAATAATCAAGATGGGAATAATCGCACTTGTCGCTGTCGCCATCGTCAGTTCGTATCTCTGCGCCTCGTCCAGCATCCACCAGCGGATGGCCTGGCTAATCACATATTTCTTCGGTTTGACAAGGAATATCAGAGGACTCAGATAATCATTCCAACTGCCGATAAAGGACAGGATGCCCATGGAAACAAGAGATGGGACTGTTAACGGAAGCATGATCCGAAGCCAGATGGTCCAATGTCCTGCGCCATCCACCTTCGCTGCATCGACCAAGTCCCTTGGCAGAGCAAGGTAAGCTTGTCGAAGGAAGAAGATTGCAGTCGCACCAAACAGTTCGGGAAGGATCAGTGCCCAGAGCGTATTGTAGAGCCCCATGGTCTTGAACATCATGAAGCGTGGAATGATGGTCACCTGTGTCGGAATCATTAGCGAACTCAGAATCAGGATGAAAAAGATTCTCTTTCCACAAAACTCGATACGTGCGAAGGCATAGGCTGCCAGCGAAGCAAAGAACAGTTTGACAGTCGAAGCAACAACAGCGACGATGATTGAATTCAGAAAGACATGCGGTAACGGCAGTTCCTCGGAATTCCAGACCATCCGATAGTTCGACCAACGAAGGGGTGGGACAATCCATCGGAAAGGAGAGCTGAAAACGTCACGAGTACCTTTTAAGGATGAGGAAATCATCCACAACAGCGGGAACAGGAAAAGCAGTGCGACAAAAGCAAGGATCATTGTCTTGGCAACCAGCTTGGGTGCAAATTTCTTTTGTGCCATCATCATCACCTCTCAATCGTAGTTGACCCATCTTTTCTCAAGGGTAAAATTAATTACCGTCGCCAAGAGAATCAGAGCGAGAAGCACAAGAGCCTTTGCGCTCGCATATCCAAACCGATACCGGACAAAAGAGCTTTGATAGATCTCATTCACCATTGATGTGTTCGACTCGTTATACGTGCCGATTGTCATGATATTGACCGATGAGAAAATTTTGAAAACAGCAATGACACGGACAACAAGCAGGTAGAAGGTCGTCGGAGTAATCATTGGGAAGGTGATGTCCCAAAACTTCTTCCAGCCATTTGCACCCTCCAAGTCAGCCTCCTCGTACAACGATTTGGGGACGTTCTGCAGAGCCGCCATATAAATTATCAGCTCGTAACCGATAGTCGTCCAAATGGAAAGAAGACAAATCGGAATCTTGTTTAATGCGGTGCTGTCCATCCAAGCCGGACCAGTTTTCAACAGATGAAGTACCTCTACCAGCAAATAGTTGCAAATACCGTCATCCCTGAACATGAACTTGAACACCGCCGCGAGCGCAACTTGGCTCGAGATGTACGGGATGAAGAAGATGAAGCGGAGCACATTCTTCGCGTACACCCGTGAGTTTAATGCATAAGCCAGAAACAGTGCGAAGAGAATCGACTCGGGCACAATTCCCACAACGTAGACGAACGTATTCTTCAAGGCATAGATGAAATGCCTATCGTGAGCGAGTTCACGGAAATTCTCCAGCCCCGCGAACGTAAGGCCTTGTACTCCGCTCAGGAAGTTCCAATCCGAGAAAGCCAAGAGGATGGAACTGCCAATCGGAAACAAGAAGAATACCGCGAATACGGCAATTGTCGGCGCTATGAACAGATAGCCGGCTAAATTCTCATGCACTGTTTCCTTCCTAGTCATGCAAACACCTCTTTACGACTCACTTGCTTTTCTTGGAAAGCTCAAGCTTGATTGCCGCATCGGCATCAGCCTGCATGCGCGCCATACCCTCATCAATCGAGCACTGGTCATGGGCTATATCCATGGTATAAGTGGTAGCGGCCTTATTCACGTCAGGGTAAGCGGTAATGATATCTTCGTAGAAAGCAGGGTTCTTATAATTGACAACGACTCTCTGAAATGAATCGACATCAATCAGTTGCTTCGCATTCTCCTCGCTTCCGAAGACCAAATCGACCAAGTCGGAGGTATCAGTGTACTTCCAGGTGGATTGATGACCTGCGACAATCAGATAGCGGGAACCGTAGGTGGCATAGAATTTGGTGAAAGCCCAGATTGCCTCCCAGTCTTTCTTGCTGGAGTTCACACTTATGCCAACATGGGAGTATGGGGAGACCCCTGCCATATAGTTGGTCTGCCCCTTCTCCATCACAGGCCAAGGAGCAAAATAATTCACCCAGTCAATCGGATAGTTCTCCTTGTCACGAATAAAACGAATCATGTTTGGAGTGATTGCAGAGGCACTCTGGCCAGCCATATAGACCATCTGGGTCTGGATGTTGTCGGATCGATACTTTGACAACGGGAACCAAATTTTTTCGACATTGTCTGCCTGGTAACGGATTTCCATCCCCTTCTTCATGATTGGGTCACCAAAACGGGAGAGACCATCATCACCGTAGTAGGGGTTCCGCCCATAGACTTGGGCGCCGACGAAACTCCAGTAGTTGATTGAATGGTAGTCCGTCCCGCCATAAACAGTAGTATTGCCACTGGCATCCTTTTTGGTCATCTTCCGGCAAACGTCGAGATATTCGTCCCAAGTCCACTCGGTGGGAATGGCTCCAAGACCAGCCTCATCCCAAGCCTTCTTATTGATAACGATATAATAGGATAGACCTCCACAGGGGAAAGAATAGGTCGTATCCTTGTACCTGTATTTGTCGGTACCCCAATTCTCGACCAGGTCGATTCCCTCTTTCCGCATCAGGTCATCAAGAGGAATAAACATGTTATTGACCCATCGATTGTAGGTGGCATTCAGCCCAAACGACGCCAGGACATCAATGTCTCCAGCCATCAGAGCGGTGTTGACTCCGAGATTTCCGTCCGTGTTGTTGTTAAAAGGAGTTAGCTCGACCGTTACATTGGGATAATATTTGTTGAATTCGGCAATCATCGCATTCATGCCAGCAGGACCTTTGAACGGAATCCAAAAGCGAACGGTACCCTTCACGCTTGCAGGATTTTTTGCAAACACCCAAGCATGGTCTGCAGCATCCGCAGGAAGTATGACTGCAGGAGTTTGGGCCTGGGCAGATACCACGGTCGGTTCTTCGCCCTTACCGTTTCCGAACGCCATAGTGGTGGCAAGTACCACAGCCATGAGAGCAACTAGTTTTTTCATAAGGTTCCCTCCTATTTATGTTGGAACGTTCCAAATTGCCAACAAAAAAATTTCCCTCTTCTTCACGAGAAAGAAAGATTCTTTCGTACGACTCGTGGGCAGGATTCTCTTTTCCTCTTTTCCATGAAACAAACCGATCCTCAAATGCATCCATCCGAATGTTGGTTCGACAATACCGTTACTTGGAAAGCAATAACGATGAGGTTTCAATAAATAGTATTATGGAACGTTCCAAACGTCAACAAGAAAATTCCCTTTTCGATTCGAGGCACATGCATCAAAAAAATGAAGAAAGATTTTTGGGAGCAAAGATGGCTCCACACCAATTCCCTCCCTCGGCCGAGGGAGAGGATCGGTGCGGGAAACCCACCATTATTTCTTCGAATCCAGGTAGGACTGCAACTCTGCCCTCACCTGCTCACCACCGGCGGCCGTCCAGTCTTTCTGGAAAGACGACAGGTCGTTGATGGTGCGGGTTCCAGCCATGATCTGGAAGATGAAATCGTTGACATTGTTGCTCAGCGTGGTCTCGTACTTCGCGTAGTTCGGGGAAGCCGGCATGAACGAGAAGTAGGCTGGCACGAAGACTTCCGGATGCTTCTTGCTGAAGTCGATGGTGACCGCGTTGAAAGCCAGCCACTGGGCGGCGGACTTGCGGATGCGGCTCGGCCACTGCCATTTGTATGCCTCGGCATCGGTGGCATCGATGTAGTAATAGGAGTCACCTCTCTCGTCAGCGAAGATCGGGTTGATGGGGATGATCGAATGGTCGTTCGGATCCCACTTAAAATGCGTCCCCTCGACACCGATATTGATGAACAGCTGGTCCTTGACCTTCAGGTTCATCCAGTTGACCGCGTCAGCCGGATGTTTGCTGCCACGCAGAACCGCGGACACGTGGTTGATTGCCGTCGTCTTCATGTACTTGCAGGTACCGTCAGCGCCGAACAAAGCGGAGACAAAGCCGAAGTCGTCGTCGGACAGACTATAGGTCTTCTTCAGGGCAGGAATGGCGTTCTGGGCGAGAGAACGGTCGGCGCATGCCATGATCGCCTTACCGGAAGCGAACTTCTCGGAGACACTCGTGGTGGTGTTGGCGGCCCAATCACTGTCGAAGAGCCCCTCCTTGGAGCATTTGGTCAGGAACTCGACCATCTCCTTGAACTTCGGATGCTCGGTCAGGTAGATGACCTTGCCGTTGTCATCGACCATCCAGTCATTGTAGATGCCGAAGGCGCAGGCGATGTTCATCGGGAAGTTCAGGTTGACGATACCCTCCGACGCGGCGTTGTACGGTCCGCAGAGCAGGATGTACTTGTCGCCATAATAGCTCTTGAGCTTGCTCATCGTGGCATACAACTCGTCGATCGTGGTCGGTACCTTGTCGATGCCGGCCTGGCGGAGCAGGTCCATGCGGACGATGATGAACTTCGAGATTTCGGTGTCATACGGATACATGTACGGAACGCCGTAAATGGTTCCCTTGCCATCGGACAAGGTATCCCAGGTTTCCTGGGAGTTGCCTTTGAGGATATCCTGGCCATACTTGTCCAACAGATCGTTCAGCGGCAACAGGGCATTTTTGGAAAGCAACGTGCGGAACTGGTTCAACGACAGGTTGACGATGTCATAGTCCGCTCCGGAGGCGACGTCCATCAACAGCTTCTGGTCAGGATTCTGAGCAGGAAGCATGGAGAACTCCACCTTGTATCCGGTCGATTTCTCCATGACCGGGACCATGTAGTCGGTGTTCACGTCGAAACCGGTATTGTAGCCAAGCCGTTTCAGCGTGACATTGCCTGGTCCGAGCAACTCGCTTGCCCCGCCCTTCTTTTCCGGCGCTTTCGCCGAACCTTCCGACGATCCTTGAGCAAACACAGCCAGCGCGCTCAAAAGTACCACAGGAATCAGAAAATGTCTTTTCATGTAAAACCCTCCTCCTTTTTCTATTCCTCAACACATATCGTGTGTTAACCTTTGACAGATCCCAAGGTGATGCCTTGCACCACGTAGCGCTGGACGAACGGGTAGAGCGCCACAATCGGGATGATCGAGAGCGTGACCGCGGCGGCAGTGACACCCTGCGTGGTGATGTTGGCCTCGTAGTTGCCCTGGGCCGAGCCCAAAGCGGCTCCAGCAAGGTTCTCCAGCACCGACTGCCCATTCTGGATCAGGTCGTACAAGTAGACCTGAAGCGTACGCATCGATGCGCTCTTCGTGTACATCATCGCATGGAAGTAATTGTTCCAGTAGTTGACCGCGTACAACAGGCCGACGGTCGCCAGGACCGACTTGGACATCGGCAGCACAATCTGGCAAAGAGTCTGCGTGTCGGTCGCCCCGTCGATGGTCGCCGCCTCGGATACACTCTCGGGCAGCCCCTCGAAGTAGCTCTTCATGACGAACATGTTGAAGTGGACGATGGCGAACGGCAGGATCAGAGCCGCGTACGTGTCCAGGATTCCAAGGGAGTTGACCACCATGTAGGCAGGAACGATACCCCCAAAGAAGACCATGCTGAAGACATAGAGCATGATGATGAACTTGCGTCCTGGCATGTGGGTCTGCGCAAGCGGATAGGCGGTCGTGATGGTGGTGAACATGCTGACCAAAGTGCCGATGATGGTGACGACCAGACTGTTCTTCAAGGCATTGAAAAAGGCGGTCTTCTTGACGATGTACCCCATGGTGTCCCACTGGATCTGGCGGGGCCAGAAGGCAATCTCTCCCGTGGTGACCAAGGTGCCGTTGCTGATGCCGGTCGAGAAGATGTTCAGGCATGGCAGGATGCAGATGAGCGCGAAAGCGGTCATCAGCACGTACGAGAGGATCCCAAACACTCGCTCGGAAAACGAAGCAGGCTTCAGATGTTTCACTTGGTGTCTCATGTCCATCCCCCCTTACCAGATACTGCGGCCGAGCAACTTCTTGCTTGCCGTGTTGGCGCCGACAATCAGGATGAAGGCGACGACGGAATTGAACAGGCCGAGCGCGGTAGCCAACGAGAAGTTCGCCTGACCAAGACCGATGCGGTAGACATAGGTCTGGATGATATCAGCGACGTCATAGACAGCCGGGTTGTAGAAAATCAAAACCTGCTCGAAGCCGGTGTCGAGGATATAACCGACCTTCAGGATCAGCATCAGCACGATTGTCGGCAGCAGGCCAGGCAACGTCACATGCCAGATCTGGCTTACCTTCGAAGCACCATCGATACGGGCAGCCTCGTAGAGGGTCGGGTCGATAGAGGTCATGGCGGCCAGGTAGATGATGGTGTTGTAGCCGATTTCCTTCCACCCCTCGGTGAAAACCAGTACCCCGCGGAACACCTGCGGGTCGGAGAAGAACATGATTCTCTTGAGGCCAAGCGAGGAAAGCCACTGGTTCACCAGCCCGTAGGAACCCAAGATCGAATAGAAGACACCATAGATGACGACCCAGGAAAAGAAGTAGGGAACGTAGATTGCGGTGGAGACCGTCTTCTTCCAGATGCCGTTATGGATCTCGTTGATCATGATGGCGGCAAGGATCGGAATCCAGAACAGGAAGAGGATCTTCATCAGGTTGATTTCCAACGTGTTGAGGAAGACCGTCTTGAACTGCGAAGAGCTAAAGAGCTGCCTGAACCACTTCAGCCCGACCCATGGGCTCTTGGCGACAGCGTCAATCGGGTTGCTGCCTGCGAAGATGTCGTAATCCTCAAAAGCCATGAGCAGGCCGTACAGGGGTCCGAACTTGTAGACGAAGACAAAGAAAAGGCCGGGCAAAAGCATCAGGTACATCGCCGGATGGCCCTTCACCCATTTCCACTTTTTCCGAAGAGCATACGCTTGTTGCCTAGCCATTCGATTCCACTCCTTTTGTCCGAGGAAAGCACTTATGCCTCATTGTAAATTGTTTGTAACAAACGTCAATATTATTTTTATAAACATGAATCCGAAGAAATGATTGTTGCTTTCGCTCATTTATCGGTCAAAATGTCCACAAAAGGCATCGTACATCGGTTCCACTCCCCACGACCAGGAGCAAAAGGATCCAATCCCTAGTTGTAAAAAAATGGTATTATGGAACGTTCCAGCTGTCAACGAAAATGTACTCTCTATCATTTATCCATCTACCATATAAGAAATTCCATGATAAAAAAACAAAACAGAATGATGGCAATTTTTTACATTGAAATAACATTTTTATTGCTATTTTAAAAATTTTGTTCAAGTAAAAAGACAGTAAAACAGGACAAACAAGCGAAAACACCATGTCCTATCGCCCCTTCTCCACACCAGACATCCGTGAAGGCCGACCCGATAGGAAAGATGGAGACCATGTAATACCATGGTACGATTTTCAACCACCAGCCCCAGTTCCACGATAAGGCTCATGGACACGACACAAATCTGTACATTCCGTCTTTCATGGAGACAGGTTTCCCGGTTGAGGCACCTTGCCAACGGCACCCTGATTGTCTACAACCACCTCCTGCTCTACGGCTTCGGGCAGTGGAAGCGAAAGGGCCTGCAGCCATCGCCGGCCTTGCTTTCCGAGGAACTGGGGACGATGCGGGCCACCCAGCGGTGGCTGATCGACATCCCCCTCTCCCTGCTGCAGAAGGAAGTCGATGAAGTGTCTCAGAGACTTGCCCTCCTCATCCTCAAACGACCCCACGCCACGTTCGCTCCGAAAATCAAAAAGGGCCGCACCAGAGTCCTCGACATCCAGCCGATCTGCCGTTGTTTCGGCAAGGTGCTGCTCATCGAGTCCCTCGGGACCTTCGTGCTCCGCCGCACTCCCAACCTCCCCCTCCGCGGTACCACTCTGCGTTGGGAAGGCGGACCCTACATGGTCCTTCGCGTTGAGGAGAGTCCATGCGAAAGCGAACGGTGATGGTGCTCCTGCTTGCCTGCCAACCCCTCTACGCCCATGGCATTACCGCAACCGCGGGCATTTCCCGGTCTGGAAAACGATGCCAACCGGTGTTCACTACGGCGCTTGCCCTGCAGGGAAAGGCAGGATCCTTGGTGGGACGCTTCTCGATTCCCGCCCGTTGGGCCCTTGCCGGAAACGTCGACCATTTCCGCGCATTGAGGGAACACCATGGCCTGGGGGTGGCACTCGCGTTCGGCTGGCAGGAGGAGCATTGGAGCCTGCTGGTGGAGGGAAGCTCGATGCGCCTCTGGACCAGGGGTGACGGGGTGAGCCTGCTGTACGCAATGACCCTGATTCCGGGTATCAAAGCGATCCCCTGCTGCTCGTTCCTTCTGCCGTTGTCCGTGGAATGGCACAGCGGCGTCACCACCCTCCACACGTCCTTCGGCGTCCATGTGGAACTACCATGATCCGGATGATGTTCCTCATGGGATTGCTCTGTGCCTCCTGCGCCCTTCCCGGACCGGAGCTTCCCGGCATGGTGCATATTCTTTCCATTGGCATTTCTTATGAGGGAACTGACGCGCAACGTCTCCGCGGAACGTTGAATGACGCAAAAGAGTTGCTCGCCGCCTTCTCGCAACGCTACAAGACATGCACCACCCAATTGCTGGTCGAGGAAACGGCGACCAAAGAGCATGTCGTACAGGCCTTGTCCATGATGCCCGACGGGGAGCTGGCCATCATCATCTACAGCGGCCACGGGACGAAGGACGGCAGTTGGGTGCTTCGCGACCCGGAGGGAAGACAATTCGGGGATGATGGCAAGGTGAAGCAAGAAAACCTGCTCGCCCCGGATGAGCTTTGGCGGATTCTTGACTGTCGCCCGGAACCCGTGCTGGTGGTCAGCGACAGCTGCTACAGCGGGAACCTGCTTCCCGCCAGCGCTTCGGTCTCCTCCCCCAACGACAAGGAATGCGAACTCTCGCTAGGCTCCTGTCCGGACTCGCGGTTCGCCCTCGTCTGCACCACCCGGGAAAACACCGGCAAAGAAGACAGGGAAAGCCACCGGCACGGGTATTTCTCCCGGGCTTTGCTCGGAGAGCTGGGATGGGACCATGAGCAGGAAAGACTTGCCGCCCCTCCCCGGGCCATCTCCCTGGACAGCCTGTACGAGGGGGTGCTCCATAGGCAGGAACTGGCAGTGGACGGGCCAGGAAGGAACAGCCAGCACCCCGTGGTCAGCCCTGGTCCCTGGGAACTTTGGCTTTAGGCGAAGGGGAACTGATAACCGGCATCCATCTTGGTGCCGTTCAGCTCGCCCTTGGTGACCCGCTCGATCTCGTCGCGGATCATCGCCGCCTCCTCGTACTTCAAATCCTTGGCGCACTCCAACATCTGCTTCTCCAGGGCCTTGATGTATTTCTTGCGGTCGCCCTTCTCCAGCAGGTTGTAGCCGGCCTTCTGAATCTTCAGGTCCTGCTTGAAGTTCTCCTGCTCGTCCTTGTTCTCGCGCTCGATGATGTCCTGGACTTCCTTGACAATTGTCTTCGGCGTGATATGGTGCTCCTGGTTGTAGGCCATCTGCACCTGGCGGCGGTGCTCAGTCTCACTGATCGCCTGCTTCATCGCATCGCTGACATGGTCGGCGTACATGATGACGTGGCCGTCGGCGTTGCGGGCGGCACGCCCGATGGTCTGCACCAGGCTGGTCGCCGAGCGGAGGAAACCAATCTTGTCGGCATCGAGGATCGCCACCAGCGACACCTCGGGAAGATCGAGACCCTCACGCAGCAGGTTGATGCCGACCAGAACCTGGAACTCGCCCAGCCGCAGCTTCTTCAGGATTTCGACACGCTCGACCGTCTCCACCTCGCTGTGCAGATAGGCCACCTTCAGTCCAAGGCCTGCAAGATAGTCCGCCAGGTCCTCCGCCATCTTCTTGGTGAGGGTCGTCACCAGCACACGCTCGTTTTTCCCGATCACCTTGCGGATCTCGCCATACAGGTCCTCCATCTGCCCTTCGGTCGGCTTGACGGTGATTTCCGGATCAAGCAGTCCGGTCGGGCGGATCAGCTGCTCTACGACCTCGGTGGAATCCTCCAGCTCCTTCGGTCCTGGCGTTGCCGAAACATAAATCCTTTGACCGACGATGTCATCAAACTCGTTGAACTTCAGAGGACGGTTGTCCAGAGCCGAGGGAAGACGGAAGCCGTAGTTGACAAGGTTGAGCTTGCGGGAACGGTCCCCCTCGTACATGGCCCCCACCTGGGGCAATGTCACATGGCTCTCGTCGATGAAGGTGATGAAGTCGGGAGGAAAATAGTCAAGCAGCACGCTCGGCCGCTCTCCTTCGGCCCTTCCCGCCAGCGGACGGGAGTAGTTCTCGATGCCGGAGCAGTAGCCCACTTCCTGCAACATTTCCAGGTCATACTCGACCCGGGTCTTAATGCGCTCGGCCTCCAATGGCTTGCCGGCGTCGAGGAAATACTTGTACTGGTCCTCCATCTCGCTGCGGATCAGCCGGATACCTGCCTTGACCTGCTCTTCCGGCATGACGAACTGCTTGGCCGGATAGAGGGTGAACGAGCTGACGTTGTCCTGCCGTTCCCCGGTCAGCGGATCGAACCATTGGATGGACTCGATCTCATCCCAGTCAATCGACAGGCGGATCGCGTTCTCCAGGTAGGAGGGACAGATCTCGATGCTGTCGCCACGGACCCGGAAGGAACCACGCTGGAGAACCGCGTCGTTGCGTTCGTACTGCATCCGCACCAGCTGGCCGAGCACCTCCCGCTGGTTGAAAGGTTGCCCGACGTTGAAGGTATAGACCATATCTCGGATCGAGACCGGGTTGACCAAGCCGTAGATGCAGCTTACCGTGGCGACCACGATGATGTCGCGACGCTCCATCAAGCTGAAAGAGGCCGACAGGCGCATCCGGTCGATCTCCTGGTTGATGTCGGCGTCCTTCTCAATGTAGAGGTCCTTGCCAGGCACATAGGCCTCGGGCTGGTAATAATCATAGGTCGAGACGAAATACTCGACAGCGTTATCGGGGAAAAACGTCTTGAACTCCCGGTAGAGCTGGGCGCTCAGCGTCTTGTTGTGGGACAGGACCAAGGTGGGCCGCTGAATCTGCTCGATCACCTTCGCCATAGTGTAGGTCTTGCCGCTGCCGGTAACGCCCTTCAAGGTGACAGCCCGGTCTCCTTCCCTGATCGCATGGGCGATCTTGTCGATTGCCTGCTGCTGGTCGCCCGCCGGCTCGTAAGGAGCGACAACGTGGAACTGTTTCTGCCCGCCGAGTGCGGCATCTCCGTGGACGTTGTCCACCTCGCCGCCCCACATGGTCTGTACGTCAAAATGTTTTTCCATCGGATTCCCTCAATGAACCAGGTTGCTCACGTCATCGCTCTGCCGGAAGACCAGAGTGACCGGCATCTTCCGGTTCTGGCCGGCACGGTGCACGGTCACCTGCACGGTATCTCCCTCGCGGGTGCCGAGCAGGGCCATGTAGAGGTCGCTCAGACGTCTGACGGGAGTACCGGCGATCTCGGTGATCACGTCCCCGCCCAAATAGATGACCTCGTCCCCGTACTTGACTGCCTCGGTACCCCCTTTCAGCCCGGCTATCTCCGCATTCCCGCCAGAAACCACCTGGCTGACCAGGATTCCCTCGTCGATGTCCATGTGCCCATAGGCGGCAATCGCCTTGGTCAACTGCACCGGGACGATATCGATCCAGCCACGCCGCACCGTCCCGTACTTCAGCAGGTCGGGAAGCAGGGAGATGGCTGTATCGATCGGGATAGCGAAGCTGATGCCCTGGCTGGTGCCGGTGGTGGAGAAGATCGAGCTGTTGATGCCGACCACCTCTCCCTGCCCGTTGATCAGCGGACCTCCGCTGGAACCTGGGTTGACCGCAGTGTCGCTCTGGATGGCATCCATGATCACCTTGCCGGTCTCGGTCTTGACCGACCGCCCCAAACCGCTGACTACCCCGACCGAAAGGGTCCGGTCGTAGCCGAAAGGATTGCCGATGGCAAGCACCTTCTGTCCGACCTTCAGTTCCTGGCTCTCGCCCAAACTGACTGCGGTCAATTTCTCGTTGGTGTCGATGCGCAGCACCGCCAAGTCGTCAATCGAGCTGATACCGACAATCGTCGCGGCAATGGTGCTCTCGTCGGAAAGGCTGACCGTGATGGCGTCAGCACCTTCGACCACATGGGCGTTGGTCATCAGGTAACCGTTGTCCGAAAGGATGAATCCACTGCCACGCTCCACCTTGTGGCTGCCCCCGGCAAGGGGCATGCTGCTGGAGATAGCGACCACGCTGGGACCGACCTTCTCGTAGATGCGCATGTTCCGCATCTCGTCGTAGCTGTACTGCCACGACTCGTCGTCTCCGCTGAGGACCGTCAGCCCTTCATCGCCATAGAGGATTTCCTTGACCGGGAGATCCGCCAGATCGAAGAGCGCACGCTCTCCGTCTTCCTTGACGATAGTCTTCAAGGTCTTCTTCAGCTGCTCTCGCTGCCGGTTACGCCCGATCGAGCGCGTCCATCCGACAAGCAACGCCCCCACAAGGACCGCCATCAGGACGACGACGAAAAGGGTGAAAAGCCGCATCAGGTCGACCTTACGCTTCACAGCACGCCTCCAGCGCCTTCCGCACTGCCTCGATGCTCATGTGGTAATCCGGCTTCTGGCCATCTTGTCCAAAGCAACCGCCGTCGTGGAGCGAAGCCGCCACTGTCCCGCTCTCCAGCCCAGGCTTGTCCGAAACAGGACTTTCCACCGTCCAGCCAGCCTGGTCCCACCACAGTTGGCGGCTTTTTCCCCTCAGCCAGATGTCCCTGATCCCAAGCCTCTTGCCCAGCATGGCGAGGGCGGCTTCGTCCCCGGTTCCCGGACAAAGGAGCGAGAGCTCCTTCTCGGTCAGCTTGACCAGGTCGGCTCCCGAGAGCACCTGGAGGAGACGGTCTTCGTCTTCCGTGGTTTCCGCCGGCTCCAGCATCACCATCGGTTCCGGTATGCAGGCATCCAGGGCTGCCAGAATGGCGCCGCCCGTGGATCCCGTCAAAGGGACACCACCCACGTAGGCAAGCCTGATGTCGCTGTTGACCTTCAGGGCATTGGCAAGCCCCTCCTTGGTCAAGGACATGGCAACCTGGGCGCTCGGCAGCGGGTTCTGGGCAAGGTCCGGGTCAAACATGACCCAGTGGTCCACCATGTACTCGAGGATGGCCCTGCCTTCCTCGTCCTGGCTTACCGGACCGAGCATGGCGGCACTGGAACCCCTGGCAACCGCTTGGGCGGCCACAGCCAAGGCCAGTCCACCAAAACCACCATCCATCCGCCGTGCCTCGCCAATTGCCGCGATCATAGATATCGTTTCCTTTCCCCGCCGATGACGGTGGCATAGACTTCGACGAAGCGCTTGTCCGGGCTCTTCCCGATTTTCTGCAGGAGCACCTCCTCGACCTGGAAATAGCCCACATCGCTGGACATGGTCACCTCGATCTTGATCGGATGCTCCTCCCCGCGGGAGATTTCCACATGCTCGATCGCGTTCGCCGAGTACTTGTGGATATCTCCCACTTCACCCTGCTCCCCGTGGTTCAGCATCATCGGAATCCGCGCGCGGCCCTTTTCCATGTCGCAACCGTCAGCTACCAGAACCAGCCCTGCCTCGAGACTGTGGATCTGATGGGTGGCCATATGGCCGTAGATGCCCTCGGTGGCGACGCTGATGATAGCGGTCCGCTCGGCCAGATTGTCAGGGTAGAGCGCTTCCAGCAACCGCTGCATGATCGGGCGCGCGATGATGGTTCCCGTCACCTCATGGTCATTCCTGCTGATGGTCATGCCGAGATCGTGGAGAAAGCTGGCCAAGAGGACGGCACTGACGGAGTCCTCGTAGCTACCACCATCCTCTTCCTCAAGACTGGTCTTGATTCCCGCCTGGTGGAGCAGGTCGAGCATGTGTAGCGCATTGACGGCGACTTGCCGCATGTGGACGGGTCCATGGTCATTGTATCCGAGCCGCTTGATGGCGACTTCGTTCGCATAATCCTGCAATGCCTGGATTTCTGGATCCGAGACAAGCAGTTTGCCGAGCTCGCGAGCTTTGCCGCCCTCGGCGAGGTGTCGCAGCACCACCCGGTCGAGCGCCTGTTCTTTTGGAGATTTCATAGTTGCAAGCATACACGTTTTGACGTCCAACGAAAACCGGTCGGAGGCTTGCCGCGGACCACTCTTTCCGCCACAATAGAGCCATGCCGAAATTGACGATGAAACAGATGCTCTGGCTGGGCAAGCCGTTGTCCTGGAAAAAGGACTGGAGAAGCCTCTCCTTGCGGGTTGACCCCCACACCACATACCCAGAGAACTGTCCCTCCATCATCGCCGCCTGGGACGAGGATATCCGCGCTGTCGCCCGCCTTTCCCTGGCTCCCTCCGCCTGCGAGGGTGGCATCATCGTCTTCCAGACTCCGCAAAGCCTCTGTGCCGCCGGCGCCAGCCCCGAGGGCTTCCGTCTCCACTACCAGGTGATGGGCTACAGGCATGACACATTCCTTCCCTGTCCGATATCCCAGAGCCATATCTGGATGGGCTTCTCCAGGATGGGGGCACGGTTTGCCGTCTCCTACTCCCTTGACGGAAACCAGTTCCGACAGGTCGACCAAGGAACGTTGCCCGGCCTCGCGAAGAGCTACAGCTTCGGATGGTACTGGTCCAATCCGGAAGACACCCCGTTTGAGGCAAGTGTCGACACCTTGGCCGTTACCAAGCTCTGAAACCATTTTCCAAAGCACCAGAGTGTGCTACCATTCCGCTATCTTTAGGTCCCGTTGGAAGGACAAAGGAAGGCCCACAATGGCTGAGAAAAGCATCGAAGAGAAGAAAGCGGAAATCGAGGAGAAGTACGGGAAACCAAACAACTTCCTCGAGGACATCGTGGAAGACGATCTGGCTAACGGCCGCGTCCCGAACGACACGGTCGTCACCCGTTTCCCGCCTGAGCCGAACGGCTACCTGCATATCGGACACATCAAGTCGATCTGCATCAACTTCGGCATCGCCCAGAAATACCACGGCGTCTGCCACCTCAGACTGGATGACACCAACCCGGCCAAAGAGGACAACGAGTACATCTCCGCAATCCAGAAGGATATCAAATGGCTCGGATTCGACTGGGGCGACAAGGTCTACTACGCCAGCGACTATTACGACCAGCTCTACGAGATCGCCGTCCGCCTGATCAAGGAAGGCAAGGCCTACGTCGACAGCCTGAGTCCCGAACAGGTGAAGGAATACCGCGGCACGCTGACCGAGCCAGGAAAGAACAGCCCTGACCGTGACCGCCCGATCGAGGAAAACCTCCGCCTGTTCAAGGAGATGACCGAGGGCAAGTATCCCGAAGGCAAGTACATCCTGCGCGCAAAGATCGACATGGCCTCCCCCAACATCAACCTGCGTGACCCCGCCCTGTACCGCATCAAGTTCGCCGAGCATCCGAGAACCGGGAAGAAGTGGTGCGTCTATCCGATGTACGACTTCACCCACCCGATCAGCGATGCCATCGAGGGAATCACCCACTCAATCTGCACGCTGGAGTTCGAGGACCACCGGCCGGCCTACGATTGGGCTACTTCGATCGACGGGATCGCGGCCACCCCGCACCAGCACGAGTTCGCCCGCCTGAACGTCAGCTACCTGCTGATGAGCAAGCGCAGACTGCTCAACCTGGTCAACCTGAAGATTGTCGATGGCTGGGACGATCCACGCATGCCGACCATCAGCGGCATCCGCAGGCGTGGCTACAGCCCGGAGTCGATGAAGGACTTCGTCGCCCGTGTCGGGGTCGCAAAGGTGGAGAGCATGGTCGACTACTCGCTGATGGAGTTCTGTGTCCGCGAGGACCTGAACAAGCGGGCCAAACGGCTGATGGTGGTCCTTGACCCGATCAAGCTCGTCATCGACAACTATCCCGAAGACAAGACCGAGTACTTCGAGTCGGTCGACAACCCGGAGAATCCGGACAGCGCGAAGCACCAGATCCCCTTCAGCCGCGAGCTGTATATCGAACGCGAGGACTTCATGGAGAACCCGGTCAAGGGCTACCACCGCCTGTATATCGGCAACGAGGTGCGCCTGAAATACGCCTATTACGTGAAAGCGACCAGTGTCGAGAAAGACAAGGATGGCGCCATCATCTGCGTCCACTGCACCTACGACCCGGAGAGCAAGGGTGGCGCCACCGCCGATGGACGCAAAGTCAAGGGCACCAGCCACTGGGTCAGCGTCAAGGACGCCGCCGATATCGAGGTCCGCCAGTACGACAAGCTCTTCAAGGTCGAGTACCCCGGCTCCACTACCGGCGACTACATGGACGACCTGAATCCTGATTCCCTGAAGGTAGTCGCCCACGCCTATGGCGAACCGGAGGTGCGACGAAGCAAGGTGGGAGACTACCTGCAGTTCATCCGCAACGGCTACTACTGCGTCGACTGCAAGGACAGCACACCTGCCCATCTGGTCTTCAACCGCACCGTGACGTTAAAGGACAGTTGGGCGAAACAGCAGCAGAAGCAGAACAACCCGAAGAAGACGGAATAATCCGCTTCCAGAGCTTTTCACGACGGGAAGGCCACCCCTGCGGGTGGCTTTCCTCTTGCCGGCACAGGCAAAGGCCTGGTACGATGGGCCATGCGCCGGTTCTACGACATCCACATGCATGTGATGACGCTCGAGCACCCTTCCCTCGTTCCCTTCCTGACGGGCAAGAGCGAGGCGGGAGATTTCGTGAAGAGCGGCATGCTTTCCCCCAGCTTCATTCTCGGTGGAAGGAACCTCAGGAGCGGCACGCTGGCTCACAGTCTGGGAAACCTGCTGCAATGCATGACAGGCCCTTTGGAACGGATACTGGCCCTGCTGGAACGCGACCTGAAGGGAGCATTTACCCATCGGAGCGCCGACACCCGGTATCCGGCCCTGCCTTTCTGGCGGAAGGGAACATTCTGGATGCGTGGGAAAAGCTATGACCGGGTTGTCCTTTGTCCGCTCTTGATGGACTTCAGCGAAGACCCCAGGGAACTGGATCAACTCTACTACGAGGCCCCGGTGGAGGATCGGATCTTCCGCTATGCCGATGAGATGCTGGAGGCGATGCGGAACTACAAACGGAACCGGCAAGACGAGTGGATCTTCGATATCCTCCCCTTCATCGGCATCACGCCTCATGTCCATACCGAGAAAGAAGTCGAGCGGTTGCTTGGCTATCTGGAAAAGGGATTTGTGGGCGTGAAGGTCTACCCACCGCTCGGATTCAACCCTTGGCCAAAGGAGCGCCAAGAGCGGCGCAAGGTCGAAATGATCTATGACCACTGCCAGTGGCATAAGGTTCCCATCATCACCCACTGCGACGACCAAGGGTTCCGCCTTGTCCCCTACCAATCGGCTTGGAAATGGAGCCGGCCCCATGGATGGGCCCAGGTGCTTGCCAACTACCCGGAATTGAAAATCGATTTCGCCCACTTCGGCACCGCCTACGCGATCCAGAACCAGAATCTACGGGCGGTGACAGGACAGGGACTCAGCTCGCTCTGGAGCCAAGAGTTGCTTGAGCTGATGCATCGGTACCCCAACGTCTATGGGGACCTCTCCTACAGCGGGACCAGCCCCCTCTTCTACCAGAAATTGCACATGTCGCTCGCAAACGAGGAAGAGGCAATCAAGGACCGGATTCTCTTTGGGAGCGACTGGTCGATCAACCTGATGAAGATCGAGTCCTACAGCGCCTATCTGGAGCTTTTTGAGGAGAGCCCATTCAGCGATCGGGATATCAAACACTTCGCAGTGACCAATCCCGAACGGTTCCTCAATATCTCGGCGACCTAGATCCTACGCATGCGCCAGATGCAAAAACCGGATCCCGAAGGATCCGGTCACGCATGGGAGCTTCCTGAAGCTTAGTAGTTCTTGGAAATCAGCTCGAAGTAGGCCTGCGGATGGGCACATACCGGGCAGACAGCCGGAGCCTTCTTGCCGACCACAATATGGCCGCAGTTGGAACATCTCCAGATCTGCTCGCCATCGCGGGAGAAGACCAGTCCTTCCTTGACGTTCTTCAGCAAAGCCAGATAGCGCTCCTCGTGGGTCTTCTCAATCGCACCGACCAGTTCGAACAGCGTCGCGATCTTGGTGAAACCTTCCTCGCGGGCTTCCTTCGCAAAGGTCGGATACATATTCGTATTCTCGTAGTTCTCGCCATTGGCGGCATCCTGAAGGTTGGCGGCAGTGTCACTCAGGTCTCCACCGTTCAGCAGCTTGAACCAGATCTTGGCATGCTCTTTCTCATTGTTGGCGGTTTCCTCGAAGAGGTTGGCAATCTGCACGTATCCATCTTTACGGGCCTTGCTTGCATAATAGGTATACTTGTTGCGAGCCTGGGACTCACCGGCAAATGCCGCCATCAGATTTTTTTCCGTCTTAGATCCTTTCAATTCCATATGTACACTCTCCTATTTCTGCGCTTCTTGCGCTGATTTGCAATTCGGACAGATTCCATGATACAGAACCTCGCGGGTGACCGAAGTGTATCCACCAGTATCCACTATCCGTTGTCCGTCCCGGCCAGCCACCATGATGTCGCTGACTGCACCACAGATATCACACTGCACATGATAATGGGCGACCACCGTGCGGTCAAAGTGTTCCGGACCCTTCGGCACCGAAATACTCAGGATTTTTCCCTGTTCGACAAGGATGTGTAAATTTCTGTAGACCGTTGAACGACTTAGCTTCGGATTCTTGGCATGGATGCGCTGATAGATGGTCTCTGCCACCGGATGGTCGCTGGCCATCAGCACTTCCTGATACACAACGTCTCTCTGCGTCGTCTCGCGTGTATTCTTAATAGGAATCATTCTTAGTTACTTATATCCTTTCCCATGTCGTGAGTCAATAGGTTTCTTGAAAAAAAGGAGCCCCATCTTGTAGTGAACCCTTCAAGTTGGACCAAAAACCAACTTGGAGGGTTTTTTCATGGTAAAGGAAAAGGATCTAAAAAGAGAACTGGAGATAGCGATCTCC
>OMYY01000019.1 GCA_900315435.1 uncultured Spirochaetaceae bacterium
CAAAATCTTGATTGCGTGGCGGGAACAGGCGGCGAAGTTGGAGGCCGGGGAGATCACCAAGGAGGACTATGACCGCTGGCGCTACAACTACCCGAAGTACGACACCACCCAGCGGTGGGCCAAAGTCCCCTCGAAGGAATTAAGCGATGCTCTGATAAAAGGATTGAAGAAACAGAGAAAAGACAAATAACAAAAAAGGTCTTGCCGACTGGTGAAAGTCAGCAAGACCTTTTTCTTAGGATATGGAGGATTTACCCGCAAGCCACCCGTTATACGGGAGTGAACAAAGTAAATCCGGTTTTGGTATCTGCTATCAATTTGCTATCAAATGCCCCGTTTCCGCTTTAAGACCCCAGTGTTTTCAAGGCTTTGCGGGTTTTGTCAGTTATTCCCACTCAATCGTCCCCGGCGGTTTGGAAGTGATGTCATACAGGACACGGTTGACTCCCGATACCTCGTTGCAGATGCGGTTGGCGCACCGTGCAAGCACCTCGGGCGGGAAACGGAACCAGTCGGCCGTCATGGCGTCCTCGCTGGTCACGGCACGCAGCGTGCAGACCTCGCGATAAGTGCGGTGATCCCCCTGCACGCCTACAGACTTGACGGGAAGCAGGTCGGCAAGCGCCTGCCAGATCTTTCCGTACAGGCCGGCCTTGCGGATCTCCTCGATGAAGATCGCGTCGACCTCCCTGAGCGTATCGAGCCTTTCCTTGGTGATCTCGCCGATGCAGCGCACACCGAGACCCGGACCGGGGAACGGATGGCGGTCCACCATCTCCTCCGGCAGGCCAAGCTCGCGTCCAAGCTGGCGGACCTCGTCCTTGAACAGCTCCTTCAGCGGTTCCAGCAACTGCCACTTCAAGTCCTTCGGGAGACCTCCGACATTATGGTGGCTCTTGATGGTGGATGACGGCCCCCCACTGGGAGAACGGCTCTCAATCACATCCGGGTAGAGCGTCCCTTGGGCAAGGAACGAAATGTCGCCACACTGGCGGGCAGTCTTATAGAAGGTGTCGACGAACACCTTGCCGATGATATGGCGCTTGGTCTCAGGATCACTGACCCCTTTCAGGGCGGTCAGGAAGTCGTTTTCCGCATCCGCATAGACGAACCGCATCTGATAGTGGTCCCGGAAAACCTTTTGGACCTGTTCGGCCTCGCCCTTTCGGAGCAGACCATTGTTGACGAAGACGCAGACCAGCTGGTCGCCGATGGCCTTGTGGATCAAGACCGCGCAGACCGAGGAATCGACACCCCCGGAAAGGCCGAGCAACACCTGCTTGCCGCCAACCTGCTGACGAATCTGGGCGACCGCGTCATCAACGAAGTTGCCCATGTTCCAGTCGTTTTTGGCATGGCAGATGCCGATGACGAAGTTTTCCAGCATCCTGTTCCCTTCCCTGGTGTGAACCACTTCCGGATGAAACTGGACACCATAGAAATGCCGCTCGTCGTTCTCGATGACCGTGTAGGGACAATTCGGGGTATCGGCGGTGATGCGGAACCCGTCGGCCATCCTGTCGACAGAATCCCCGTGGCTCATCCAGATCTGGCTACCCTGGCTGACACCCGCAAGCAAGCGGCTTCCTGCGTCAGTAATGTGCAGACCAGCCAGTCCATACTCCTTCTTCCTCGCGCTTGCGACGTGGCCACCCAGCGTCCATGTCATGACCTGCAGACCGTAGCAGATGCCCAGGATGGGGATGCCCAGCTTGAAGATCTCGGGATCGGGATGGGGAGCGCCCTCCTCGTCGACGCTTGCAGGTCCTCCAGAAAGGATCAGGCCGACAGGATGGACGCTCTTGATGGCCTCGGCCTTTGTCGTGAAAGGCACGATGGTGCTGTAGACACCCAGATCTCGCACACGGCGTGCGATCAACTGGCTGTATTGCGCGCCAAAGTCCAGCACAAGAACGGTATCGTGGGTTTGGGGCATCGATTTCCTCCAATGGATGGAATCCTACCAAAAAGCACCGGTTCTGTACAGGATTCTCCTTACCAGGAAAGCGAGCGAACCGGAGGATACGCCTTGGCGACAGCCAAGGAGACTGCAAGACCGAGCAGGAATCCTACGGTCACCTGCCCGAAGTTGCCCGGAATCTCGGCGGCCGCGACGCCAAAGCCTGCGATAAACAGGCCGGAAAGCAGGAAATACCCACCCACCACCATCACGACAGCGGCAAGATAGGCGAAAATCTTGCGGAGCCAGCTCGAGGTGTCGCCACGGATGATCAGGGCGACGAACAAGCCCTCAAACCCATGGCAGACAAACGAAACAGGAGCCCACTGGGCATAGCCGGAAAGCAGGTCGGCAAGAGCTGCGCCCAGACCAGCGGTCAGGAACGCGGTCCAAGGACCGAAGGTAAGGGCGATGAAGAGGATTGCCACATCGCTTAGATTCAAATAGCCACGCGCGGTGGGAATTTTCACCACCATGGTGAAGACGACGACAACAGCCGTCAAGATAGCAATGACGGCGACTTGCAAAGCACTACTCTTTTTCTTCGTTTCCATCATACAAGCCCTCTTGCAGTCTGCAGTAACCTCTTAAAGGAAAAGTGTCAATACACGATTGGTTCACATTCGGCAGACGAGAAACAGGACAATCACCCCGGTCACCACCAGAACACAGCTCAGGACACCATGGCGGTATTGGGAGAAATCATGGTACCGGGTCCTTCTTCCCCGCCTGCCATACCCCCGTTGCTCAAGACTCATGGCCAGGAAAGGAATGGAACGAAGAGATACAACGAGCGCGCTGGTCAAGGTGGGGAGCATGTCCTTCAGATGGCTCTTGCCGCTACAGACATTCGGACGGCGGAGCTTGTGGCTCTCCTGGATTTCCTTGAAACTGTCGCCGATGAAGGGAATGTAGGTGAACGCAAGGGTGACCACCAAGGCTACCTTGTAGGGCAGATGCCAGGATAGGAGGACCAAGGTGATATCGTGCATCTTCGTAGTGGCGAACAGCAACGTGCAGGTGAAGGTGATTCCCATGAAGCGCCCCATCAGCAACAGCGTCTGCCACAGCCCCGCCCAAGTGACCACAGTCCAGCCCCTGATGGACAGACAGCCCTCCCCGGTCCGTTGCGAGAAGGGCATGAAAAGCACCATGAAGAGCAACATGGCGGAAATCGATGCAAGCACTCGCCGGCTGTACTTCACCCCGACAGATCCCACCATCACCACAAACAGAATCCCGACAACCACCCACAACGAACCAAGGGTGACCGGCAGGAAGAACCATATGGTCATCGCAACCAGGAAAAGCACCTTGGCCCGGGGATCGATCCGGTAGAGCGGGCCACGGCCTGCGATGAACGTGTCGCTTGTCATGCCCTCACCATCCTTTGCCCGTCAATCCGGTACCCATCCGTTCCCACAAGCCGCGCGAACTGGGAATCGTGGGAAATGACAAGGATACCGCTGCCCTTGCCCCCCAGCAAGCGCGTGATTTCCTGGGCCTTGCGGTAGGTAAGCGCATTGTCCAGCTCGTCAAGGATATAGAAAGGTCGGTCAAGCAGGTAGTAGACAGCACCCTGCAATGCCTTCCGCTGGGGATAGCTCATCGTCGTCGGCGTATCCTCCGGATCCAACCCGAAAAGGGAACAGGCCTCCGCCACCCGTTCGGAAATCTCCTTGCGGTCCACCGAGGCGTCACGTTCAAGCGACCAGGACAGCTCGTCCCTGACCGTCGGCAAAAAAATCTGCAGGTCCGGGTTCTGGAACAAGTACCCAACCGTGCAGTTCAGCTCATTCCTGTCCAGCCTTCTGCCATCAATCGTCATCGTCCCCTTCTCGAACGGATCCAGTCCGCACGCGACGCGGGCGAAGGTGCTTTTGCCCGAGCCATTCTCCCCCACCAGGGTGATGATCTGGCCGCTCTCCAGACGGAACTCGGGAACCTCGAGATGAAAGACGCGGCGCTCCTCGTCACTGACCCGTCGATGGACGATCCGGATATCGCGGGCCTCAAGCACATGCATGTTCCCCTCTGGCTTGACCGGCCGGAGCGGCACAAGCCCGTCATCCCCGCACAAGGCACTGAACGAGGCCCGAGGGTCCTCTCCAGCGGGAACCAACCTGCCATCTTCCAGAAGATACGTATCATCAAACAACCCGGGAAACTGGGACAGATACCGGGAAGCAAATACCAGTACTGCATGTCCGCTTCGCCGAATCGCGTCGGCGAGCCGCTCCCTCCAGTCCTGGTCCAGATCATCAAAGCTCTCGTCCAGAATCCAGAGCTTCGGGTCCAGCATCTCTTCCAAGGCGACAAGCACCCGCTTGCGCTCGCCACCAGAAAGCTGGGACTCGCTCACCTTGCGATACTTCTCAAGACCCCAACGCTTCAGCGCCTGGTCGACGCGCTGGCGCATCTCCTGCCGTTCAACACCCATCGATTCCAAAGGGAAAGCAAGCTCGTCCTCCACCGTGGAGGCGATGAACTGCTCCTGGGGATTCTGGCTGACGTAGCCGACTTCCTCGACCAAGTCCCAGGGCTCACATGCCAAGAGATCCTTTCCATCCAGCATCAAGGATCCCGTAATCGGACCCCCAAGGTACTTGGGTGTCAGGCCGGAAAGAATGCGGGCCAGTGTGGACTTGCCAGCGTCGAAAGGACCGAGCACCAGCACTTTCCGTCCCGTGGGAATAGAGAGGCCGAGGTGGTCGAGCACCTGACGGGAAGGTTTTCCCGTGTAGCTTTGGTAGGAATAACCGAGGCCACGGACCTCGAGCAACTCAGCCATGGAGTTTCTCGATCTTATCGTGCTCGGCGACGACTTCGTCCTGCACGAGAGAATGGATTGCTTTTCGTTGCTCGTCAGTCATCGACGAGGTGTCGACCGGCCTGCCAATCGAGACGTAGACGTGCGTGTGCCACTTCCGGCGAGACTCTAGCGACGTACGGGTACCCTCGATGGCGATCGGGACAATCACCGCCTTGCTTCTCGTGGCAAGATTGAAACTCCCTGCCTTGAATTCGGCGACCTTGCCGGTCCTGCTCCGTGTTCCCTCGGGGAAAACCAGCATGGGAATGCCCTTTTCCACATTGGCCACTCCGTCAAGGATCGCCTTGATCGAGGAACGGACACTCTTGCGGTCGATAAAGACACAGTCGAGCACCTTGCACCACCAATTGATGATGGGGACCTTCTTGATCTCCACCTTGGTGATGACACCCGGCTCACGCCTGACCGCGGAGAAAATGGCGGGCAGGTCGAGCAGGCTCTGGTGGTTGGCGATATAGCAGATCCGCCCGTCGGAAGGAAGGTTCTCCCTTCCCATGACGTGGTAGGAGATGCCGAGGCACACGAAGAAGGCGCCACTCATGAATCTGAGCCAATGGTCGCGCCACCAGACGGCCGCACGCTTTCCTCCCAGAAGGCGGAGGATGGCATAGGGGAGGAAGACCAGCACGACGTTGCTGGCAAGCAGGGGTGCGAGCACGACCGCCCCAAGGCAGATTCTGAGCTTTGCCAGCATGGTCATTTACCCTCTTGTTTCTTTTTCCTGCCGAACAGCCAGGCGAAGAATCCTTTTTTCTGCTTCGGCGGAAGCGGTTGCTCCGCGTTCGGCATGACCACCGGCTTCTTGGCCTGCTTTGGCTTCTCTCCCCTCTGCGGGAGGCGCTTCGGCTGGATCTTCTGCTCGGCGTTCATCGTCTGGCTCTCTTCCTGGTATTCCTGCTTGTAGTAGGCCAGGCGCTGCTCAAGCGGCATATTCTGGATTTCGGCATAGCTCTTGCGCGGACGTCCAGCGGCAGGTCTCGGCTTGCGCTCGCCCTTTGGAGCGTCGTTTCGGCGTCTATCTCCCCTCCGGGAGGAAGAGCGGTCTCCTCCACGGCGGCTGGAAGACCGACCCCCTCTGCCACGGCCGCGGTATCCTTCCTCGCAGTCCGTGCTATGGCCGGCGTATTCCTTGGTAGAGACGAGATCACGGAACTTCATGTCCTTGGTCTTGTCTTCGACCACGGGAAGGTCTCCCTCCTGTGGCCAGATTACGGGAATCTTCATCTTGATATAATCCTCGATTCCCTCAAGGCCATAGACATACTCCTCATCGGCGAACGTGATCGCCTTGCCACTCTTGCCGGCACGGGCGGTACGTCCGATACGATGGACGTAGCTCTCGAAATCCTCCGGGATATCGTAGTTCACCACCATCGCCAGGTCATCGATCTGCAGGCCACGGGCCGCGACATCGGTGGCGACCAGGTATTTGATCTTGCCCTCTTTCATGTCGTCGATCGTGCGCAGCCGCTTGCTCTGCGGCATGTCTCCCATCAGATAACTGGTAGGGAACCCGTTCAGGGTCAGACGTTTGGCCACCTCGATGCAGGTGCTCTTCATATTGGTGAAGATCAGACAGCTTTCCGGCTTTTCCTTGGTGAGGACCTGGAGGAACAGACCGAACTTGTCGCTCTTCGCGACATGGTACAGCTCCTGGGTGATTGCCTTGACGGTGACCTCCTCGGGATGGATGGCGACCTCTTCCGGCTCGTTCATGTATTGCCAGGCAAGGTTCTGCACCTTGGTGCCCAGCGTGGCGCTGAAGAGCATGGTCTGCCGTTCCTTCTGGTCTCGCAGCAGGCAGAACATCTTCTGGATATCGGGATAGAATCCCATGTCGAACAGACGGTCGGCCTCGTCGACAACAAAGATGTCGAACTGGCGGAAGTCGATCTTGTGGGACTTCTGGAAATCCAGGATACGTCCCGGCGTGCAGACGAACAGGTCGCACCCCTTGTCCAGCACAGCCTCCTGCTTCTCATATCCGACGCCCCCGTAGAAGCAACCGATGACGATGCCATCGATGTGCTTGGCGAAGTTCTTGGCGTCCTCCTCGATCTGGACAGCCAGCTCACGAGTCGGGGCGACAACCAAAGCCTTGGGAAGGGAACTTTTCCCCTCCTCCTTGGCCTTCACGTAATCCTGCAGGATGGTAAGCAGGTAGACGGCAGTCTTTCCGCTGCCCGTCTTCGACTGCACCATCACATCCTTGCCCGCCAGGGAAATGGGCAGGACCTTGGACTGGACTTCAGTGCAATCGGTGAAACCGAGATCGGCAATGCCATCAAGAATCGGTTTCGAAAGCGCGAGTTCCTCAAATTTCATTTAAAATTTTTCCTTCTATAGAAATAAGGTTGAATTAACCTCTGGATTGCTGTTGATAGCTTATACCAAAAACCAAACTGTGTATAGGCAACAGAAAGGGCCTCCCGGAAAGGAAGCCCTTTGTTCGCTCAGTTATCGGTCAATTCCCAGTCACGGACCATCTTGCAGATGGCAAGCGTACGTTTTCGGTTCCCGGGAAGATGGACCTTGTTGATCTGGGTGACCGGCATGGCGGCCATGCTGGTAGCGCTGATGAACGCCTCGTCATAGTACCCTGCATCCAGCTCGCTCTCCTTGGGGGAGCGGAACACCACCTCGATGCCGAGCTTTTTGCAGGCCTTCAGGACCCGTGAACGGGTCACGCCTCCCAGCACCTCTTCATCAGGAGCCGTAAAAAGCTTCCCGTCATGGAAGGCGTAGAAGTTCGACCTGGTACCCTCCAAGGCGTCCCCCTTGCGGTCGACGAGAATCGCCTCGAACCCGCCTTGGCGTTTCGCCTCCTCCAAAGCCATATACTGGAGCAGAAGGTTGCCGGTCTTGCAGGTGGGAAGCAGGCGTTCTCCATGGTAGGTGATCGCCTTCACCCCGTCCCTATAGTACCTCTCGGGGTAGGAAAGCAGCGGGGCAGCCATGACGAAGCACATGGCCTCTGGACCTCCGTAGACCTGGATCTTCATGGTGGCATCACCGATATGGTCCGACTCGATCAGCAGATGGACCCAAGCGCCGATATCCTCATAAGAACAGGGAGGAACCAGCTTGATGCCGTCACAGGAATGGCGCAGACGCTCCAAATGGTCCTCAAGATGGACGACCTCGCCATGCAGCACGCGGAGGGACTCGTAGGTCTGGAACCCATACTGCACCTCTCGCAACGCGACCGGCACTACCGCCTGGTCGCTCGGAATCAACTGGCCATTCTTGATGACATGGTCACCCAGTTTCGCAACTGCGCTCATAGCACG
Source organism: uncultured Spirochaetaceae bacterium (assembly GCA_900315435.1). Classification (GTDB taxonomy): domain Bacteria; phylum Spirochaetota; class Spirochaetia; order Sphaerochaetales; family Sphaerochaetaceae; genus RUG023. The sequence goes on from OMYY01000019.1 coordinate 8,084, forward strand.
CCTCTTTTCAAAATGTTCTAGCTAGCAAGATACACAAGAAAGGCCGCTCCGGAAAGCGGAGCGACCTTCCCGTTCACTGCCCGATATCGTCTGCCGTCGGGGCTGCTCCGGCATCCAGCTGTTGGAGTGACGGGGAGCCGGGATAGCGGAGCAGCGGCCGCGGCTTGCTGCCGTTGGCCGGGCCGACCACTCCTTCCTCCTCCATCTGCTCCACCAGGCGGGCGGCATGGTTGTACCCGATGCGCAACCTTCTCTGCAGGAACGAGGCGCTGGCGCTCTTGCGCTCCACGACGATGGAAAGCGCCTGCTGGTAGAGATCCTCCTCGTCAGCCGCGCTTTGCATGTCCTCGTCAAATCCATCGATATTGGCGTCGCGGTCCGGCTCATCCTCCAGGAAGGCCTCGTCGATGTAGTCAGGCTCCCCTTGGGTGGAAACGAAGTCGACGATCTTCTCGCACTCCGAGTCGCTGAGGAAAGCACCCTGAATACGTTGCGGAGTCGGGTCTGCCGGGTTCAGGTACAACATGTCTCCCTTGCCCAAGAGCTTCTCCGCCCCGGTCTGCTCCAGGATGATGCGGCTGTCAACGGCGCTGTTGACCATGAAGGCGATACGGCCGGGCAGGTTGGACTTGATGATGCCGGTGACGACATCCACCGAAGGACGCTGGGTGGCCAACACCAAGTGGATGCCGACGGCACGGCTCATGGCCGCGAGCCGGGAAACCTTCTGCTCAAGCTCCTTGCCCACCGTGTTCATCAGATCGGCGAACTCGTCGATGATGACGATGATGTAGGGCATCTTTTCCCTGGCAATGCCGCCTTGGGCGATCTTCTCGTTGTAACCGATGATGCTGCGGGTCCTCAGGCCCTCGAGCAGACGATAACGGCGGTCCATCTCATCCAAGCAGAAATCCAGTATCTTCAGCGTCTTCTTGCTGTCGGTGATGACCGGAGTGAGCAGATGGGGGATGCCGTTGTACATCTGCAGCTCGACCACCTTCGGGTCCACCATCACCATGCGTACCTCTCGGGGACTCTTCTTGTAGAGGATCGAACAAATCAGGCTGTTCACGCAGACCGATTTGCCGCTTCCGGTCGCACCGGCAATCAGCAGGTGCGGAGTCTTGGAGACATCGCAGCAGATCGGCTCTCCCAGCAGGTTCCTTCCCAGAATCATCGGAAGCTTGTAGTCCTTCAGGTCCAGCGCGGGAAGCATTTCCTTGAAGCCGACCGTCGTGCGGGTCGCGTTCGGCACCTCGACACCGACACAGCTCTTACCGGGAATCGGGGCGACGATGCGCACCTGGGTGGCGGGCAGGCTCAGCTGGATGTTGTCGGCAAGACCCATGATCTTGTTGACCCTCACGCCAGCGGCCGGAGCGATTTCATACATCGTGACCGTCGGCCCCTTGATGATGGACACGGGAGTCACCGAGACACCGAACTCGTCGAGGGTCTGGATGAGACGGTCCCCTTTCTGGCGGGTAAGCTCGTCCACCTCCTGGCTTGCGGCGGGATAATCGATCAGGATATCGACCGGCGGGGTCTGATAATCCAGTTGCTTGCGGTTCAGCAGGGCGCTTTTGCCTGCGTTGGCGCTAGCCAGCCCACCAACACCGCAAATGCTCTGCAGGTCATCCAGCATGTCGTCATCCTTTGCCGGCTCCTTCTCCACGTCATGAGCAAGCAGGGGATTGGCCATCGGCTTTGCCGCAGTCTGCGGAGCGCTTGGGACCAAAAGGGGAGCTGCTGGTTGCGGCTGTGCCGGCTCGGCGACCTTCTGGGTGGAGACGGCCGGCGGAGCGCCCGCCAGCTTAGGCTGAGGCGCTTCAGCCTTCACCGACACCGACGAAGCCGCTTTCGGGATAGGACTGGTCATAATCCGGGTAGGCTGGGGTTTCTCACCTGGAGCGGCAAAGACACTGGAAAGCGAGTCTTCCTTCGCAACCTGGGCGACGGACTTGGCCTTGCCCTGAAGCGCCGCCTCCTGTTCCTCGACAGGACGCATGATGTCGCTCTCCTTGTCGGGGACCACCTTGCTGAAGGAGGAACCCATGTTGGCGATTTCCTTGTTTTTGCGAAGATTCTCCTCGACAGCCTCATAGAGCAGGCCTTTGCCTTGTCCCGGCAATGCGGAGCTGGCCGGTTTCGTTTTTTCCTTCTTATGCCATCCTACCCGTTCCATCGCCCCTTGCAACAGACCGGAAACCTGTTTCTTCTCCCCGGCGGCATTCGGACTCTGGGATGGCGCAGTGTTGCGGGCGCCCTCTCCAGGGCAATCGTGCTGGACCTTGTCCTTGACCAGATCCAACAAGGAAGGACCGGCAGGCTGGGGCTGCTGGTTCTGGGGGATATTCCAGGTACCCTTGGCGGGAGCAGGTTGTTGCTCGCCCTTCTTCAACAGATTGTCGATGGTGGGCACTTCCATCACCTTCGGAAAGCGCAGATGTCCATCATCCTGCTGGACCGGGACGGTGACCGTCATTTCATTCTCCGGCTCCTGGGCTGTCTCGGCAGGCGGGGTTTCCTTCCGTTTGGCCTTCTCCGCCTTGCGGGCCTCCTTGGCGGCACGCTTCGCCTCCCGCTTCTCCAGCTTGGCCTGGCGCTTGGCGGCGATCCTCGCCTCCTTTGCGCTCTGCTTCTGCTCGGCGGCCGTCTGCTCCTTCGTCTCCTTTCCGGCGGTCTCTCCTGCTTGGAGCTCGCGGTCATGCGCTTCCTTCCGCTGGCGGAACTCCGCCCTGCGGACGTATCTGGCGTTCAACGGGGAGACGATCAAAGAGAAGAGAATGGTGACCAACACCTCGGCAATCAAGACCAGGATGACGACGAGGAAGGCGATCTCCGGCTTGTTGATCCCCCCCGCCAACATGTCATAGAGAGGTTCCGGCCAGGCATGGCTGGGAGTCGCAGCCATCCCCGCCAAGAAATTGGCGGTCAGATAGATGACGACATACAAGGGATAGAGGAACAAAGTGAAGAAACGGCGCTTGCGTAGTATGAAGAAGCCCAGGGACAGCAGAAAGAGCAGACACACCGGGGGCACCAGGGAAGCCTTTCCGAGCAAGAACACGCCGAAACGGCTATCGATTTCCTGCAGGATCCGGGAAAGCATGTCCGGCAAGATTTCCCCGCGGTACTTCCCGTACGCGAGGGCGGCCACACCTGCCGTCAGCGCGAATCCAGCGATTCCCCATACCGAAGTGATGCGCCTTCGGCCTCCTTTCTTCTTCATATGTGTTGCCATTTACAGCTTCCTTGTTCCGATGACGAGAGCCCTTTCCGCATCCAGCATCGGCACAGTAACTGGATGGACGGCGAAGCGCCACCCACCCTTTACCTGGTCCAATTCCTCCCGGATGGTCTCGCTCCTGCCTTTGTACAGCATCAGCGTACCACCTTCAGCCAGCACGGAATCGACTTCTCTCTCTATATCGTAAAATGGATGAAAAGCCCGGCAGGTTACAATCGTAAACCGCTTTTTGACTTCGACCAGCCGCTGCTCCAGGACACTGACATTGCCCAGCTTGCAGGCATCGACGGCGAGCCGGAGGAAATCGGCCCGCTTGTGCATCCGCTCGATCAGGACAAACCGGTAATGGGGAAGAGCGATGGCCAAGGGAATACCGGGAAGTCCGGCACCGCTGCCCAGGTCGGCGATGGCAGGATTATGGTAGTGCGAGGCGACCTGCGCCAGCAGGGGGACGCCGACCAGGCTGTCGGCGTAGTGGCGGATGATGAAATCGTCGCCCTCGGCCTTGCACATCTTGATTTCGGGATTGTAACGCTGAAGCAGTCCGTCATATGTGGCGAGCTGCTCCATCTGTCCGTCATCGAGGCTCACCCGCATCTGCTCTAGACACTGGCGCATCAGACTCTCATGCATGGATATGTTCCTTTCTCTGCAAATGCAGGATCAGCAGGGCGATGTCACTCATACGCACTCCGTTGACACGACTCGCCTGTCCAACCGAAATCGGGAGCACCTTCTTCAGCTTCTCCCTGCTCTCGAAGCTCAACCCCTGGACCTTGTCGTAATCAAAACCGGCGGGGATGGCCATTCCCTCCAGACGCTCGAAACGGGAAATCTCCCGGTCCTCACGATCGATGTACCCTTGGTATTTTACATCGAGTTCCACCTGATAGCGAACAGATTCGTCGTAACCGGCCAACTCGGGAATCGCGCCAACCATCTGGTCGATCTCCACCTCGGGCATCTTCAGCGCCTGCAAGGCGTTCTTCTGCGCATAGGAGCGGCTGCGCAGCAGCTCCTTGACCGCATCGATTCCCTCCATCTTGCGCTTCAGGCGCTCCAATGCCTCCCCGCTCTGCAAACCCACCTGGTACCCCTTCGGGGTCAGCCGCTGGTCGGCGGTGTCGTGGCGGAGCAACAGACGATACTCGGCACGGCTGGTGAACATGCGGTAGGGCTCGTTGGTCCCCATGGTGACCAGATCGTCAATCAGCACTCCGATATAGGCCTCGTTGCGCTTCAGGACCAACGGTGGCTCTCCCTTCAGCTTCTGGGCGGCGTTGATGCCGGCAAGCAACCCTTGGCAGGCGGCCTCCTCGTAGCCGCTCGTGCCATTGGTCTGGCCGGCGACGAAAAGCCCGCTCATCCGCTTGCTCTCCAACGATGGGTAGAGCCCGCGAGGGTTGAGGAAATCGTACTCGACCGCATAGCCAGGGCGCATGATCTCAGCCTGCTCCAAACCCCTCACCTGATGGATGAAGGCGCTCTGCACCTCCTCAGGCAACGACGAGGAGAGACCATTCAGGTACATCTCTTCGGTGCCGACGCCCTCCGGCTCGATAAAGACCTGATGCCGGTCCCGCTGGGGAAAGCGTACCACCTTGTCCTCGATCGAGGGGCAATACCGGGGCCCCTTGCCGACAATCTTGCCCCCATACAGGGGGGACCGGTGGATATTCCGGCGGATGGTTTCATGGACATGCTCGTTCGTCCAAGTGATATAGCAGGGCACCATTGGCCTGTCGATCCTCGTATCGGAAAAACTGAACGGAAGCGGAACGGGATCGGCGTCCTGCTTTTCCATGGCTTCCAGGTCCAGCGATGAGCGGCGGACCCTGGCGGGAGTTCCCGTCTTAAGCCTTCCCACCTCGAAACCGAGGCGCCTCAGGTTGGTTCCCAATCCGATGGCAGCCGGTTCGTCCAGACGTCCGTACTGGGCGTCGTACTCGCCGATGAAGATCCGCCCTTCCATGAAGGTCCCGGTTGTCAGCACAAGGACTCGGCTGGTGATCCGATGTCCGCGCTCGGTGATGACGCCGGCGTAGGAATGGTCGGGGTTTTCCAGCAAGTCGACCACCGTGTCCATGAAAAGGTGCAACCCCTTCTGGGCCTCCAGCGTCTGTTTGGCTATCCGGCTGTAGGTGAACTTGTCCGCCTGTGCCCGGGGGGACTGGACAGCCGGACCACGACGACGGTTCAGGATCCGGAACTGAATCATGCTCTTGTCGATCAGGTGCCCCATCTCACCGCCAAGCGCGTCGACCTCGCGCACGATATTGCCCTTGGCAAGCCCGCCGACTGCGGGATTGCACGAAAGGCGTCCGATCGCGTCCAGGCTCTGGGTAATCACAAGCGTGGAGAATCCCATTCTCGCCAGTGCAAGGCTGGCCTCAATTCCGGCGTGCCCGCCGCCGATGACAATCGCATCATAATCCATAGGTCATTTCCCTACACAGAACCCGGAGAAGATCGTCTCCAGGATTTCCGCACTGGTCACCGCTCCGGTAATCTCACCGAGGGCGGAAAGCCCTTCCTGCAACACGCTGCTGACGATATCCAGCGGCACGCCTTGGCTCTCCAAGGCCAAGGCGGAAGTGATGTCCTTCACGATTTCGCCCAAAAGCTCATGCTGCCGCCTGGACTGGATGACCACCTCGCCCTCGCTCTCGGGAAGGCTCTTTCGGAGCCGGGCCGCAATCGCCGCAAGCAACTCCTTGATTCCTTCTCCGGTCTTGGTGCTGATGGCCAATCCCTTATGGGGAACCAGGTCGTTCTTCGCCCAGACGGACAGCACATGCTCCCCCTCGGGCGCATGTCCGTCCCCGTCCTCATGGAGATAGACAACCAGGTCTGCCTCAGCAAGGAGCCCTCTGGTACGGCTGATTCCCTCGCTCTCGACGATATCGCCACTCTCGCGGAGCCCTGCCGTGTCGTAGAGCCGGATGGGAATCGAGTCGATGACCACCCGCTCCTCCAGCCAATCCCTCGTCGTTCCTGGCACCGGACTGACAATGGCCCGCTGCTCGTGGAGCAATAGGTTGAACAGGCTGCTCTTGCCGACATTGGTATGTCCGGCCAGCACCACCTTGGCTCCTTCGCCATACAGGCGGCCGACCTGATAGGTGGCGTCAAGACGCTCGACGTCATGGACGATGGATTCGAGCTGCGTTCGGGGAAAGATGAACTCGTCAAGTTCGTCCTCGCTGTAGTCCAGCTGGACCTCGATAGCCGCCATCGCCTGCAGGAACCGTTTCCGCACCTCGGCGAGCTTCATCTTCAGGCTGCCATTCAGGCGTCCGAGAGCCTGGCTCTGCCCTTTGTCGCTCATGCTGTCGACCAGTTCCTCGACCGCCTCGGCCTGGGTCAAGTCCATGCGGCCGTGGGCAAAAGCGCGGTAGGTGAACTCCCCCCTGCCCGCCTGACGGAAGCCGAGTCGTCCGCACATGTCCAAAAGCTTCTGGATACCCACCAGACTGCCATGGCAGGAGATTTCAAGAGCCTCCTCCCCGGTGTAGCCGTGACCATCACGATAGACGGAGACGACCACCTGGTCGATTTCCTTCACCTCTCCATAGACCAAGGTTCCGTTCTGGGCGGAAAGCAGTTTCTGGCTCGCGGTGAAGACAGGGGCAAAACGGGCGATACACCCCTTGCCGCTGATACGGATGACCGCAAGGGCGGAGCGTACCCACCCGGTCGCCAGCGCGTAAATGATATCGTCAGTGCGATAGGTGTCCATAATCGGATTGAGTATAGAAGGTTAGCATCCTTTGGGCAATCCGGGCAGGCGCTCCCTTGCCTAAGCAACGGGAGCTCTCTAGAATCGCAGGCATGGACAGAAAGACATGTGCCTTACGGCGGAGCGCGTTGCTCAGACAGATGCGCGCATTTTTTGACGGAAAGGACTACACCGAGGTCGACACCCCGCTGCTCTCTCCCGACCTGATACCCGAAGCGACCATCCAGGACTTCGAGACCACCTTCACCAACGAGTTTCTCGGAAGCCGGAATTTCTACCTTGTCCCCTCCCCCGAGGTATTCATGAAACGGCTGATAGCCGAAGGTTTCGGCTCCATCTACCAGTTCTGCCATTGCTTCCGCAACAGCGAGCAGGTAGGCGAGGTACACAACCCCGAGTTCACCATGCTGGAGTATTACACGGTCGGCTATGACGAGCAGGACTCGATTCCCCTGACCGAGGAGCTGATCGCCAGCACGGCTCCCAAGGGGACAGCCAAAGACCTTCTTCCCCCGTTCCGGAAAATGACGATGCAGGAAGCGCTGTGGGAGTTCGCCCATGTCGACCTGGACGCATGCCAACGACAGGCAGACCTCCAGGAGGCGTGCAAGCGGCTGGACCTGATGACCAGCGACAAACCCGAGCCCTGGGAAGATACCTTCAACCGGATCTTCCTCACCTTGGTCGAGCCCAACCTGCCCCAGGACAAGCCCTTGGTGCTGGACCGCTACCCGCAGCAGATCGAGTGTCTGGCCAAGCGGGAGGGAAATTACCGCAAGCGCTGGGAGATGTACATGCGTGGCGTGGAGATCGCAAACTGCTACGACGAGGAGCGGGATGTGGAAACGGTCCGGGACTACTATCGGAGGGAGTACGCGAAGCTAGTCTCCGAGCGGACGGACAGCGGGCTTCCGATTCCGGACGTCGACCTTTCCTTCGCCGATGTGTTCCGGCATTTTCCCCAGACAAGCGGGGTGGCGATGGGAATCGACCGCCTTTTGATGGTGCAGGCAGGAGAAACGGAGCTGGGGGCTTTGCTTTTGTTCCCATTTTCTGCTATGCTAGCCAACGGCTAATATTCCTAAATCCTAATTCGCAATATAGAGGATAGTTATCATGTCTATGAAAGCAGGTCAGATTGACAAGGGTACCGCCCTTTTGGTCAAAGGTCAGCCCTACATCGTCGTAGAGCGTGAGTTCGTCAACCCTGGCAAGGGTTCCGCGTTTGTGAGACTCAAGATGAAGAGCCCCACCACCGGACAGACCCTGAGCGACACCATCAAGAGCCAGGACACCGTTGAGGACATCAATGTCGAGGACAGGGATTGCCAGTATCTGTACCAGGACGGCGAACTGTTCCACTTCCAGGACGCCAACACCTTCGAGGAAGAAACGGTTCCGATGGCCACCTTCCCCGACTACCAGTATCTGATGAAGGAGGGCGACACCTATCGCTGCACGTTCTGGGAGGACCAGCTCCTGGACATCCAGATTCCGAGCAAGGTCGTCTATACTGTCGCCGAGGCTGAAGAGGCCATCAAGGGCGACACCGTCACCGGTGCCACCAAGAACGCCATCACCGATACCGGCCTGAAGGTCCGCGTGCCCATCTTCATCAAGGCAGGCGAGAAAATCAGGGTCAACACGGAGACGAAAGAGTACCTGGAAAGGGTCAACAGCTGATTCCGGCTCATTCGAATCGAAGAGGAGCTCGCGCTCCTCTTTTTTTTGGGCAGGAGCACCTATGGGCATTGTTGCATTTGTCGCTTTCGGGGTCAGCTTGTCGATGGACGCCTTCGCCATCTCGATGGTCAAGGGCCTGACGATGAAAAAGCTTTCCTGGGGATGGACTCTTGTCATCGCCCTCTTCTTCGGGGGGTTCCAGTTCCTGATGCCGGTGGCCGGCTATCTTCTCGGCGTGCAGTTCCAGTCCTACATCACCGCCATCGACCACTGGATCGCCTTTGTCCTGCTGGCCTTCATCGGCGGCAAGATGATCTGGGAAAGCCTGCATGAGTGCACGTGCGAAAAGCGGCAGGAGGAGCAGGAGCTGGAACACCTGGACATAAAGGAACTCTTCATCCTCGCCATTGCCACCAGCATCGACGCGCTGGCGGTCGGCATCACCTTCGCCTTCCTTTCGGTCAACATCATCGAGGCATCCTTGGTCATCGGCATCGTCACCTTCATCATCTGCGTCGGCGGCGTCCTGATCGGCCACCTGTTCGGAACCAAATTCGAGAAAGGAGCCCAAATTCTCGGCGGCACGGTGCTGGTCCTGATGGGATTGAAAATCCTGCTCGAACACTTGGGAATCCTTACGTTGTAACGCTTCGCCCACAACCCATTTGCTCAGAATGGGTTGCTTTTCGCATACCCGCATTTCCTTTCACAGACCGACATTCCGGCATACCGCAAATTTCATATGCAGTTCATGAAACTTTATCGAATGCATATGCAAAAAGCATATTTACAAAAAAAAGCAAAGTGTCTAGTATTGCCATCAATTATTCATTCAAGGAGAGTGAGAACAATGCGTGCCCTGGAAAAAATCAGTACCTTTGCAGGCAAGTACATGGCTGTCATCAGTCTGGTCTGTGCAGTCTTCGCTTTGTTCGTACCGCAGGCTATCACCGGCTGGTTGAAGACCTCTTGGGTCAACCCGCTGCTGATGATCGTTATGTTCGGTATGGGCTTGACCACGAACGCCGAGGATTTCGTTCGTGTTTTGAAGAGACCGAAAGACATTCTCATTGGTTTCTGCTCCCAGTTTCTGATCATGCCCCTCCTTGCGATTGCTCTGGGCAAGCTCTTCAGGCTGGAAGACGCCCTGCTCATCGGCGTCGTGCTGGTCGGCACCTGTCCCGGCGGCACCAGCAGCAACGTCATGACCTTCCTCGCCAAAGGCGATGTCCCGCTGTCCATCAGCATGACCTGTGTCTCCACGCTGTGCGCCCCGTTCATGACTCCGCTGCTCGCCAAACTGCTGCTCTCGACGACCATCAATGTCGCCTTCTGGCCGATGTTCGTCAGCATCATCAAGGTGGTTCTGCTGCCAATCGCCCTTGGCCTTGTGATCAACCATTTCTTCGGCAAGCAGACCAAGGAGGTCCGCAACGTGCTGCCGCTGATTTCCGTCATTGCCATCTGCATGATCATCATGGCCGTTGTCGCGGCAAGCCACAAGGCTCTGATCAACGTCGACCCGGGCACCGGCAAGATGCTCGGTCCCAACATGAACGCGCTGATGATCATTCCCGTCGTCATCCTGCACAACTGTCTCGGCTATCTGTTCGGATATTTTGTCGCCTGCGCCATCGGACTCAACGTCGCCAAGCGCAAAGCCCTTTCGATCGAGGTCGGCATGCAGAACAGCGGTCTGGCCACCAGCCTTGCCCGCACCAGTTTCCCCGACATGGCCCTTGCCACTGTCCCGGGTGCCGTCTTCAGTGTCTGGCACAACTTCTCTGGTTCCCTGCTTGCCAATTTCTTTGCCACCAAGTTGCATGAGCCGGAAGAGGAAACGAAGAACTAACGGACAGGAAATCCTGGATACACATGGCGGCCACCTTCGGGTGGCCGTCGTCGTATCTCACGCAGAGGGAGACGTCAAGCAGGCCCTATTGGAGCTTGAGTTTCCTGCTGTACTCGACCCAGTAGGCATTCTCCTGCTCGTCAAAGGTGAAATATTCCTTGTAATCTTCCCGGATCAAGTCCCCCATCCGGGCAAGGCCAGCATTGAGATGGGTGGCAAGGATGGGAACCACACGGTCGCTCTTATGGTCACGGATCGCATCCAAAAGCCGCCCATGGTCCGCGACGATGTCCTGATACCCTAAGGTGCCGACGAAATCGAGCATCCTGAAACGCTCGTAGTTCAAATCGTTCTGAATCAAATTCCAGATTTGGTCGCAATGCATGCGGTCATACCAGAATTGGTGCATCGCGCTATCCAGCCGGAAAAACTCCTTTTCATCAACTTGCTCCGTCCGGATGTGCAACTGTTGCATCCTCAGGATGTGCTCCAGTTCCTCAAGCACGAGCGGCGAAGGGTCGGTCGCGATGAAATCGCGGATGATCCACGATTCCACAGCCGTACGCAGGTGGATCATCTGGTGCACGGACGAAAGGCTGATCAACGTGGTACGCGCTCCTTTGTAGGGAACGACCTCGATAAGTCCTACATCCTGTAGTCGCTGGAAAGCAGCTCTGACTACCGGACGGGTAACAGAAAACCGCTCGCATACATCCGCCTCGCCGATCTTTGCTCCCGGGGCGATGGCTAGGGAGGCAATTTCTTTCTTCAGAACATCAAAAATCGTTGTACAAACGTCAGCCATGTCTCTTCCTTTCGTCCATGATACCAAAACCAACGGCTTGATGATATCAAAGGTTCCGACCCGAGTACGGCTGCGGGATAGAGCTCCACCTGTACCTTGCCATTCGTTTTCTCCTTGACATATTTCTCAAACTCCAAGAGCGCCAGATGACGAGGATGAGCGGTACTCATCGTATGCCCAAGCTTGATGGTATAGGTCTTTTCCGCAGAAGCGGCAGGCTTTTCCTTAGATCCTTCTGCAAACACCAAAGTGGCAGAAACCAGCAGCATACATGCTACCGCAACAAGTTTTTCATACAGCACCCCCTTTAATAGATATCACTTCTAATTTGTGATATCACTTTATTCAAACAAAAACTATTATGCTTATTTTGATTTGTAAATAAAAATTCTGTTTTCACAATTCCGACTGCGCGGACTACGATCAGATAGCTCGAGGAGATGCAAGCCTGTACGCCATTCTGAGAATGGCAACATTGCCGGAAAGCGGTACAAGGCGAAAGGGAAAACCGTTTCAGAACGGCACGTCAGCCTCGAAAACCATCTTCTTCCCGGTTTCCGGGTGATGGATCTCCAGACGACGAGCATGCAGGCAGAGACGCTGGCCTTCCCTGCCATGGCCATAGAAGCGGTCCCCGACAATCGGGTGTCCGAGACCTTGGGGAAATGCGCTATGGACCCGCAATTGATGGGTGCGGCCGGTATGGGGCAAGAAACGCACCCGGGTGACCACGCTTCCGTCCGGAAGCTTCTCCACATCCATCTTCTCCCAATGCGTGATGGCGTACTTGCCATCTTTCGGGTCATAGATCTGATAGGGACGATGCTCATAGTCCGGACGGATCGGGACATCGATATCCCCGCCTTCCTCTTTCAGGACGCCCTCGAGCAACGCCTGGTACTCCTTGTGCACCTCGCCTTTGGCGAACTGCACGGAAAGGTCAGCCTGGGCCTGGCGGGTCAGGCCGTAGACCAGCACCCCGGAAGTATCCTGGTCAAGGCGGTGGACCGATGGCTGGGAGATGGAACGGGGAAAAAGCGCCTTCACCCTGTTGACCACACAATCCTGCTTGTCCGGCCCCTTGCCGGGGACGGAAAGCAACCCGGAGGGCTTGTTGACCACACAGATCGACTCGTCCGCATAGATGACGTCCAGCCCCAGCATAGCGTCCAGAATCGGCCGGCATCGATTCTCGCAGGGATCATAGAACACCCCATTGACCCGGTTCCCGGAAGGGCTGTCCTTCCCGTAGTAAAACTCGGCCATGCTGACAGGGTACCAGCCCCTGCGGTAGCACTCGGACAAAAGCTTGGGAGCACAGCAATCACCGCTGCCAGAAGGTGGCAGCCGGTCGCCGAAGATATCCTTGATGGTGAGTGTCCTGCCACCCACTCCGGTGAAGCGGTAGAGCCCGAACAGCTCCTTCTGGCAGGCAAGGGAAAGCGAAGCGCTCTCCTTGCCCTCCCGCTCCGCGCCTTTGATCCGGAGATCATACTCCGCCAGGATCGCCTTGTAGCGCTGGACGTCGAAGCAAGGCCCTACCCAACCCGGGATTTCCCAATACCCGTCATAGACCCCGCTAAACGCCTTGAGCAGATGTTTGTCCAGCTTCTCGTCCTTGCACAGCAACAGACCGACCATATGCCCCCGGCTTCCACGGAACATGGCCCCGGTCGATATGTTTCCCTCGCCCTCCCAGTCCATCGCCTGATGGACATCAAGGTCGGTCTTCAGCATCTCGCACAGGACATGAGCCCGCTGGGTGGGAATCGGTTGGAACATGATAAAGGATGATGGCACGGAGAAGGGATTCCTGCAAGGGGACAAAAAAAGGCGGCCTTTCGGCCGCCCTTTGTGATGTGGATGCCGTCAGCTAGCGACGACGTTCACCCGAACCCCATCACCATCCTGATACGTGCTCAGTTGTGCGTCGCCATTGGCGGTGACAGCGTAGGAACCATCGGCCCCCACCGTCGTCTCCACCCGGCTTGGCACCTCTGCATGCAAATGGATGGTAGCGATTTTTGCTCCACCTTCCACTTGGGAAAGGTCGGTATCAGTCAGTGCATTGGCTGTACCGCAAGCTCTTTTCAGCCACTTCATTTGAAGTTTCTCCCTTCCTATAATGTACTCCGAAACAAGGGAACAGGCAAGTGAAGGAATCAAAGTCCATGCGATGGCGCAGTGCCGTTCACCAGTCGTGAGAACTGGGTGCCGGGAACGGCCAGTTCATCATACGTCCCCTCCTCGACAATCCGTCCCTTGTCCAGGACAAGGATCTTCGAGCATTGCTTGATGGTGGAGAGACGATGGCTGACGATGATACGGGTGCACTTCTCGTTCTCCAGATACATGGAGATACGTTTCTGCGTCAGGTAGTCCAGCGAGTTCATCGCCTCGTCCAGAATCATCATCTTCGGATGGGAGACCAAGGCCCTTGCGATCATGATACGCTGCTTCTGCCCGCCGGAAAGACCGCCAGCACCCTCGCCCACGAAGGTATGGAGCCCCATCGGCATTTTCTGAATATCATCCCAGATGCCGGCTATCTCGCAGGCTTTCCGGATCTCCTCATCGGTGATTGCGGAATCCATGATCGAGATGTTGCTGCGGATATCCCCCGCGAAAAGCTTGCCGTTCTGCATCACCGTGCCGATATGGCATCGAAGCGAGGGGAGATCCAGCGTGTTGAGGTCCTTGCCGTCGTAATAGATCGCACCATCGTCCATCTTCAAAAAGCCAAGCAACAACTTGACCAGCGTGCTCTTGCCGCTGCCCGTGCGCCCCACCAAGGCGACATAATCCCCCGCATTGATCGTGAAGGAGCAGCCGGAGAGGACATGGGTGTTCTGTCCAGGATACTTGAAGCCAACGTGGTTCACCTCGATCTTTCCCTGCAAGTCACGTACAAATTGCTTCTCGCTGGTCAGCTCGGGAACCGAGGAGAGAATCGGGTCTCCGACCTCGAGGTTCGACTGGATCCTTGCGAAGGTCTGCACCACATCGACGACCGAAAAGAAGGCGCTGCTGATAATCCCGATCGAGACCGTGTAGGCGATATAGTCCGCCTGGGAAAGACTTCTGTGGACCGCCATAAGGCAGACGGCCAGCGTGCCCAGATAGCTGAGGGTACGGATCAGGACATTGCTGACAATCAGGGAAATCGGCTGGACATAGGTAGGATCCTGCGCATTGCGGTACAGCGACGCCCATCGGGCGAACGCCCGTTTCTCCGCGCCGCCGTTCTTCAGCTTCTGCATACCCTCGTACATGTTGTAGACGAGGGTGTAAAGCACCGATGAACGCTTCTGCACCATCCGCTCCGCCCGAAGCAGACGTCGTTCCGCGGAAACGGCAATCAACACCTCGGCCAGCAGGAAGAGCACCGTCACATAGACAATCGGCCCGCCGAACTTGTTTGCCTGAACCAAGAGGGAAAGCATCATCACCATCTCCAAGCCGCTGCCGGTCAAAAGGTTGGCCACCAGTCTGGGTACCTTGCCAAGAGCGTTGATCTGGGCGGAAACCTCTCCGGTGGCGAACTTGGAAAAGTAGGAGCTCGGCAGGTACATCAACCGCCCCATGACCGCGTTCTGGAAATCAAGCTCCAGCGCGTTCCCCAGCCGGAAACCAGCCACTATCTTGCTCATGCTGAAAAACGCCTTTCCCAGCAACACGCCGCCAAGGCAGAAAAAGGCGGAAACCACCATCACCTTCTGCCCAGTCGGAGCGAGACGGCCGATCAGGTACCGATAGGCAAGCGGGGTAAAGAAACTCAGCAACGTCACCAGGATGGAAAGGATGACGAAGATCCACAGGTCGGAAAGCGAGAGGTTTCCGAGAAGATACCTGCCCACGTCCTTATGGTCCAGCTCCCGCTGGGGAAGCGGCTTGATGAAGACCTGGGCATGATCGGAAATCTCCATCGCCGTCTGGGCGTTGACTGGGCGCCGGTGTCCGGCGCGATAGTCAAAGAAGGTGTATCCATCAAACTTGCGGGGAATCAGTGCTATGACCGCCTGGCCGTCGGAGCTCTTGGCCAGCATGACCGAGCGGCTCCGCCTCCACCAGCCCTTCTCCAGCTTCACCGTACGGGAAATATAGCCCGCCGGGCGCAGGATGCGCTCCAGATGGACCGTGCCATCCTCGTCGCTCTCACGGCTGACGCTGGTGTCATCCAGATGGAAGTACTTGCAGATTTCCTCGGCGGAGTTGCGGGCGCTGCGACGCTTCAGCTCGCTGGACGTGGTCACCTTCTCACCCACCAACAGGCTGGCGATATCGGTGAACGAGCGCTCGACAGTCCTCTGGTCCGCTTCCATCCGTTCTTTGATCGTCTTGTCTTCCATCGCTACTCCACCATGACCAAGTGGGAATACAGTCCTCCGGACGCGAAAAGTTCGGCATGGGTACCCCGTTCGACGATCCTTCCCTGGTCTATGACGATGATCTCGTCGCAATCCCTGATCGCGGCGAGCCGATGGCTGATGACGACTGTCGTAAGTCCGCGCGCCCAGATGTTCCGCATGATCTGTCCCTCGGTATCGGCATCCAACGCGTTGGTCGCCTCGTCCAGGAACAGGATGCTCGGGTTGGTGGCCAGCACCCGGGCAATCTCGAAGCGTTCCAGCTGGCCACCGGAGAAGTTCCGTCCATTCTCCGCCACCGGGCAGTAATAGCCCCCCTCGCGGAGCATGATCTCGTCGTGGATCATCGCGTCCTTGCAAGCCTGGACAACCGCCTCGTCCTTGATGGTCGGATCCCAGAACTTCAAGTTCTCCATCAGGGTGCCCGGAAATACCTTGATGTCCTGGTCGACCACCCCAATCGAGGCGGCAAGCACCTCACGGGGATATTCGCCACGGTCAACCCCGTCAAGCAGAATCTCTCCGCTCCAAGGCTGGTAGAGCCCCAACAGCAACTTCCCCAACGTGCTTTTGCCGCTACCCGTCCTGCCGACAATGGCGATCCTCTTGCCCTTGGGAATCTCCAGACAGAGATCCTGCAGGATCGGTTGCTGCAGATGGTTGTAGCCGAAGACCAAGTTCCGGAATCCGATGTCCCCCGCCAATTTCACCAACGGGCGCTTGGGGTCACCCTGGGTCAGCAGAGGATCCTTCGGATAGGAGAGAATATCATCGATACGGGTTACCGAGGTATGCAGCTGCGCCATCTTGTCGTGACTGGCAAGAAGCTGCTCGACGGGATGCATGAACTGGTTCATGAAGCTCTGGAATGCCATCAGCACACCCAGCGTCAGCTGGCCGTCCATCACGAAGAGCACCCCGAGAGAGAGAATCAACAAACTGGAAAGCCCCTGCAGGAACTCGGGAACCACCGCGGAGAGAACCTCGCTCGGAACATGATGGACGATAATCCGGTTGAGCGACGCCCTGCGGTCGGCCCACCGGTTGAAGTAGCCAGCCTCGGCGCCCAGGCTCTTGATGGTGTCCATCATGCTGATGCCGCCAATCTCGATGGTCTGCAAGTGCGCCTGCTCCACCGCCACGTTCTCGGCATAGTTGCGCCGGGAAGTCCGGGAAATCAAGTTGGAGGACAGGATCAGGATGGTACAGGCCAGGCCGATGATGGTCAATGGAATGCTGGTGGACAGCATGATCCATACATAGCAGACCGCCATCAGCACGTTGACCACCGAGGGGACGATCCAGGCGGCGATGATCAAGGACATCTCCTCCGCCTCGTCCATGCGGCCGGCTATATCTGCGGCGTAGCGCTGGGTGAAGAACTCCAAAGGCAGGCAGAGGCTGTACCAGAAAAACCGCACCGAGCCAAGTATGGTCATCTCGGTACGAAAGCGCCGCATGGCCAGCTTCTCGACAATGCTGGTGGCGAACTGGATGAGAACCAGCACAAGGAAGGCCGCCCCATAGAGCCGCAACCACCCGTTTTGTCTTGAGGACAAGACCGAATCAAGGAAGACCTTGTGCATCAGGGTGAAACCGATGGTGACGATGGTAGTCATCAGCGTGCAGAGCGTGGCGAAAGCCATCGACCTCCACATCAACCCCACCCGGCCCATCACATAGCGGGAAACGCTGGAGCGTTTGGACTGTTTCTCGAAATGCGGACCTGGGATAAAGCTCATGCAGACACCGGTGAACATCTTGTCCAACGTCTCCATCGTCACCTTCACCTTTCCTCGTGCCGGGTCATTGATCACCGCCTTGCGCCCGAAAAAGCCGTCCAACACCACATAGTGGTCGAATCCCCAGTGGATGATGGCGGGAAGCTGTGCCTGGTGGCGCAGGTAGGCGAGGTCGCAGGTGACACTGGTGGTCTCGAAGCCGTACGAACGTGCGGTCTTCACCAAGGCCAAGGCGCTGGAACCGTCACGGCTGACCCCGCAGTCCAGCCGCACCTTGCTGAGCGGGATGTACTTCTCGTAATAGGCGCAGACCATGGCCAGACAGGCAGCCCCGCACTCTGCCGCCTCCATCTGCATGATCTGGGGAACCCTTGCCACCGACACCGCTCATCTCCCCTGGACCATGTATTCGATCGGCCGCTTGTCGCTGAGGGTGATGGTGACATCGCACAGCGTCTCCTCCGCCACACCGGCCGGTTCGTCCATCTGGACCACCAGACGGCGCATGAACTGGCTGGTCACCAAGTTGGACTGCAGCCAGTCGCTGGAAATCCGCTCGTCCAGCTCACGCTGCGAGTAGGGATGCTCGTCGATGGCGACCACCTTCCCGGTTCCAATGTTCCGGCCCAGGTAAGAGACGCTGACGAACGCATTCTCCAACCCGGCGGAGTATGAGGTCGCGTCCGCATAGGCCGTGATGTGGGTATCGTCGGTAACCACTCCTTTCAGGCTCGCGGTAAACGGCAGGTGTCCGAGGAAAAGCCACCCCATAGCGCTGGCAATCAGGACGGCGATTCCCAGTCCCAGGGACCACCACCAAGGCCGGTTGGTCACCACATAGACATCCAGTTCCTCGGGAGAGTTCAGCCCCTTCAGGCTCTCCTCGCGGTAAATTCGCTTCTCGGTCTCGTTATCCATGGAAATCCTCCGGTTCTCCTCGGTCCACATGGCGCATCAGCAGATAGGCAAGCCCCATCATTGCGCCTCCGAACAAGAAAATCGAACGATATCCCCACAGGTCGATACAGCCACCGGTCAGCGGAGGCGCGAGAATCGAGGCGAGCTGATTGAAGAAATAGTAGAGCCCTGTGTAGACACCCACCGTCTCGTAACTGGACATCTGCCACAGCATCGGAAAGCTGTTGGTGACAATGGCGACCCAGAAGATTCCAAAAAGGAACATCAACACCCAGAAAGAGGCCAATCTGAGACCGGAATCCCAAGAAAGCGAGATGCGCCCATGCACAAAGACAAGGAGCAGGACGACCACCACCAGAACGAGACTTCCGCGGATGGTCTTTCCACGACCGTGCCTATGGGCGAACCGGCCGGAAGGAATGGCGAACACGGCGTAGGCGATGCCGACCATGCCGGCCGCGAGACTCGCCGACCCCCCGCTGGTACCCAGCTCGTGGATCGAATAAGCCCCGATAAAGGGAAGGATGCCCTGATAGGCCAGGAACCACAGGAACAGGGAAAGCAAAATGAAGAGAGCGCTCTTGTCCTTTTCATGGAAAATGACGGAAATGGAATGAAGAAGCGGTTCATGGCTTTCCTCCTCGTTTCCATCCCCTTTTCCGTCGCGCTCCTTGACAAAAAGGAAGAGCAGGATACAGGCGACGACGACAAAGATTCCCGCGACAGGAAAAGCAAGCACATCTTTCTGGGGCTCGGAAAAACCGGGTACCTTGACCGGCACGTCCATCAAGCGAGCAAGACCGATGGTACCGACGATGGCGGCAATCCCCCCCATCGTGTTGATTACCCCGTTCGCCTCGCTCCGTAGGTCACCGGGAACCATGTCCGGCATCAGGGCGACAATCGGACCTCTGGCGGCCTGCTTGAAAAGATTCAGGAGAAAGAGAAGCGCAACCAGCGCATACAGATGGGCCAGCGCCGCATAGGGAATCAGACCGAAAGCCAAAGCCGTCACGGGAAGGCAGATGACAATGAAAGGCATGCGCCTGCCGATGGGGGTGTGCAACCGGTCGCTCAACGAACTGAAAAAGGGAATCAGAAAGACGGCGAGGACGTTGTCCAGCGTCATGATGGCGCCGACCAACGCATGACTCTGGATGTAGCGTAGCAAGAAGACCGGCACGAAGGTATCGTACAGAGGATCCATCAACCCGACAGTGAAAAAACCAAGCCCGATCAGGAATGTCGTCAGATAGTAGCCCTTCAGGCTTTTCTTGGGTGCAGCCATGGGGAAAATGATAGCACAAATCGCTTCTGTTGCAAACTTTCCCCCTTTCCTGTACAACAGACCGCATGGAAAGCATCTGTTCTCTCGAGTCCCTCAAAAAACGTCTCGCATTGACCCCGGACGAAGCCTCCTTCCAGGAGAAGGGACACCTTCCCGTCAAGATTTCCGACTACTATTTCCATCTGATCGATCCGGACGACCCCGACGACCCGATCAGGCGCCAGGTGGTGCCCACCATACACGAGTACCAGGCCCGCACCTGGGAGGATATCGACCCGCTCGAGGAGGTAGCCCATTCCATCACCGACCGGCTGATCCATCGATACAAGAGCCGGGTCGCTTTCCTGGTCACCGATTACTGCGCCACCTATTGCCGGCACTGCTTCCGCCGCCGTTTCACCGGGACGATGCACGGCCCGGCAACCCGGGAGGATATCCAAACGGCGGCGGATTACTGCGCCCGGCATCCCGAAGTGACCGAAATCCTGCTCACCGGTGGTGACATGCTGACGCTTAGCGATGAGAAGATCGACGAGATGCTGGCCATGTTCCGCGCCGCAAGACCGGATCTGGTCATCCGCATCTGCACCCGCATTCCGGTCACTTTCCCCGAACGAATCACCGACCATCTGGTCCAGGTCATCACCTCCCACCGGAGCGCGGCCTTTTATCTGATGGTGCAGTTCAACCACCCACGGGAGCTTACCCCCCAGTCGATTGCCGCTGTCGCCAAGTTCGTCGACCATGGCATTCCGGCCATGAACCAGTCGGTGTTGCTCAGAGGAGTCAACGACGACGCCGACACCTTGGAAGAGCTGTGCAACAAGCTGCTCGCCGCACGAATCAAGCCCTACTACCTCTTCCAGGGAGACCTGGTCGAGGGAACCGACTATTTCCGGGTTCCGTTGGAGAAAGGCATGCAGATCGAGCAGGAACTCCGCAGGAGGCTCAGCGGACTGGCCATGCCGGTCTACACTTCGGACCTTCCCCACGGTGGCGGCAAGATTCCCCTCTGCCAGGACTATCTTGTCAGCCATGGAGACGACGGCTCCTGGACGTTCCGGACCCCAGAAGGGGGACTCCGTCACTACCACGACCCGAACGTACAGGGATAGCTATCCTTCCCGTTATCCTGATTCCGCTTAGTGGGAGCTGGACGCTCCCAGCAAGTCGAGCACCTTCCTGATCTGTTCTTTACGGATTGTCTCGCGCTGCTCGGTATATTCCTCCGGGGTCAGCACGGTCGGATTCTCGCGGATCTCGAACGAAGGAGCGGTGATGACCGGATTCTTCGCCTCAGGCGCTTCCTCGGGCACCTGCAGGATGCCACTCTGCAAATCCTGCTCGATGGCGTCAAGGGCACGCCCGACAGCCTCGGTGATGATTCCTTCACGCTGCGCCTCGACGGTATCCTCGGCAACTCCCTCCATATTGGGTCCGAGATCGCTGGCAAGACGGGCGATGTAGTCGGCCTTGTGGGCCTCGAACTCGGCGGCAACGACAGGAACGATACGGGGAATCACCGAGTCGACAGCCTGCGGGACGTAGGCTTCCAGCTTGGCCTGGATCTCGTCGTCGGTCCACGCCCGCAGCTCCTGCAACTGGGCGGCAACCTCGTCACGGAAGGAAGCGATATCGGAGGCAATGGTGCTTTGCATCTGGCTGGCAACGGCAGCCTGCACCTTCTGGTCCATTTCGGCCTCCACCTGGCCGAGCAGATGGTCGGTGACTGTCTGGTCGCCAAGAAGCTTCTGCTGGATGTAGGGATAGAGCTGCTCGACCTGTCTCTGACGCTCCTCTTCTACGGTGCGCCGGGCCCGTGCGGGCTCCTCGACCTCGATCAAAGGCTGGAGTTGCCGCTCGCGGGCAACCTCGATCATCTCGTTGTCCATCGACGGGCGGGTCATCCAAAGCGTGGCAAAGCCCCCCATAGCGACAACGGTCGTAACCACCAGCAGCGTAACACGTCCCGTCTGTTTCATTGTCTATCCTTCCGTATCTTAGCTATCTTAGCACAACACTCGACGACTTGTCGATGAAGAGACCATTCGTCACCACCATTATTATCAATCGTGAAAAGCCTTGTTTTGGGAGATACCGTTGCGGGATCCACGTCGTTCTGGTTGCGCTCCCGGGCCTCGAACTGGGCCCGACTCATCCCGTCACGCTTCACGGCACGTGAAAAGCGCACCTCGGGCGAAGCTTCGACGAAGACCACCGCGTCGCACTCCTCGTCCAGATGGACACGTTGCAGCAGCGGGGCGTTCCAGATGACCGCCCGCTCTCCCCGCTGCAGTGCCTGCCGGGTCAGGAGATGGCACATGGCGACAATCTTCGGATGGGTGATCGCTTCCAACTCCTTGCGCAACGCCGGGTCATGATACACAGCCTCCCGGACCATCCGGTGGTCCACCGTACCTTCGGGGGTAATGCATCCGGGACCGAAGAGCGCTTTGAGTTCCTCGTGGCTCTCTTCCAGAACCGGCCAGCCAAGCTTGTCGAAGTCGATGCTCGTCCAGCCCGTCTCCTTGACGAACAGGTCGGCCACCACGTTCTTGCCGCTGCAGGCACGGCCGGTCAATCCCACAACCAGCATATCAATGCATCTCCCCCCAGGTACGGGCACACTCGATGCTGACGCGTAGCGGGATGGAAAGCTGACAGGCATGCTCCATGGCATCCCTGACCAACTGCTCCATCGCCTCCTTCTCCTCTTCAGGCACCTCGAAGATCAGCTCATCGTGAATCTGCAGGAGCAATGCGCCATGCATGCCTTCCTGGCGCATCTTCTCGGAGACCCGCAGCATGGCCAGCTTGACGATATCGGCGGCCGAACCCTGGACCGTCGTGTTGACGGCGATGCGCTGGGCCTTGGCCTGCTCGGTCCGGTTGGCGCTGGTGATCTCCTTGATTTCCCGCTGATGGCCAAGGAGGGTCGAGACATAGCCGGTCCTGGCAGCGTCATCCTGTACCTGCTTGATGTAGGCGGCGACCCCTTTATAGGTCGCGAAGTAGTCGTCGATGAACTTTTTCGCCTGGCTGTGGGTGATATGGAGGTCCATCGCCAGACTGTGGGCGCTGATGCCATAGACAACACCGAAGTTGATGGTCTTTGCAATCCGGCGCTGGTCTGGGGTGACGAACTCGGGAAACTCTCCAAAGACCTTTGCCGCAGTCGCCTTGTGGATGTCTTCCCCTTCCCGGAAGGCCGCCATCAGTTCCCTGTCCTGGGCCAGGTGGGCCAATACGACCAGCTCGATCTGCGAGTAGTCGGCCGAGAGGAACAGGCACCCCTCTTTGGCGACAAAACTGGAGCGGATCTTGCGTCCCTCCTCGCTACGCACCGGAATATTCTGCAGGTTGGGATTGTTGCAGGCGAGCCTTCCGGTCTCGGTACCGGTCTGCAAGAAGTGGGGATGTACCCGCCCGGTGACAGGATTGATCATTCCCGGCAACGTATCGATATAGGTGTTCTTCAGCTTGCTGATCTGGCGCCAGTTGAGAATCTGCCGGACAATCGGGTACTCGTCAGCCCTCTCGTTCAGCACGTCGCTGGCAGTCGAAAAACCGGTCCGAGTCTTCGCCCCAGGAGGAATCGCCAGGTCGGAAAAGAGCACTTGGGCCAGCTGGCTCGGAGAATTCAGGTTGAACTCCTTGCCCGCAAGGCGGAAAATCTCCGCCTGGGTGCTTTCCATCATGCTGGTGAACTCGCTAGCCAGAAGCTTGATCCGCCCGGTATCCAGGGCAATTCCCTGCATCTCCATGCCGGCAAGAATCGGCAGCAACGGCATCTCCACCTCATCCATCAGCCTTGCCAGCCCCTTCTCCTCCAGTTTGGCGGAAAACAGGTGGTAGAGCCTGAGCGCCAAGTCGCTGTCCTCGCCACTGTAGTTGGCAGCCTCCTCCAACGGTATGTCGCTGATCGTCTTTCCGTTGGGGATGGCGTCGTCGTAATGTACCGTCTTGTAGTTCAGGTACTTGTCTGCCAGATAGTCCAGGTTGAAGATATGGCCTGCGCTATCCAGGAGCCAGGCGGCAATCATCGTGTCGAAAACCACCGGGAAGGCAGGCACCCCGAACCGGCGCATGACCTTCACATCGTACTTGCAGTTCTGCCCGACGATGCCGAAGCGGGGCAACCAAGCGGACAGCAGGTGCTTGACTTCCTCACGGTTCTCCCCGTCGACCGGCACATACCACCCCTTCCCCTCCACCCAGGTGAAGGAGAAGCCAAGCAAGTTGGCGAGCATGTCGTCGGTGCTGTCCGTCTCGGTATCGAATGCGAGCACCTTGCTCTCCTGGGCGGCCTGCTTGAACAGCGATTCCACCAGAGCCAGATCGCGGGTACCCACATAGACTCCGCGCTTGCCTTCGGGGCGGACTTCCACCACAGGCGCCTTCTTTCCCGCCAAGTCCTGCATTTCCTTGACCAGACTAGGCAGCTTCATCGCGTCAAACTCCCGGGCCACCGCATCGTATCGGTAATTGTCTGTCCCGCACTGACTTTCGAAGGAATCGACGGTCTGGGCGTCGTGCCTGAGGGCAATCAGCTTTCTGGTCAGCCCCATGTGGTCCCTTGCGGCCTCCAGTTTCGTCCGTGTTCCCGCAGCCAGTTCGTCCAGGCTGGCATAGACCGCATCCAAGGTACCGTACTGGGAAAGCAGCTTCACCGCCCCTTTGGGACCGATGCCGTCCACCCCCGGGACATTGTCGCTGGCATCCCCGAGCAGACAGAGGTAGTCTCCTATCTGGTCCGGCCTGACCCCGAACTCCTCCTCGACCTCTTTCGGCCCGAAGAGCCGGTAGGCGGTAGTCTTCGGCTTGGGAGGACGCAAGGCAAAGACATGCTCGTCCACCAGCTGCAACAAATCCTTGTCCCCGGTAAAGACCACGGCGTCGATACCCTGTGCCTTGGCCTGGTCGCAGAGGGTTGCGATGATATCGTCGGCCTCGAATCCCGCCTTGTCCAAGTGCGGTACCCCCATCGCGTCCAACAGATGGCAGATGACCGGCACCTGGGCATGCAGGTCGTCGGGAGCCTTCTGCCGGTTCTGCTTGTATGGAGCGTAGAGCTCGTGGCGGAAGGTGGGGCCATGGCTGTCCATCGCCACGGCAAGGTAGTCGGGATGGTACTCGCGGATCAGCTTTCCCAGCGCCTTGAAAAAGCCGTAGACGGATGAGACGTTCCTGCCCTCTCCATCCCGTAGCGGATTGTTCATCATGGCGAAATACGAACGGTAAATCTGCGCGTATCCATCGATGATGTACAACTTCTTTCTGGCAAACAACTCACTCATTGGGTACCTCTATGGTCAGTCCGTCGTAGGACGGGTACATGTGCCGCGCCGACCAGAATGGTCCACTCAGCTTCTGGTGGCTCAACTGGTGGTCGATATGGATCAGGTAGACTCGCCCGACGTCAAGCAGGGAAACCATTTCCTCGACTTCCTGGATGGTCAGGTGGCTCGGCGAAGCCCGCCACGATCCAGCCCCATTATGATGCATAGGTTCCAGACAGTCGATGACCATCGTATCGAAATGACGGCTTTGCAGATAGCTCCAGGTATCGTAGGGACAATCCGGCATCGGATAGTCCGGATCGGGATAGGGATAACCGGGTATGGTCTTCACGTCGGTCAGGTAGAGCAGACCTCCCAGTTGGTAGCCGGAAATGAACCCGGCCTGCAGACCATGCCAGAGGACCAGCGGGGTCACCTGGAAACCACTGATGGAGACTTGGGCGAAGGGATTGAGCTGGTGCAACTGGCAAAAGGGCCGGCTGCCCCGTTCGACGTAGTCGTGGTGCTCGCGGATGAAAGCGACCAGCTTGGCGTCCCCGTAGACCGGGACCGGACGCACCCAAGTGGGAACCGGCACGGTCGGCACGCGGCTGAACTCGCGCAGGTCGGCGATACCTCCGATATGGTCGGCGTGACTGTGGGTGTAGAGCACCCCGTCGATCTGCTCGACATGGCGGCAGAGCATCTGCTCGCGGAAATCGGGCCCGGTATCCACCACCAGCCGCTTTCCGTCTTTCTCCACCATGATCGAGGTGCGCGTCCTCCGGTTGTGGTGCCCGGGACGCGACGCGGCATCCCGGCATACCGGACAGTGGCAACGGATGATGGGCACACCTTCGCTGGTTCCGGTTCCCAGAAAGGTCACGCGCATGGCCCCACCTCCAGAGACAAGGTATCGTAGGCAGGACGGATGTGCTCGGGAAGCGAGGCAGCCAGTTCCTGATGGCAGACTTCATGGCAGAAATGGATCAGGTAGCACTCCTCCGCCCCAAGGCTCCGGGCCTCACCGACCGCCTCCCCGATTGAAAAATGGGTCGGATGCTTGCTCGGGCGCAACGCGTCCAGCACCAGCACCTTGGCTCCCTGCATGAAAGGCCTTGAGATGTCAGGAATCCGGTTGCAGTCGGTGGCATAGACCAAATCGTCGATCTTGTAGCCGTAGATGGTCTGGCTCCCATGCAGCAAGGGAATCGGGGTTACCGAAAACCCGGCGATGGAAACAGTCTTCAAGGGTTCCAGGAAATGGGATGCAAGATGGGGAAGCCTGTCCAGGGGACCGTCGGGTCTGCGGAATGCGTATCCATAGCAGCGATGCATGTGCTCCAGCACCTCCTGGTCTCCGTAGACATCAAGGGTACGCTCCTTGCAGTATGCCCTCAGGTCGTCCAGACCATTGAAATGGTCTGCATGGCTATGGGTGTAGAGCACCCCCTCCAGGTGCATGATGCCAGCCCGCAACGCCTGCATTCGGAATTCGGGACCGGTGTCCACCACCAGGTTCTTCCCCTCCTTCTCCAAGAGAACCGAGGTACGCATGCGATTGTCCTTCGGGTCGGCCGACCGGCAGACCCTGCAGGCGCACCCCGGAACAGGGATGCCGTGGCTGGTGCCGGTTCCAAGGAAGGTCAACCTCATTTCGCGCTCTCGAGCATGGTCCGGATCTTCTGGCTGAAAGCGATGCCTCCACGTTTGGCGGCTTTTTTGATTTCCTCGGCGAACTCAGGGTTGGCAAGCAGTTTCTTCGCCTGCTGGATCTCGCTAGTCGTGTAGCTCCCGGCCTTCTCCATAGCGCCGACCACCACCTTCTCCACATCTCCGGCGTCCACCGCCTTGGAAAGGGCTTCTTTCATACCGTCACTCTGCATCTCGTCGACCAGGTCCTTCTCCACCGGATGTCTGAGCGAGGAGAGGCTGACCCCCAGGTAGGGATTGCTCAGAGTTGGAACGAAAGTAAAGAGCACCAGGTAGATGACGACCGAGACGAACAAAGCGCGGATACAAGACGAGATAGTGTGGAACATGTTGACCCCTCTGAGAAAGAGACTACCCTCCTTGGGACATTCGCGCAAGCAGGTTGGTTTCCCCGCCATCATGAGGATTTTCCAGACTTTTTACTGCGAAGACCTGGCAAATGGAGTATACTGTCCCCCATCAGAGGAGAAACTGAGACAATGGATTTATTGGATTTCCGTTTGGCAGGCGCCGAGTTCAAGCTGCAGAATGCCCCGAAACAGGGCACTCCGCTGAAATTCGGAATGCGCCGCAAGAGTGAGACAAACCCCAATAAGAATGGGGACCAGATTACGAGCCTGTATTCGGTCGACTTTGAGATCAGCCAGGAGCAGGATGGAGCGGCTGTCGTTTGCTTCTCCCTGCAACTCCGCTATCTGGTCTGGCTGGAGAGCAAGGACCCGATTACCGACCAAGGCCGCTTCGAGGGCCAGTACATCACCGACCAGCTGAGACCGGTCATCTACGAAGAGGTCAACCACTATCTCGCCTGCGCGAGACTGCCGCTGATCACCTTCAAGAGCCTCGAACAGCAGACACAGGTCTGATGTTCCCAAACAGCGCAACGGGGTCATGGCATGGCCCCGTTCTTTTTTTCTTCGTCCAACCAGAAAAAACAGGGCAGGACTTTCGCCCTGCCCCGTCAGTTCCCGTGATGGGTGTCATTTCACGTACTTGGCCAGCGTCTTGCGGACCGCACCCTTTCCGGCCACCAGTTCGGTGAAATAGGCGACCACCTTCTTAGCCAGACCGGCCTTCTCCAGGTCGACACCGAAGAGCGTCGCGTCCGAGAGAATCGGATGGAGGACCGTGTCAAAGGGACCCTTGTCCCCCAGTTTGACACCTTTCAGGTAGGCGCTCTCCTCCTCGAGGCGAGGATCGCTGGACGGCGTGAAGGCCTTGCCTTCATCATCGACCGCCATCAGATAACGGCACCAGCCGGCGAAGACGAGAGGAATGATCTCCAGATCGTCCAGCTTGAGCGTCTTGCTTGCCTGGTAGGCCTTGATCGTCTCGCCATAGCGGATGGCCAGTTTCTGGCTGGTATCGGTGGCGATACGCTGCGGGGTATCCGGCATGAAGGGGTTGGGGATACGCTTCTCCACCACCTCGTCGATGAAAGCCTTCGGGTTCAGGATGCCCGGGTCGGTGACAACCGGCATGCCTTCCTTGTAGCCAAGGGTCTTGACCATCTGCTTCAGCTGCGGGTCCTTCATCTCGTCGGCGATCAGCGTATAGCCGAGCAGGCAACCGTAAACCGCCAAGGCAGTGTGCAGCGGGTTGAGGCAGGTACAGACCTTCATGCGCTCCACCTTGTTGACGGTGTCGCGGTCGGTCAGATAGACACCAGCCTTCTCCAAAGCGGGGCGACCGGCCGGGAAGTCGTTCTCGATGACCAGGTACTGCGGCTGCTCGGCGTTGACGAACGGGGCGATATAGGTATGCTTGTCGGTGACCACCACGGTAGTGTCCTCGAAGCCGTCGGCCTCCAGCATCGCCTTGACCTTGCTGTCGGGCCTCGGGGTAATCTTGTCGATCATCGACCACGGGAATGCGACCTGCTTCTGGAGGTAGTCGACAAAACCAGCTTCACAGAAACCCGCGGCGACCCACTCGCGGGCGATGGTGAGCACTCCGTTCTGGAGCTTCTCGCCATTATGGGAGCAGTTGTCGGTAGAGACCAGGGCAAGCGGTTTCCTGCCGGCCTGGTAGCGGGTGTACATCAGGCTGGTCAGCTTGCTGACCATGCTGCCTAAAGTGCCGTCCGGCCCGTTCTTGATGTCGTTCTGGACAAACGGGAAATAGGAACCGTCCTTGCCTTTCAGCGCATACCCCTTCTCGGTGATGGTAAAGGTGACCATCTCCAGGCTGTCGCTGGCGAAGTACTTCTGGAACGAAGCCCACTCCTCGGGAAAGCTCTTGTCGCAGCGAAGAGCCTCGGCGACAGAGGCGACCACTTCCTTCTCGATCGAGCCGTCAGCCTTCAGGGTGACCAGCAGGGAAAGATCGTCGTGCGGGCGGTAGATGTCGTCGATGATGGCGTAGTCGAAACCCTCGCCGACGATGATGCCGCGGTCGGCAAGTCCGGCCTCGAGCAGCCTCTGCATCAGCATGGCATGGAAACCGCGGAAAATATTCCCAGCGCCAAAGTGGATCCAGACCGGGTTCTCCCTGGTCTTCCTGATCATCGCTTCCCGGTCGAAAGAGGGAAGCTTGTATCCCTTGGCCTGCCAGGCCTTGGTATCCTGCAAACCTTTCGTAGTCAAACGCATCGTTTGTACTCCTTTTATCGCTTTGTATTGGTGAAGTAGCCTGGGTACCGCTCCATCAGCGGCCCCAGTTCGGTATCCAGTTTCCGGACATGTCCGGATTCCAGACGCAACGCCTCGTCGAGATCCTTTTCTTCGAGCGCACGTAAAAGTTTCTTATGGCTTTCCACCACAGCAGGAATCACTTCCGGCTCCTCGAAGCTGAGGATACGGATTCTCTGGTAGTTGCCCATCTGGTTCTGGATGATGTCCCAGAACCTTCCCAGGCCGCAACCGATGAAAATCTGCTGGTGGAAGGCGTCGTCCAGCTGCAGGAAATGCAGATAGGCGTTCTGGTTCGCCGCCCAGCGCTGCTCCTCGATGAGGAAGCGCATCTGGGCAAGCGCGCGCTCATCCGGTTTCTTGCAGAAGCCACGCACCGCCTCCTGCTCCAAGGTGGTCCGGAGCAAGCGCTCCACCTCCACCTGGGACAGGTCTATCAGGCTGACGCGTGTGCCGCTCTGCGGCCAGATATCCACCAGGCCCTCGCTTTTGAGCTGTTGCAGGGCATCGCGGATCGGGCTCTTGGAGACCAACAGGCGGTCGACCAGCTCCTGCAGCTTCAGCTCGGTGCCGGGGGCAAGCTTCAGGGAGAGGATATCCCCCTTCAGCTCCTGATAGATCTGGTCGCTACGGGTGAAACTCATCGATTGCTCTTCTCGATCGCTTCCCACAGGCCGCAAATGTAGGCGGCGCCAAGGGCGCGGTCATACAGCCCGTAACCCGGCATGCACTGCTCGCCCCAGAGATTGCGTCCGTGGTCCGGTCTGATCGGACCCTCGAAGTGGATGTCATAGAGCGCCTTGCAGATCTCGTACAAGTCGAACGAGCCATCACTGGAAAGGTGGACAGCCTCCTCGAAGACTCCAGGGGCGAAGTGGTGGAGGTTGCGCACATGGGCGAAGTGGATGCGTCCCGGGAAGGAACGGATGATGCCAGGCAGGTCGTTCTTCGGATTGGTGCCCAGGCTTCCGGCGCAGAAGGTCAAGCCGTTGTAAGGCTTGTCGACCGCCTTGAGGATCTTGGCGATCGTCTCCTTGCTGCGGACGATGCGGGGCAGGCCGAAGACCGGCCAGGCAGGATCGTCCGGGTGGACGGCCATCTTCATGTCATACTTCTCGCAGACCGGTCCGATCGCCTTGAGGAAATAGACCATGTTGGAAAAGAGCTTGTCCTCGTCGACATCCTTATATGCCGCAAACAGGTCAAGGACATGGGCGAGTCGCTCCGGCTCCCATCCCGGCATGTCGTGGCCAAGGGAATTCTTGCGGATTTCCTCGGCGAACTCCAGCGGGTTCTTGCCCTCGATGTACTTCTGGTCGTAGGCCATGACCGTCGAGCCATCCGGACGAGGCTTGCGCAGGTCGGTACGGGTCCAGTCGAAGACCGGCATGAAGTTGTAGCAGACCAGGTGGATGCCCTCTTCACCCAGCGCCTCGAGAGTCTTGATGTAATTCTCAATGTACTTGTCACGGGAAGGCAGGCCGATCTTGATGTCGTCGTGGATGTTGACGCTCTCAATCCCGTCAAGGGTAAGGTCCTCCGCCTCGACTTCCGTTTTCAGCGCATGAATCCGCTCCCTGGGCCACACTTCGCCCGCGGGAATGTCATACAGGGTCGAGATGATTCCCTTCACGTAGCCAATCTGGCGGATCTGGTTCAACGAGATGGTATCAGCCTTGTCGCCGTACCACCGAAACGTCATTTTCATGGTGGTTCCTCCGTATAGACCCATACTAGCACACTAATATTTTAGTTGCAAGCGCAATAACGCCCGTTCCGCGGGTTTTCCCCAGGCTTTACCAGTTCAACAACAAGGAAAGACCGAACTTCCCGCTCCGCCATTTGACTCCGAACAGGTCGGCGACATCGTTCTCGTCAATCGTGTAGTCGGTATCGATCATGTAGCTCAGACCGACGGCGACCGGCTTCAGCAGAAGGTCGCAGGTGAACCGGTAGGTGAACGGGGCATGGATCCACATATCTCCGAACGAAGGACTGGAAACCAGCTTGTCGTCGGCGAGCACGTAGTTGTCACCACCACGGGAGAGCACGCGCACGCGAGGCCCGATGCCGAAGCCCAGACGGACCGTGTCGACCATGTCGAAGGCCACTCCTCCGGTCATCAGGAACGAGGTCTCATGGTAGCGCTCGCTCTCGTGGCCGTCGATCGCGGCGGTCGTCTTGCCGTTGTACAGGAACAGGGCGGTACCCTCGAAGACCAACGCCTTCAGGCGGGCGTCGAGACCAAAGTTGTAGTTCCCGATATCAAGCAATCCGTCGCTGTCTTCCTGGATGCTCTCCGCGTCCACGTTGTAGAGCGCCGTTCCACCAATCTGGAAGTCCAGAATTTCCGCGAAAGCGGAAACAGAAACACACATCAGCGCCACGAGCAGGGAGATGAGTCGTTTCATACGATGAGTCCTCCTTACAGGTCAAAGAAATACATGCAGGTAAAGCCGAGTCTGCCGGTTTCCCAGTCAGGATTGACCAGGTCGACGACCCGCTCCCAGGATTCGAACCGATAATCGGTATCTACCTGATAAAACCCGCCCAGCACCACATTGTTACTCAGCATATAGTCGACCGTCAGGCGATAGTCGACGGGTGAATAGGAAAGATAATCGACGTTCTTGCCGACCCGGCTCGGATTTCCGTCTCCATCCAGGTAGTATCCCTCTCCATCCTTCAAGATCCAGCGCAGACGGGGACCGAATTCCAACCCGATCCTCAGCTTGCGGGCGTCCCGATTGCAGATGCCGATACCCAGGAACGTGGAGAGCTCGTTGTAGCCGTCATCCAGACGGGTGTACTCGCCCACCAAGGCGAAGTCGAACCACAGGACCCTTGCCCTCGCCTCGAGCGAAGGGTGGAAGTTGGCGACCGAAGCCGACTCGAAGGGGACGGAAAGGGAGAGGTTGCCACCGACTCCCACGGATACATACGGGGGAACCACCTCTTCGGCGAATGCCGAGGCCATGCTCAAGGTGACGATGGCCAGTAGCGCCATCCATCGTTTGCTCATCTTCTTCCCCTCCTCTCGCAGGAAAAAACTATAATGCATTCCCTGCGGGTATGGCAAATCATCTCTAGAGCAGGTCGATCTCGCGCATCCACAGCGCCACCGAGGCATCGCTGGGCATGCGCCAGTCACCCCTTGGGGAAAGGGCTACCGAGCCCACCTTCGGGCCGTCGGGCAGGCAGGAACGCTTGAACTGCTGCTGGAAAAAGCGCTTGTAGAAGTTCTTCAACCATTTGCGCAGCACCTCTTCCGGGTAGGAATCCTGGAAGGTCGCACGGGCGATGCGCCAGATCTTGCGGGGCGAAAAGCCCCAACGGACCAGATAATAGAGGAAGAAGTCATGCAGCTCGTAGGGACCGACGATATCCTCGGTCACCTGGTTGATCGTCCCGTCAGCCTTGGCCGGCAGCAGTTCCGGACTCACCGGCGTGGCGATCACGTCCTCCAGGATGGCCTTGACCGGATCCTCCTCCCCCTGGGCGACATGGGCAACCAACAGACGCACCAGCGTCTTGGGCACCGACGCGTTGACCCCGTACATCGACATGTGGTCCCCGTTGTAGGTGGCCCAACCAAGGGCCAGTTCGGAAAGGTCGCCGGTGCCGACGACAATTCCGCCAACCTGGTTGGAAAGATCCATCAGGATCTGGGTGCGCTCCCGTGCCTGGCTGTTCTCGTAGGTGACGTCGGTCACTTCCGGGTCATGGCCGATATCCTTGAAGTGCTGTTCCACCGCCATTCCGATAGGAACTTCGCGGATCGAGGTCCCCAATGCCTCGGCAAGCTTGGTCGCGTTGCTCTTGGTACGCCTGGTGGTACCGAAACCCGGCATGGTCACCGCATAGATGCCGCTACGATCCAGATGGAGATGGTCGAAGGCGCGCACGCAGACCAGGAAGGCAAGCGTCGAGTCCAAACCGCCGGAAAGGCCGATGACCACCTTCCGGCACTGGATATGGGCAAGCCGCTTCTCCAGCCCCATGCTCTGCAGGCTGAGAATCTGCTCGCATCGGGCCGAGCGTTCCCGGTCATCCTCGGGGACGAAGGGCTTCGGGCTGAAGCGACGGGTCAGTGACGTATCGCTCAACGGCAGGGCGAAGGAGACAACCTTCACCTCCTCGTGCGGCTCATCGAAGGTAGTCATCCGTCTGCGCTCCAAAGCGAGCCGGCCCACATCGATCTCCGTCATCACCAAAGCCCCGGGCTGGCCATAGCTTTCAGCCAGAACGGCGCCATTCTCGCAGACCAGGTCGTGGCCGGCGAAGACCAAGTCGGTCGAGGATTCCCCGAAGCCGGCGTCGGCATACAAGTAGGCGCAGACAAGCTTGGCGCTCTGCATGGCCACCAGGTTCCTGCGATACTCGGTCTTTCCCACCAGCTCGTCGCTCGCGCTCGGGTTCAGGATCACCGTCGCTCCCGCAAGGGCAAGATCGACCGACGGAGAACGGGGAACCCAGAGGTCTTCGCAAATCTCCACCCCGAAGGTAAAGTCCCTGAGAGCCGCGCAGCAGAAAAGCAGGCGGGAACCGAAGGGAACCACCTGACGGCAGAGGGAAATTTCCGCCGTTTCTTCCGGAGCCGGGGAAAACCAGCGCCGCTCATAGAATTCCCGATAGTTGGGAATATGGCTCTTGGGCACCACTCCGAGGATCTTCCCGTTGTAGACGACAGCTGCCACGTTGTAGAGCCGGGACCCGAGGGCCAACGGCAGGCCTACGACGATGACCAGGTCATAGCCACGGCTGAACAGGACTACCGAGGAAAGCCCTTCGACAGCCGCCTCCTGCAGGGACTGCTGCAAGAACAGGTCTCCGCAGGTATAACCGGTCAGGCAGAGCTCAGGCAGCACGACCAGCCGCGCCCCGCCCTTGGCGGCACGCTCCACCAGGTCCTTGACGCGCTCCACGTTGTACGCCACATCCGCGACCTGGACGATGGGTGAACCCAAAGCCACCTTGATGAAACCGTCACGCATACCTCACTCCTTCCGGTCCAGCACGATGCAGGCTTCCTGCTCCCATGTCTGGGGATACATGTCGAATACCGCAAGCCTCTTCGGAGCATACCCTACCTGCAGGAAACGGGCAACATCCCGGGCCAGCGTCACGCTGTTGCAGGACATATACAGCACCCTGGCAGGCTTCCAGGAGGCAATCAGGGAGGGAACCTCCTTGTCCAGTCCGGTCCGAGGGGGATCGACCAGCACCAGGTCGATCGGCCCCCTGGCCTTG
Organism: uncultured Spirochaetaceae bacterium; assembly: GCA_900315435.1. Taxonomy (GTDB): domain Bacteria; phylum Spirochaetota; class Spirochaetia; order Sphaerochaetales; family Sphaerochaetaceae; genus RUG023. The sequence goes on from OMYY01000019.1 coordinate 42,600, forward strand.
AAGCGGCCGGCATCCCCGGTGAAAGCCTTGCCCCAAGGGACGTTCCTGCAGGCAAGGACGCGGCAGGAGGGATTCTTCTCCACAAGCGTCACCTGTTCCCTTTCCCCCAGGAAGGCGCTCAGGGTTCCTACCCCGCTGTACAGGTCGATGACCCGGTTTCCCTCGCCCCACCGGCGGATGAAGGAAGCCATGGCAGGCAGCACCTCACGGTTGGACTGGAAGAAGACATTTCCGGAAACAAGGAAATCGATCCCGGCGACCGAGATATGGACCGGCTTCCCGTCAAACGAGATGCCATCGTCCCCAGCGAAGCAGGACACTTCGAAGAGCCCTCGGGTTCCCTTGCCCTGGAACATCGCCTTCCGCCCCTCGGCAAGGAGCTGCTTCTTTTCCCTGAGCAGGTTCCGGAGCGAGCCCACCAGCACCGGGCAGTCGTCCAAGGCGACCAGCTGGTTGCTCTTGGAAGCAAGGAACCCCACTTTGCCATGGACGAGGTCGACATGGAACCGGCTACGGATCCTCCAGCCCCAGGCAGGCCCGGATGCCACCGGATCGGAAGGGACATCCTCCACCCCGGCGATCCGACGCAGGTTCTCCTTGACCAAGGCATCCTTCACTTCCGCCTGCAGGCCGCTAGCCAAGTGCTGGAGATTGCAACCCCCGCAGGACTGGTAGACAGGGCAGGCAGGAAAGACACGGGCTGGACTGGCGGAAAGGATATTGGTCACGTGGGCGAAACCGACAGTGGAAGTCGTCCGGTCCACCTGGACGTCGACCGTCTCTCCGCTCAAGGCTCCGTCCACCAGCAGGATCTTTCCTTCGGGATCCTTCGCCAGAGCGAGCCCTCCCTGCACCAGATTCTCAGTTTGCACAATCATGGGCAAAGGCCTCCACGAAGCCTTGGATGACCGAGACGCTTTCCTCCCAGAACCGTTTGTCGCGGATGTCCAGGCCGATCGATGCGGCGCAGGTGGCCGCATCCTGGCTGCCGGTTGCGGAAAGCAACGTGACGTATTTCTCCTCGAAACGGGCAGGATCCGCCTCGTAGACCCGGTAAAGGCCCAGGCCGAAAAGCTGTCCGAAAGCGTAGGGATAGTTGTAGTAGCTGAAATCGCTGCTGTAATAATGGCTCTTCATCGTCCACATGTAGGGATGATAGGCCGACAGCGGGCCGTAGGTGTCTTGCTGTGCCTTGACCATCACCTTGCAGAGCGTGTCGACCGGAACCTCCCCCTCTTTGCGCAGGCGGAAAACCTCGTCCTCGAACAGGAAGCGGGAAAGGATGTCGACGCAGACCTGGCAGGCGTTCTGCAGGAACTGGTCCTCCAGCATCACCCGCTCTCCTCTGGAGGTGCTTTCCTCCAGAGCGCCCTTGAGGGTGACGAACTCGCTGAAAATCGACGCGGTCTCCGCCAACGTCATCGGATAGGTCCTCAGCAAGCTGGGCAACGGCAGGACGATGCTGTCATGAAAGGCGTGGCCCAGCTCATGGGCGAAGGTCGACACCCCGTTGTAGGTGCCGTCAAAGTTGGCAAGCACGCGGCTCTCCCCGAAAAGCGGAAAGGCGGTGTCGAAGGCGCCGCCCACCTTGCCGGCATGGGGCATCGGGTCGACCCAACCCTTGCGGAAAGCGTCCCGCATGAAACTGCCCATCCGTGGCGAGAAGGCGGAAACCTGTCTGACGACAAATTCCTGCGCCTCCCCATAGGTATAACGGGTACTCCCTTCCCCTACCGGGGCGAACAGGTCGTAGAATGCCAGTTTCTCCAATCCGAGCGCCTTGGCCTTGACGGCAAGGTAGCGGCGAAAGACCGGAAGGCTCTCCTTCAGGGTATCGATCAGCGCATGGAAGGTGAGCGGATCAAGCCGGGACTGGCTGACCGAGCGCTCCAACGGGCTCTTCCATCCCCTTCGTCCATCCAAGGTGATCGTGGTACCCTTGACGCCGTTGAGGGCCGCGGCGAAAACCGGCGCATGCTCCTTCCACAGGGCGGTTTCCCGTTCAAAGGCGATTCGGCGCAACTCTCGGTCCGGACTGAACGCATAGCCACGCAGCTGGGTACCGGTCCGTTTTCCGTCACCCCATCCGATCTCCGCCTGGGAACTGACCGTGTCCTGGAGCCTGCGGAAAGCTTCGGTGCCGGAACGACCCAAATCGCTGGCAAGGTTTTCCAGTTCCGGACTCATCGTATGTCCGGCTTGTTCGAGCATCTGGCCGAGGACGAACGCATAGGCCTCCAGCTTTCCCCCTTTTCTGGTCAGTCCGGCTACCTCGTCCTTCCGTTTCTGGACGAAGAGCAACATATGGACTTCCAGGTCAGCAACGGCAAGGGAGGCCTCCTCGGCCTGACTGACCCCCTTGGCAAAAAGGGCGCTCCTGGTGTCTGTGCTCTGCATGCAGCTTGCAAAAGCCTCGAGGGTCTCGTCGATATCCAGGATTTTCTGGTAGCGGTCCAGCGCTTCCACGAAATCCTGGCCGGGGTTCTCCAAGTCGGCCTGCAGGTTCCGGGCGAGCTCCACTTCCCGTTTCAGATCCTCCTGAAAGCGCGGAGAATCGACATTCCCGTACAGGCTCTCCATCTGCCAATGTTCCATTACAGTTCCTCCAACCCATATTCCTGAATCTTGTTGATCAGCGTGCGACGCGAGATACCGAGTTCTTTGGCAGCCTTGGTACGGTTGCCCTCCCAGCGGCGCAGCGACTGGATGATCGCATCCTGCTCGATATCCTTCAGGCTCTTGGCCTCCTTGTCCACAGTGGCGGTCTTCTGCTCCTTGGTGAAAGCCCCTGAGCGGAGATCCAAGTCATCGACGGTAATCTCGTCTCCCGAGGAGAAGATGACCGCGCGCTCCAGCACGTTCTCCAGTTCCCGCACGTTTCCATAGAAATCATAGGCGCACAGCGCCTGCAGGGCAGCGGGAGTGAAACCCTTGACCTTGTGCCCCACCTGCGCGTTCAAGCGGGAAAGGATGCCGGCCGCGAGGAGCGGAATATCGTCCTTGCGCTCACGCAGGGGGGGAATCTGGATGCGCACCACGTTCAGCCGGTAGAAGAGGTCCTCGCGGAACTTCCCTTCCTGCACCATTTTCTCCAAATCCTTGTTGGTCGCCGCCACAATCCGGGCATTGATCGGCATCGGCGTCGTGCCGCCCAACCTGGTGATCTTCCGTTCCTGCAGCACCCTGAGGATCTTGACCTGCAGGGCAAGGGGCATGTCGCCGATCTCATCCAAAAAGAGCGTGCCGCCGTCGGCCAGCTCGAACTTGCCGCTCTTGCGGGCCACAGCTCCGGTGAAAGCCCCCTTCTCGTAGCCGAACAGCTCGCTCTCCAAGAGGTTCTCCGGCACTCCGCCGATATTGATGGCGACAAAGGGTCCATGCTTCTGATGGCTGGCGGCGTGGATGGCGCGGGCGACCACCTCCTTGCCGGTACCGCTCTCGCCGGTAATCAAGACAGTCGAGCTGGAGTCCTGGATCCGCCGGATCAGGGCCTTGATCCGCTGGATCTGGGGGCTTTGTCCGATAAAGGCGCCGTCGTCCCCCTCGCTGGACGACACCCCGGCAACCATTTCCTGCACCTGCTGCGCCTCGACCAGCTTTTTCAGTTTGGCGACCAGCTCCTCGGGATCGAAGGGCTTGACGACATAGTCCTGTGCCCCCTCCTTCAGCGCGGTGACCGCGTCGGCAATCTCCCCATGGGCGCTCATCATGATGATCGGCAGGTGCAGCCCTTCGCCCCGAGCCCATTCGATCAGCTGCAGGCCGTCCATGCCGGGCATTTTCAAATCGACCAGCATGGCGTCATAGGGGCGTTCCTTCAGCATCCGCTGGGCCGAAAGCCCGTTTTCCGCGCCAACGCTTTGGATTCCTTCGATCTCCAGGTACTGCTGCAGCAGGCTGAGGATATTTTTCTCGTCGTCGACAATCAACACCATCATAAGGTCTCACTCCTTCAGGTTGGCCGGAATGACCACTTCGGCGACAGCGCCTCCCCCTTCCCGGTTGGAAAGGGTCAGCTTGCCCCCGCGGGCCTTGACAAACTGGCGGCTGATGGCAAGCCCGATGCCTGAGCCGTGGATTTTCGTCGTGAAGAAGGGATCAAAGATCTTCTTCCCGTTTTCCTTGGAAATGCCATCCCCCCGGTCCATCACCCGCACGTGCACCAGTTGCCGCTTGTCGCGGAAGATGGAGACCTCGACCTGGGGATCGCGGCCATCGGAAGTGCTCTCCAAAGCGTTTTTCAACAGGTTCTCGAAGACCGACCGGGCGCGGTCGGCGTCCATCAGCACCCGCGGCGTTCCCACGCTACGGACGGGAATCTCCTTGCCGAAGGCGGCTACCAGCTGGGTGAAAAGCTCGGCAAGATCGATGACGGTGGGACTGCCTACCGGATTGCGGAGGAAATCGCTGACCTTGTTGGTCAGCTGGACCAGCCGTTCCACTTCGCTGTCCAGTACTTCCAGCCGTCCCTGCTGGTCCTCCGGCAGCGTCTTCTTCAGGATGGCGAGCTGCAGCTTGATGGCCGACAGCGGGTTCTTGATCTCGTGGGTAAGCGTACGGGCTGCCTGGCCGAGACTGACCAGGTTCTCCTGTTTGCTCAGCGTCTGGCGGTAGGAAAGGTTGGAAAGGTAGAAGCGCAACACCATCAGGAACAAGCCCCCTATCACCAGCGCGGCGAACAGTCCGAGGAATCGGGTGCCCACCAGCCGGGCATGGTACTCGGACCCATCCATGACCAGATAGAGCACGTCGGGAAATTCCATCGGGTTGGAAAGGTACCCGTTCTCCGACAGGGATAGGTTCTCGGTGTCCAGCAGGATGGAAAGACGGGCCATGCGGACATACTCGACGTTGCCCGTCTTGGCGTTGTAGCTGACCGCACCGGTAGTGAAGTTCCGTCCATACGAGGAATGGTCGGCGGAAAGGTCAAGCACCAAGGGGGTGACTCCCAGACCCACCATGCGCCTGCCAGTCGAGTTGTAGATGGCCATTCCGGCGACGTGCTCGTTCTGCATGGTCCGCATCGCCTTGTCCTGCCCCCCCTCCTGCAGATCCATGTAGACCGTATTGAAGGCACGCTCCGCCTCGCCCTGCATCTTCAGGGTCTCGCTCTGCAGCAGAGCGTGGGTCAGAAAGAGCTCGAGCCCGATCAGAATGATGAAAACCGCGGCCAGCATGGAAAGGAACAGGAGCCTTTCCTTCTGGTCTTTGCTCATGCGATGGAACTTCATGCCACCCAGTATACCGAAAAAACGGGCATCCATCACCTAAGGAAGGCGCCGGAATCGACAAAGATTGTCTGGCCGGTGACCGAAACGGCCCCGAGCAGGTAGCGGACCGCCTGAAAGACATCCTCCACCGTGGCCAGTTTCCCTAGCGGCGACGACGCTTCTTCCCTCTTGGCGAACTCCTCCTCGCCGGGCGAGGGAATGACCATTCCCGGGGCGACCGCGTTGATCCTGATCCGGGGAGCCAGGACAGGGGCAAGCAGACGGACCTCCTCGGCGAGCGCGCTCTTGGCCAGCCGGTAAGCCACCCTTCCGCCCTTCCCCGCCAAGGCGTAGGAATCCAGGATATGGACGATTGAAGAGCCCTTCCCACGGGCGGCATAGCCTTGGGCAAGCAGGAACGGAGCCACCACATGGATGTCCAGGCTGCGCCGCAGATCGTCTGCCATCGTCTGCTGGAACCCGGTGGGAAGGAACTCGCTGGCGGCATTGACGATTCCATCCGTCGGCCCCGCTTCGTCCAACAACCGTTCCATGCACGAGGGGTCGGCAAAATCGGCATGGCAGGTCCGCACCTGGCCGGGAAACCGGTCAGGCAGGTCGCTTTCCTGCCGATGGATGGAAAGGACAAGGCGGTCTCCCTCCTCAAGGAAGCGAAGCGCAATCTGGTAACCCAGTCTTCCCGGGCGGGTCGCGCCCGTCAGCAGATAGGTGTGAGGTCTCATACCGGTTATTAGATACCCCACCCGCAAATCTTGTCAAAGCCAGAGCCGGCGAGTACATTGTCTCCATGATCAAACAACCATTAGATTCCAAGGTCTTGGAGCACCTCGACCATATCCCTGCCGATACGAAAGACACCTATCTGCTGTGTGACGGCCAAGTCCGTCTGACGGCCATCGGCGCCACTCGGCTTGTCAACGAGATGCAGGCCAATTTCCATACCGGGGTGCTCGAGACCCTGGTGCTTGGCAAGGCCTACATCGCCAGCCTGTTGATGGCGAGCTCGATGAAGGGCAACGACCGCCTGCAACTGACCGTCGAGTGTGGCGGTCCCATTGGCGGCTATACCGCCGAGGCCTGGGCCTGCGGAGCGGTACGCGGCAGTCTGGTCCACAATCCCATCCCGCTCGCCAAGCCGCTGAAGGACACCAACCTCTCCCCGCTGTACGGTCCGGGATTCCTTACCGTCACCCGCTTGATCGAAGGCAACCGCGAGCCGGTTTCCGGGCAGATCATGATCGAACATGGCAGCCTGGCCAAGGACCTGGCCCTCTACTACCAGCAGAGCGAGCAGATTCCCACGCTGGTCGACCTTGCCATGCAGTTCGACAAGGAAGGCCATCCCTCCGGTGCCGGAGGACTGCTGTTCCAGCTGATGCCGGGATGTGACGAGAAGGCGATCAAGCAAGTCGAGCAGGCAGGCAGCCACCTGAAACCGGTCGGCGCCTGGCTGGAGAACGGCCTGGACATGCAGGCCTATGTCAACGTCCACTGCGCCGAGTTGAGGCCGCAGCACCTGGACAGCGGCATGGTCGGATTCTCCTGTCCCTGCACCAAGGAGCGCTTCGCCGGCTATCTCCAGCATCTGCCGGAGGATACCCGTAAGGATATTCTCACGAAAGGACCTTTTCCGTTAGAATTGACCTGCGGGAACTGCGGTTCCCGCTACACATTTGAGAAAGAGGCACTAGCACGTTTGCTGAACGAACCAGCAGACAAGGAGAAAAAATGATTTATTTCGTCACATCCGCCCAGAACCAGAGCGACATCATCAAGGAAGAAGCGGCACAAGCAGGCTGCACCGACATCAAGCCTTTCGTGGGCGGAGTGGAATTCCAGGCCGACCTGAAGGCGGCCTACACCTTCTGCCTGACCAGCAGGGTCTCGACCCGCGTGCTCCTTGGCCTGTATGAGGAAGACGGGGTGGAATCGGCCGACGACCTGTACGCCGCCAGCGTGCGTATCCCTTGGGAAGACTGGATCAACCCCCAGCTCTCCTTCTCTGTCACCGAAACCGTCAAGCACACCGACTGGCTGAACAATTCCCATTTCGCCGCAATCAGGCTGAAGGACGCGATCGTCGACCGTATCCGCAGCGTCTTTGACGGGGAACGCCCGCAAGTCGATACCGAGAACCCGGATGTGACCTTCCATCTCCATCTGGACGACGGGCACGTCTGCTGGTACGTCGACTTCTCCGGCAAGGCGCTCTACAAGCGCGGCTACCGTACCGACGTGACCGACGCGGTCCTTGCCGAATACCTTGCCGCCGCCATCGTCTGGAGAAGCGACTGGAGAAAAGCTCTGGACGACGAGCCAGGCAAGCGACCTGTGTTGCTCGATCCATTCTGCGGAGCCGGTACCATCGCCATCGAGGCGGCCTTGATCGCCAGCGACACCGCCCCCGGCATCGTCACTCCCGGCCGGACATTCGCCTTCCAGAAACTTCCCGGCTATGACAAGGAACTGTTCGAGTCCATCAAGGCCGATTTGATCGCCAAGAGCAAGGAAGGACGGAAAAACGATATCAAGATCTATGCCTGGGATATCAGCCCGAAGGCGGTCCGCATAGCCAAGGCCAACGCCCAGGCGGCTGGAGTGGCAGACCTGATTTCCTTTGGCGTGCAGGACTTTACCGACATTACCGCCGACGAGGTGCCTGCGCCCCGTGGCTATGTCATCACCGATCCTCCGTACGGTGTGCGCATGGAAGCCGACGAGCCGATGCAACTGCTCTACCAGCAGATGGGGGAGAAGTTCTCCAACCTCTTCCTTGGCTGGCATATCGCCATCCTCTGCGGCGACCAGCAGCTGCTTTCCTACGTTGACATGAAGCCGGACCGCACCAACACGGTCACCAATGGCGGCATCCCCTGCCAGCTGGCCCACTACTATGTCTTCAGCGCGGAGGAGAAGGCCGAGCGCACCGCCCGTGCCGAGGCCCGCAAGGCGGAACGCCTGGCACAGCCGCTGAACGACACCGCCCAGATGGTCTACAACCGGCTGAAGAAGAACCTGGATGCGATTGTCCCGCTGATGGAAAGGCAAGGGGTCACCTGCTACCGCATCTATGATGCCGACATGCCGGAGTTCAACGCCGCCATCGACATGTACGAGAAGAACTGGATCGTTCTGAGCGAGTACGAGGCTCCGGCGGAAATCCCCGAGGAAGACGCCGCGCGCAGGCTTCAGGACCTGGTCGACGCAACCGAACGCGCCACCGGCATCGACCGCGACAGGATCTTCGTGAAGACCCGTTCCCGACAGAGCGGCAAGAAGCAGTACATGAAGTTCAACGATACCGGCAAGTACTTCATCGTCCATGAGAATGGATGCAAGTTCCTGGTCAACTTCAGCGACTACCTGGACACCGGTCTCTTTTTGGACCACCGCCCCATCCGCGCTGAAATCTGCGAGATGGCCAAAGGCAAACGTTTCTTGAACCTCTTCTGCTACACCGGCAGCGCCACCGTCGAGGCTGCCAAGGGGGGTGCCCTGTCCACGGTCAGTGTCGACGCATCAAGCACCTACCTGGACTGGGCCCAACAGAACATGCGGCTGAACGGCTACACGTCGATGAACCATTTCTTCTATCGAAGCGACGTGCTGCAGTTCCTCTACGACACCTACGACCGCTTTGACCTGATCTTCTGCGACCCTCCGACGTTCAGCAACAGCAAGGGCAGGAATTCGTTCGACGTGCAGCGCGACCATGTAGACCTGATCAAAGCCTGCATGATGCACCTGGACACCGATGGCACGCTGATCTTCTCCTGCAACTTCCGGCGCTTCCATCTGGCCCCGTTCCTTGACGAGGACTATGAGATCGAGGACATCACCCCCCAGACGATCGGCGACGACTTCCAGCGCGACCCGCGGATCCACTACTGCTTCCGCATCCGCCACAAGGCGGTGCGCAGCGCCATTCCCCGCTTCAAGGAAAAGGTGACCCGCAAGGCCGTCCTGAAGACAAGAAAGGAAGAACCTGATGGCGAGTAATGTCGAGGTAGACCTCTTCTGCCCCTCCTGCCACGCGGTGCAGCACCTGAAGATGCCCACCAGCGTGGATCTGGGGAAGGAGCCGAACCAGCAGTATGCCATCCTGACAGACTCCCTTTTCACCCACACGTGCACCAAGTGCGGCACCCGCTTCCAGGTGGAGCACGAGTTGGTCGTGGTCCACAAGGATGCGGGCTACGCCCTGTTGCTCGCCCCTGACGCCAAGGAAGAGACCAGCAAGGTCGACGCTCCGAAGGAACTGGCCGGCTTGAAGCTCAGGCTGGTCAGGAACGTGAACGAGCTGAAGGAAAAGGTGCTGGCCTTCGAGAACCTGCTCGACGACCGGACGCTGGAACTCTGCAAGCTTTACCTAGGCCTGCGTCAGGAACCGGCCGACCAGCAAGCCACGTTGTTCTTCGCCGAGCACCGTGACGGGCAGCTTTCCTTCAGCAAGCTGGGGCCGACCGGGGAGCTTGAGGGAATGGTACAGGTTCCCGACTCCCTCTACCTCGAGTTGGACGCGAAAGGGAAATCATTGGAAACCGATCCTGGGAAATTTCAGCGGGTCGATCCGCTTTGGGTCTTCGGGCAGATTGCCGGAAGCAAATAGGCGGACAGACCGTGTCCACGCCCCATGACGGCCTCATCCTCGCATGAGGCCATTGTCTGCAGGTCGAGGACACTCCAATCCACCTGCCAATGGCGGAACCGGCCCATCTGCTCGAACAGCAGGTGGACGGCCATGCGGTTGCCGCGCGCGAACGGATGGAGGGCAAGCAAGTCTCCCAGATATCCAGGAAGCATCGCCTCCTTCCCGCCGAGATAGCCGTCAGTCTGCAACCGGAACAGGATTTCCTCACCCTGGCTCTCAATCAGGCCAGGAGCACAGTAGATTCCCTCGGGATAGGTACGCAGCATTCCGGCAAAGGGATCGATATCCCCGAAAAGCTCCCCATGCAGGTCCTGCAGCGTATCGAAGCCGAAAGGGGCTTCCGCTTTGCGCCAGAAGATCTCGGCAGCGCGAAGCGCGCTGAAATAGGCACTCGTGTGGCACAAGAATGCCGGATCGGTGATGCCGAACAGGTTCTCCCCTTCCTCCATCGCGCCCCGCACCTGGTAACCGGTATCCAACTGATGGCGTCCGATATAGTCGTCGATGCAACTGTCAGCGTTGTGCCGATGGGCGCAGACCCCCTCCAGGGCCCGCATCTCCCGCTCGTCCAGCATCTGATGCGCGAGATGGAAGGAGATGAATGGAAAAATCATCAGAAGCGGTACCCCACCACCGCATGGGCTCCAAAGGTCATCGCCCCGCCATCCCGGTTCTCCGGGGCATCGCTGACAATCTGTCCGGCCTCCTTATGGAAGAACCGGCTCTTCAGATAGTAGCGCATCATCACGTCGAAGCCCGCGAACCAGTGCCGGTTGACGTTGAAGGTGTAGCGCAGCATGCCCTGCAACCCATACATCTGCTTGGTCAGATCGTCGGAACCTGCATCGCCCCAGAACCAGAAAAACCCACCAAAACCGAGCGTGATCTCGTATTGGCCGGTCGGAAAGGAGAGTCCCATCATCGCGCTGGCGGTGCATGTGTTCACCACATCGTCGTCAAGTTTCGCCGGGATATAGGAACCACCCAGAATCAAGCCGGCGTTCCTCCACATATCCTTCCATGCCGCCTCGAGCCCGATCTCCCAGCGGCCACGCTCATCATACAGGGCATAGTCGCCCGAGGTGATTGTCCGTTCGGATCCTCCGACGAAGCTCAGGCAGAAGCCGTTGGGCTCACGGAACGTGCTCCGGCTCTCCTCCACCACCATGGAGACCGAACCGGCCTGGTAGGTGCCAGGCTTCGAGGGAAAGACCAGGGAACCGGAATAGCTCTCCCCGTCATGGGAATACTGGAGCACCAACGCGCTCCCGTTGGAGGTATAGGCATGCACCCCATCCTTCAAGTAGATCCAATCCCCGTTCGTCCCGTCCACCTGCACACGGTAACAGACAACCAAAGGATCAGTGGTTGTCCAGGACCAGGAGGCGGCGACAAGCGGAAGCGAGCACACAAGAGCCAACAGGCCGGCAATCAGACGTTTCATACCTCTATCATACAAAAAGAAGCACCCCGTGGTGTAGTGAACCCTTCAAGTTGGACCAAAAACCAACTTGGAGGGTTTTTTCATGGTAAAGGAAAAGGATCTAAAAAGAGAACTGGAGATAGCGATCTCC
>OMYY01000040.1 GCA_900315435.1 uncultured Spirochaetaceae bacterium
GCCGACAAGTTCCGTCTGGAGAAGGGGAAGACGATCCACCTCTTGGGCATCGCCTTCAGTTCCACGGGGCACACCGTCCAGGACTGGAAGGAAGAGGTGTTGGCCTGAAGGTATACTGTTCTCATGCGACTGAGTGAGTATCTATGGAACCAAATCAGGAATCAACGGATTATCTCTCTCACAGGCAGTGGCGGAAAGACCACGCTGATGTGCCTGTTGGCGGAGAAGATGCAAAGAGAAGGACATTCTGTCCTGCTCTCCACGACCACCAAACTTGCAAGTCCTCTGCACTATCCCTATCCTGTGCAGAAGGTTTTTCTGGATGATGGTGTCTTTTCCTACCGGCCTCGTACAGGCGAGGGGGTCTTCTACGCCCGGGACTATGGCAATGGCAAGGTGTGTTCCCCTGAGCTTTCCGCGTTTCCTTTGCTCTTGCCGTTCTACGACTATCTCTTGATCGAGGCTGATGGTTCCCGCCGGCTTCCGTTGAAATACCATACCGCTCGGGATCCGGTGGTGCCCTCCGGCTCCTTTCCGATTGCCGTCATGGGGCTTTCGTCTCTTGGCAAGTCCATTGCCTCGGCATGCTTTGGCCATACGCAGGAAGGGGTGGTGGATGAAGCCTTCCTGCAATGGTTGATCGACCAGCCCGAGGGGGCGTTGAAAGGAAATGCCCGATTGCTTGTCCTCAATCAGGCCGAGACCATCAAGCTTCCGCTTTCCCTGCACGCTCCGGTTCCGATGCTTTATGCAAGCGAGGCATCGGATGTGCTGTTGATGCAGGTGTAAAGCAACGAGGCCTTTCCTCCGCAGACCATATCGAGATTCCCGCGGCGGGACATATCATAGCTTTCTACCTTGTCGTAGGAAAGGACCTTGGCGGTGTCGATGGCGGTCTTTTCAATCATGCCGCCACCGATGGTGCCGATAAAGGATCCATCCCTCTGGACCAGGATCATCGCTCCCGGCGTGGCCGGACTTGAACCCTTGTTCTCCAGCACCCTGACGAGAACGGCGTCTGTTGCCTGGCTTGCAGCCCGGAGCAACGCTGGGTCGGTGACCATATGGTGCTTTTTTCCTCCGGTGTAATGGAGGATGATTTCGGCCATGATGCTGACAGCAATCTCGCTCGGGGTGTCGCCACCGATGGGAAGACCGATCGGGGCATGGACTTTGCGCAGGTCGTAGTCGCTGAAGCCTCGTTTCTTCATGGAGTTGAATGCGATCTTCGTCTTGGTGGCGCTCCCAATCATGCCAATGTAGCTGAAAGGTTGCGTCATCGCATACTCCAGGCATTCTTTGTCGTAGTTGTGGGTCATGATCACCGCATAGGCACCCGGGACGGAGATCGGTTCTTTCAAGACTTCCTTCGGTCCTCCCTGGTGGACGGTGGCCTCGGGGAAGCGCTCGGGGCTGCCCCAGTCAGGGCGTTCGTCAAAGACATCGACCTCCAGCTTGCCCAGACGGGCGAGCTGGTAGAGGGCGAGCGCCACATGTCCGCCACCGTAGATGAACAGGTGCGGGCGTACGCTGATGACCTCTTCGATCGAGTCGCCTTCCATGGTACCTCGGGTGAGCTTCAGCCCATCATCAGAGGTAACCTCCTCGCTCCCCGTATGAGGCCCGGAAACAATGGTCCTGCGCACGAGATGGCCTTTGACAGCCAGCGCGTCTGCAACTTGGGAAAAATAGTGTTCCATGGCTTCCATTGTACCCGACTATGGCAAAAAATGCTGGGAAAAATGAGAAGCGATGCACTGATGATGTATCGGTTTGTTTGCATAAAAGCAAAAACAGGGTACAATAGCCCCAATGAAACGACACAGTGAAATCCTGATTACCTTTTCCAGCCTGGTTTTCCTCCTCGTGTTTGCCGTATGGTTTGCGGCAAGCAATGTTCGTGAGGCCGTGGAGTCAGTCACTGTGGTCTATTGGACCCACGAGGATGATGCCAGGACGGCTCTGGAGGAACGGCTGATCGGGCAGTTCGAGAAACTGCATCCGAATGTCCATATCGAGCGGGTGGTCAAGTCCACCAGCGAGATGCTCGACCTGATTCCTCGGGCTTTTGCGGCAGGGAAAGGTCCCGATATGTTCAATCTGCCATTGGAAGCGATTGGCCCTTTGCTTGCCAAGGGCTATGTCGCACCCCTGAATCCCGATGCAGTAGGCTATCCTTCCCTTGAGGAACTTCGTTCCACCTATGTGGATGGGGTGTTCGACCCGGTCACCATCGAGTCCGCGATATACGGCATGCCGCTGGAGTATACCAACTGGTGCCTGTACCTGAACAAACAACGGTTCAAGGAGGTCGGACTTGACGCGGAGAAGGAGTATCCCCGCACGTGGGAGGACGTGGTGCGGCTTTCGGAGATGATGGTGGTGCGGGATGGGTCGGTGCTGAAGCGTCGCGGATTCGATTTCCGCTATCCCTTTTATCTGAACTTCCTGGTACCCATGGTGGAACAGCTGGGGGGAAGCCTGCTCAGCAGGGACGGGAAAGAGGCGATCGTGGGAGAGGATGCATGGGTGCGGTTGCTTTCCTTCATGCGGCAATGGGGACCCCATGGACTGAACCTTGGTTCGCCTACCTATCGGAACGCCCGCTTCTGTTTTGCGGGGGATGACGCCACTGCCTCCATGGCTCTGAGCGGCATCTACCAGGAGCAGCGCATGGCCAAGGCCGAGAGCGCGTTCTTTCTGAAGGGGGAGTGGATGGTGGTGCCTTTTCCCCAGTTCGAGCATGCGGTCAGCCATGTCTCCGCCTGTACCTACGCCCATTATCTGATGGTCGGTGCAGGTGCCCCGGAAGCTACTCGCGAGGCCGCTTGGACCTTCATTGGTTTCCTGCTCCGCCATAGTGAGGAGTATCTTGCCGAGACAGGATTGCTGATGCCCACAAAACTGATGCTGGATTCCCCATCCTTGGAGGTGGTGCCTTACCACCAGGTCTTTATCGACGACATGCAAACGAGCAAGCCCGCCTATTCGGGACCGGTCTCCAGCGCCATGCAGGACCTGATTGCCCGTGCGGTGGAGCGCGTCATGCTTGAAGGGGTGGAACCGGCCAAAGCCTACCAGACCCTGAAAAGCGCCGCGCAGGAACTGCTCGACGAGGGGCCCAGGTAATCACGCTTCCTTTTCCGACTGGTGGACGGCCGGCATCCGCATCGTGATGGTGGTGCCTTCTCCCACCTTGCTGTCGATGGTGAACCGGGATTGGTCCCCAAAGCGCATCTTGATCCGCCGATAGGCGTTGTAGACGCCCACATGGGAGCTTCCCTCCAGGTCGTCCAGGTTGGACGGAAGCGTGGAGCGGTCAAAGCCTATGCCGTCGTCGGAGACGATGATCGCAAGCATTCCCTCCGATTCCGTGATCTTGATGGAGATATGCCAGTCGCCCGCCTTGGGCTCCAGCCCGTGGACGATGGCATTCTCCACCATTGGCTGGATGATCAGCTTGGGGGTCATGCAGTCGCGGGTCGATTCCTGCACCGAGATGTCGGTATGGAGTTTCTCTCCGAAGCGGATGCCCTGGATGGTCAGGTAGCTCTCGATCAGGTCGATGCTCTCCTCAATGGAGCATTCGCTCTCATGGTTGTCCACCGTGCTGCGCAGCAGTTTTCCCAGCTTCAGGGTAATCTGGTAGATCTGGTCTTCGTGATGCATCCGGGCCAGCGCCTTGATGGTGTTCAGGGTGTTGAAGAGGAAATGAGGGTTCATCTGGCTTTCGAGCGCCTTGCGTTCGGCTTCAGCCACCTTGGACTCTTCCTCCCTGGTCAATTGCAACAGATTGGTGATCTGCCCGACCATCCGGTTGAAGGAAGCGTCGAGTTCCTTGATCTCCTTGATGTTGGTCCTGCCCGCGGTAGGCTTCATGTTGCCCTGTTCGACATCCTTCATCGACGCGACCAGGCTTTTGATCGGCTGGTCGACCGAGCGGGTGAATGCCATGGCGACCAGAATGGCGATGCCGCTGCCGATGACGATGGCGATTGCCACTACCAGCAGCCAACGCTGCATGTTGTTCTGGTAGGGGGTTGCGCTGATCGTGCCAGCCACCAGCAATTCGGTTCCAGCAAGCGGGCTGATGTTGACTACCGAGTCGTTGGTCACATAGGCATGTGGCACCAGCGCCATTTTGGCGTCCAAAGCGGGAAACCGGTCAAATCCACCGGAGATGGTGGGGTGCAGGATGCTGCGGGCGTAGAACGCGTCACGGTCAATCAGAATTTCGTCGATCAGCATCGAGTTCTGGTTCAGCTTGCCGGAGAAGGCGCTGCCCGTCACCTCGACAATCACGTAGCCAAGGTTCTTTCCCTCTGTGTTGTACACACGCCGGATGATGGTGGCGATGATCGGCTCCCCGGCGTTCGAGGCCTGCCTGCCACGGATGGAAATCATGCTCGCCGTCTGGGAGCGGTTCTCCATCTGGGAGAGGACGTTGTCCACGTCCCAGCCATTGGTGTGGAATCGCAAGTCGTAGTCGCTGGGAAACTCGTGGGTGGAAAGGCGGACGTTGCCGCTGTTGCTGACGATGTTGGCGATGGCTGAACTGCTTTCGCTGCGCATGGTGAGGAACATCTGCGCGTAAATCTTCCTGCTTTCCTCCCCGCTGAGCCGCTGGGGGTCTTCCTCGAGGATCCGGATGGTATCCGGGTTGGTGGAGAGCAGGTAGGCGTCATGCCTGAAGGAATCCAGGACACTGGCGATTTGCTGGGCATCACGCTCCGTGGCGATCTGGACCTGCCCCTGGAGGCTGCGTACCAGGTTCTGGTTGCCCCAGAGGTGGTAGCTGGCGAGCAACCCTCCGACCGGCAACAGCATGACGACCAGAAAGGCGGTCAGAAGCAGCCGGAAGAGGGTGGTCGGACGTTTTCCCATCAGAACGCGGAGTGTTCGTCACGGTACTGGGTCGGAGTGACGCCAGCGAAGCGCTTGAATATTTTGGCGAAGTATCCCGGAGTCGGAAATCCGCACTGGGTGGCAATCTCGCCGATGTTGAGCTTCGGATCCTTCATCAGGTCGATGCTCTTGTTGATTCTCCATGCGTTCAGATACTGCAGGAAGTTCAGCCCGGTGACCTCCTTGAACAGGCGGGACAAGTGGCTCTCCGAAAGTCCGAGGAACTGGGCCGCTTCCTGGAGCCCGACCGGCTTGCCATAGTTGGTGGCGATGAAGCCGATGGCGTTGTCCACCACGTGGTTGTTGACCGCATGGGGCAGAGCGATCAGCTCGGAACCGCTGGGGGTGCGGGTCTTCTTCAGCCGCTCGTAATCGCTGTCCTCTTCCTTGATGCGTTGCACCAGCTTGAACAGGGTCTGCTCCAGCTCGTCGTCATCAACCGGTTTGAGCAGGTAATCGAATACTCCGAGCCGGATGGCTGTCTTCATGTAGGAAAAGTCGGTGTGCCCGCTCAGGATCACCGCATGGTCGACCGAGCAACGGGCCAGCATTTCCAGGCCGTCGATGCCCGGAAGCCTGATGTCAGTGATGACGATATCAGGTTCCAGTTTCTTGATCATCGCCTCGCCCTCGAGGCCGTCGCCGGCTGCTCCTGCCAGATGCAAGCCCAATTTGTCCCAGTTGATGCTCTCAACCAGTTCGTCACGCACGATTTTCTCATCTTCTACCAGAACCACCGTATAACTCATTCGGTCTTTGCTCCTTGCCTGGTCTTCATCATATGGAATTACGCACATTTTTGCTATAGTTTGACCCCATTGGTTCTCCTCATTCCCTTTCGCTTGACAGAGATGCGAGCAACTTGCTAATACAACTACAAACATTTTTCAGCCCTTGAGGAGGAACATGGTATGTATCACATGACAGACATTCCGTACGCATGTTCCCTATCCCTCCTCCTTACGTCCGTCACCCGTTGAGGAGCAGACATTCCCACGGGTGACAGAAAGTCGTAGAAACACAATCGCCTGGAGGAATGAGGATGCGGACTGAACGATCACATACACCAACCATGAAGCAATTGAGGGACCGGAACTATGCCGGTTCCTCCGTATCAGCATATCCCGGCACGGGAAAGGAGAATGGTATGGCAGACAACACAAGAGTCTGGATTTTCGACACGACGTTGCGCGATGGCGAGCAGGCGCCCGGGTACAGCATGAACCTGGAGGAAAAGCTGCGGATGGCAGCCCAGCTGAAAGCTTTAGGCATCGACATCATCGAGGCAGGTTTCGCAATCGCCTCTCCGGGGGACTTCGAGTCGGTCCGTCAGATCAGCAAGGTGATGGGGGAAGTGACGGTAGCGTCCCTTTCCCGCGCGCTGGTCAAGGACATCGATGCCGCCTGGCAGGCGGTCAAGGAAGCGGAGCATCCGCGCATCCATACCTTTCTCGCCACCAGCGACCTGCACCTGCAGTACAAGCTGAAGATGAGCCGCGAGCAGGCGCTGGACCAGATCAGGATGGCGGTCACCTATGCCCGTCGCTGTTGTCCGGACGTCGAGTTCTCCTGCGAGGATGCGACCCGTACCGACCTGGAATACCTGTGCCGGGCCGTGGAAGTCGCCATCAAGGCGGGAGCCTCCACCATCAACCTGCCCGATACGGTCGGTTATGCCACTCCGAAAGATATGAAGGAGATGTTCGGCACCATCCTGGAAAAGGTCCCTGGCGCCGACAAGGTGGTGCTTTCCACCCACTGCCATAACGACCTCGGCATGGCGGTAGCCAATACCTTGGCCTCGATCGAGGCTGGAGCCCGCCAGGTGGAGGGTTGCGTCTGCGGTATCGGGGAGAGGGCCGGCAACGCCGCCATCGAGGAAGTGGTCATGGAGATGAAGACCCGCCACGACGAGTACCCCTACGAGACAGGTATCGTCACCCAGCAGATCTATCCCACAGCCAGGCTCCTCTCGACCATCACCGGTGTCAAGATCAGTCCGAGCAAGGCGATCGTCGGTGCCAATGCCTTCGCCCATGAGAGCGGCATCCACCAGCATGGCATGATGGCAAACAGCCGCACCTACGAGATCCTGACGCCCGAATCGGTTGGTGTCCAGAAGACCAGCCTGGTTCTTGGCAAGCACAGCGGCGCCCACGCCCTGCGCAGCCATCTGGAGGAGATTGGCTACAAGCACATCGCCGACGGCGAGATGCCTGCGATCTTCGAGTCCTTCAAGAACTTGGCGGACAAGAAGAAAAGCATCACCGACGCGGACCTGATTGCCCTGATGGAAAGCAGGCCGAGCAAGCGGGAGAATGTCTGGAAGCTGGTTTCCTACACCGTTTCCAGTGGCAACACGATCAACAGCATGGCTTGTGTCACCCTTGCCAAGAACGGCAAGAACGTCACCGGAGTGGCCTATGGAACCGGCCCGATCTACTCCGCGCTCCGTGCCATCGAGAAGATCGTCCGTCATCCTTTCAGCCTTGAGGACTACAGCGTCCAGGCGGTCACCGAACACCGTGACGCCCAAGGCGAGGCGCTGGTCAAGATTTCCGACGGCAGGGGCTTCTACCGTGGCCGTGGCGTGTCGACCGATATTATCGAGGCGTCCATCCTTTCCTGCGTCAGCGCGATCAACCTGATGCTGGACGAGGAAGTCGAACCGAGTGGAGTAGGAGTGTCCGCCTACAAGATCGATGCGTCCAACGACATGCTGATCGGCCACACCGACAAGAATTCCGAGGAGGCCTGACCATGGGAATGACGATGTCGCAGAAAATCCTGGCCAGCCACGCCGGCCTGAAGGAGGTCCATGCCGGGCAATTGGTCATGGCGGACCTGGACCTCGTGTTGGGCAATGATATCACCACTGCACCGGCGGTCAGCCAGTTTCCGAAATTCGGTCATCCGGCTGTCTTTGACAAGGACAAGATCGCCTTGGTGCCTGACCACTTCGCTCCGAACAAGGATATCAAGGCGGCGACCCAGTGCAAGTGCATGCGGGAGTTCGCCTACGCACAGCGGATCACCCACTATTGGGAGACGGGGAGGGCCGGGGTCGAGCATGCCCTGCTGCCTGAACAAGGACTGACCAACGCAGGCGACCTGATCATCGGAGCTGACAGCCATACCTGCACCTATGGTGCGGTGGGCGCCTTCTCCACCGGTGTCGGTTCCACCGACATGGCCTGCGGCATGGCTACTGGTCGCGACTGGTTCAAGGTTCCCAGCGCCATCCGCTTCATCCTGCATGGCGCGTTCAGGCCTTATGTGTCCGGCAAGGATTTGATCCTTTCCATCATCGGCATGATCGGTGTGGACGGGGCGCTGTACCAGAGCATGGAATTCACTGGGGACGGAGTGGCCAATCTGACGATGGATGACCGCTTTACCGTCTGCAACATGGCAATCGAGGCTGGGGCAAAGAATGGCATCTTTCCGGTCGACGAGAAGACGCTTGCCTATCTGGAAGGACGCAGCAGGCGCGAACCGGTCATATTCCGGGCCGACGAGGACGCCCCGTATACCGCCACCTACGAGATTGACTTGTCCCGGATCAAGAGCACGGTCAGCTTTCCCCATCTGCCGGAGAACGCAAGGACGTTCGACCAGATTGGCGAGGTCCGCATCGACCAGAGTGTCATAGGCTCCTGCACCAACGGCAGGTTGAGCGACTTGGAGGCCGCCGCGGCAATCCTGAAAGGGCGCACGGTCGCGCCGTGGGTCCGCTGCATCGTGCTTCCCGCTACCCAGCAGATTTACAAGCAGGCGATGGACGAGGGGTTGTTCGACATCTTCATCGACGCAGGTTGTGTCGTCTCGACTCCGACCTGCGGCCCTTGCCTTGGAGGCTATATGGGGGTCCTGGCGGCTGGAGAGAAAGCGGTCAGCACCACCAACCGCAACTTTGTCGGGCGTATGGGTGACGTGACCAGCGAGGTCTATCTCGCAAGCCCGGCTACCGCCGCCGCCAGCGCGGTGACCGGATACCTGACCGATCCGGCGGCATACATGAAGGAGGCACACTAATGCAGGCTCGTGGAAATGTGTTTCGTTACGGCGACAACGTCGACACGGATGTGATCATCCCTGCCCGGTATCTCAACACCAGTGACCCGAAGGAACTGGCCAGCCACTGCATGGAGGACTTGGACCGTGACTTCACCCATACGGTGAAGCATGGCGACATCATCGTCGCCGACAAGAACTTCGGCTGTGGCTCGAGCCGCGAGCATGCCCCCTTGGCTATCAAGGCCAGCGGCATCTCCTGTGTCATCGCCCGTTCCTTCGCCCGCATCTTCTACCGCAACTCCCTGAACATCGGTCTGCCGATCCTCGAATGCCCCGAAGCCTGCGATGCGGTGAAAGGCGGGGATATGGTTTCGATTGATTTCGACAAGGGTGTCATCACCGACGAGACCCAGGGCAAGACCTTCCATGCCGAGCCTTTCCCACCGTTCATGCAGGCGTTGATTGCCGCAGGAGGACTTGCCAACTACATGCGGCAGGAGGTGAAGGAATGAACAAGCGTATCGTGGTGGTGGCCGGGGACGGAATCGGTCCCGATGTCTGTAACGAGGCGATCAAGGTGATGGAACGGACGGCCGGAAAATTCGGCCACCGCTTCACGTTCGAGAAGCATCTGTTCGGGGGATGCTCGATTGACGCGTATGGCGTTCCCCTTACCGATGAGACGCTCGATGCCTGCAAACGGAGCGACAGCGTCCTGTTGGGTGCCGTCGGCGGTCCGAAGTGGGACGGCGTCGAGCCATCCCGTCGTCCGGAGAAGGGCCTGTTGGCGCTGCGCAAGGGGTTGGGGCTTTTCTGCAACCTGCGTCCGGCGCATATCTACCCTGAGCTGAAGGCAGCTTCTCCCTTGAAGGATTCGATCATCGCCGACGGTCTTGACATCATGATTGTCCGCGAACTGACCGGTGGCATCTACTTTGGCAAACGCGGCAGCGAGGGCGATTACGCCTTCGACACGATGGAATACCACGATGGCGAGATCAAGCGGATTGTCCGCAAGGGTTTCGAGATCGCCATGGCCCGTGGCAAGCGGCTGTGCAGCGTCGACAAGGCCAACGTCCTTGCCACCAGCCGGAAGTGGAGGGGGATTGTCGAGGAGACCGGCAAGGAGTTCCCTGAGGTGCAGGTGAGCCACCTGTACGTGGACAACGCAAGCATGCAGTTGGTGCGCAATCCTTCCCAGTTCGACGTGATTGTCACCTGCAACATGTTCGGAGACATCCTCAGCGACGAAGCGAGCCAGATTACCGGCTCGATTGGCATGCTTCCCTCGGCCAGCCTTGGCTCGGGGAGCCTGGGCATGTACGAGCCGATTCATGGCTCCGCTCCCGATATCGCCGGCAAGGACATCGCCAATCCGTTGGCCACCATCCTCAGCGGGGCGATGATGCTGCGCTACTCGTTCGGCATGGCCCAGGAGGCCGACGCCATCGAGAAGGCGGTCGCCACGGTGTTGGAAAAGGGCTACCGCACCCCTGACATCATGGAAACAGGCATGCAACAGGTTGGAACCAAGGAAATGGGTGATCTGGTCGCCCAGGAGGTATGAGCAATATGGAAAGGAAACTACGTTCCGAAGTGGTGACCCAAGGGGTCGAGAGAGCCCCTCACCGGTCGCTGATGAAGGCGCTTGGCTGGACCGAGCGCGAATTGGACATGCCGATGATCGGCATCGTCGACTCCACCAATGAGATTATTCCCGGACACGTCGGTATCAAGCGCATCGTCGATGCGGTAAAGGCGGGCGTCAGGGAAGCTGGCGGCAACCCGGTCGCCTTCCCCTGCATCGGGGTCTGTGACGGAATCGCCATGGGCCATACCGGCATGAAATACTCTCTGGCAAGCCGTGAGCTGATTGCCGACTCGATCGAGATTGAGGCGACAGCCCACCCCTTTGACGCCCTGGTCTTCGTCCCCAACTGCGACAAGATCGTTCCCGGCATGCTGATGGCGGCATTACGGCTGAACCTGCCCTGCATTTTTGTCAGTGGTGGTCCGATGCTTGCCGGCCATGTGCCCGGTGGCGACAAGAAAGGTATGAGCCTGTCGACGATGTTCGAGGCGGTGGGCCGCTATGCGGCGGGCACGTTGGACGAGAAAGGTGTCCGCCTGTGGGAGGACCACTGCTGTCCCACGTGCGGTTCCTGCTCCGGCATGTACACCGCAAACAGCATGAACTGCCTGTGCGAGGCGATGGGCATCGCCCTCCCTGGCAACGGGACTATCCCTGCCGTCTACTCGGCCCGCGAGCGTCTGGCCAAGGAAGCCGGTTATCGCGTGATGGATCTGCTGAGCCGGAATGTCCGTCCACGCGACATCCTGACCCAGGATGCCTTCACCAATGCGCTGACCGTCGACATGGCCTTGGGTTGCTCGACCAACACCGTCCTGCATGTGCCCGCCATCGCCCACGAGGCCGGCCTTTCCATCGACCTGATGCAGATCAACGAGCTTTCTTCCAAGACCCCGAACATCTGTCATCTTGCCCCTGCCGGCAAGGACCACATGGAGGACCTGATGTTGGCAGGCGGCATCATGGCGGTCATGAAGGAGCTGGCCGAGGCCAAACTGTTGAGGACCGACCTTCCCACGGTCAGCGGCAAGACCATCCGGCAGCAGATCGACGAGGCGCAGGTCTTTGACCACGAGGTGATCCGCCCGCTGGACAATCCCTACTCGAAGAATGGCGGCATCGCCATCCTGAAGGGAAATCTGGCTACCGATGGTGCCGTCGTCAAACGGAGCGCCGTCGCTCCTGAGATGCTTCGCCATCAGGGGCCTGCCCGCGTCTTCGACAGCGAGGAGGAAGCCGACAAGGCGATTCTCGCCGGCAAGATCAAACCGGGTGACGTGGTAGTCATCCGCTACGAAGGGCCCAAGGGCGGTCCCGGCATGCGGGAGATGCTGGAACCGACCAGCGTGATTGCCGGCATGGGCCTGGACAAGTCCGTCGCCTTGATCACGGATGGCCGTTTCAGCGGAGCGACTCGTGGTGCCTCGATCGGTCATGTCAGTCCTGAGGCTGCCGAGGGCGGCCTGATCGGCTTGGTGGAGGAAGGGGACCAGATCCTGATTGACATCAACGCGTTCAAGCTGGAGTTGCTGGTCGACGAGAAGACCCTTGCCGAGCGCAAGAAGCGCTGGGTCAAGAAGGAATGCCCCATCAAGACCGGCTATCTGGCCCGCTATGCCAAGATGGTCACCAGTGCCTCGACAGGAGCGGTCTTCAAAAGCGTTGACTGAACGGTAAGCCGGGGATCCCTACTTTCCCGCGTGGAAAGGAAGGACCCCGGCCTTCACGGATTGGATGCATCTTTGTGGAGAATTATAAAGAAACAGGCCGCTTTGCACTCTTTTTCGAGGAATGGACTATATTCGTAGGCAAGAGGTGCAAGCATATGAGAGTTTCCTTGAGATCGAAAGTATTCGCGGCAGGACTGGCGATGGTCCTTGCAGCTTCAAGTGTGTTTGCCGCACGTGGCAGTTTCAACAGTCTCGACCTGGAGAAGGCCAGCTTCTCCGACATCCGCAAGGCCTATGAAAAAGATATGGATTCGTTCGAGTCTTCCTCGAGCACGCTCCGCAAGAAACTGGACAAGGCCTATGCCCAGAACAACGGCCGTGCCTATTACCAGGCGCTCGACCAGTTGAACGCGTTGGAGGCACCCTCCATTTCCCAGGACGAGAGCGAGGTGCTGGTGGAAAGGATGATGAGCGCATCCAGTGACGACGAAAAGAGCCAATGGGGCCAGTGGTTGTACGAGAATGACCCGTACTACCGCCCGACGCTTACCATGACCTTGGAAAACAAGGGAGAGCGCGGCCGCTACTCGTTCCAGCAGACCATCACGGTCCGTCCGGGCGAGCAGGTCAAGCTTCCCGCAATCGACTACGCCAGCGACAAGGGTGTCTTTGTCGGATGGGGCATCACTCCCGACGCTGTCACCTACCAGGCTGGCAGCTCGATCGACATGCCCTATTCGGACCAGACCCTGTACGCCATCTTCCAGAACGGTGTGAAGTTCTCGGACTCGATTACCGGCATCGACCAGTTCGTCACCGACAGCTCGGCGAAGGTGCCCGAGACCAAAGCCCCGGATGCCTCCTATCTGTTTGATGGGTGGTATGACCAGTCTGGCAACAAGCTCGAGGGTGAGGCGGTCACTGTGGGCGAGCATTCTTCGGCTACCTACACGGCTTTCTGGAAGAGTGTGGCTTTCAGTGATGTGAAGACCCGCTACTACAAGGATATGACCATTCCCAGCGGGCAGCAGGTTCCGCTTGTCTTCACTATCAGGAACCAGGGGAACGAGGCTCTTTCCGGCATCAAGGTGTCGCTGGATATGGATGGGGTGACCAACCTTACCGGGAACCTTTCCAGCCGCTATATCGCCCCTGGCGCAACCAGGAACGGCACCTTTGTGGTGGTTGCCTCCGGTTCGAGCGGTGATGTGAGGAAGGGTGCCATCACCCTGACCGACGAGGATGGCGATTCCTGGTCGATGCCGGTTTCCATCACCATCAAGTGACCGGAAGGCCATGGCGTGTGCGGGCTCGTCCGTTGGGCGGGCCCGTTTCCTTTTGAGAATCTCAGTTCACCCTGCGCGTCGGATGCAGGTTGGAGAGGAGCAGGGCGATCATCGTGGTGAAGGATTCCTCAGCCTCTTCGCTACGGAGCAGCATGTGCCGTCTCTCCATCATCAGGAATCCGAAAATGGCCGCATGGAAGGCGTTGGTGAAGCGGTCCTCATCCTCGGCGGTCAGGCTGAACTGGTCCAGCTGGTCTTTGGTATGGACGAAGAGCGCGGCGCTCTTTTCCAGTTTCCCTCCACGTTCGATGGTTCGGAAAAGCTCGGGTCTCGCCTGGGCGAAAGAGCGGATTGCCTTGGCTGTCATCAGCAGCGCTTCCTTGCCATGCAGGTTCCGGATGGTCTCCTGGATCGCCTTGTCCAGCTCCTCAAGCGCGATCAGGCTGATTGCATCTTCCAGATCCCGCACATTCTTCAGATGGTTGTAGAGCGCAGACGGCTGCACTCCGAGCCGATAGGCCAGCTCCCTGAGCGAGAAATTGTCGTATCCTTCCTGCTCGATCATCCGCTGGGCGCCTTTTACAATCAGGTCCTTGGTGATTTTTGCCATGCTTTCCTCCATGAACGGTGTTCATCATCAGTATAATGAACATTGTTCATTTTGCAAGAGGTTTCTTACTGTCTGCCGGTGGTGGAGATGGCATTGATCGAAGGAATGGTCTTCAATGCCTTGAGGATTTTTCCAATCGCGTCCTCGCTGGTCACTTCGATGGTGAAGGTGCCGTTCAGACGGCCCATATCGTCGTCGTGCAGGTTGCCGCTGGTCAGATGGCCGCCGTACTTGCGGACTGCTCCCTCGATTTCGCTGAAGAGGTCCTCGGTGCGCTTGCTGATCACGTTGAAGGTACGGCGGAGCTTCGGGTTGCCCATTTCCCATTCGACCTCGATCCTTCGGTCGGCGATCTCGCTCATGTTGCGCAGGTTGGGGCAATCCTGGCGGTGGACGATGATGCCACGGCCGCGGCTGATATAGCCGACAATCGGGTCGCCCGGAACCGGATGGCAGCACTGGGCGAGATGGATCATCATGTTCTTTTCCTGGCCGACCTTCAGCACGTGCCCTTCGGTGTTGGCGACATGGCGGACGATGCCGTCCGCATCGGGCACGGAGGAGAGCTGGTGCTGTACGGGCGGCTGTTGCTGCGGCTGCTCGTCCTCCGCCTTGCGCTTGGCGATGATCGAGTTGTCGATCAGGACGTTCTCGTCGTACTTGTTCAACCATGCCCTGATCTTGCGCCTGGCACTGGTGGTCTTGGCGTAGCGCAGCCACTGCACGTGCGGACGGGCGCTCGGGCTGGTCAGGATTTCGATGACCTGGGTGTTCTTCAGGGGCTGGTCGAGCGGGATGATCTGCCCGTCGGCTTTGGCGCCGATGGTATGGTTGCCGACCTCGGTGTGGATCTGGTAGGCAAAGTCCAGGGCTGTGGCGCCGCCCGAGAGCTCGATGATATGGCCTTGCGGGGTGAAGACGTAAATCGAGTCCTTCAGGATTTCGTCCTTGATGTCGGTCATGAAGGTCTCGCTGTGCTCGATTTCCTTGGACCAGCTCTTCAGCTTGGTGAGCACACGGTTGAACTGGGCGTCGTCCATGTGGTGGTCGACACCGGCGCCACTGCCGCTGTCTGCCTTGTAGGCCCAGTGGGCGGCGACACCGTACTCGGCGATGTAGTTCATTTCCTTGGTGCGGATCTGGATTTCCAGAAGCTGTCCGCCGAATGCCATGACGGTAGTGTGCAGGCTCTGGTAGTTGTTGGCCTTCGGCATGGCGATGTAATCCTTGAACCGGCCTTCCACCGGCGCCCAGAGGGAATGGACGACACCAAGGATGGTGTAGCACTCGGGAATCGAGCCACAGAGGATGCGGACGCCGAGGATGTCGTAGATTTCGTTCAGTTCCTTGCCCCGTTTGGTCATCTTCAGATAGATGGAATAGGCATGTTTGACCCGGCTGGTGACGATGATGTCGGAAATCTGGGCCTCGCTGCAGGCGCGGTAGATATGCTTCTCGATTTTGGCCAGGAATGCGGTCTGCTCGCTCTTCTTGCCACGCAGATAGCTGTTGATGTAGTCGAACATCTCCGGCTTGAGGAACTTCATGGAAAGGTCCTCAAGCTCGTCCTTCAGCCAGGAAATGCCAAGGCGGTCGGCAAGGGGGGCATAGACATCCAGGCACTCTTGGGCGATTTCCTTTGCCCGTTCCGGATTCAGGTGCTGGAGCGTGCGCATGTTGTGGAGCTTGTCGGCAAGCTTGATGATGATGACCCGGACATCCCGGCTCATGGCGAAGAACATCTTCCGGATCGTCTCGGCTTCCTGCTCGCTCTTGTTCATCGTCTTGAGGGCGCTGACCTTCGTGACCCCCTCGACCATCTCTGCGACCGGCTTCCCGAAGAGGTCCTCCAGTTCGCTGAAGGTGGTCGCGGTATCCTCGATAGTGTCGTGGAGGAGTCCCGCGCAGATGGTGTCGGCGTCCATTTTCAGCTTGATCAGCGTCTCCCCGACTGCCAGGGGATGGATGATGTAGGGTTCGCCGCTGCGCCGTTTCTGGTTCTCATGCTTCTCGTTGGCGAAGATGGCTGCGGCCAGGA
The DNA here is from genome assembly GCA_900315435.1 of uncultured Spirochaetaceae bacterium. Taxonomy (GTDB): domain Bacteria; phylum Spirochaetota; class Spirochaetia; order Sphaerochaetales; family Sphaerochaetaceae; genus RUG023. Next base: position 16,118 of record OMYY01000040.1, read on the forward strand.
TCTTTTTCTGGTCGTCAGGCGAGTACATGAATGTCTTGTGTATGAAACGGTCAATCAGTTGCTCGTACATGGTCTGTCGCCCCCACAACGACACGATCTTTGCCAGCAAGATCCTTTCCAATGTACACACTCGCACAGCCGTTTGCAAGTAGAAGGGCTTGTACCGTCGTGGCTTGCCGGTAATCGCATTCAAGCCAGACACGCCCCTTGGGGACAAGATGGGCCGTCACTTGGCTGGCGAGTCTCCGGATGATGGCAAGTCCGTCCGGGCCCAGTCCGTCCAGCGCCATCATCGGCTCCCTGCGTACTTCGTCGGAAGCCTCGCCGATCCATTGCTTGGTCAGGTAGGGGGGGTTGGAGACAATCAGGTCGAAGGTGCCGGGAATCTGGGCGAAGAGGTCGCTGTGGACCAGCGTGTACTGTCCTTTGTCCAGCCATCGCTTGGCGTTGATTCCGGCAACTTCGAGCGCGTCTTCGCTCAGGTCGGAAAGCATGACATGACAGCCCAGATGCCGGGCCAGGGTGATGCCGATGCAACCGCTTCCGGTACAGAGGTCAAGGAGCGTAAGGCCCGCATCCGCTTTGGTGGTGCGCAGCACGTCCTCCACCAAGGTCTCGGTATCCGGCTGGGGAACAAGCACCCGTTCGTCCACGATGAAATCCAGGTCATAGAACCCCCGATGACCAAGGATATAGGCCATCGGACGACAGGAAAGCCGCTGTCGGAGCAGCGTTTCGAATGTGCCCTGCGTCGCCTCGTCCAGTTCGTCGGAACGGTGGGTGATCAGCCCGACCTCCCCCAGCCCGGTCGCTTTTTGCATCAGAAGCCTTGCCTCGAGGTCAGGGGTGTCGGTGACGCCCTGCTGCCCAAGGCGTCGGCTTGCCTCATGCTCGAACTCGATGAGCGTCATAGGGACTCGAGGGCCTTTTCGCCTGCCGCGATTTTCAGAGGCACAATCACTTGGTCAAGATCCCCTGCGAGAATCTGGTCGAGTTTGTAGAGGGTCAGACCGATACGGTGGTCGGTCAGGCGGTTCTGGGGGAAGTTGTAGGTGCGGATGCGCTCCGAACGGTCTCCCGAGCCCACCATGCTCTTGCGCTCCGCGGCCCGCTGGGCGTTCTTTTTGGATTCTTCCAGGTCGAACAGCCTTGCACGCAACACCCGCATCGCCTTGTTCTTGTTCTTCAACTGGCTTTTCTCATCCTGCTGGATGACGACCAGTCCGGTGGGGATGTGGGTGATACGGACGGCGCTGTCGGTCGTGTTGACACACTGGCCTCCATGACCGCCGGCACGCATGACGTCGACGCGGATATCCTCGTCTCGGATCTGGATGTCGGTTTCCTCGGCCTCGGGGAGCACGGCGACGCTGGCGGCCGAAGTATGGATGCGTCCGCCGCTTTCGGTGACGGGTACGCGCTGGACCCGATGGACGCCGCTTTCCCAGCGAAGCGACCCGTAGACATCCTTGCCGCTGATCGAGACGATGATTTCCTTGTATCCTCCCAGGTTGATCTGGTTCTGGCTCATGACTTCCATCTTCCAGTGGCGTTGCTCGGCGTAGCGGCTGTACATGCAAAAGAGGTCCGCGGCGAAGAGGGCGGCCTCGTCTCCACCAGTACCGGCGCGGATTTCCATGATGATGTTCTTGCCTTCCAGGGGGTCGGGAGGAATCAGAAGCATTTTCGCCTCGTCCTCCGCTTTGGCGATTCTTGCCTTCAGGGGCTCGATCTCTTCCTTGGCCATTTGTGCCATTTCCGGATCCTCGAGGAGAGCTTCGGTCTCTTCGAGCTCGTCGTCCAGCGCCTTGAGTTCGGTCAGCTTGTCGACGATGGGGCCCAGATGTCCACGCTGCTGCATCAATGAACGGTACTGGGTCCGGTCGGCGACTACATTGGGATCTGCTAGTTTCCCGTCCAGTTCCTGCAATTGGGTTTTGAATGCATCCAGCTTCTCAAGCATCGGTGTTCCTCTGGGCGAAAGTATAGGAAAATATCAGCGCTTCGACAACAGAACAAGGCTTGCCGTGTAGAAGACAAGTCCTAGGGAAAGCAGCATCGCCATCGCTTGGACGGCAAAGGCGCCTCCATTGGCTTTCCAAGCCAGTGCTACCACCAGCGGGACGAAAATCTTTCCTGTCGTCTCTCCGAACCCATGCATGTTCATCACCTGGTCGATACGCTCGCTCCACAGCGTCGCTCCGAAAACATGGCAGAGCGGGTTGATGGCGCCCATGGCGAAACCCATGACCGGCATCAGCATCATCGCGTTGGAAAGCGTGGAGATGGAGAACGTGGCCAGACAGAGCGTGGCTACCATTGCGAAGCCATACAGGAAAGCGCCGGTGTGCCTGGAGCGGGAGAAGAAGCGCACCACAAGGATGCGGCTGATGGTCATGCCGGTGAAGAAGAGGGTGACTGCAAGTCCAACTTGGTCCGCGTTTGCCTTGAGTTGCTGCTCGATGAACATCAGCGGATAGACCATCGAGAGCCCTTCGGCGGTGGCGGCAGTGGCAATGAATGGGTAATAGCACAGATAGGCGGGATCGGCCAACAGCGAGAAACCATCCCTCAGTCCGCTTTCCCCGTGGGTGTCGTGGTGGATCATCGCCGGGATTTTTTCCGCTTCCTTCCAGGCGAGGATGAAGCATACGCCAAGCAACGCATAAAGCAGGCCGGTCTGCCAGAAGGCGATGAACCAGGCCTGTTTCTTGCAGTAGGCGACATAGAAGCCGCTGAAGATGGAGACGATGCTGTAGCACAGGTGCATCGCCGACAGATGCTGGCTCTTTTTCGCCGGGTCGTAGTGGGTCATCAGCGCGAACTTGCTTCCTGCAAACGGATACTGGATGACCGACCAGAGGGTATAGACCACGGCGAGAATGGCGGCGCTGCGGGCGCAACCGACCAGAAAGAAGCCGAGGGCATAGCCGAAACTCCCCAGGATCACGGCACGGTACGGGCCGGTCCTCCGGACGAGCGCAGGGTAGACCAGAACGGCCAGAATGGTCGCGGCCTGGCTGAGGCTCATCACATAGCCGATGCCCTCGGCGGAGATGCCGGTGGCGGCCTGGATGTCGGTGGAAAGGGCTCCATACAGGTTCTGGGTCAGTCCCGTCAGGCCGGTGGTCGCAAGCAAAAGGGGAAACAGCATAGGTTCCTCAGTTCTTGAAGGAGTGCACCGGTGCCGGTATGCGCCCTCCACGCCTGATGAATGCCTCGCAGCTCTTCGTGTTGACCGGCATGATGGGTCCGTCGCCGAGCAAGCCTCCGAAATGCGCGATCTCGCCGACTGTCTTGCCGATGACGGGGATGACGCGCACGGCGGTCGTCTTCTGGTTGATCATGCCGATGGCGGCCTCGTCGGCGATGATGCCGCTGATGGTGGCGGCGCTGGTGTCTCCCGGAATGCAGATCATGTCCAGACCGACACTGCAGACGCAGGTCATCGCCTCGAGTTTCTCGATTCTCAATCCTCCGCTTGTCGCGGCACGGATCATGCCTGCGTCCTCGCTGACCGGAATGAAGGCTCCAGAAAGCCCTCCCACGGAAGAAGATGCCATGATGCCGCCTTTCTTCACCTGGTCGTTCAACAGGGCAAGGGCTGCGGTCGTGCCGGGACAGCCCACTTCCTCGAGCCCCATGCTCTCCAGAATCTCGGCGATGGAATCACCGACAGCCGGGGTGGGGGCGAGGGAAAGGTCGACGATGCCGAAGGGAATGCCCAGGCGCTTGCTTGCCTCTTGGGCGACCAACTGTCCCAGGCGTGTCACTTTGAAGGCGGTCCGTTTGATCGTCTCGCACAGGGTGGTGAAGTCAGCTCCCTTGACGGACTGCAGGGCCTCGTTGACGACTCCCGGTCCGGAGACGCCGACGTTGATGACCACGTCGCCCTCGGTGGTGCCATGGAAGGCGCCTGCCATGAACGGGTTGTCGTCAGGCGCGTTACAAAGGGCGACCAGTTTCGCGCAGCCAAGGCTGTCGCGTTCTTTGGTGGCCATGGCGGTTTCCTTGATGACCTGGCCCATCAGGCCGACGGCGTCCATGTTGATGCCGGTACGGGTGGACCCGAGATTGACCGAAGAGCAGAGGTGCTCGGTCTCAGCCAGGGCCTGGGGGATGGCGTGAAGCAGATGGTAGTCGCAGGTGCTCATGCCTTTGGCGGGGATGGCGGTGAATCCGCCGATGAAATTGACTCCGCAGAAGTTGGCGGCCTCATCAAGCACTTTCGCAAGAGCGACATAGTCCTCGCTTTTCCTGCAGGCCGAAGCGCCGACAAGGCTGATCGGGGTGACGCTGATGCGCTTGTTGACGATGGGGATGGCGTAGTCGTTCTCAATCTCCTGGCCGACCTTGACCAGGTCCTTCGCCACCGTGGTGATCTTGCGGTAGATGTGTTTCTTTAGGGTCTCGAGGTTGTCGGAGACGCAGTCGAACAGGCTGATGCCGAGCGTGATGGTCCGCACGTCCAGATGTTCCTGCTCGAACATCTCGTTGGTTGCCTTGACTTCGTTCAGGTTGATCATATGCGTTGCATTTTCTCGAATATTTCTTCGCGTTGCAGCTTGACCTGCACGCCAAGCTGCTTGCCCACATCCTCCAGATCCTTGCTGATCTGGTGGAATTCTTTGGTTGCCCCGTCCATCTTGCACACCATCATCATGGTAAAGTAGCCTTGGATGATGGTCTGGCTGATATCCTCGATGTTCACGTTGACTGAAGCCAGGTAGGTGCATACGCCGGCAATAATGCCAGTGCGGTCCTTGCCGACCACGGAAATGATTGCTTTTTGCATGGAAGCCATAGTACCACAGAAACGTTTCCAACACAGCATGGAAAATGGAAAAACTTCGTATCTTCCTGAAACAGGCAGGGAGTCCGGTTGGTTGCTGTGCTGGAATATCCTCCAGCCAATGCATGCCGGTTCTGGCTACCGATACGGCTCCTGATGCGTATACGCATCTATGGAAAATCTGTAACCAAACCAAACAATTGCGGTTTACCCTCATGATACTGCTTATACGTATACGCTGACGGAGGAGCTCATGGTCATTTCCATAGTCAATCAGAAGGGAGGTGTCGCGAAGACCACCACGACCCTTGCGCTTGGGGCGTTTCTCCATGGTAAGGGCCGCAAGGTCCTGTTTGTCGATCTGGATCCCCAGTGCAACCTGACCCATACGATCGGCATCCAGGAGACTGGCCCGACCGTGCTGGATATCATGGACCACAAAGAACTTGCCGGTGATGCTGTCGTCCACACTGAATGGGGCGACGTAATCCCCTCGACAGGGAATCTTGCCATCGCCGATACCCATTTTGTCGACTTTGCCAGAGCCTATCATTTGAAAGAGGCTTTGGAGAACATCCAGGACGGGTATGACTACATTCTGGTGGATACCCCGCCTTCGCTGGGAGTGCTGACGATGAATGCGCTGACCGCCAGCGATAGCCTTGTGATTCCCGCCCAGGCGGACCGGTACAGTTTGGAAGGGGTGGCGCAACTGTATCAGACCATTGACGTGATCCGCAAATACAGCAATCCGCATCTCAAGGTGCTTGGCATCCTGATCACCAGGTACACCAACCGGTCGATCCTCCGCCGTACTGTCGCTGAGACACTCGGCCAGGTCGCCGAGGCGAGAGACACCCACCTGTTCGAGGCGCGTATCCGTGAATGCGTCGCTATTTCCGAGGCGCAGACCAAGGGTACCGATATTTTCAGTTACAACAAACGCAGTAACGCGACACAGGATTATCAGGCGTTCGGCATGGAGTTCCTGTCTATGGTAGAGGAGAAGAAAAAGAAATGAGCAAATCGGTAAAGAAAGAGTTTTCCAGCAGCATTACCCAGAACAGCATGTTCGAGCAACTGATCCACGGATCCAAAGCGGCCGAAGAGCCGGCCAAGGAACCGGTATCCGTCCCTACGCCTGTGCCAGTCACCCGTCGTCGCGTCCAGCGCCAGGAAAACAAGACCAAGCGCGCCTATCTGCTCGTCAAACCCTCCATTTTGGAGCGCAGCCATGCCTGTGCCGAGGATATGGGCATCAGCTTCAACCAATTGGTGGAGAACGCCCTGCTTGCGTATCTGAAACAAAACCAGTATTGAGTTCCAGATCCTCTTTAATTATGTGGCACCGGATGGCGCCACAGTTTTTTGTATACTTATTTTAAATAAAATACCGTATAAGGAAGTATAATTCCGTGAAATAGTGTTTTCGTGTATAGCATCTTGTATACATGATAGTGTGAAAGATATATCTATTTGACAAAAGATAGGCAATCTGTATTCTTGAAACTGTGTTATTACATAAGGAGTCAACAATGGGTTTTCGAATGTATTGTCCGACACGATTAGAATTTGGAATCGGGAAATTGAATGAGTTGCATACACTGCAACTTCCTGGAAAAAAGGCTTTGATTGTCACCTCGAACGGGAAGTCTGCAAAAGCGAGTGGAGCTCTAGACCGAACCGAGGCAGAGTTGAAACAGGCAGGAGTGTCCTTTGGCCTGTATTCTGGAATTGGAGCGAATCCTACAGTGGATGCAATCAATGATGGAGCAAAGGTTGCTAATGACCTGGAGGCTGATTTCATTGTAGCCCTAGGTGGTGGTTCAGTCATCGATGGATCAAAAGGAATCGCTGCTGTAGCTACCAACTGTGGTTCTATCTGGGATTATATTCGCGGGGGAAAGAAACTGACAAAGGAACCGCTTCCAGTTGTAGCTATTACGACGACAGCAGGTACCGGTAGCGAGGTTGATCCATGGTGTGTGACGAGCAATACCGAAACTCAGGAGAAAATGGGATTTACTGGTAGACATCCGGTAATTGCTATCGTTGATGCAGAATTGATGAAAACGGTTCCACCGAAGTTCACCGCATATCAGGGCTTTGATGCTATGTTCCACTCGATTGAGTGTTATATCTCCAACAAGCATAACCAAATGAGTGATATGTACTGTCTGACTGCAATCTCGAATTGCGGAAAATATCTCATCCGTGCCGTAAAGAATGGTGGCGATATGGAAGCTCGTGATGGTATGGCATTTGCCAATACTTTGAGCGGTGTTGCCATGACGCTTGCAGGAAACACCAGTCAGCACGGAATCGAGCATGCGCTTTCCGCATTCAATCACAATCTTCCTCATGGTGCAGGACTAATCATGATTAGCAAAGCGTATTTTTCTCACTACGTCGAGGTGCATGCTTGTGACCAGCGATTTATAGATATGGCCAAAGCGCTTGGAGTAGAAAATGCCTCGAAGGCAAAAGACTTCATCGATAAACTTGTTGATTTGCAGAAAGAGTGCGGAGTTTCGGATTTGAAGTTGTCGGATTATGGATTCAAAAAGGATGATGCCAAGGCTGTTTGCGAGAAGGCTCGTTCGACAAGTGGCAACTTTAAAAATGATCCTGTCGCGCTTTCTGACGCAGACATTGAGGAAATCTATACGAAATCGTACAGGTGAGGAGCTAATCTTATGGATATCAGATATTCGACAGGGAAGGAACCGTTCAAGCGCATGACGACGGAAGAGTTGCGCAAGGAGTTCCTGATCACCAACATCTTCAGGAAGAAC
>OMYY01000043.1 GCA_900315435.1 uncultured Spirochaetaceae bacterium
TACCCGTTCCCATCCCGAACACGGAAGTCAAGCCCCTCCACGCCGATGGTACTGCGGTCTTTCCGCGGGAGAGTAGGTAGCCGCCGGGCCCTTTCTTTTCCCCCATCACGCGTGCGGTCCCCCGCACGCTTTTTTTGTACCCTGCCGCAAGACGTGGTATAATGGCTCATATCGTGTGCCAATGGAGGAACGGAACAGATGTGCGATTTGCATACAACCTATATGGGGTTACGGCTTGACAACCCAATCATCGTGAGTAGTGGTCCGCTTACCGCGTCGCTGGACAGCCTCAAGAAATGCGAGGACGCCGGCGCGGGAGCCGTCGTGCTCAAGTCTATTTTCGAAGAGCAGATCGAGCGTCAGGGATCCCAGGCTGTCGAGGAGCAGGACGAATATCTTTCCCATGCCGACGCGGAGGCCTTTGTTTCCGGACATACCAAGGAAAAGGCAGTCGAAGACTATCTCTTGCTGATTTCCCAGGCCAAGCAGTCCCTCGGCATCCCCGTCATCGCCTCGGTCAACGCGAAGAGCGACGGCGCATGGATCGACTATGCCAAGCGCTTTGCCAAGGCAGGCTGCGACGCCTTGGAAATCAACTATTACGTCATCGGAGCCGACAGCAAGGTGACCGGAGAGAAGATGGAGAAACAGTTCGTCAGCCTGGTCAGGAAGACCCGCAAGGCGGTCTCCATCCCCTTGGCATTGAAGCTGGGACCGAACTACACCTCGCTTGCCAACCTGCTGCACACGTTCGAGGATGCCGGCGTCAATGGCGCCGTCCTGTTCAACCGCTTTTTCCAGAATGACATCGATATCGACAGGATTTCCCTGAAGCAAGGCCTGCCCCTTTCCGGCGAGCAGGATTATCTGAACAGCCTGCGCTGGATCGCTCTGATGAGCGCCGAGCTGGTTCACATGGATCTCTGTGGCTCCTGCGGCATCTGGAGCGGAGAGACGGTCGTCAAGGAGCTGCTTGCCGGCGCCAAGGCTGTCAGCATCTGCTCCGCCGCCATGAAGAGCGGCCTGCAGGTGATTGGGAAGATGCGGGATGTGGTGGGTGCTTGGATGGATAGCCATGGCTATGGTACCATTGGGGAGTTTCAAGGAAAACTTGCCCAGGAGCACATGTCCGACCCCTCCCTTTGGGAGCGCTCGCAGTACATGAAGGCACTGTCCGGCAAGTGAAGGAACCGACGTGGACTTTTCTGAATATGCGGATATCGCCCCCTATCGTGGGCAACAGGTGTTGGATGCGGTTGGCCGTGTCAAAGAGAACTTCGGGGCCATCGCCCAACTGATCGGAGGCGCCTTCCGGGGCGTCGAGGAGGAGAAGGCGGAGGGATTGTTCCGGGAGATGTCGAAACGGCTTGACCAGGTCAGGTCCTACGATGATTTCCAGAGGCTGATCACCGCAGGCCTTTTCCTTCCCGCCATCCTGAAGAACAGCGCTACCGGCTTTTCCGTCAGCGGCCTGGAAAACCTGGAAAAGGATGAGGCATACTTCTTCATCAGCGACCATCGTGACATCATCCTCGACTGCGCCCTGATCGACCTTGCCCTTGGCCAAGGCGGCATGGGCATGTGCGAGATGGCGATCGGCGACAACTTGTTGTACAACAGTTTCGTCAAGGACCTGTTCAAGCTCAACGGCGGGGTGACCGTCAAGCGTACGCTTCCCCTGAGGGAGAAGTACATGGAGTCGATCCGGCTGAGCAAGTATTTCGTCGAGATCATCACCGAGGCGCACCACTCGATCTGGTGCGCCCAGAAGAGCGGCCGCAGCAAAGACGGGATCGACGACACCAACCCTGCAATCATCAAGATGCTCTACCTGTCCAAGCGCCATAGCGGCATCTCCTTCGGCGACCTGATCAAGAGCTGCCATATCGTTCCGGTGGCCGTCAGCTACCAGTATGACCCCAATGACATCAACAAAGGGCGCGAGGAGGTGGCGATCGCCCAGAATGGAAGCCACCAGAAACGCCATTACGAGGACATGATCAGCATGGCCCGGGGAATTACCCGCAACAAGGGCCACATCCATATCGCCTTCGGGACTCCCTTGGTCGACGACTATGGCGACGCCAAGGAGGTGGCGGAGGAAATCGACAGGCAGATCCACCTGAACTACCGCCTGTACGATACCAACTACTTCGCCTACGACTATCTGGAAGGCGGAAACCGCTTCACCGACAAGTACCGGGACTTCGACCATGACGTCTTCCTGAAGCGCTACGAGGACCAGAGACCGGAGGTCCGCACGTTCATCCTCAACATGTTCGCCAACCCGGTGAGGTCCTACCTCGGTGCGCTGGAGAAGTAGCCTGACGGGAGCCTTCCTGGGAGGGCTCCTGCTTGTTTCCTGCACTTCGGGCTCCTTCGAGGCGGGAGACCTCTCCGCCTTTGTCGTCCAGGAGGCTGGGCGGCAGTACCTCGCCGTCTGGGCAAGTCCCAGCGGGGTGGAGGAGGGGATGCAGGTGGGAGCCGAAGTGACGAGCCCGGGCGGACTTGCCTGGACCTTCCAGGCCGAACCCGTATCCGTCGGTGACCTCACTTGGTATGGTTCCAGCTCGCTGCTGCTTCCCCAGACGGAGGAGGGATCCTACCGGCTCTCGTTGACCCGGTCCGACGGAAAGAGGATCGAACAGGATTTCCATCTGTCTGCCGGAGCCATGGACGAACGCCTGCCTGCATTTTCTGTCACCGGGCGTGCCATTACCTGGAACGACGGGAAAAGCCTTACCTGGGTGGCTTACGACGCCTCGGGATCGATTGTGGGCAGCGGGGTGGCAACCGGAAGCGTCAACGCCCCGGAAAAGGCCGGACGGATTGCCTTTGCCTGGTATGCGGAGGGCAAGGCGCTGGTGGAAAGCCTCTGGCTCGACTAGACGATCCGGCCTACAGCTTCCATCAACTCCTTCTTCTGCAACCTGACCACGAAGGTACGACCGTGGGGGCAGACCGGGTCTTCCAGTTCGAAGACCTGCTTGAGCAGGTTGACTGCCGTAGTGCGGTCCACCGGATCTCCCTGCTTGATCGCCTTGTGGCAGGCGACCACCGCGTACAGACCCTTCTCGACCTCGCTGGCGTCACCGGTCTCCTGCTGGATGAAGGAGACTACCTCCTGCTCGATATTCTTGAAGAGCGAGGGGACGCTCTCGAGGGCCCACTGGCAGTCGCCGGTACGCGATAGGGCGATTCCCAGGTTCAGATAGATGTCCAGGTTCTTGGAGAGATAGCCGTCCACGTCCCGGTCCACCTCGAAAGAGACGGGAACCAGCAGGGGCTGGACGTCCCGTTTCTGCTTGATCGCGTTGAAGAGGATCCTCTCGTGGGCCGCGTGTTGGTCGACGAGGAAGAGGTCGTCCCCCTTCTGGCAGATCAGGAAGAGGTTGAAGGCCTGTCCCAGGTAGATGAACGAGTCATCCGCCTGCTCCTGCTGCCGTTTCCAGACATCCTCGCTGTCGGTCGTACGGTCGGTCTCCATGCCGGCGCTCCGCTTCTCCTGGCCGAGAATCTCACGCGCCTTGCTGAACCACATCGGGTCGATCGGCTTTTCCTCAAGGGAGGGCCCCATGGCATGGTAGCCGCCACTATGGGAATGGACCGATTGGGACTCCTGGCGGACCGCGGGGTACGCGGATCCGGTGGCTACGGGCAGGGACTCCTCTTGGGCTGCGGGAACCAGGCGTGGGATGGTGCGGGCCAGTTGCTCGTGGAACATCGTCGTCACCCCGTGGTGGACCTCTGCCTTGTTGCGGATCTTCACCTCGCGCTTGGTGGGGTGGATGTTGAAGTCGACCAAGGTCGGGTCGTCGGTGATGAAGAGGTAGCAGTAGGGGAAGGAACCGCCAGGCAGCATCTCCCCATAGCCATAGGTGACTGCCTGGACCATGCTGAACTCTTCGACCGGACGATTGTTGACGAAAATGCGGATGCCGCTCTTGTCGCTCCGGTAGAGGGCGGGGGAGGAACAGACCGCCTCGAGCGAGAAACGCCCTCCCTCCATCGTCAGGCGACGCATTTCCGCCGGAACCACCCGCTTGTCCAGGGAAAGGACGTCGAGCACGCGCTTCATGCGGTCCGCCTTCTCCAGAACAAAACGGGTGCTGCCGTCGACGGTCATGACGAAGGTGATCTCCGGGTAGGCGAGGGCCTTCTCCAGGAACACCTCCTTGCAACGCTGGGTTTCGGTTGCGGGCCTTTTGAGAAACTGCCTGCGGGCGGGTATCTCCAGGAAAAGACCCTCGCTGGTGACCCGCGTCCCCTTGTCCGGGCCTCCGGAGACAACCTCGCCGCTTTTGCCGTTGTCGACGACGATGGTGGCTGGGTCGTTGCCGGAAGTGACGCTGGAGATTGTCGTCTTGCTGACGGCGCTGATCGAGTACAGGGCCTCGCCACGGAAGCCCATCGTGTCGATATGGTACAGGTCGTCAAGGGTGCGTACCTTGCTGGTGGCATGGCTCTCACAACAGAGCGGAAGATCCTCGCGGGCGATGCCCGAACCATCATCCAGCACGCTGACCAGGTCGATGCCGCCGTTCTCCAGGGAAAGGGTGATTGTCGTCGGCTTGGCGTCGATCGCGTTGTCGACAAGCTCCCGTACGACGCTTGCGGGCCGGTCGATGACCTCGCCCGCGGCGATGCGTCGCGCCACCAATGGATCCAGCCGTGCGATATGTGCCAATTAGAACCCCTTGTGGAAATCCAGCTCGCAGAGGGCGTAGCCGACGAGCGGACTGGTCGATGAATCGATGTTGCGCTTCACGCCACCCTCAAGGTGGAGGAAGGACCAGTCATAGGCGAGACTCGCCTTCAGCATGGTGGACAGGTCGTCCGCATCGTCCAGGCCGTGCATGTCGTTCAGTCCATAGACCTCGTAGCCTGCGCCCAAGGTGAAGCCCTTCAGCTGGGCGGAGAGGCCGATGGACAGCATGTCGGCATGCACGCCGTCGGAGAAGCGCGCGATCTTGTCATCCTGGTCGAAGTCAAACGGCAGCGTGTAGCTGGCACCGAAGGAGAGGCACCTGCCCTTGTAGGTGGCCTGCAGGCGGGCATCCATGTCCGCCTTGTACTGCAGGTAGTTCATGCCCATGGTCCGGACGAAGGGACTGCGCACGTACGGGTTGATGAAGCCCTTGTGGTGGCCTGCGGTCAGCTGGACGTCCCAGGCTTTGGTCCCGAAGGAAAGTCCCGCGGTCAGCAGAAAGTTGTCGAAAGAGCTTTCATCGCTGTCGTAGATGTAGTCGAAATCCATGTCTGGAGAGACCGGCAGGTATGTCGCGGCGCTTCCCAGCAGGTTGAGATGGTACTGACGCCTGTTGCCCAGGAAGGGGATGTTGATCTCCGCATAGGGGTAGCTGACGGAGCGGTACGTGTGGGCGCCGGCCTCGTCCCTTTCCTGGAAGGTGACCGTGCTGTCCCCGTGCAGCGCATAGACAGCGCCGAAGCTGAAGAAGGAAAGGTCGTCGTCAACCAGGCTCAGGCTCAGGTTCCCGTACTGCCAGCCCTTCAGGCTCCTATCCGTCTCCCGCATATGATGGAGCTCGACGTCATCGAAGGACCCGTTGATCCGGACGCTGCCGAAGCGCATGCCGAGCGACAGGTTCTTCCAGTCGGGCTGTACCGCGTGGTAGCCGGTCATGATCCTTCCTTCCTCGTTCAGCGGCTCTTTGTCGACCGCCATCCAAAGATGTCCGGCTTTGCTGCCCAGGTGGAAGGAATCGATGTAGCTCATGATGCTGCTGGTCGTCTCTTTCCATCCGTCGCTGTCGAAGTGGGTCAGGTTGGAGCTCCAGTCGTTGTCCCAGTCCTCGTAGTCCAGCGTCTGGACGGCAAGGTCCAGCTTCAGGCCGAAGTATTTCGACTCGACGTAGGGTTTGGCGCTGAACTGGTGCAGGTTCTTGGAAATCCGGTTGCCGCCATTGATGTAGAAATACTCGCCAGCCCGGTCGTACTCGTAGGAGAGCGTCACGCCCATCCGGGCCGACGCCTTCTTGGGTTGATGCTCCTTTCCGGTGGCCGGGACGTGGATCCCTTCGTCCGGCAGAGATGCCGCCAGCTGGCTCGGGGTGGGGGCGGGGATGAAGGCATCATCGCCGATGGCTGCCGTGCTGACCGAAACCTGGCTGGGGGCAGGGGCGATCGAGATCACCCGGACCGACAGGCCGCCGGGGGCCGCAGGAAGACGGGTGACCGTCAGGGTCTGCGGCTGGCTTGGAATCGAGCCAGGATAGGGGGTGACGACAACGTTGCCGAAGGTGGGCGCGTCAGGGATATGCGCGAGCGACCTCTCCCAGCTGTCCTTGTCTTCGGCGCCCAGCAGGGTGATCTGTCCGGTCTTCTGGTCCAGCCTCTCCATCGCCTTGACCTGGGTCGCCTTGTGGGTCAGGCCGTTGACCGACTGGGCGCTGCCGACAAACATGGAGATCGCCTCCTCGCCTGCGTTGGTGGTGACCAGCATGCCGCTGTAGCCGGTGGCCCGGTAGCGGGAGACCGGAGTGGAGACGGTCAGACGGCCGGTGAAATCCCGCGCCGTGGAGAAGGAGGCCTCTCCGTCGACGAGGTACAGGGAAGGGCGGGTCTCGGAGAGGTCCCCGGTGACCAGCGTCGTGTTGGCCGCAAGCTCGATGGTGCCGACCGGAGTCTGGATGGTGACCGGCCGGTCTTGCGTCTGGACGATCCATCCGTTGGTGGCGGTACGTGCGGCATTCTCGTCAAGGGCGAGGCGCTCGCCGCTTTCGTTGTACAAGGCAAAATCCCCGGAAGAGACCGCGAAGGGCTCCTGGGCCGACAAGGCCATGGCGGCAAGGAAAAGAGTCGCGACCAGCAAGTGTTTTTTCATATGGCAGCCTCCTAGAAGATCACAATCTGCATGGAGGACTCGAACACGGGATTGTCGCAGGCTCCCTCGGAATCAAACTGCCATTTGCCCCCGAGGATGCATTTGATCCCACGGAATTTAATCTGCGCATGCATCATGATATACACGTTTTTCAGGGTGGACAGACCCGGGAAAAAGTCCTCTCTCGCTCCACTCGTAAGTGAAGGATAATTCTTTTCATAATTCAAGTCCAGAGAAATGAAATTGTACAGCAGCTTGTCGATCCTGACGATCAGGTTGACCCTCTGGTCTTCCAGCTGTACCGAGCCGGGGTCGACCGTGGCTCGGAAGCGCAGTCCTGCGTAGACCTGCTCGTTGTCCATGGCGAGCCCCATCGTGGTATCCAGCCAGGCCTGGCCCCGCCGCAACGGATGGTTCCGCCCCAGCCGTGCCAGGTAGGTGTTCTCCAGGTCGTTGCTGTGGGTTTGGAAGTCAGCGTGGATTCCTGCCTTGTCGACCGGATTGCCGTCGCTGTCGGTCACCTTGCTGTCATAGTCGTTGCTGTCGACGTCGTTGTAGCCGGTGGTGAAGTAGTCGGCGTAATAGGTTCCCTTGACGGGGGTGGTGACGCTGGCGTTGAAGGAAAGGACTCCTGTGGGGATATAGCCGCCGACACCCAGGCGGACAGCCTGGCTCTGGCTCCAGATCGAGGAGTGGGGGCCTTGGAGGATATAGTCGGCAAAGAGCATGACCTGCCCGTTGTCCCCGGAGAAGAAGGGCTGGGTCACGTCAAAGGCGGTCTCGAAGAGGGTCCGGTAGGAATAGTCGACAGTCAGCCCGCCGTCCGCGTCTTCGGTGAACATGTCCACCTTTGCCCTTGGATCGAACAGGATCGACATGCCCCATTCCATGTTCCGGATTTTCTTGAAACGCTTCTCGTTCTCGCTTGCGAAGGGCCGGATATATGCCCGCCACCCGAAGATCGAGGGAAGGAAGAGGTCGTCGACGACCAGCTCCTGCCCGAAGCGTCCCCAGGGACCCAGCTTCAGGTTCAGGCCCGGCCTGCTTTCCAGATACCCTACCGAATAGTCGTAGTAGGAGGAAAGCAAGGCCCCGTCCCCAAGGGTGATGTTCTCCAGCTTGCCGTAGCGGAAATAGAAGGAGTCGTAACGCTCTCCATAGTGCATCGAGTAGATGAAGCCCGCGTACTGCTCGGCGACGGTCCTGTGATACTCGCCTTTGGACATGGATCCCTTTTCCGGCACCTGGTAGTTGGAAAAGTCGAAGGAGACCCAAGGATAGTCCGACTGGAACTCACCGTAGAACGTGAAGTTGAAGGTTGTCACCAGCTTGCCGATCTCCACCGTGGGCATCAGCGAAAAGTGGAAATTGCCGTCGTTGGTGGCGACCAGCGAGCCCGAGGTATCCTCGGCAGGAAGCGGAAGGGCTATGGCAAGGGCCGCAAGCAGGGCCAGCACCCGTTTCCTCATGGCCGTCTCCTTTCTTGTCGCGGCAGCCCGTGGGCCGCGTAGACATGCTCTCTGACCAACCTGTCCATGCGGGTCAGTTCCCCGAGAACCGGCTTCAGCTCGGAGCGGATATTGGTCTGGTCGAAAGGACAGACGGCCTTGATGCAGGGGATATTGTAGGTGTCTGCCAGACGCCTGGTCACCTTCTCGTGCACCTCGATCATCGGCCTGACCACCTTGAGCTTTCCGTCAAAGAAGTCCTGCACCGGGCTCATCGTCTCGAACCGGCCGCGGAAGAAGAGGTTCATCATCGTCGTCTCGACCAGGTCGTCGAGATGATGGCCCTCGGCCACCAGATGCCAGCCATGGGAATCGAGGAACTGGAAGAGAATGCGCCGGCGGTTGCGGGCGCAGAGATAGCAGTTGAACTCACCCTTGAACCCCTCGTGGTGCTGGACTTCGGTGACGATGGAGAGGTCGATGCCAAGGTCTTCGAAGAAGGATCGCAGCAACGCCTTGTGCTCCTCGCCGACCGGGTGTTCCTGCCAGTCGATCAATAGGCCGTGCAGGCGGTAGTGGATCGGGAGCCACCTCTGGCGCAGCGAGAGCGCCAGCGCCAAGGCAAGACTGTCCTTTCCGCCGGAGACGGCGACCAGCACGTCGTCCCCATCCCCGAACATCCCGTATTCGCTGACCGCTTTTCCCGTGGTCTTCAGAAAGCGCATGACCCAGGGGGGAATCTCTCCGGAGAGCAGCTTGTGGTAATCCAATTTGTCGCTTTGCGCCCGCATGTCCTCATTCTAGCAAATTCCGCACATTCTTGCTATCGACCGGGGCGGGAAGGTAGAGGCGGGTTTTGCGCAGGCATCGGGTGAACACCCGGCTGATGTCGGACTGGAAGAGCTGGTCCCGTCCAAGGAAGGGCACCCTCCTGCCATCGGCAAGCAGGATGGGGATGTCGGCCTCGAAGGAAATCGGCTCGGGGATGTCGACGACCACCTGCCACGGCTTCAGTGCCGGATAGGACGCCGAGAGCCTCTCGAAGATCCGACGCTCGAGCCTGCCGCGTCCCCCAAGGCTGGCCGCATCGCGGTCAAAGGGGTTGGTCTCGCACCAGTCCCTCTCGTAGGCGACCTGAAACAGACGGCCGTCGTGCACCTGGCGGATATTCTCGAAGGCAGGGTGGCCGACCCGCTCGGCAAGCAGGAAGAACTGGCTGTCGTCAAGCCCATACAGCTGCTTTCCCTCTATCGCCCCGTCGGCAAGGGCGGAGAGCAACGCCTTCTTGATCATCGCCGTGGCGGAGCGGGTCGACGGATGCCAGTAGACCGAGCGGTACATCAAGTACTTGCCGAACAAGAGATGCTCGACATTGCCAAGCGCCTTCTCTTCCAGTGCGGGGAGACCGCCGGAAAGCGCCATGTGGGAGGTGATGAACGGGGCGTCCTGGCTGCCGTAGGGGACTCCGCAGAACCACGCGTCCCGGTTCAGATAGTCCAGTTTGTCCGGGTCCAGCGTGCCGCTGAGCAATTTCCGGTAGCAGGCCACCTCCCGGTCGTCGGAAAAAAGCGTGTCGTCGATGATGCTGGCGACCATCGCCGGTTCCGCCCCCGCCTGGAGGACAGCCTGGTTCAGCTCCCTCTCGCCCATGATCAATTCCCCTGCCAGGGCCTCGTGGCTTTGCAACGGCAGCTCTTTCAGCGAGTGGGCATAGGGGAAATGGCCGATATCGTGCAGCAGCGCCGCTGCCAGAAAGCTCTTGACGCCCTGCGTGGTGAACAGGGACTCGCAGCCCTTGCGCGCGAGGGAGCGGAGGATGGAGAGGGCCAGGAAGTAGACCCCGAGACTGTGGTCGAGACGGGTATGGACCGCCGAAGGGTAGAGCAGGGAAGCCGGTCCCAGCTGCTGGATGCGGGAGAGCTTCTGCACGCACCTGCATTGCAAAACCCGAAAAAGCTCCTGGCTCATCGGGATATCCTTCCAAAGCGCGTCGCGCACCGTCATCTCCTGGCCGTCGTACAAAAGGGAAAGCATCTCGTTGTGGTTCATGGCTCCATGGTAAACGGAACTGTACCGAAAGGAAAGATTGGGGTACGATGAAGCCATGCGACGCTTCCGACTTTTGCTGCTGTCTCTCCTCGCCGCCATCCCGCTCTCCGCCAAGGAGACCGAGCAACGCCTTGCCATCGAGCGGGGCGGGATCGTCGTCGCCACCGAGGCGACCCTAGGCGCCATCACCGAGCCGGCGCCTCGGGTGCGGGCCATGCTGGAGCATGCGTATACGCTGGATTGGCTCGAGTCCTACGTCGACCCTGCGGTGAGGAGCGCTTTTTCCCGTGCCTATGGAGACCGGCTGGCGGACATGCTGCCTGTGAAAGGGGCGCTGTATGGGAAGCCCGTCCCGAGCGGACCCTATACCTTGGTGCCGGTGCGCGTTCCGGACGGCACCTATCTGACCCTCTGCATGAGGGACGGCCTGCTCGTCGGCCTATCCATCGACTCCTAGCCTTCGTCCTGGCGCGCGATCTTCTCCAGAGCCTGTGTCTGGCGGTGCTGTTTGTAATATTTCTTTTCCCGGTTGAGCCGGCGTTTCTCGTTCTTGCTTGCCTGCCACGCCGCCTGGTCCCTCCAGAAGGAGCGGGAGAAAAGGGCATAGACGGTGACCAGCTCGAGACGGCCTACCAGCATCAGGAACGAGAATACCCACTGGCACCAGGACGGGAAGACGCTGAAGTTGCCCGTCGGGCCGATGTTCCCGAAACCGATGCCGATGTTCCCCAGGGCAAGGAAGGCTGCGGAGAAGGTGGTGACCAGATCCTGGCCGGCAAGGGAGACGACGATTGCCCCGATGATGCCGGTGGTCAGGTAGAGGCCGACGAAGCCGGCGATGCCCAGCATGACGTCGTTGTCCACCACGTTGTCGCCGACGCGGTTCTTGCAGACGGCGCTGGGATGGAGCCTCTTGTGGAGCGTGTTCCTGCCTAGGTTGACCAGGGCGACGACGCGGACCACCTTGATGCCGCCGCCTGCCGATCCCGCGCAACCGCCGACGAAGAAAAGGGCGAGCAACAGCATCTGGCAGAAGACCGGCCAATGGGTGTAGTCGGCCGTGGCGAACCCCGTGGTGGTCAGGACGCTGACCACCTGGAAGAAAGCGTAACGCAGGGAAGTGAGGAAGTCCTTGTACAGCCCGCCGAAGGTCAGGCTCAGGGCGATCAGGAGGGAGAAGGTCAGGACGATGTCGGTATAGGCCCTGAGCTCGCCATCCCGGAGGGCCTGCTTCGCCCTCCCGCTGAGCATCTTGAAATAGAGGGAGAAGTTGATGCCGGAGAGAAACATGAAGCAAATGCAGACGGTATCGACAAAGGGGCTCTGGAAGGAGCCGATCGAGCTGTTGCGGACACAGAATCCTGCAGCGCTCATCGTGCTGAAGGTGATGGTGACCGCATCGTACCAGGAGAGCTTGCCCAACATCAGCACCACAACCTGCAGGGCGGAAATGCCCAGGTAGATCGTCCACAGCGCGCCCGCGGTTCCTCCGGTCTTCGGAGTCAGCTTGTCCTTGGTCGGGCCTGCCGACTCGCTGCCGTAGAGCATCGTTCCCTTGACACCGAGCATCGGCAGGAAGGCGACGAACAGGACAACGATTCCCATGCCCCCCAGCCAGTTGGTCTCGCTGCGCCAGAAGAGGATGGAGCGGGCCTTGTCCTCGATCGAGGTCAGCGCGCTTGCCCCGGTGGTGGTGAATCCGCTCATGATCTCGAAATACGCGTCGGAATAGTTGTCCATCGTTCCGGACAGCAGGAGGGGAAGGGCGCCGAACGCGGTCGCAAGCACCCAGGTCAGGGTAACGAACAAGAATCCGTCGGCGGGGCTCATGCGGTCGCTTTTTCGGTCACGGCAGACGAACAGGACCAGAAAGCTGAAAAGGGCTACCAGCCCCATGGTCAGAAGGAAGGAGTGCAGAGCCGCCTTTTCCTGCCAGCAATAGGCGATGATGGCGGGGATGCCCATGAAAAGCCCGATGAAGATCTGGATCAGGGCAAGCAGGCGGAAATCCTGTTTCAGGTTCATGAGAAAAGCCTCGTCGCGTAGTCGACCCTGCCGTGGGGGACCGCGACCAGGATGGTGTCCCCCTCCGTGAAGGTGTAGTTGCCGCTGGCAAGGATGCTGTTCTTGTCCTTGTCGGTGACGCCGGTGATGATCACCTTGCCGGCAAGCGGGACATCCTTCAGCTTCTGTCCGAGCAACTTGTTGGTCGCGGTGAGCTTGTACTCCGCCACCTCGATGGAACCGCCGAAGATTGAGTGGATGGAGGTGATGTTCTCTCCCCTGATGTACCGCAGCAGGCTGTCGACCGTCGACTCGGTGGAGCTGATGACGGTGTCGATGTCCAGGTGGCGGGCAAGCATGGCGTAGTTGGGGTTGGTCTTGACCAGCGCGATCGTGTGGGCGATGCCCATCCGCTTGGCGTAGGCGCTGATGATGATGTTCAATTCGTCCTTGTCGGTGATCGCCACCATCAGGTCATAGTCGTCGAGGGACTCGTCGTCCCAGACGCTCTGGTCGGTGATATCACCTTTGATGACCAGCGTCTCAGGGTACATCTCGCTGAACTGCTCGCATTTCGCCTCGTCGATGTCGACCACGGTGATCCGCTTGCGGCTGGAGGGAGAGAACTTGCTGAGCAGGTAGCGGCTGATCCGTCCGGCCCCCACCAGACAGATATGCCTCGGCGTGCTGATCGACGCGTCGAACTCGCCGAGCATCTCGGTCATCTGGTCCTTGAAGGTGACCAGCGCCAGCGTGTCGCCCTTCTGCAGCACCGTCGATCCGGAGGGGAGCAGCGTCTGTCGTCCCCGCTGGATGGCGGTCAGGACGAAGGGGGTCTTGATCAGCGGCCTGACCTTGGACAGCGGCATGTCCCTCAGCGGGCTGTCATAGGAAATGGAAAGGTTGCAGAGGATGAACGGCGTGTGGGGAAAGGTCATGGCTCCCTGATAGAGGCCGTTCATGATGATGTCGTAGACCTGCTTGGAGACCTCCTCGGACGGGTTGACGATGATGTCGACCCCAAGCAGCGGGACGTTCATCTCGCTGCCGGTGTAGCTCATCGACCGGATGACGGCGATGGTCCGGGGTGTCTTGAACTTGCTGGAGACGAGGGCGCAGGACACGAGGTTGACCTCATCGCTGTTGGTGATGGCGATGAAGATGTCGGCATTCTTGCACCCTGCCTCGTCCAGCACCTCGGGGTCGGTACCGCTGCCGTTGACGGCCATGCAGTCGAGCTTTTGCGAGACCAGGTCGCATTGTTCCGGGTCCGAGTCGATGAACGTGATGTCTTTCTTTTCTCCAATCAGGAGCTTCGCCAGGTGCAGGCCGCGGTGGCCGGCTCCAAGAATAACAACAAGCATGGTTCCACTTTATCAAAGGGTGAAGGAACGCTCAACTCCCCAATGGACGGTACGGTGAAAACCGCGGCCAGCCGGAACCGGATGCCTTCGCTTGCAGAGAGCAGGTATTCGGATTATAGTTTGGGTCTATGAAAAAACGACTGATTACCTCTGCTTTGCCGTACGTGAACAACGTTCCCCACCTTGGGAACCTGCTGCAGGTACTTTCCGCGGACGTGTTCGCACGCTTCTGCCGTTCCAAGGGCTATGAGACCCTGTATGTCTGCGGTACCGACGAGTATGGCACCGCAACCGAGACCCGCGCATTGCAGGAGCACATGAGCCCCCGCGAGCTCTGCGACCACTACCATGCGATCCATAAGGAAATCTATCAATGGTTCAACATCAGCTTTGACTATTTCGGGCGTACCAGCACCCCGAAGCAGACGGAAATCGTCCAGCATATCTTCAAGCAGGTCTACGATGCCGGCTACATCACCGTCCACGAGGAGGAACAGCTCTACTGCCCCCACTGCGGGCGCTTCCTTGCCGACCGCTTCGTGACCGGCACCTGCCCCCACTGCGGCTACGAGAAGGCGCGCGGGGACCAGTGCGAGCATTGCGGCACGTTGCTTGACCCGACCGAGCTGAAGGACCCGAAATGCTCGGTCTGCGGCACCACGCCCGTGCTGAAGAAGACCAAGCACCTCTACCTGGACCTGCCCAAGGCGCTTCCCATGCTGGAGAAGTGGATGGACAAGGCTTCGGTCGAGGGGTTCTGGGCCAACAACGCCATCCAGATCACCAAGAGCTGGATCCGCGACGGCCTGAAGGACCGTGCCATCACCCGTGACCTGAAGTGGGGCATCCCCGTCCCTCTCGAGGGCTTTGAGGACAAGGTCTTCTACGTCTGGTTCGACGCCTGCATCGGCTACGTGTCGATCAGCGCCTACGCGACGGAGAAGTGGAGGGATTGGTGGTTCGATCCCGAGCACACCGAGCTTTTCCAGTTCATCGGCAAGGACAACATTCCCTTCCATACCGTCATCTTCCCGTCGACCCAGCTGGCGACCGGGGACAACTGGACCATGCTGCACCACATGAGCTCGACCGAGTACCTCAACTACGAGGGCGGCAAGTTCAGCAAGAGCCAGGGAATCGGCATCTTCGGCAACGACGTCGAGTCGACCGGGATTCCTGCCGATGTCTGGAGGTTCTACCTGTATTACAACCGTCCGGAGACGAGCGACTTCACCTTCACCTGGGCTGATTTCCAGGAGAAGGTCAACAAGGAGCTGATCGGAAACCTTTCCAACCTGGTCAACCGTACCGTCACCTTTACCAAGAAGGTGGCGGCCGGATGTCTCGAGGCTGGTCCGGTGGACGAGGAGTTCCGGAAGCTGGCCCTCCAGTACGAGGAAAAGATCGACGCGCTGATGGAGCGGGCGGACGAGCGCGAGGCGCTTCGCACCATCCTCGCCCTCTCCTCGGCGGGCAACAAGATGTTCCAGGACGCGGAACCTTGGAAGACCAAGGAGACCGACATGGAGGCGACCCGGAAAGTGCTGCGCACCCTCTGCGGCCTGATCAAGGACCTGGCGGTCCTGGTCGAGCCGTTCATGCCGGCCACCAGCGCCAAGCTGCTCGGATTCTTCGGAATCGGCAAGCGGACCTGGAAGGAACTGGGAAATTGGGACGGAGAGATCCGTATCGGCGATGTCGAGCTGCTCTTCCAGCGCTTGGAAGACGACCGTGTCGCCGCGCTCCGCGAGCGCTTCAGTGGAAGCCAGAAGGAGCGGGAGGAGAAGGCCAGGGAGGCCGCTCCGAAGCAGGAACAGAAGAAACAGAAAGAAGGAGCGAACAAACACAATATGGGAGCATTGGATCCGAATTTGTCGATTGCCGAGAACTTCCAGAAGCACGTCATCCTGAAAGTCGCCGAGATCACCAACGTGGAGAAGCACCCCGAAGGGGACAAGCTCTACATCCTGACGCTGAACGACGGCAGCCCGAACCCGCGCACCATCGTCAGCTCGATCGTTCCCTTCTACAAGGCCGACGAGCTGCAGGGCCGCCATATCGTCCTGGTCAGCAACCTGAAGCCGGCGAATTTCCGTGGCGTCAAGAGCTACGGCATGCTGCTGGCGGCCAGCGACCCGGACGCGCCCAACCCGCACGACACCTGCGAGGTGCTTTTCCCGGACGATATCCCGGCCGGCACCGTGCTGGAGCCCGAAGGGTTCAGCGCCCCGACCGAGGACTACTGCTACGTGAAGCCCGAACCCTTCTTCTCGATGCCGATGACCACCAAGGACGGGGTCCTGACGATCGACGGCAGGAAGATCGTCAGTGCCGACGGAAAGGAAGTTCACGCCCACAAGTACGTGAACGGCAACGTTGGCTGATGTTTCTTGCGCGAATACGGGCGGAGGAGTTGTCCTCCGCCCTTTGCATGCAAAGCCCCTATTGGGCGGCGTTGAAGGAAAAGCATGGGTGGAAGGTTTCCGCCTACCATCTTTCCCATTCCACATTGCTGGTGCTCACCAGGACGTTTTTCCGATTCGCGACCCTTGCCTATGTTCCGTTCGGTCCCCAGCAGCCGGTGAGCCTGAAAGAGCTTTCCCTTGCCTTGAAGAAATACCTGCCGAAAGGTACCTTTGCCATTCGCTACGATGTGCCTTTCGGCATGGAGCTGGATACCACAGGGGCGATCGTCCAGCACGATTCGGTCCAACCCGACGCCACGGTGGTCATCCCGCTCGAGAAAGGCTACGAGGCGGTATCCAGGGAATACCGGGACCGGGCGAAGCGCCAGCTGAAGCGGAGCCAGGGGCTTGTGGAGGTCCGGCAGTGGGATGGAAGCGAACGCCAGTTCAACCTCTTCTTCGGCCTGTACGAGCAGACCGGCCGGAGGGACGGCTTCTCCACCCGCAGCAGGGACTACCTGTGGGACGTGCTGCACGGTCCGGCCGGACAGACGAAGACCAAGCTCTTTCTCGCTTGGAGGAACCGGCAGATGGTGGGAGGCTCGATCCTGCTGTATGGACCGAAGGAAGCAATCTATCTCTTCGGAGCCTCGGCACGGATGCGGGACTGCACGGCAAGCCATGCCCTGCAGGATGCGATGATCCGTTTTTCCTGTGACAACGGGGTTTCCCGCTACGACCTGTTCGGGGTCAGCGGGAAGGGGGGGAGGGGATCCCACCTGCGGAGCCTTGACGTGTTCAAGACCTCGTTCGGAGGGAACGTGGTCTACCGCCAGCCGACGATGGACTGGCCGCTTTCCCCTCTGCTGTATCGCTGTTTCACTCTTGCGGAGTTTCTGCGTTATCGCTTATCGCGAGGCTTCTGAACTGGTCTCCGCGATCGAATTCATTGACAAAATACTCGAACGAGGCCGCGCCGGGAGAGAGCAGGAGCACATTCCTGACGCCGGGGTGGACGGCCATGTAGGCGTCGGCCTGCATCTTGGCATGGCGCCAGGCCGCGTGCATCGTCTTGTACGGGCCATGGAAGGGAATCTGCAGGCGTTTGAGCATCGGTAGCAGGTAGAGTCTGGTGAAGCTGCCGTCCAAGAGCGTGACGCTCCGCACTTGATGGAAGACCGCCTCCATGGCGTCCGCTCCCACCTTCTTGTCCGTCCCTCCGGTAATCAGGTGGATCGGGAGGGTCTCGAAAAGGGAACAGGTGAAGGCGACCGCTTCGGGAATGGTGGCCGCGCTGTCGTTGACGATGATCAGGTTGCCGCGTACGGTCACGATCTCATGGCGGTGGGGCACTCCTTGGAAGGAAGAGAGGGCCTGGAAGACCGCCTTCGGCTTGCATCCCAGGGCGATCAGGATCGCGTAGGCGTTCTCGTACTGGATCTGCTTGCGGGACCTCTTGGTGGTACGGTCGATCCCCCAGACCTGCCTGCGTCCCAAGTGGGTCTGCTTGCGGATCTGTCCCACGAGGAAATCGGGGACGATGGCGCTTTTCGTCCACCTGCCGAACAGCTTCAGCTTGTCCTTCAGGTAATCGTCCAGGCTTGCGTAGCTGTTCTGGTGGTCGGGATAGAAATTGGTGATGACGGCAATCGATTCGGTGGGGAATTTTCCACCAAGGGCGTACGAGGCGTCCCTGATCTGCCAGGATGACATCTCCGCCACCAAGTACTCAGGCACCGGTTCTCCCTGCTCCCATTCCTCCAGGACGGTGTAGCAGCTGATTCCCATGTTTCCGCACAGCCTGACCGTGTGGCCCAGCTTCTCCAGGACATGGGCTGTCGCGTAGGCGCTGGTGGTCTTTCCCTTGGTGCCGGTGATGGCGATGAAATGGGTCTTCCGGATGTACGGGGAGGAGAGGAGGACGGAGAAGTCGCTGACTACTTTCTTCGCGTAGGCAAGATAGGGGTTGGTCAACGGGATCGAGGGGTTCTTCACCACGATGTCGGCCCAGAGGAAGTCCTCCTTGCGGTGCTCTCCGGTAATGCAGGTGGCTCCTCGCTCGACGAGCGGCGTCAGGGAGTCCTTCAAGGCATCCGTGCCTTTCAGGTCGGTGATCCGGACCTCGTCGCCATGGGCGAGGTAATATCTCGCGGCTGCATAGCCACCGCCATGCACCCCGAGACCGAACACCAATACCTTCATCGCGTTTCTCCCTGACCCATCATACCAAGAGCCTCTTTGCAGGAACAAGTACGGGACCCGTACAAGAACAGATTTTTATCTGTATAAGATTTTGCATGCTTGTGACATGAAATTTGACAAAGAATTGTGTTGGCCGGTACCTTTCCTCTATGAATTACGCTTTTGTACAATAAAAAGAAGCGTTTGATGAAGAAACTTTGTACAATGTTGTTACTCACTGGAACCTCGCTCGTGGTGTTTACCGGGTGTGAGAACGGCAGTTCCAGTGCTGATCCCGCCACCTATTACGAGGGATTGTCGGGTTCCGAGCTGGTCGTCCAGAAGGATTCGGCGGAGGTCAGCGTCTTTTCCTCAGATGAGGCAGAGCGAGCGAACGCGTCGCAGATGATGGACAACAGCTATTATGATACTCCATGATTGCGGGGAATGGGTTTGCCAACGCGTTCGAATCCTTCTTCGGCACGAGTGTGAAGTCCATCTCCGGTGGTTTTGCCCTGCATGTCCGTGACGAGACCTTCACGCCAGAGGGATGGTCGTCCGATGTGTATGATACGGGATCGTTCACCATTCATGCTTTCGACCTGACCGCGGGCGCCGATATCCGCCAGCTGTTCGCGTTTGCCGGCCAATCTTCTCATCTGAGCGACGCCATCGCCGCCTTCGCGGCTGTCTCAAAAAGCGACGGACACGTATGCCGACACCCTGCTGGACTCTCTCCGGCAAGCTCTCCCTGTCCTGGGATCTTGTGGCTGACCTGTCCGGCCCCTCATCCGCTCCCGATTCGTCCAAACTGGCCTATCAGACCGAGATGACCGGTTCCTTCTCCTATGATGGGACCAGTCTTTCGCTGGATGACTCGCTGAACCTGCGGTTCGCGGCCATCGGACTGAATGAGAAAGGGGACCTTGACGCGTTCAACCAGGCATCGGTTTCCTGCAGTTCCTTCGCAATTGGCAAGGAGGACTTGAAGAAGCTGATCGTCATATACATCCTCGATCCGAATGATGCTCTGGATGACGTTGCCGACGGTATACAAGTGGCTTCTGCCGCATTGTTGCCGAATAGTCTGGACACCAAGGCGACCGCATCGAGTCTCATCAACGATACGGTCTACTGGACGAAGATCGATGTCGCCGAACTCCAGAATAGTCTTTCGTTAAAGTGACGCAGTCTTTCCCGGGCCTCCGTTTTCTACTTGACCATACATTTCCGAATCTGCATAATAGTCGGGTAATTACGTCCACGGAGGCCTTTGCGGCAGCCAAAGACAAAGGAGTTCGTCTATGCCTTGCGGAAGAAAAAGAAAAAAGCATAAGATTGCAACGCACAAGCGGAAGAAACGCCTTCGAATGATGAGACACAAGGCAAAATAACTTCTGCTGTTCAATCGAATTGCTAAAAACCATCGGCTTGACCGGTGGTTTTTTTAGTGTACATCGGCATTTCGCGGGATAGCCGGTTTTGAGAGGGTTTGCGGGAGTTCCCGTAGATCTTGGAGAAGAGGTACTGGGTGTCCCTGAGTCAGTAAGCCCATCTGCGAGTGGTCTTGAGCATGTTGTTGGTGCCCTTCCGTCAGGAATATCCCCACGTGCCCACACTTCCGGCACCGGAACCGGCAGGTGGATGCGACTGGACGTCACGTCAAAGCCGTTCTTTGCCACAAGCGCATGGCTGTGGTATGCTTGAGCCATGAGCAAGCAACTGCTTCCCATCATGACGGCGAACGGCTCGTTCGAGAATCTCCGGCGGGGGGGCTACGTGTACGTGGACAAGACCTCTTATCTGCATTCCCTTGTCCGTCAGGAAGGCAACATGTTCTTCCTTTCCCGTCCCCGCCGTTTCGGGAAGACGCTAACGGTATCCACCTTGGAAGCGATTTTCCAGGGCAGGAGGGAGCTGTTCAAGGGCCTTGCCATCGACAAGACGGACTACGACTGGAAGCCTTACCCTATCATCCACATCGACTTCGGGGACTGCGGGAAAAGCACTCCCGAGGGGCTTGACGGGTGGCTGAAGGACCGGCTTGAGGAGGTTGCCGACTCCTACGGGGTTGGGCCGCTGGACATGACCAAGACAAGCGACGACCTGTTCGCGAAGCTCATCCTGCTGCTTTCCAAGAAAGACAAGGTCGTGGTGCTGGTCGAC
>OMYY01000020.1 GCA_900315435.1 uncultured Spirochaetaceae bacterium
CGGGGCATCGCTGCCCCTCCCGCTCGACTTGCATGCTTAAGACGCGCCGCCAGCGTTCGTTCTGAGCCAGGATCGAACTCTCCGTCATTGCTTGTCCGGAGGCCGAAGCCCCCGGAACGCAATCTACCTCAAATCCAACCAAGACCTTCCTCGAACTACCTCTCTGGCTGACATACTCAACCTTCATTCTCGTTCTTTGTTCGGAATTGACTAGAAAACTCCTCACAAGTTTCCACTAACTCCCTTTCAACCAACGATATACATCATCGTCAAAAGGCTATCTTCTCTTCCCTTCATCTATAAACTGTCAAACAACCAGTCGCTCAAGCTTTCGTTAGCTCCCTGCGGCGTGCGATATGTAACATACTAAAAAGCCCCTAAATCTGTCAATACCGCCCATCTTTTTTCTGAAAAAATTTTTAAAGAGACCAAAGTTCACGTTTTGTGGTTGAAATTGCGCAGGAACCGCCCCGCAGGGCTTCCAGAATCTCTTTTTTTGTCCGGATCAACCCGCCTGCAACCAAGGGGACCTCGCTGACCACATGGAGTTCATCAATGATTCCGGTCAAAAGTCCCGGCATCACCTCCAGAAAGTCAGGACGGAAATTTCGCAACTGGCTCTTGGTGTTCTCCAAGGCCATGGAATCGACGATGAAGGTACGCTGCCCGGCAATGAGACCAAGCTCATGGGCACGACGGACCAGAGGTTGTTTGGTGCTGATGATCCCATCGGCCTTGGTCTCATGCTTGATGTAGTCCACGGCCACAGGGTCACGGCCCAATCCCTCGACCAGATCGACATGGACAATGGCCGTCTTTCCGGAAGCCTTGATCCGCTGCACCTCGCTGGCGATGGTAAGCAGGGATCCGTAAAGGATGAACACGATAGAACTGGAACTCGACAAGGCGGCATCCAAAAGCTCGTCGCTCTTGACTGCCGCGACAATCGGGCTGCCAGCAAACATATCGAGAATTTCCTGCACGCGGCTCACTGCTGTCCACCTTTCTCCACCCAGCTATCATATTGGGTCTCCACAGCCAGATCGTGGTTCTTGCCCATCTCCACCTTCACCAACCCGTTGAAATTGGTATGGTAGAAGGTCGCCCCTCTCTTCAGATAGGATTTGTAGACACTCATGCTCCCCATGACGTCGTTCATCGCGACGACTACCGTGGGCCTGACCGCCTTGACCCAAGGAAGGATGTTGCTCGTATCGATGCCATGATGGTCTGCCTTGGCAAGGTCCGCCTTCAGCTTGTCCGGATGCTTTTCCAGAACCTCCTGCTCGCCACTTCGATACAGGTCCCCCGCAAACAGGGCGACCGAATCCCCATAGGTGATGCGCAGCACCATCGAGCTGTTGTTGATGAAGGCGGTGTCCAACTGCCCGGACGGAGGGTTGATGTCTCCTTGGGCAGGTCCCAGCACCTCGACATGGACCTGGCCACCCAAATCGAACGCATCTCCATCCGCGAGGTACCCGAGGGGAATCCGTTTCTTCTCGACCGTATCAGCGAAGGCCTGGGTATATCGGGTATGGTACTCCAGGCGCGTCCGGAAGACCTGCCCGATATCGACGGCGTCGGCAACCTCCGGAAAGGCGCCGAGGTGATCGATATGGGGATGGGAATTGACAAACACATCAATCCTTGTCAGTCCAAGAGCATGAAGCAGATCGACCACGTCCCGCCCTGAAGCCGGGTGCCCGCAGTCAATCAGCATGGTCGCCCCATCGGGCGCTACCACCAAGGTGGCGTCACCACTCTTGTCCGGACTATCCTTCGGAACGTCGAGGTCGATGAAATAGAAGACAACCTTTCCATCGGTCGCGGAGCTCCTGGTCAAGTCTGCATACCGGTCCACCTCCGCGGTGGCACCCCAAAGGGCGCCGCAGAGAAGCAGGAGCAACAGGACAAGCGGATGGCGACGCATAGGTTACAGTCCCAGTCCGCGCACGTAGGCACGGCATACTGTCGGGAAGTTGGTGATCACCCCTCGCACGCCCCAGCGCTGGAGCTTCTCAAGTTCGCACATTCCGTTGACCGTCCAGACATTCATCAGGATCCCATGGTCGTGGATTTCCTTGACCTTCTCGTCGTCCAAGGCCTCGTAGCTCGGGTGATAGAACTCGAAGCCGAACTTCTTGCAGTAGAAACCGGCATTGACGATGCCATTCTTTCCCACAAGCGCGCCAACCGGTATTTCCGGGCAAATCTGTTTGGCGTTGACCAGAGAAAGGTGGTTGAACGAGCTGAACATCACCTTCCCCACCAACTGGTATTTCTCCAGAATATCGATTGTCTTCTGCTCGATATCAGGATAGTAGACGATTCCCGTCTTCAGCTCGATGTTGGTCACCACCGGCTGTCCGGACGCCCACTCGCAGTATTCCTCGAACGAAGGAATGCGCTGGGAGGAAAACTGGCCGTTCCCTGCCTTGGATGCGTCCAGTTTCTGAATCTCCTTCAAGGTATAGTCGCGCACATTGCCCACGCCGTCGGTCGTACGGTCGACCCTCTCGTCGTGGATCACCACCACCTGGTGGTCTTTGGTCAGCTGGACATCCAGCTCGATCTCGTCAGTCTTCGCCTCGACCGCCTTCTGGAAAGAAAGCATCGTGTTTTCGGGGTAGCAACCGCTGTATCCCCGATGAGCGACAATCGTCATCATGATTCCACACCTCGATTGCAGCTTATTTCATCGCTGCCTTGCTATAGCCCGTAAGCATATACTTTTGGAAGATAAAAAACACTATCACCACCGGCAAAATCGCCATGACCGCGCCTGCCATGATCTCGTGGTTGTTCATCGTGTCCTGACCGGCGAACGTCTCCTTCAGCTTGGCAAGGCCGACGGTAAGCACCCGGTGGCTCTCCTCCTTGGCGATGATCTTTGGCCAGAAATAGTTGTTCCAGCCGCTGGTGAAGGTCACCAACGTGACGGTGAACAACGTCGACTTACACATCGGAGTCAGGATCTTGACGATGATGCCGACCTTTCCCACCCCGTCGATCTTTGCCGCGTCGATGTAGCTGTCATCAATAGCCATGAAGGATTGGCGAAGCATGAAGATATAGTAGGGGCTGACCGCGCTGGGCAGGATCAGGCCGAGATAGGTGTCGGTCAGGTGGAGCCGGGCGAACATGATGTAGATGGGGATGAAGGTGACCTGGATGGGAATCATCAGGGCGCCAAGCACCACCAGGAACAAGGTGTTCTTGTACCGGAACTCTCCCTTGGAGAACCCATAGGCGGCGAAGATGCCGGTGACGATCTCGCCGAACATGATGCCGGCGGTCATGATGATCGTGTTCAGATAGTATTTGCCGAAGTTGACCTTCTGCATCACGTGCAGATAGTTCTCGAAATGGAACTCATGCGGCCAGAAGGTCGGAATCAGCCGGAGCACCTCGTCCTGACTCTTCACGCTGCTGATCAGCATCCAATAGAGAGGAAAGAGCGCCACCAAGGTGACGACAATCGCCATCACATACTGGAGCACGGTGAAAAAACGCCTCCTGCGGATGGCGCGGATTTCCAATTCATGCAGTGATTCTGTTCTCTTGTTCATATTTCCTTTCCACCCCTCAGGACTCATAATTTACCCTGCCACGGCTGATACGCATGGTGGCGGCAGTGCACAAGAGCAGCAACAGGAAAAAGGCAAGCGCCATCGTCGCCGCGCGGTCCATGCGGAAATCCACCATGGCGTACTGGTAGATCTTGTAGACGAACACTTCGGTCGACCGGTATGGTCCGCCACCGGTCAAGATATCGATGCTCTGGAAAACCTTCATCGAGGAGAGGAACGTGGTCACAAAGAGGAAGAGCGTGGTCGGGGTGAGAAGCGGCAGGGTAATCAGGCGCAGACTCTGCCAGTAGGTGGCTCCGTCCAGCTCGGCAGCCTCGTAGTAGTCCTTGCTGATGGCGCGCATGGCGGCCAAATAGATGATCATGCCGTAGCCGATGGCCCGCCAGCCGGTGAGCATCAGGACGCTGAGCATGGCCGTGTGGCTGTCCTGCAGCCAGTCGACCGGCCTAAAACCCATCCGGGTAAGGAAATAGTTGAAAACGCCGTACTGGGTGTTCAGCATCCACAGGAAAACCACTGCCGCGCTGCTCATGGCGACATACTTCGGCATGAAGACGACCGCACGCATGACACTGTAGCCGTGATGTTCCGTATTGAAAATCAACGCGAGGACCAAACCGCCAAACAGGGTGATCAGGATCTCACCGCAGGAGTAGATGATCGTCGCCTTCAGAGAATTCAGAAGATATTTGGTTCCAGATCCGGTGAAAAGCCATTTCCAGTTCTTGAAGCCCACATATTTATAGGAGTCGTTCAGCAGGTTCCAGTTGGTGAAGCTGATCTGGATGAGCCTCACAATCGGCCAGTAGGTAAAAACAAGAATCAGAACCAAAGCGGGGACGGTGCACCCGAAATCCTTCAGATGGTCAAGCGTCCGGGGTTTGATTGATTTCATAAGGAATCTCCTTGTCGTCAAAGCACACAACGTATACAAGAGGGGTACCAACAAGCGCTGGTACCCCTCGGGCAATCACCTCTTACTGCAGACTGTCTTCAAGAGCCTCGTTGATCTCCTCCGCCATCTGGTCGATGTTCTTATCCACGGGCTTTCCCTCGTTGTAGAACTGGGAGAGATAGCTCATCCAGATGGATGCAAGCTGGTTCCAACCGGGATGCTGGATGCGCGGATAGATGTTGTCCAGGTTGTCGAAGATGCACTTGAACGCCGGTTTCTTGGCAAGGAACGCCTTGCCCTCTTCGGTCTCGAGCACGCTCTTGCGGGTCGGCATGTACCCGGTACCCTCAGCCCACTTCATGTTGACTTCCTTGCTGCACAGATAGGAAAGGAACTGCCAGGCGGCATTCTTGGTCTGCTGGTCGTTCTTGGCCGGAATCAGCAAGACGCATCCGCCGATTTCCTGCTTGCGGGTATCGGATGCGGGGAACCATGCCATGCCGACCTCGAAGTCCTTGCATCGGTCAACATAGGTGTTGTACAGCGAGCTGGTATGCAGGACGCTGAAAGCCTTCTGCTCGATAAAGGCCTGGCGCATGTTGGCGGAAGCGCCCTTGCCGGTGGCAAAGTATGCCTGTCCCTTCTTCATCCAGCCTCCGATCGCCTTGGTGGTCGCCACGGCGGCGGGACCGTTCAAGTCGGTGGTCTTCCGGTCAGGATTGATGATGTTGACGCCGTTGTTCAGGAAGAAGGTCTCGAAATACCACTGGTCCCATCCGGGAACGACGGTGCCCCATACCTTCGTCGAGCCGTCGGCGTTATACTCGGTGACCTTCTCAAGGAAGGAATCCATATCCTTGAAATACGTAGGAATGGTGATGCCCTTCGCGTCGGCCATCGTCTTGTTGTAGTACATGATCTGCGTGGAAATCAGGAACGGGAGGGAAACCTGCTTGTCCTCGTACGACGAGGCCTTGATCATACCTTCACCGAAGTCATCGATGTCGAATCCGGTTGCCTTGATGTAGGGATTCAGGTCCTCGCACAGGCCGGCCGCGCCATACTGGGCGACGTAGGGAGTGTTGGCGACGACCAGAGCGGGAAGCCCCTGCCCGGCGGCCTGGGCCGCGACCAGCGTCTCGTTGACAGTGCTGTAATTGCCGATATATTCGGCCTTGACCTTGATCTTGTCCTGTTTGGTGTTGAAGTTGTTGACAATCTCGTCGATCAGCGGCTGGTATTGGTTCTCCAGCGCATGCCACCAGGTAATCTCAATCGGCGCGGTCACTTCGTACTTGCTTGCGTCGTTCGCGGCGGCCTTGGGAGCGGCTTCCTTGCCACCTTGGGCGAACAAACCACCAGCGACCATGCTCGTAGCCAAAAAGGCAAGCATACTCCGTCTCATCAACTGTTTCATATTCCCTCCTTTTGGAAATTTCAACAATATTAACTTACGTCCATGCATGTGTAGGTTATGCGTGAAAATGGATGATGTCAATTTATTTTTGCGATTAGAGGCATCATAATGTGTATTCCTTGCATAATTTCCTTGCTTTTTTAAGTAAAAATTGTTTAATGGAAGTATGAGGAAACGACCAACCCTTTCGATGATTTCGGAACAAACCGGGCTTTCCACTGCCGCCGTCAGCATGATTCTCAGCGGGAAGCAGGCCCATCGGTTCTCCCAAGAGTCAGTCGACCGGGTCTGGGAATGCGCACGCGAAATAGGCTATGAGAACAGGAACGCCAAGCGCAATATCGTCCTTATCGTCTGCCCGTCGGTCATCAACCCGTACTATGCCACGCTGTTGCAAGGCATCGAGCTGAAGGCCCAGGAAGCGGGCTTCTGCACGCTGATCTGCAACACCTACTGGGACCTGCGCAGGGAAAAGGCAATCGTCGACATCGTAGCCGACCCCCGTATCTGCGGGACGATTTTCGCCATGGCGCCCCAACAACCGGAAATCGCCGCCAAAATCGCCAGGAAACTGCCGCTGGTCGTTGTCGCCGACAAGGGCACGGCACCAAAGCTGGATACCGTAGAGGTGAGCAACTTCGACGCGGGCAAGCTGATGGGACGCCATCTGCTCTCCCTGGGGCACACCCATATCGCATACCTCTCCACCAGTCTGAACAGGCAGCATTCCAGCAGGCTCCTTCGTCTGGAAGGACTCAGGAATGTCTATCAGGGGAAAGGCGTCATCGAGTTGCTCACCAAGGACATCGACTCCAGCAGGGAGCTCTCCACCGTCGAAATCGAGCATACTACAGGCATGCAGCTGGCACATGAGCTTCTGGAGGCTCATCCCGAGGTGACCGCCGTGGTGGCGGTCAACGACATGGTCGGATATGGGGTGATGGACGGCCTGGCCCAAGAGGGCAAGCGCATCCCGCAAGACTACAGCGTCGCCGGTTTCGACAACATCTACCCCTCGCAGTTCCATGGGGTTGACCTGACAACGGTGGACCACTACATCAACCTGCGCGGACAATGCGCATTCCAGCTGCTCAAACGGAAACTGGACGGGGCATCGGACCTGGCTGTCACCCACATGGAATTCCAGAACAAGCTGATTGTCAGACAGACGACCGCAGCTCCAAGACCGCACCTCTGAGCACCATCGACTGCAAAAACAGGGAGAGGGCGAACCAGACGAAGAAAAGGACCGGCAGCCACCAGGTCGCCAGCACCGTCCCGGCCAGCAAAGCGATGGAAAGCAACGTCCGCACCGGATATCTGGCAGCCATCGCCAGCGCGTCCCGCACCGCCTTCCCTGCTCCAATGCGGAAGGAAGCCAGCAGGGCATACGACCAGACCACTTCGCAAGCGAACAGGAAGACCAGGCAGAGCGCCAGACTATACAACGGAAGCCGGACACAGCCAGGAACCGTCATCCGCCCCACCGCGTACAGATTCAGATAGAGGATTCCTCCGGCCAGAAGGGTCGCAAGCCACAGGAGGGTGGCGGGAAGAAAGGACCGGGCGAATTCCCGAAAAAACGACCGAAGCGCATACCCCTCCGTGCCATCGGCCTGTTTCAGGGTATAGGAAAGCAGGCTGACCGTGGCAGCGCCGCAGGTAAGGACAGGAAGGGAGCAGACCAGCCAGAGGATGGCAAGCACGCAGACATCGAAGACCTTGTCCCAAAACACCCAGAAGCTGTTCTCCGGGTCGAACATTCCCTGCCAGTCCATCGCCATTTTCTCCCCTTTGCCGTATACTGACGCCTATGCGGAAACTCGGAAAACTCCTGCTCTTGCTGCTCGCCCTGGTTCTGACTGCCGACGCCGTCTGGCAGGTGGCCCACCCGGTCTTCCTGCAAGGCTTCTTCACCAACGACGACTACAACCTCTTCCCTGCCGACGCCATCGAGAAGGAGTATTCCCGCCTGGTCCGAAAGCGCATCAACTTCGAGGACAGCCTCTACATCGTCTTCGGTTCCTCGGACCAGTTGGTGACCGCCTCGACCAGCAAGATCATGGCCTACCTAGCGGCCAAGGAGCTGGACTTCGTCGTCTCGACCAAAGAGGTGCTGGAGCACTACGAGGCCGGCCTTTCCATGGTGGACCTCCAGACACTCGTACCGGAACTCTCCCCCTACTTCGTCTACCGGAAGCAAAGCGACGGCACAGAAAAGGCCGTGGCCTTGGAGATGGGCCAGAGCCGGTTCGTCCAAGGCCGGCATCCTGAAAAACCCTATTACCTCTTCATCCCCCGCAACTCGATCCGCACCGAGGCGGCCAGGGATTTCATCAGGTGGGCGTTTCAGGAAAGGTAACCGGCGATTTCCCCCAGATCCTGGAAGATTCCATCAGGTTTCGTCGTGCTTTCGGCCACCGTCTGCATCGTCGCCTCGCCGGAAAGGACGAGGAGCCCGATGGCCCCGTTATCCACCCCGGTCGCCACATCGGTATAAATGCGGTCCCCGACAAAAGCGATTTCCTCACGCTTCCATCCCGTCCTGCGGACCACCATGTCGACCGTCTCGCGGTGCGGTTTTCCGGTCACCCGCGGGTGCGCCCCACCTCCGACGGACTTGTCGATCAGGGCGCAGAAGGAGCCCACATCGGGAATGAAACCTCCCTCTACCGGACAGTTGATATCCAGATGGGTGGCAAGATAGACAGCCCCGTGACGGATGAAATCGCAGGCCTTGACCAGCTTCTGGTAGGTCAAGGTCTGGTCGAATCCCACCACCACGACCTCGGCATCGTCCTCCACCAGGCGGATATCCGCCTCGCGGAAACTTTCCTCCAACGCAGGGGTTCCCAACAGGTAGACCCTCGCATCGGGATAGTTCGCATGCAGGAACTCGATCATCACATCCCCGCTGGTCATGATCTGGCGGGGTGTGATGGGACAACCCATGCCGGCAAGCCGGTCAATGTAGACCCTCGGGCTGCGAGAGGAGTTATTGGTGAAGAAGATGAAGTCGCGCCCCGTCTCCTCCACCTTCCGCAGGAACCCCATGCTGCCAGGCAAGAGCCGATCTCCAAGGTAGAAGGTACCGTCCATGTCAAGGACGAAATGGCGACACCTTGCGATGAGGGATTTCTTATCTTGCAGCATGGACGTTCCTTGTCGCGACCACGTCTACTCCTGTACCACAAATATCGTGGATCAGGACGTCGCCAATCTTCAGCGGCGCCTTTGCGCTTGCCTTGTGGATCTCCTGCATGATTTCGAAAATCATCGATTTGGGGATGTCGTGCTGCGTCTTGCAGGAAACACGTACGGCATCTCCTCCGGTGACCGGAATCGAGCTGGTGACAATACGGGTCGGGTTGGTCACCTCCTTGCGGGCATAGATGTCGCCCGTCTTGCAGGAGTTGCCCGTAACGGAGACGACTTGTTTCTTCTCGTCGTCAAATTCCACCGTAATCTGGCAGCCGAGCGGGCAGCCGATACAGGTCAATTCTTTCGTACTCATCTTCAGTTCTCCTCGGTCTTGACCGTAATGGTCTTGACCCCCTCGTGTCCGACAAAGCTCTTTTTGGTCAGCAGCACCTGCTGCATCTCTCCAGGAGCCATCACCTTCTTCTTCAGACGGGTCACGCATGTATCGTCATAATAGACACAGACCGAGCGTCCCTGGAACACCCCGGTGACGCGGAAGCGGACCGTGACCATGTCGGCCATGGTGGCGATGTCGATGGTCTGGGGAACGGTGTAGCGGACGCCATCCTGGGCTACCAACGGAATCTCGTGCTTGGGTTTGGCGCCGTTTTGCACATACAGCGCCGCATTCTTGCCGGCCAGCGTCGCCTCCTCGGAGACGTAGTCGACCAGATCATGGACATGCAGCACGTTGCCACAGGCAAAAATGCCCTCTTGGCTCGTTTCCAGCGTGTCGTCGACGACCGGTCCATTGGTCACCGGGCTGATCGAGACGCCGGCGGAGCGGGAGAGTTCGTTCTCAGGCAGCAATCCGACGGAAAGAAGCAAGGTGTCGCACTCATAGTGCTCCTCGGTTCCCTTGACAGGCTTGTGGTCCGGGCCGACCTCGGCGATCGTGATGCCGGTCACCCGCTCCTTGCCCTCGATGTCGACCACGGTATGGCTCAGCTTCAAAGGAATGCCATAGTCGTTCAGACACTGGACGATATTGCGCTTCAAACCGCCAGAATAGGGCATCAGTTCGGCAACCACCTCGACCTTGGCGCCTTCCAACGTCATGCGGCGGGCCATAATCAGGCCGATATCCCCGCTTCCGAGGATGACCACCTTGCTGCCGACCTTGTATCCCTCGATGTTCATCAGCCTCTGGGCGGTACCGGCGGAATAGATGCCAGCCGGGCGGTAACCGGGAATGTTCAGGGCGCCACGGGGACGTTCACGACAACCCATGGCAAGGATGATGGCACCCGCCTCGACGGTGACCATGCCCTCCTCGCGGTTGATGTAGGTGACCCTATGGGGCTGGACGTCCAAGACCATGCTGTTGGTCTTGTAGGGAATGCCAAGTTCCAGCACCTGGTCGATGAACCGCTGCGCATACTCCGGTCCGGTGAGTTCCTCCTTGAAGGTATGCAGGCCGAAGCCGTTGTGGATGCATTGGTTCAGGATGCCTCCAAGGGACTCGGAACGCTCCAGAATCAGGATATCCCCGACCCCCTGCTTGCGCGCGGAGACGGCGGCCGCCAGTCCTGCGGGACCACCGCCGATAATCACGATGTCATGTCTCATTTGTTCGCCCCCTTGATCAGCTCGCTGCCCTTCTGGTTCTTGCAGACCTCTTCCATCCGCATCTTCCGGTACTTGCACAGCAGTTCCATGGTGCGTGGCGTGCAGAAGCCCGCCTGGCAACGGCCCATGCCGGCACGACAACGTCTCTTGACGCCGTCCATGCTGACCGCGCCGAGCGGACGCGTGATGGCGTCGATGATCTCACCCTCGCTGATCTGCTCGCACCGGCAGACAATCGTGCCGTACTCCGGGTGTTCCTTGATCAGCCGGGTCCGCTCCTCGGGCTTCATGTCGCGGGTTTTGAGGATTCCTTTGCGGGTGGCGACCCAGCGCTCCTTTTTCGGTGCCTTGGCCTTTTCCTCAATCATCCGGGCGACATAGTCGCCAATGGCCGGACTACAGGAAAGTCCCGGACTCTCGATACCGGCGACGTCGAAGAAACCGGGAGCCCCGTCAGCCTCGCCGATGATGAAGTCGTCTCCAACTTCGTGGGCACGCAACCCGCTGAAACTGGTGATCACTTTTCTCAACGGGAGCTTGCCGTCCTTGACGGAAAGAGCGGCCTTGGCGGCCACGTCATCCAGGTCGATGGCGTAGGTGCGGGTGTCTTCCTTGTCGCTGTCGGCCACCGAAGTCGGTCCAATCAGCAGGTTTCCGTGGATGGTCGGGGTGACCAGGACGCCTTTGCCTGCCTTGGTCGGCAGCTGGAAGACGGTATGGCTGACGAAGTCGCCGACTTCCTTGTCCAGCAGCATGTAGTTGCCGCGGCGTGCGACGATCTTGATGGGTTTTTCACAGACCATGTTGTGGAGTTTGTCCGCATAGATGCCAGCGGCGTTGACCACGTAGGTCGCGCTCAGGCTCTTGCCGCCCTTCAGGTCGACTTTCCAGCCACCATCAATCCGTCCGATATGCTCCACCTCGCTGTTGAAGCGGAACTCCACGCCATTCTCATAGGCGTTCTCTGCCAAGGCGATGGTAAGGCCGAAGGGGCAGACGATTCCGCCAGTCGGGCAGAGCAGTGCGGCGACAATGTTCTGGGAAAGGTTCGGCTCCAAGGCACGGACCTCGTCACCGGAGAGGATCTTCATGTCGGGAACGCCGTTGGCGATACCCCGGTCGTACAGTTCCTGGAGCTTGGGCTTGTCAGCCTCGTCGAAGCAGACGATCAGCGACCCATTCTGCTTGAAGTCGATGTCAAGATCCTTGGCAAGCTGGGGCATCATCCGCGACCCTTCAATGTTCAGTTTTGCCTTCAGCGTGCCAGGAACCGGGTCGTAGCCTGCATGGACAATGGCGCTGTTTGCCTTGCTCGTGCCGCTGCACACGTCCTCGTCCTTCTCCAACAGGGCGATTCTCAGGTCGTAACGG
Source organism: uncultured Spirochaetaceae bacterium (assembly GCA_900315435.1). Taxonomy (GTDB): domain Bacteria; phylum Spirochaetota; class Spirochaetia; order Sphaerochaetales; family Sphaerochaetaceae; genus RUG023. The sequence goes on from OMYY01000020.1 coordinate 12,047, forward strand.
GACAAGCTACGGGCAATCGAACACCCCGTCACGCCTCCGCCGATGACCAGTACATCATAATCCATCTTTCGGAATCCTCCTTTCTCCTGGAGACATACAAAAAGAACAAGACACACCTATCCCTCCCGGATACGCGTGCCCTGTTCTCTTTTCTCTCGGGCGAATGTACTTTTCGTCCTATCCTATCATGGCTTTTGGGTGTGCGCAACAGTGATGTTTCGTGAAAAACGGTGAAGTCCTCTTATGGGCACGTTGGAAAATCCGGTATGTTGGGGGCATGAAAAAGCATGTTTCTACGGAATTGACCTGGTTCTGGTTCTCGGGTTCCTGACAGTGTTCAGCAAGAACGCCATATCGTTGATGTATCACGAGGTAGCAGGCCTAGGCCTGCTCGTCCTCTGCCTGGTACATCTTGCCATGCATGCCTCCTGGGTCCGCTCGGTTTTCTCACGCCTGTTCCGGAGAGGAGTGAGCGCAAAGGTCCGATGCATGGTTTTTGTCGATGTCGCCCTCGTGCTCGTGACCCTCCTCCTTCTGGTCTCCGGAGTGATGGCCAGCAAGAAGCTCTTTCCCCATGATGGCGGGAAATTCATGATCCCCGTCCACTTCTTTGCCGCGGCGCTTTTCCTGATTCTGGTCGGCCTGCACCTCGGCTTGCACATCGAGCGCATCTGCAAGCCCGCCAGGCTTTCCAAAGGAACGTGGCGTGGCCTTTGCGTCCTGCTGGCCGCATTGGTCGTCCTTTCCATCTTCGTCATGGCCACAAGTTCCTTCAAGACATGGATCAGCGTTCCTTTTGGCCAGGCTGCAACCCGCGTCCATGGAGCCGTGAATCCGCAAAGGAGGATGGCGCAGGGCTTTTCCTTCGCCCGTTTCTGCATGGTCGCCGGCACCACGCTCGCCATCATGGCGGGCTGGGCTTCGCTTGCGGCGCTTCCTGTCCTCCACCATGCACGCAGTGTGTCCAGGAGAAGGGCGTAGGTTCTTCCCCTACTTCGCTTCCTCTCCCTTTTCCATGGCCTTGCGGTATTCGGTGATGCGCTTCCCTGTCCATACCGCAAAGGCCCTTAGCCGGCTGTCCAGTCGCCTCCCGGAATACCGTCCTTTCCTTGCACCTGGACACCAATCGGTTCCCAAATCCCTCACCATGTGCCACATCAAGGGAAAACTTTTTCAGACGTTTGGGTGAGAAAAGTACGAGAAAACCATGTGGAAAGTGTGATTTTCCTGTGGAAAACCCTCCGCGGAATGATACACTTGTCGTAATATGTCAAAAACAGCCCGGTTTTCGTCCAAGCGCCTGAAGAATGAACTGCACGAGGCTTTCACCACGCCCTACAACATCATGACGTTGGTGGCGATCGTCCTGTTGTCCTATCTGATTTTGTTCCCGCTGGTCGAGATGATCGCCAGTTCCTTCACGTTGGCAAAGGTAGATGTAAAGGCGGTAAAGGGCAGCCACGCCGGGCAATTCACGTTTTACTATTGGCAACGCATCTTCCACAGCATGATCGCCAAGAACATGTTCTACATCCCGCTGGCACATTCGCTGGTCATCGCGGGTTGCACCAGCATGCTGTGCATCGTCCTTGGCAGTTCCTTTGCCTGGTTGATGGTACGCAGCGATATCCCGCACAAGAAATTCTTCAGCCTGATGCTGATCGTCCCCTACATGCTCCCCTCATGGGCCATCGCTCTTTCCTGGAACACCATTTTCCGGAATACACGCGTCGGCGGCACCCCGGGCTTCTTCGCCTATCTGGGAGTCCCTATTCCCGACTGGCTCAGCTACGGCGCGGTCCCCATCATCCTGGTGCTCTCGCTCCACTATTATTCGTATTCCTATCTGCTCGTTTCCGCCGCCTTGAAGTCCATCAACAGCGAGGTCGAGGAGATGGGCGAGCTCATCGGCGCGAGCAAGTGGCAGATCGTCAGGAAAATCACCCTGCCGCTCGTGCTTCCCGCCATTCTTTCGGCTCTGATCCTCACCTTCAGCAAGGCGATCGGCACCTACAGCGTTCCTTCCATGCTCGGCCTGAAAGTCAATTACTACACGATCAGCACGATGATCCACAGCACGGTCAACAGCGCGCAGGCAGGCCTGGGCTTCTCCATCAGCCTGATGCTGATCTCCATCAGCGCCATCTTCATCTTCGTCAACCAGAAGGTAATCGGCCATCGCAAGAGTTACGTCACCATGAACGGCAAGGGTACCCGCAGCAACCCCATTCCACTGGGAAAGGCACGAACCCCCATCCTGGTCCTGCTCCATCTCTTTGTCGCGCTCATGGTGGTCTTCCCGTTGGTGCTGATGTGCTACCAGACCTTGATGCTGAAGGTTGGCGACTATTCTTTACAGAACCTAACCCTCCACTACTGGCTGGGCAAGGGCCGCGGAGACATCTATGAGGGCCTCGACGGAATCCTGAGAGACCGCAAGTTCCTCAGTTTCCTGTGGAACACGCTGAAACTGGTTTTCCTGACCAGCATCTTCGCCAGCATCATCGGACAGCTGATCGGCTACATCAACGCCCGTGGCCGCAACTTGAAAAGCGGTCAGTTCGTCGAACAAGTGGCTTTCATTCCCTATCTGATTCCCTCGATCGCTTTTGGAGCCATGTACCTTTCCATGTTCTCCAAGGGTGTGAAAATCGGACCGCTCACGATTGTCCCGCCCCTGTACGGTTCTTTCGTCCTGCTGGTCCTGGTCAGCGTCGTCAAGCACCTGCCCTTCGCCAGCCGGAGCGGTACGGCATGCATGCTGCAGATCGGTACCGACCTTGAAGAGGCCGGCCAGATTGCCGGGGCTTCGTTCGTCAAACGTTTCTCCCATATCGTATTTCCTCTCGCGAAAAATGGCTTCATGAGCGGATTCATGTTGATTTTCATCAGCATCATGAAGGAGCTGGACCTGATTGTCCTGCTGATGAGCCCCAAACAGGGAACCCTTTCCTATTTGGCCTACTGGTATTCCACCGAGGGTTGGACCCAGCCATCCAACTGTATCGCCATCGTGATGTTCATCCTGGTCTTCCTCACGCACTGGCTCTCAAATAAGTTGTTCAAGACCGATTTGGCTGGCGGACTGGGAGGTTGAGCGCCATGAGTGAGATTCTACTGAACCACATCGACAAGTATTACGGAAACAATCATGTGTTGAAGGATGTCAACCTGACTGTCCAGGACGGAGATTTCCTTACCCTGCTCGGGCCCTCGGGCTGTGGCAAGACCACCATGCTCCGCATTTTGGCGGGACTCGAGAAACCGCAACAGGGAACCATCACGATCGACGGCGAAAAGGTGGTCGACGCCAGCGAAGCCTTCTTTCTTCCCCCCTCGAAGCGAGGACTGAACCTGGTCTTCCAGTCCTATGCCTTGTGGCCCCACATGACGGTGTATGACAACATCGCCTTCGTCCTCTCGGTGGCGAAAACCCCGAAGGAGCAGATTCCCGGCATGGTCCAGGAAGCACTGGAGAAGATGCAGATCGGCGAGTTCGCGAAACGCTATCCCAGCGAGCTTTCCGGAGGGCAACAACAGCGGGTTGCCATCGCGCGCTCGATCGTCAACCGCCCGAGACTGCTTTTACTGGACGAGCCACTGTCCAATCTGGACGCGAAGCTGCGCATCGACATGCGCGGAGAGCTGAAAAGGCTGCACAAGGACCTGGGCACCACGGTGGTCTACGTCACCCACGACCAGGTCGAGGCGCTTACCATGTCGACCCGGATCGCCGTCTTCTTCAAAGGGGTGCTGACCCAGGTGGATACTCCGGTCAACCTGTACCAGAACCCGGCGACCATGGAAGTGGCGGACTTCATCGGCAACCCGAAGATCAATTTCATCAAGGCGGATGGGGAGGCTCAGGGACAGAGTCTGGTGACCGACAGCCCCTTGGGAAGACTGGTATTCGAGAAGCACTACCATGGCCCGCAGGGAACCGTCGACTGCACCCTTGGCATTCGTCCGGAGATGCTCCGCATAGATCCCTCTGGCCCGATCGAGGGCTCCGTCCTCTCCAGCCAGCCGGCGGGAAGCGAGAGCCTCATCCAAGTCCAGGTCAAGGGGCAGGTACTCCTGGTCAAGTGCATCGGACTGGCGACCTACAACCAAGGCGAAACGGTCCGCCTTTCCATCGACCCCGATTTCGTCAATGTCTATGACACCAAGGAAGGTGTCCTGATCAAGCATTCCGCGGCTGCGCTACGCTGACCGCCGGAGATAAGGAGGATTGCATGAATAAACGATTGCTTGCGCTGACTACCCTGCTCGCCTTGGCCACGGGCCTGTTCGCAGGTGGAGCCAAAGAAGCCGCCCCTGCTGCCGCCGAGACGGGAACCGATACGGTCTCCGCCGAAGAGCAGTGGGCTATCGACAACGGTTTGTACGAAGACGAGACAATGGACGCATTGTACGAGAAGGCCAAGGCGGAGACAGGAAGCATGGTGGTCTACACCATCTCCAGCCGTACCGAAAAGGCCGCCAAGGAGTTCATGTCCGAATACCCTGGTTTGGACGTCACCGTCTACAACATCTCCAGCGACGAACTGAAGGAAAAGTTCCAGAGAGAGTACGAGGCAGGCATCGCGGGAGCTGACCTGATCCACTCCAAGGAGGTGCTCGGAGACTACAAGGTCGATTTCTTCGACACCGGCATTCTCCACAACTACATGCCCGATTCCATCTACGGGAACGTGAACAAGCGCTTCAAGTCGATGACCCCATTCATCATCGAAGCCCTGACCTGGTTCTACAACACCGAAAGCGGCAAGCCGCTGAAGAACTGGTGGGAGCTGACCGATCCGAAGAACAAGGGCAAGTTCGTCCTGCAGGACGCCGCAGACAATACCGCATACCTTGCGGTCTACACGCTGTTCACCCAGCACCCCGAGGACATGGCCAAGGCCTACAAGGACTACTACGGCAAGGATATCGTCCTGGACAAGGACGAGCCCAACGCCGGATTCGCCTTCATCAAACGCATGGAAGCCAACAGCCCGATCAACGCAGACCGCAGCGACGAGGTGGTCCAGCTGGTCGGAACCAAAGGCCAGGCAGACCCTCCGGTCGGCTACGCATCTTCCGTCAAAGTCCGCAAGGGAGAAGAGAACAACTGGGCCCTCGCCTATAATCAGGATGTCGAGCCTTCCAGCGGCATGTACGTGCTGAACTTCTTCGGCATCGTCAATGGGTGCAAACACCCCAACATCGCGAAGATGTTCATCCGCTATCTGATGGGCGGCGACGACGGCAAAGGCAAGGGATACACCCGCTTCGGGACGACTGGTACCTGGTCTGTCAGACCTGAGTGCCCGCCCTCGAAAGGCAACGCCCCGCTCGACGAAGCGCTCTCCAAATACTACACCCCGGACTACAACTACATTTACGAGCACTACATTGAAGTCCGCGACTACTATATCGCCCATCTGAAGAGATAATGGAGCGAGAAAACCACTGACGGGACTGTCTGCATCCAGGCAGTCCCGTTGTGGTAATCTATGACGTTTCTCCAACAGGAAAACGGACCCTAGCAGGAGGCTACCGAGAAGCCTTTCGCGCGCAAAAGGCCGATAGCTTCCCGATCGGGAAGATGGACGGCGTAATACCGCTTTCGCTCTTCAAAAGGAATCTTCTCTTCCATTCGCCCGAGATACCCATGAGCAGAAGAGGCTTTGGTCGTGGTATCCTGATAAACTCTTTTAATCTCGCCTTTCAGAAAGGCCGCCAGCACGGCATCCGGGATATCGGCGGCGTCGCCACTTACATAGAAGCCCAAATCCCGAAACCAGTACCCGTAACACTGCATATCGGATGCATGAGCAACATGGTAAGGCTCAATGGATAGACACCAATCCGCAGGCACTTGGTCGTACAATCGATAGAACGAACGGTCGATACCCACAATATCCAGGAACGAGCGAAGCCTTACGAGATCAGGATAGTAGATTTCCACTTGTTGATGGGACACAAGCGCGGCGTATGAGCAAAGAGTTCCCAAACTCCCCACATGGTCACAATGTGTGTGTGTAATCACTACAAGGATGCGGCGAGCTTCTGTAAATGCTTCAATAGTAAGCAATTTCTCGAAGACGGATTCTCCGCAATCAATCAGGACAAAATTTTTGTTCCAGAGGAACCACATACTGGTGTTTCCCAGCTCTGGGGCAAAAGCTCCCCCTATCCCAAGAAAATGAATTGCTGTCAAATTGTTCATTTGATCCCCGAGGAGACGAAGCTCTCAATAAACTGTCTCTGAAAGACAAGGAAAAGAACGACAAGCGGTGCGCTGATGATGAAGGTGGCGGCACAGACGTTGGTCCATTGCAAGACAGCCTCCTTGCTCTTCGCGAACAAGGCCAAACCGACTGTGAGGGTCCGATTCTCGACCGAGTTGGTGACAACGAGCGGCCACAAGAAATTGTTCCAATGGTAGCTCACGGAAACCAACGCGAAGGAAATGTATGCGGTCTTCGCATTCGGAACGAACACATGACGGATTACCTGGGCGGTGTTGCATCCATCGATGATGGCTGCGTCTGTCAAAGCGCGAGGAATCGTCTTGAAATGCTGGCGAAGCAGGAAAGTGCCCATCGCAGAACCAAGAAACGGCAACATGATGGCGAGCTTCGTATCCGTCAATCCGAGATCGGATATCGTCATGAAATTCGGAATAATCAGGATATCGTTGGGAATGATGATTTGCACGAAGATAATCAGGAATACCAGCTTCTCCCCTTTGAAATGAAGCGTCGCGAGGGCATACGCCGCCATGGTGATGGTGACGAATTGAATCGCGTACGTGCAGACGACGATGGTGATTGTGTTCAGGTAATACCGTCCGAAGGGAACCTGTCCCCAGACGTAGGCAATATTGCCAAAGGTCCAGCCTGTGTGTGGAAACACTTGCATGACAAAGGAGGCCTTGGTGAAAGCGGTAAGCACCATCCAAATCAGTGGAACCAGCCACAAGAAAGCGACAATGCCACCCAAAAGATAAAACGCAACATGAAACTTCTTCCGTGCCATACGTCACCCCTTAATTGTAGTAGATGCGCTTGTCACTGTTGAGGAATTGTCCCATAGAGATGACGAGCATGATGAGAAGCATGACGACCGTGAGTGTCGCAGCTTTGGCTTGGTCGAAGAAAATGAAACCCTGTTGGTAGATATAGTAGAGCAACAACGTGCTGGCGTTATTTGGCGCACCCTCAGTCATGATGACAATGTGGTCGACCAGCTTCAGGCTGTCGGTCAAAGCAGTAATCGAGACAAACAGCGTGGTCGGGGCAAGCAAGGGAAAGGTGATGGACCGGAATGTCCGGGTGGGAGAAGCGCCATCAAGAAGCGCCGCCTCGAAAAGTTCGTGGTCAAGATTCTGCAAACCGGAAAGGAAGAAAATCATCAGGTAGCCAGCTTCCCTCCACACGTACATCGCAGCCATGGCGGGCAATACGTATTTTTTGTTGGAGAGCACTCCGAGCGGCTTTCCTCCGCATTTCATGAGCAATTGGTCGAACATGCCTGTTTCCGGCATGTACATGAACAGCCAGATGGAAGCAATCGCAATCATCGGCATCACGACCGGATAGAAGAAACTTGTCCGGAACAGGCCAATACCTCTGCGGTACTTCTTGTTCACGAACATGGCGAACGCCAAACCAAGCACAAAGGCTGGAACCACCGTCAGGATTGAAAAATAAAGCGTGTTGCGCATAATCTTCCAAAATAGGGCGTTGGTAGCAAAATATGTGTAGTTCTCTAACCCGATGAACTGGGGTGTACGCATGCCAAGTTCGAAAGCGGTGAAGCTCAAGCCAACACTTCGGATGATCGGCCAAATAGTGAACAACACCATAAAGAACAGAGTTGGAGCAAGCAGAAGCCACGCAAGCAACGTTTGGTTCATCTGCCGCCTTGATGTACGTTTGAAAAACATTCGATACCTCTTGAGATTTCACAAAGTGGGTGGCACCAAAAAGAGCCACCCACTTTCATCCGACAACGTCTTACTTGAATTTCTTCAACGTGTCATCGGCCTCTTTCTGAGCGTCTTTCAAAGCTTGGGCAGGAGTCTTCTCCCCCGTGATGGCAGCCTGAATCGCATCGTTCAGAATGCGCCACATCTTGGTGGAGTCGTAGCTTGTAAGTTCCGGTTTGCTGATGGGAATCTGCTCGTATGCGACTTTTGCCTGCGGAAGATTCTCGTAGTACGCCTTCATCTGCGGCAATTCCAACGCAGACTTGCGGGTCACCACATAACCGGTGTCGATACTCCATTGGGCAGTTCGCTCGGCAGTGGTTGCGAACTTGATGAACTCCCATGCCTTCTGCTGGCGTTCTTTCGAGATTCCCTTGGAGATATAGAAGTTGCCGCCACCAGTTGGAGCTGCCATACGCTTGTTGCCTGGCAGGAAGCAGGTACCGAAATCGAAGGAAGCATTCTTGCTGATGTTGCCAAGGTTGCCGGTGGTATGGTAGATCATCGCCACCTTGCCCGAGAGGAATTGGCCAGGAAGATCGGTCCATTGGACAATACCAGGTTGCATGCATTTGTACTTGTTCTGGAGATCGCACCAGAATTGCAATGCCTCCACGTTTTCCGGCGTATCGAAGTAAATCGACTTGCCATCATCGCTCATCAGGTTCTCTCCGTTCTTGGAATTTTGCAAGCAGAAGCCCGTGAACTGCCACTGTGCGGAGCCGCTGTTCAGGGCGATGCCCACGCCGTAGCGCTCAACGTTGCCGTCAGCTCCGACTTTTGTCAGCTTCTGCGCGTAGTCGGCAAGCTCCGCCCAAGATTTTGGCGGTTGCTCCGGATCCAAGCCCACCTCCCGGAACGCATCCTTGTTGTAGAACATGATTTCGGTGCTTCTCTGGAAAGGAATACTGATGATGTGGCCATCTACATAAGAATCCTCCATGAATCCGGAAAGGAAATCGTCGATGTATGCCTTGCCCTCAGCTCCATCCGCCGCAATGAAATCATCCAAGGGAACCACCGCGTCTTGCACGTACATGGAAAAGCGTTGGGTAGCCAAGGAAATGAAGAGATCTGGAGGGTTCTTTCCTTGAATCGAACTCTGGATTTTGACAACCGTATCGTCATAGTTGCCGGTATAGACCGGTTTCACAGTCGCTTCCGGGTGTTCCGCGTTCCAATCGTTGCAAATCTTATCAACGTACTTGGTTACCGCACCTCCGACATTCACCGGGAAGAAGAAAGTCAACTCCATAGGCTTGTTCTTCGCCGAAGTTGCTTCTGACGAACCATTCGCAAACACCGATGAAACCGCTAAACATAGCAAGAACATGCTTGCAAGTAGTTTTTTCCTCATAGAACTCTCCTCTTGTTCCTATTTTGATAATTTGATTATATCTTCAATTTGAAACGTGTCAATGAAACGTTTCAATCTTTGAGCGCGAAAGAAGAACACCATTCCTCGCTTCAAAGAAGCAGGACTTCAGAACCTCTTGATAAACAGAGACTTACAGATTGGTGAACTCCTCAGTATGGGCAAGATAGTACCGTTGCAATTCTTCCAAGGCGGTAGCAGGGTCCTTTCCTTGGTACCAACAGGCGCGGACTTCTTTCCCGATGAGAGAAAGAAGTCTGTGGTCGTTGAACGGCCTGCTGGGATGAGAAGGCGTCCGGTAGGCGTGATAGGAGAAGATACCTTCCTTGACCAAAGGCATCCAAGGATATGTGTCAATCACCTCGTAGTTCGTAAGCGTCTCACGCACAATCGGGTTGCCTCCGAACATAGCCAGGCTGGATGCAACCGGCTCTCGTACAATCCAGGAAATGAACTGGAGCGCAGCCTCCGGATAGCGGCATTGGTTCTGGACGCCGAGAGCCCCCCCTCCAAACAAGGGATTTGCCCCTGGAATCGCGGAAAACCCAACCCTGTTCGACACCAAGTTGCTGAACGAGGGAACAAAATTGGTGAACACCATGGTCATTGCCACTTGCCCTGAGGCAAAAAGGTGGGCGGCTTCGTTCCACCATGTCACCGGTGTCCCACAACTCTCCTTCTCTGCGAGGAGATCGACAAGCGCCTGTCTCGCAATTGGGCTGTCGAGTCTCGGCTCCCCCCCCTTCTGGAAAAGGTAATCCGTATAGCTGAAATAGCGGGTCAGAAACTCCGTGCCAGCAAGAATCGGCTCTCCTTCTTCGCCAAGGCCTACCGTGGAGCCGTAAGGTACCGGAGACATAGGATTGATGGTCCGGGTGAAAAACCGAGAAATCCTGTGGAACTGAGCCATATCGGTAGGCACTTCCAGCTTCTCGCAGTTTTGCTCCTGGTACAACGCCCGGTAGGTTGGATTCTCAAACAGGTCTTTCCGATAGAACAACAGTTGGATTGATGGGGAGGTAGGAACCGCATACCTTCGTCCATCGGCAATCGAGTGAGTTCTCTCCAGACCGTCAATCAAGTTGCCGAACACCCCGGAAACATCAAAATCAATTGTATCAAGCGGCTTGAAAATCCTCATGCCATCCCAACTAAGCATATCCGCTCCGACACGGAGGATATCGTATTGCCCGGTCTCCTCCGGAGAGGCGAGCACCCGGTTGATTTCCTTGTAACCCGCAATAACCACATTGATAGCAATGTTGGTGGCGCAGGAGTACATATGGGCAAGCCGCTTTACCGCATATGCGGGTGGACTGTCCAGCAGAAGCATGGAAATCCGCTCCGGGCTCTTGGAACGCAAGGGACCAATCGAGCTTCGCCAGTGACGGAATCCAGCATTCGACAAGATGATGGAACTTTCGGTCTGTTCCTGCACGTTCCGGATGACTTGCTCGGCTGCCCGATGTCCAAGACACCGGTAGTCAAGCTCGTACTTGGTGAAATCCTTCTCAGGAATCGTGTAGAGCGAGGATAAAGTGAAAAAGTGGGGATGCAGGTCAGGATAAAACCCCTTCTGAAGGTCCCGACACGCCTGGGCAATGCCCATTCGGGTCGTCACGATATGGTCTGGGGCATCTCCATCAAACAGGCCTAGCAACTGGAACTTCTTTCCGTAAGGAGTGATAGAATAGGTTGTCACCCGCATGGATTCAGGAACCGCGCCGAACAAACCATGCGCGAATTCCGTGTCATTGGTCGCCAACTCCTCGACCACAAGCGCCACACGCTTCGCCCCACTGCCACGTAGCTGCAAGCCCATGTCGGCACCAGCTTTCTCATAGTCGAACCCGATAAAACCTGACCCGCCTTTCCGCTCAACGAAAAGGATGTTGTGGGTGTCGAACCCAAGAGTCCGATAGATGATGCCCGCATCCTGTCCGAGGGAGGTGAAAGACACAATCCCTACAACAACCAGTGAACGGAACTGTCGGATGAGTTCTCTCTCCAGATCAGGATTATCCTGCGAATAGGCAACAAACGCCTCATACCCCATTACCCTCGCTTGGTTTGAGAACGAGGTGACAAAGTCAATGTACTGGATATCGGTATTGTTGGGAACAATCACGGCAATTGTCTTGCTCTGTCCTTTGCGAAGGAGCTTCGCATTCTCGTTGATGGCATAGCCGAGTTGCCGTGCGGCATCCTGGACAAGCAAGATCTTGCCGCTACTGACGTTTCCTTTCCCGTTCAATACGTTGGAAACAGTCCCTTGAGAGACTCCAGCAAGTTTCGCGATATCCTTGATTGTCGCCATATTCGCTACTATATCATGCTTTTCCCCGAAAAGAAGAAGAATATATTCTGAAGGAAATTGATCAACCCCTAGTCGGAACGAGCACCAACTCGTACATGCCATACGGGTAGCTCTTGCGGTCACACAGACGGCGCATCACCGTCTCGCAGAAGCGGAACCCGCTCTGGGCTACCAGATGCTGCAGGGGGATGTCGCTTTTCAGGACGTCGTAGCGCAGCACCTTGATTCCCTGCCGATGGACCCGGCGGGCTGCTTGGACCAAGAGTTCCCGTCCCTGCCCCAACGATTGGTACTTGGGGAGGATGGCCAGACAATGGATGATGCCGACATGCGCTTCATCCATCGCCAATGACCAATGGACCTGCCTGAACTCCGGGTGAGGCTCGTGGTTGATGACTACCGAACCGACCAGCTCGTCATTCCAGAAGCCGACGAACAACTGTCCGTGGGCAATCGAATGCTCCAGAAACGCAGTCTGCACTGGCTCCATCAGGCATTCCGGTTTACAGAGCAGCAGATGGCTGTCTTTTTCCACCGTCTGGTACAAACGGACCACCGAATCAAGGTCCTCGGTCCGCGCCAACCGTATCGTGAACATCACTCCACCTCCAACAGATGGAAGTGCTGCTTGTCGAACGTCAGCATCCCCTCGTCGCGCAGTTTCCCCAGACAGGCGCTCATGGCGCTTCGCTCCACTCCAAGATAGTCGGCAAGTTCCTGCCGGTTGAAGGGAATGTCAAAGACCGCGCTATGGGCCTTCCTCGATTCCATCGAAAGGTAGGAGAGCAATTTGTCCCGGGTGGTACGCTGGCCCATGTGGGTCACCTTCTCATTGAAACGGATGTTCTTGTTGGAAAGCACATGGATCAGGTTGGCGACCAAAGTGCGCCACACCTTCTCGTCCAGCGAACCTTGCTGGAGCAGGCGGTGGCAGTCCAACCAATAGACGACACAGCCGCTGTCCGCGACCACGTTGACCGCAAGCGGCCGTTGGGGCCGACTACAGGCAAACGACTCGGCAAAAATCAGCCCCGCGGAGATACGTCCCATCAAATTCCGGTTTCCCCAGAAATCGTTCTGTTCTATGAAAATGGTACCATCGACGACAATACCGAACTTGTCGGTCCGCTCCCCTTCCCGCAGCAACACCTCGCCTCTCGCATAGCGTGCCAGCTGGGCGCCTTGGGCTTCCAGGATGAGGGAAATGGTATGCTCGTCGAATCCCATGAAGAGCGGAGCGCGCGCCAATATGGAAAGAAAATCTGCCATTTTTATCCTTTGTTGGTTTTCCAACAGCATTTCAGTCCCAAGGATAGTAGACTCGGCGGTGTACGTAAAGAGGGAGCTAGGATATGAGAAGAACGATTGTCTCCATCAATCAGGAACTTTGCAATGGTTGCGGCGCCTGCGCCAGCGCCTGCCACGAAAACGCCATCGAGATGGGTTCAGATGGCAAGGCGCATCTGACGAGCGACCACTACTGCGACGGCATGGGCGATTGCCTTCCTGCCTGCCCCACTGGCGCCATCACCATCACTGTCCGCGAGGCGGAAGCCTATGACGAAGAGGCGGTCAAGGCGCACAAGCGCCAGATGGTTCCGGCAACAAGCGAACTCGCCCAGTGGCCGGTGCAGATAAAGCTGATGCAGCCGAACAACCCGGCCCTGCAGGGGGCTGACCTTCTTGTCGCCGCCACCTGCACCCCCTTTGCCTATCCTACGTTCCACCAGGACTTCATCAAGGGACATGCGGTCCTGGTCGGATGTCCGAAGCTGGACGACGAGGATTACAGCCTGAAGCTGGGCGCCATCCTCAAGGCGAATGACATCAGGAGCATCTCTCTGGTGCGCATGGAGGTTCCCTGCTGTGGGGGCATGACCTATTTCCTCCAGAAGGCGATCGCCCTGAGCGGCAAGCCTCTTTCTCTCAGAGTCATCACGATTTCCACCGAAGGCAAGGTGCTTTCGGACGAGCAATAACGAAAACCAAAACAAGGAGAACTACAACATGGATACAGCGATGTTTTGTTACCAGTGCGAGCAGACGGCCCTTTGCAAGGGTTGCACGAAGAGCGGCGTATGCGGCAAGAAGCCAGAGGTCGCAGGCCTGCAGGACAAACTGATTGGAGCCCTCGTCGGACTCTCCAGAGCCCTGAGCGGCAACTCCCCGGACAAGACCACCAGCAAGCTGATGCTTGAGGGTCTGTTCATGACCATCACCAACGCCAACTTCGATGGCGAGGCGATCGAGAAGATGATCGAGCTGGTCCACCAGGACAAAGTCCGCATCGGTGGCGAGGACTGCGGTACTTGCGGCACCAAGTGTGGCAGAATGGACGACTACAATCTGGAGAAACTCTGGGACGACAACGAGGACATCCGCTCCTTGAAGAGCCTGATCCTGTTCGGCATCAAGGGCATGGCGGCCTACGCCTACCACGCGTTGATGCTGGGACTCGAGGACGAGGATGTCAACAAGTTCTTTGCCGAAGCGCTCTTTGCCATCGGGGAAGACTACGGCCAGGACACCCTGCTTCCCCTCGTGCTGAAGGTCGGCGAGGTCAACCTGAAGTGCATGGCCCTGCTGGACAAGGCGAACACCTCCACCTATGGGAACCCTGTCCCGGTCACTGTGCCCCTGACTATCGAGAAGGGTCCCTTCATCGTGGTCACCGGCCATGACCTGAAGGACCTCGAGCTGCTTCTGAAGCAGACTGAGGGCAAGGGCATCAACATCTATACCCATGGAGAGATGCTGCCGGCCCATGGCTATCCGCTCTTGAAGAAATACCCCCACCTGAAAGGCAATTTCGGAACCGCTTGGCAGAACCAGCAGAAGGAGTTCGACAACATTCCCGCTCCAATCCTTTTCACCACCAACTGCCTGATGCCGCCAAGGGCAAGCTACAGCGACCGCGTCTTCACCACGGAAGTAGTCGGGTTCCCCGGAGAGGTCCATATCGGCCCTGAGAAGGATTTCACCCCGGTGATCCGGAAAGCTCTGGAACTGGGCGGCTATCCGGAAGACCACAAGATGACGGGAATCAACGGAGGTTCCACGGTGATGACCGGCTTCAGCCACAGCTTCATCCTGCAGAACGCCCCTGCGGTCGTCGAGGCTGTCAAAGCTGGCAAGATCAGCCACTTCTTCCTTGTTGCCGGTTGTGATGGCGCGAAGCCGGGACGCAACTACTACACCGAGTTCGTCAAGCAGACCCCGAAGGATTCCATCGTCCTGACCTTGGCCTGCGGCAAATACCGGTTCAACGACCTGGATCTGGGTACTGTCGCCGGACTTCCCCGCTTGATGGACATGGGCCAGTGCAACGATGCCTATGGCGCCGTACAGGTGGCCGTCGCCTTGAGCAAGGCCTTCGGCTGCAGTGTCAACGAGCTTCCGCTCTCCTTCATCATCTCCTGGTACGAGCAGAAAGCCGTCTGTGTCCTGCTTACCCTGTTGTACCTGGGCATCAAGCATATCAAGCTCGGACCTAGTCTTCCCGCCTTCCTTTCGAAGAACGTGCTGGACTATCTGGTGAAGCACTATCAGATCGCCCCGATCACCACCCCAGAGGAAGACCTCAAGGAGTGCCTGCATGCATGAGCTCAAGGTGAAACGGGTGTATCAGGAATCGGATGCCGCTGACGGCATCCGGATCCTGGTGGACCGCATGTGGCCCCGTGGCATTTCCAAGGACCGCATGGATGCCTGGATCAAGAGCGTGGCTCCCTCCTCCGAACTGAGAAAACACTTCCATGACGGAACCCTCTCCTTCGAGCAATTCAAGGAGAAGATGGTCAAGGAGCTGGAAGCCAGCGATACGGCTCAGGCGTTCAAGCTCAAGGTCAGGGAGGTTCTGCACAAAAGCGATGTGACGCTGCTCTTCGCGGCAAAGGACGAGGAGCACAACAACGCGGTCGTGCTGAAGGGATGGATTCTTGGTTGACAACGGGGCTTCGGCCCCGTTTTGTGTCCCTAGCACCCCATATGCTCTTGAGGATTGAACACGTAAGGTGCCGTACGTGGCGTAAACAGCGCGTCGCTCTTCTTCCAGTTCACAAACCGCATTCCACTGAAGGAAGGAACATCATCACCTGCATAGATGACGGTATGTTGCTGGTCGCAGTCTGGGGTCACCGAAGCGAAATAGTCCATATTCGCACAGTAATCGGCCCGCAAGGCCATTCCACTTTTGATTTCAAACGGACGGATGGTTTGTCCATCCTGCAAGATCAGATCAACTTCCTTTCCTCGTTTGTTTCGGGAAAAATGCAGAAAACGTTCCGTCCTGTTGAGATAGGCCATCTTATAGGCTTCAGAAACAATCATGGTCTCAAACAACGGTCCCAACAGGCGGTCATTACCAAGCAAATCGGGGGTCATGATTCCAAGCAGACCACACACCAGACCCGTATCGCAAAAATACACCTTCGGCGTCTGAGTCAGGACTTTTTCACGGTTTCCTGAATAGGGAGTCAGCATATGGATCAAATGCGACCTGGCAAGAATTGCCATCCAGCTTTTGATTGTCGGACTACTGACTCCAGTCATGTCGCCCAACTCACGATAATCCAACAATCCCCCGGTACGTCCGGCAAGCAATTGCATGAACGTCGCGAAACGATCCAAGTCCTTCACTCCTTCACTAGCCACATCTTTCTCAAGATACAAACTGATGTAATCCTGGTAATACGCGTATGGACTCGTCGTTTCGGACACCACGGCAGGCAACCCCCCAACCAACAACTGGCTATTCCTGTCCAAGACATATCCACCCGATGCAAGTTCATCCAAAGACAAAGGAAACAGCCAGACCAAACCTGTCCGTCCTACGAGGCTCTGGACCAATGCGATCTGCCGGCTGCCTGTCAGCACATATTGACCTTTTTTCCCTCGTGCAACACTTCGCGCCTGTATGGTAGGAATCAATTCCGGGACATTCTGGATTTCATCGAGGATGACTGGTTCCGGATACCTCAGGAAAAAAGCATCCGGGTCATGTCTGGCGAGTGTCTGAGGGCCATGTTGCTCGAGGTTGACATAGGTGAACGACGGGCACACATGTCTGACCATGGTGGTTTTTCCCGCCTGTCGAGGACCATACACGGTCACTGCAGGGTACCGCTGGAGAGTTTCCAGCACTTTTTGCTCACAGGAACGGGTGATATATCTTTCCATAACAAAATAGTGCAAAATAATAAAGTACGGATTTACATTTCTGCAGCAGTATCGTGCAAAAACAAGAGAGGGAATACCAAAACTCAGAATCAAGCAGAACCCTTTCAGACGTGCCCTGATGGAATCTTCGACCTCGTCGCGTTTCTTCTCACGCTCGGATTTCTCGACGGTCTCAACCACAGTCCGGGTTACGGAATCGACGGCGGCATGCAGGTATACCATGCCGGACATACAAGAAAAGGCGTTTCCCCACATCCTTACCTGCCGTATTAGTTCTGCGACTGCCTTCTTGCCATGTATTTCTGATATATGCTGACAGAGCCATAGGTTATTCCCGAGCTGACAAGGAACACCACCATGTGCACCAAAAGGTTGCCCTCGTCTCCGCTCTGGATACGCAGCAATCCGTCTGCAATCAGACCAATCACAAGACTCCCAATCAAACGTGTTTTGTGCATGGCATATAGTGTAAGGCATCGTCCTTTGGTGTGCCAGGGAAAAGAACGCAGGTCAGAACCTGGGGTCTTGGCACATGCACAGCTTCGCAAGCGGTACATACATCCCGACAGACCCGCGGCTCCACATCATCATGATACAGTCACGCATGCATCGGAGCATCGAGACCGGGTCATCAATTCCAGAGCTGATTCCGGGAGCTGTAAGCAATGTCTGCGACAGGGTCCTGGAAAACGTATGGTCCCGCCCTACACTTCTGCCCGGTCCGTTTTCGTTCTGAAGCGAAAAGGACTGCTTCACATCCTGTATGCTTTTTATTGAAAAACGTCTACCATATATCAGACATCTTTCAATAGAAAATCTGGGATGGACATGATGCGGATTCCACTTTCCGTGCAATGGGTCGGAACGTCTTGATCGACCAGAATATATTTTGGAAAACCATCCCGAATATGGAGCAAGGATGCCATTTCCTGTTCTTTTTTCCCAGAATCATCCAGACCTTCCGCCACCTGGATATACATCTTCTTCTCAGAATCGTGCACGACAAAATCGGATTCCATGTGTTTCGTTGCCAGTTTCCCAGCTGCATTTTTCACTCTCGCCTGCGCTCGTCCCACATCAACGCTGTATCCCCGGGAGGCCAGCTCGTTGTACACCGCGTTCTCCAATAACCGCGGGCGATCGAACTGGCGGTAATTCAGGCGGGCGTTCCTGAGTCCGAGACCAGAGAAGTAGTGTTTCCGCTGTCCCGATAGATAGTCTTTTCCCCTGATGTCAAAACGCTTCGCAGTCTGGAACAAGAATGCATCTTCCATATACCGGACATACTCGGCAACAGTGTTCCGGGAAACTCCGGAGACACCCTCCGCCTGGAATTTCTCCGCGATATTGGCCGGGTTGACAAAGGACCCTGCCGACGAAGCGAGGAACCATTCCCGAGGTCCTCGGTATGGCGGACGTCGTGCCTTTCCATGATGTCCGTCAAGAACGTTTTCTCGAAAAGGCCTTTGAGATACTTCCCTCTTCCCTGGCCGCTTGGAACATTCAGCACCAACGGCATGCCCCCGTGGAGCAGATATTCCTGGAATGCCGGACGCCGCCCTCCCTGCCATGCGCTGGCAAACCCAGAGGATACACACGGACTTCGTCGCCACGCCCCGGAAGTTCGTCATGCTATCCGAGCTCAGCATATGGGAGTTGCTGCCCGTGATATACAAGTCGCATTTTCCCATCAGGCCAAGGACCGTATCATAAAAGGCAAGCGCGTTTTCCGGGAATCTGACGCTTTCCGCCAAAAAGCCGTCGGGGATCGTAGTGCTGCATTGAATCTCATCGATGATGACGCAACACCGCCCTTCCGCCCTCGCAATCCGGTCGCGCAGGTACCGATCGAGAAGGACAGGGGTCCGATACGCCGCATTCTCATTGCTGTCGAGCGCAAGATAGAGGAGATTCTTCTCGCCGATTCCCTAAGACAAAAGCCAAATCCGGTACAGTTCGTTCGGCAGATAGGTTCTCCCGCACCGTCTTAGCCCGGTGACCATCTTGCCCAATCCGTTGTCTTTGTTGCCAATCAGCTGGTTCAAATATCGATTCCTCTGTATCCGCACCCTCGCCATCCTATGGAAAAACATGTGCAATAATTCATGATGTTTTCTTAAAATGGTACAGCAATCTCCTTCCGACCCAACCTGTACGCTTCTGGTCCTTGGATTCCAGGCAACAGGCACTGATCACGTTGATCATCAGCCCACGAGAGGATGATGGATTGATGGACGGTGTAGGGAAGATGGGAAGCGCGCTGGAAACAGAAATACCTGTTAAGCCAAAATGGCATGCAAACCCTGCCCCTCCTCTGAGAGGCATCGTTTTCCCCTCACGGGAGGACCTGCTCGCCGCCATCTATAGGAGATTTCCTTGCCATCAGGCAGACGCACATCCCCCATGCGAAGGACGCAGGGGGATGGTGGTAGAATCAGATAGCTCGTGTTCTCAGCGCAGAACCCGTCCGCTTCCGCGCGGCCCCTTCTTCAGCAAGGCGAGCACTTCGTCCTTGGTCGTGTAGTTGCAGTCGCCTTTGATGGTGTGGGCAAGGCAGGAGCAGGCAAGCGTGTACTCGAGCACGTACTGCAGGTCGTCCTTGATCTCCGGATCCTTCAGGGCGTAGACGAGACCGGCGCTGAAAGCATCCCCGACACCGATCGGGTCGACGATGTCATTGATGTGCCAAGGGGCGTATGTGCCGTCCACCAGCGGTCCGACATACTGCTTGTCGTTCTTGACATCATAGAGGATGCCACCCCAAGTATCGATATTGGCCGACGGCATGTCACGAAGAATCGTGGCGATCAGCTTCAGGTTCGGGTACCGCCCGACCATCGTCTTGCAGAAATCGGGGTTGTGCTCGATCGAGTCGTTGGTATAGACACCGACGGTATCCGAGTCCTCGATGTTACCGATCAGCACATCGGCATAGGGCAGGATTTGGGCGCACACCTCCTGGGCAAGCTGCTTCTGTCCTTTCGAGGGATCCCACAGCCAGAGTTTCTGGCGATAGTTCATGTCGAAGGAAACGGTCAGTCCCATCTTCTTGGCCCGCTTGACGGCGTCAATGGTCACCTCGGCGGTATCCCGCGTGATAGCCGGGGAGATGCCGGAACAATGGAACCAATCGGCACCCTCCAGAATTTTCTCCCAGTCGTAGTCGCTGGGCCTGGAGTGGCTGAACACCGAGTCCTCGCGGTCATAGATCACCTTGCTGGCACGCTGGTCGGCGCCACCCTCGACGTAGTAGGCACCCATACGGCCACGTTCCGAGCGGACGACCTCGCTGTCGTCGACACCGATGCCACGCAGCATGGACAGGCAGCACTCCGCCACGTCGTTCTTCGGAAGTTTCGTGACAAATTTCGACGGACAACCCTGCAGGGCAAGAGACTCGGCAACGTTGCTTTCGCTTCCCGCGAACGTAATCGTGGCGTCACCCGGCCATGACTGGCGGATTTTCTGAACTCCGGGGGTTGTGATGCGGACCATGATTTCGCCAAAAGAAACCGTGTATTTCATTGTAGTAATTTCACCTCGTCATCTGAGAAAGACTCCCGTCACGGATAATGAGACGGATATAGTTCAGGAAAGAAACCACGCTGGCGATTGCGGAGAGCACGAAAACCACCTGCATGCAGGCATAGAAGGGTGAGAGCCGACTCACATCCATCATACTCGCCAAAAACAGGTAGAGGATGCCGAGCACGCCACCCACCGCGTAGGTGACCGTCTTGCTTTTGCCCCACATGTTTGCCGGCATCACATGGCCTTGGCTGACCATCAGCAACCTGACAAAGAGAATCGCGAACTCGCGGTACATGATCACGACAAAGACCCAGCTGGGCATGATGCCGCTCATCATGAAGCAGACGAAATAGGTCAGGTGGGAAAGGGTGTCCCCAAACGGGTCCATCACCTTCCCCAAGTCGGTGACCAAGTGACAGCGCCGGGCGATCTTCCCGTCCAGCAGGTCGGTCAGCTCAATCGCCACGAACAGGATGAGACAGGCGATGCTGGAGAACATCGTGACCTGAGGCCCCACCCAATAGCGCAGGTTGAACATGATGAAGAACAGGGGCGCCATGACCAGGCGGCCTACCGTCAGTTTGTTGGGGAGCGTCATAATCACATCTCCTTGTACTTGGTTTCAAGGTATCGGGTGAAACTGGTAGCGTCAAGCGCTTTTCCGCTCACCGTCTTGATCAGCGTGGCGGGGTCGAGCCCCATGCCGTATTGCCACACATGCTCGCCCAGCCACCGGACAATCGGCTGCCACTGCCCGCTTGCCAGGATACGGTCGGTGTCGAGCTCCCCTCGGAGCGCATCCCAGATTTGCGCGCCATACAGGTTGCCCAAGGCGTAGGAAGGGAAATAGCCGATGGAACCACCTGCCCAATGGACATCCTGCAGACAGCCGAGGGCGTCGTCAGTGGGACGAATGCCCAACAGTTGCTCGCTGAGCTTGTTCCAGGCTTCAGGCACCTCATCCACGGAAAGACTCCCTTTCACCAGCTGCTTCTCGATTTCGTACCGCAACATGATGTGCAGCACATAGCAGACCTCATCGCTGTTGGTGCGGATACAGCCCGGCTGCACCTTGTTGACCGCCCGGTAGAACTGGTCGAAGCCGATCCCCTCGAGTTGCGTGGCAAACCGCTTTTGAAACGAAGGCCACAGCGCAAGCAGGAAGGGACGGCTACGTCCGATGATGTTCTCCCAAAGGCGAGACTGGCTCTCGTGCAGCGCGTAGCTGGCGCCACCGGCGATGGTGGTTCCCTTCTGCCTGCCCGTCGAGGCCCACTGCTCATACAGCGCATGACCGCTTTCGTGGACCGTGCTGTAGAAGGAGTCCATGACACTGGGATCCGTATAGCGGGTGGTGATGCGCACATCCTCTTCTCCGAGGGTCGAGGTAAAGGGATGGGCGCTCGTCCCCACCAAGCCACGGCTGAAGTCGAATCCCATCGCCTCCATCACCTCCCGCTGCAAGGCCTGCTGCGCCTCGACAGGATAGGTTTTCCGAAGGAAGGAATCGTCGATGGCAGGAGCATGGGCAATGATGTCGCGGACAGGTTCCAGCAAGGGAGCGAACAGCGCGTCGATCCAAGCTTCACTCGCCCCCTCCTCGTAGTCGTCCAACAACACGTCGTACAACCCCTGGCCCGGCTTCCGGCAACAGGAGGCACGTTCCTTCTGCAGGTCGAGGATACGCTGGAACGTCGGAGCGAACAGCTTCCAATCCTTCTTGCTGCGGGCCTCAAGCCAAACCGTATACCCCTTGGTAGTCTCCTCGCTGATGGCAGCGACGAGGGAGGAAGGGACTACATGGGCCTTGCGGTACTCCTGGCCACGCAGGCGGATGATCGCACGCAGGAAAGGATCCGAAGCATCTCCCCCAGGATTGGCCTCGCTCGCCCCCACCGCCTCCAGGATCTCCCCCATCAAGGGCGAGGTAGCCAACTCGTGCATCCCGCTCTTGATGTATCCCATCTGACGGCCACGCTCGTCACTCGCCTTGGCCGGAGCGTAGAGCTCCTGGTCCCATTCCAATATGGCGCCGATATGGCCGAGCAGGGTAATCTCCCGGTCAATCGCCTCAATCTGTCTGTAAGCCTCTTCTTTCCGCATGGCCCCCATTGTAGGCGGTTGCGCGCCGGAGGAACACCCCCGGCGGAAGGTTTTCCATGCAAAGGGGCAGGAGACCGGTTGACCCAAGAACGCACAGCGCGGTGAAGTGTTCTCCTTTGGTCTCCCGGAACAGGAAACCACCCCATGCCATGAGGCACAGGGTGGTCTCTTCACTTACGCAGGGAGCAGGTTACTGCAAGTCCGCGGGAACCTCGTCGATCAGGTTGAGCGAATATTCCTCGTTCATCTTCTTGCAGATCTTGAGGAACGTATCCAGCGGCAGGTTCTGCATGCGCTTCTGCGTGCCACGGATGTTGACGCTGACGGTGCGGTTCTGCACCTCCTGGTCGCCGATGATGACCGTATAGGGGTCCTTCATCGTCTTGAACTGCTTGATCTTCTCCTTCATGTTGCGGTCGGTGTAATCGGCCTCGACACGGATGCGGTTCTTCCACAGCAGGTCATAGACCTCCTTGGCGTACGCATTGTGCTCCGGACGGATCGGCACCAGGCCAACCTGGAACGGGTTGAGCCAGAAGGGGAAATCACCCTTGAAGTTCTCGATCAGAATGCCGATGAAACGCTCCAGGGACCCGAAGATGGCGCGGTGGATCATGACCGGCATCTTCTGGCTTCCATCCTTGGCCACATACTTCATGTTGAAGTTCAGCGGAAGCTGGAAGTCCAGCTGGATCGTGCCCATCTGCCACTCGCGGCCAAGACAATCACGCATCTTCAAATCGATCTTCGGCCCATAGAAGGCACCGTCACCCTCGTTGATCTCGAAGTTGCCCTCGCCGTACTTCTTGGCAAGAATCGCCTTCAGGTCCTTCTCTGCCTGGTCCCAGACCTTGATGTCGCCCATGTAGTCGGCAGGTCTGGTGGAAAGCTCGGCCTTGTAGGTCAGACCGAACGTACCGTAAATCTGCTCGGCGATATCCATGATGTCGCTGATCTCGTCACCAATCTGTTCCTCGGACAGCAGGATATGGGCATCGTCCTGGTGGAACATCTGCACGCGGAACAAGCCGTTGAGCGTGCCGCTCTTCTCCTTGCGATGCACCGGATCAACCTGGCTGATCCGAAGCGGCAGTTCCTTGTACGAGCGCAGCGAATGCATGTAGACCTTGATCGCGTTGGGGCAGTTCATCGGCTTCAGGCCGTAGATGTTGTTCTTGTCCTCCTCGACCAGGAACATGTTGTCCTTGTAGTGGGCCCAGTGGCCGCTCGTCTCCCACAACTGCTTGGAATTGAGCACAGGAGCGGAAATCTCGTTGTAACCGTGCTGCTCGTGGATGCGTCTCCAGAAGTCCAGCAGGGCATTGTAGCTCTTCAGGCCGCGGGGCAGGAAGTAAGGCATGCCCGGGGCAGTCTCGTCGAACATGAAGATGCCAAGCTCGGGGCCGATCTTCTTATGGTCTCGCTCCATAGCCTCGCGGATCAGGTTCAGATGGTCCTTCAGCTGCTTCTGGTCAGGGAAGGCGTAGCAGTAGATCCTCTGCAACTGGTCGTTCTTCTCGTCGCCCCTCCAGTAGGCGCCGGCGACGCTCTTGATCTTGAAGGCGGCGCCGAGCAGTTCCTGGCTATTGGAGACATGCGGTCCCCTGCAGAGGTCGACGAAATCGTCTCCCGTATAGTAGACGGAAATCGTCTCGTCCGCGGGAAGGTCCTTGATCAGCTCAACCTTGTACTTCTGGTCGGCAAAAATCTTCAGCGCCTCTTCCTTGGAGACGACCTTGCGCGTCCAGTTCTCCTTGCGCTTGAGAATCTCGTGCATCTTGTCCTCGATGGCCTTGAAATCATCGGTGGTCACAGGACGGGGCAGCTGGAAATCGTAGTAGAATCCATCATCAATCTGGGGTCCGATGGCAATCTGGACGTGCTCGCGTCCGAAAATCTCCATCACGGCTTTTGCCATCACATGGGACAGTGAATGGCGGTATACCTGCAAATACGCTTCTTTATCCATTTTGCGTCTCCTTCAAGCATAGAAAAAAGCCTTCATGCCTGCGTCACTGCAACAGGCATCAGCCGTATTGCAAGGACGAAAGCATCAAGGCTTCCGCGGTTCCACCCTGCTTCTCTCTGGGAGAGCACTCATGTCTGGCCACTACGCAGGTCGTCTCGATCCAACTACTGGTTGCCGTTCGAAGGATGACTCGGAAGGGGTTTTCACCGGATACCCGCCAAAGCCCTCTCAACCAATGGAGCCTCTCTCTGTGGTGGCACATCCGACTACTCGTCTTCGTCTCAGTCGTTGTCTGAACAATGCACTTGTTTCCCAAATAAGTCAAGAGGGACCACCAGGTCCTTGCATCACAAGCAAAAAGCTTCAGGAAAGGTGGGCGGTGACCACCTGGGCCGCCTTCTCCAGCAGAGAGGCGTCCTCCCCTGTGAAGCGTCCAAGGCTGGTCGAGTCCAGATCCAGGACGCCAATCAGGGTTCCGTCCACCATCAGAGGAACGACCATCTCGCTCCGGCTGGCCGAGTCGCAGGCGATATGGCCGGGAAACTGGTGCACATCAGGCACCACGATCGTCCGCTCCCTGACAGCAGCCGTCCCGCAGACCCCTTTGCCCAGAGCGATCTTCGTACAGGCGACCTTGCCTTGAAAAGGACCCAGGTAGAGGTGTCCGCCCCGACGCAGGTAGAAACCCACCCAGCTGACGTCGGGCAACCGCTCAAAGAGGTAGGCGCTGGCATTGGACAGCACCGTCATCATACGAAACGGGTCTCCCTCCCCGCCCGAAAGCAAGGAAGAGAGACCAGCGAGAAACGAGTCGCGACCGGTCATTTCGTCATCGACTTGACCGGAGTCGCAGCCTTGTTGCCGCCACGCAGCCTGAGAGCCACCTGCGGCTTGACGATGCAGCCGGGACCGCCGATACAGCCGCCCTCGCAACACATTACCTCGATGATGTCGGCATCCGGCTTGCGCTTTTCCCAGACCTTCATCAAGGTATAGACCTTCTTGTCCACACCGTTGAGGTCCATCACCTTCGGCTCGGGACCATGGTATCGGCGCATGACACTGGAGATGACACCATTGGAGACGGCGAATCCGCGACAGTCGCTGAACGTCTTGTCGTCGCCCAAATCTGCCGGCTGCATCTCGCGGACATCGATATCCTTGGCCATGAAGATGGCCGCCAGCTCGCTGAAGGTGATCACGCCGTCGACGTTCGGGTCTCTGGCAGCCTCGATCTTCTTCGCGAAGCAAGGACCGATGAAGACCGAGAAGGCTCC
This sequence comes from uncultured Spirochaetaceae bacterium, assembly GCA_900315435.1. Taxonomy (GTDB): domain Bacteria; phylum Spirochaetota; class Spirochaetia; order Sphaerochaetales; family Sphaerochaetaceae; genus RUG023. The sequence goes on from OMYY01000020.1 coordinate 37,775, forward strand.
GGGATTCTCCTTGCGGACGATTTCACCGGTGTATGCCATCGGAGTCTTCGCGTCGCTCCGTCTGCCACGCATATAGGGAAGCAGCTTGTTACCGATTTCCAGGTAGGCGGAACAACAGCTGGTGGTCATCCACTCGCCCTTCGCCATCCGCTCCTCAAGCTCCTTGGCCTCGTTGATGCTCGTCACTTCCGCTCCACGGGACACCTCGACGACACGGGAGAAACCGACCTTCAGCAGAGCGGCGACAATCTGGGCCAGTGTACCCGGGAACTGTCCCTCGATCGCGGGAGCGATCATGGCGACGACCGGCTGGTCGCTGGCAAGCCTTTTCAGGACGGGGAACAGGCCACTGCGCTCGACGATGGCGCCGAACGGACAGGAACTGGCGCAGCGGCCACAGGAAATGCAGTGCTTGTGGTCGATCTCCACGTACCCCTTCTCGTTTTTCTTCACACAGCCGACGGGGCAGGCAGCCTCGCAGGGAACAGGAATATGGATGATCGCCGTATAAGGGCAGACCTCCTTGCACTTGCCGCAACGGACGCAGCGGTCCGTGTTGATGTGGGCCTTGCCGGTGGTAAAATCAATCGCGTCACGCGGACAGTTGGCAGTACAAGGACGGGCGAAACAACCACGGCACTGGTCGGTGACACGATACTGCTCTGGAGGGCATCCATAGCAACCGGTGCTGATGGTGGTCAACATCGGGGCGGCGGGCTGGTCCTTCTCCAGCACCTCCTTCACATAGGCGGAAAGGGGTTTCATCTCGTCATCGAAGCGCTCGATGTCGATGCCCATCATCGCCATGATGCGGTAGCGGAGCATGGCTCGTTCCTTGTAGATGCAACAGCGGTTCGGAACACGGTCCTTGGGAATGATGACCACAGGAATCTTGTCGACATCCTCGACAAGCGTACCTTTGAAGAACGACTTGATGACCTCGGTCTCAAGCCTACGTTTCATGAATGTGAACTGGTTGTTGATCTCAAGCATTCACGGCCTCCGACAGCAACTTGATGAAACGATCCTGCGTCACGTTGCCGTATACCTTGCCGTCTATGGAAACATACGGGGGCTTGTCGTTCTCGCCAGCGGCGACATGCTTGCACACGTCCAGGCAGGAAGAGCCCTCAATCTCACAACGCTCGACAATCTCAGGATCGAGGAAGTCGTTGTACAACAACAGATCCGCTCCTCCCTGCACGAAACAGGCAGTCCCGACGCAGATCTTCACGTCCACTTTCTTTTTCTGCATAGCCATCTTTCCTTCCCCCGTCAGATATACTCCAGCGAGGTTTCCTTCAAATACATATCTTCCAAATCCTTGCGGATTCTGGCAACCATCGTCCGTCTGATTCCGATTTCCGCCGGAATGTTCGGGTCCTGGTGGGCCTCGTTGATCTTCGTGCCGACAATGAACGAAACCTGGTCGCTGTCCAGCAAAAGGCGGACAAACCGCTTGACGGCGTCGTCGGGAAGCTGGTCCCTCGGCGTCCTCTGTTCCAGCACCTTCGCCACCTTGCTCAACGTCAGCATACCTTCCGTCACCAAATCGACACCCTCCATGGAGCTCATGGGGGGGACGTCCTTGCTCCAGTGGGTCATGTCCACTTTCAACGGCGCGTGGAAGAGCCGGCTGACAATCAGGGCGGTAGTACCGCCACTGACAATCTTCTTTCCTTGGAAGGAACGGATCTTCTCCCCAAGAATCTCGTCGCTCTCCTTGCTGAACGGGGGCCCGGTCACCACCAAGGTCCGTCTCGGCTTGCGCACGTAGACCACAGCGCACGTTATATCATCCTTTGACGACAGTCCGTCAAGGTTATATGCGTGCTGGACGATTGCTTTCGCCAGGTCATGGCTGGCGATATCGGGATCTTTTGCGATCTGGTCCTTGGCGAAGGCTCGCACTCCCGACAAACGCCATCCCAAGGGGAGGGCGCTGCCCATGCCGCTCTGCGTCACTCCGTCGCTGAACATGATCAGACGGTCCCCATAGCCCATCGGGAACGAGGAACGCTTGACGATCTCCTGCTTGAAGGCCCCAGGCCGTTTCAGGTCGATGTTCTCCCTGTCCCAGACAATCTCCTCGCTATCGTGGAAGCGCAGGGCGCTGGGATTGTCGTACTCGACGAGCGAGACCTGGATATCCTTCATGGACGGAAACCGGATGTCGGCGATCGTGAAGGTCGAATAGCTGATCTTCCTCTCCTTGCAGACCGGCAACGTGTTCATGATGATCTTGGCGCTGTTGTTCAGGTCCATGCCGCCAAAGGAGAGCTTGTGGGCCATATGGGCGGTCAGGGACGCGAGCACATTGGCCTTCACCCCGCTGCCCAGCCCATCGCTCAAAGTCGCGACAATCTGGTGGCTTCCCGGGTTTTTGGAAAGCAGGAAGACGTCGCCACCGATCTTCTGGTCGTGCTTGTAGATCTGATAATAGTCCACATCGATGAAGATATCGTTCATGTCAGGTCCTGTCCGTCATCCTTCGAAAAGCCATTGGCGTCGTCATTCTGCGTGGAAGGCACCTTGAACGCGTCAATCAGGCTGTTGAGCATGATCTCGGTGTCCGCGGCGTTCTCGCCAAGGAGGCTGGCGATCTGCTGGACGGTATTCAGGCTTTTCTGGATGACATCCTCCGCCTTCTTGACCACCGTCTCACGACGCACGGTGGGGCTCGTCACATCCTCGAACAGCGCGCCGACCAGTTGCTGGCTGCTGACCGTGAAGAAGGTCACCCGCAGGAACTTGTCCTTGTAGTGCAGGCGGTACTGGTTGGTTTTCCCTTCGGCGTCGAACTGCTCGGTGAACTTCTCATGGAACGGGACGAACTGCTCCAAGGGAAGGCCCTTCATCATGTTCAGCGCCTGTTCGTCCGGCTCGAAGCCAAGCTCCCCGAACAAGTCGAGGAAACCTGCGTTGCAGTCGTGGATCTTCAGCGAGTCGTCGACGATGACGACCCCCATAGGAATGGTACGGAGCAGCACATCCATCTTGCTCTGGGCCGCCTTGCGCATGTTGGTCACGCACATTTCCGGCTCCGCCATCCCGTTCAAGTAGGCAATCGCCATCTCCCTGCAGCTGTTATAGCCACACCCGCCACAGTTCAGCTCGTCCGCCTTGCTCTTCTTGCCAAGCTCCTTCAGGGCGCGGAGTATCTCGTCCTCACTGTGGGTCTCATAGACCGGCGCGACATCGACCATCTCTTCCTCACGGACACGGCCGGCGGGCTCCAAAACGCCATACCCCTCCTTGAGCAGCAACTGGATGAAATCCTCGGGCGGGACGAAGGTCTTGCCTGTAGAGACGCGTTTGGCGCTGAACTGCTGCATCGCGCCCTTGCGGTCGGCAGGCGAGCAATCCTTGCGGGTACCCGGTCCGTTGATGCAACCACCCTCGCAGGTCAGCAACTCGAGGAAGGTCTCGCTTCCCGGACCACCTTCATCCAGATGGCGCAGGGCGCCAAGAACCTGGTCGGCCCCGGAAAGGGCAACCCCTTTCGTCTGCATCGGGTCCCTGCCCCAGGAAAGACTGGCGATCATGCCGCCCTCGACCGGGTAGAAGGTGCTTGCCCCTGCCTTGCATGGCATAAAAGGAGGCACGTCCTTCACCTCGACCTTGTCCAGACTGATGCCCTCCTCGCCCAACCACTGGCGAAGCTCGCCGAAGGTCAGGGCGAAGTCCGGGTACCCCGGACTCTGGTCGGCCTCGACCTTCTTGGCGATGCAGGGTCCGATGAAGACGATGCCGATGTCGTTCCCATACAAATGCCTCAGGTAGGCGCTCTGGCACTGCAGTGGAGAGGGAATCGGAAGCAGGCGTTTCACGTCATTGGGAAAGTACTTGTGCACAAGCTGGACCACCGATGGACAAGCGGTGGAGATATAGGGACAGCTGCCGCCATGGGCCTTGGAGATTTCCTCGACAGAAGCGTTGACCAAAGCCGCCCCGATGGCGGTCTCGCTGACCCCGCAGAACCCCAGCCGCATCAACGCGCACAGCAGCTGGTCTCCCTTGCCGGGAAACTCGGAGACGAACGAAGGGGCAAGGGCGACAATCACGCGGCTCTTGTCCTTCATGAACTGTTTGACGCGAGCGACGTCATTGCGGACCTTCTTCGCGTGAGAAGGACATACGCCCACGCACTTGCCGCAAAAAATGCAACGATCCTTCAGCACGACGGCAGAGCCTTCATTCACCTGAATCGCTTTGACCGGGCAGCCACGGACACACTTGTAGCAATCCCGGCACTCGGTCAGCTCCGTGTAGATTGGGTAAATCACGCCTCCCCTCTCCTCTTGGCAAGCGCCTTCTCAAGCAGGTCGGTGACCACGTCGCTGTCGACGTGCTGGTACCGCACCCCGTCAATCGACAAGTTCGGCCCGTCCGAGCAAGCGTTCAGGCACAAATGGCCCTCGAACTCCACCTCATCCTCCAGGTGGTGCTCCTGAATATATGACTCCAAGTTCATCAGAGCCTGCGAGTTCCCCCTTGCGAAGCAAGAGCTTCCCATACAGAGCTCTACCTTAATCTTATCCATGGTTCTTCCTTTTGTATGGAATAAGATACACCTCGTGGCGAGACAAGTCAAATTATATGAAGGAATTATTTCATCGTCCTGCACATTGAGCGGCAATAAAAACACATAAGTTCCGTGTTAATATGTTTCGTAGTATTTTATTGATTGCCATAGGTACATAAACTGCCAAAAGTTCTCATCACCGTACAACAAGAAACCATTCGGCGGAACAGGAAAGATTCAAGAATGCGACAGGGCATGACGTACGGCGAGCAAGGTTTCATGAGCGGTGCTCGCTCCGGTAGCAAGCCCCACCTTCTGGAAATGGCGCATCTCGTCGGTCACGTCCTTTTCGCTCTCGATGGAGTAGACGGCCAGAGAGGGGTTTGTCTGCCTGGCCAAGGAGGCGAGCGCCTGGGTGTTTGCCGAGTTGCGGCCGCCGATGACAATCAGGGCATCACATTTGCCTGCCAGGTCCACCACCGCCTTTCTGCGGGCTGTCGAAGCGGGACAGATCTGGTTGACAAACACCACTCGGAAAGGTCGCAGCGCCTCTTGGATTTCCTGCCATTTTTCCTCTTCGAATGTGGTCTGGACAAAGGCGGCATAGGAACCATCCCTTGCAAGAGAGACCACATCTGCCGGCGAGGAAAGCAGGATCGGATGGATACCATCGATCCCCATCATCGAATTGACCTCGGCATGGCCCCTCTCTCCGATGACAAGGATATGGTGGTCAGACGCGTATTTCCGGATCAGAGCAAGGTTGCGGGTCACCACCGGGCAGGTGGCGTCTACCAGGGAATATCCCGCGGCAAGGAATTCCCTCCTTTCCTCGTCGGTCATGCCATGGGCACGGACAACCAGCACGCCCCCTTTCCCCTCGGAGGGAGCATTGATGGCGACAAGGCCGCGCCTCTCGAACTCGTCAGTCACAATCCTGTTGTGGATCAACTGGCCGAGGCTATAGACCGGACGGTCGTGGACGGACCTCAACTGTTCGTCCGCCAGTTTCAGAGCGCGCTTTACCCCACCGCAATACTCAAGCACAGAAGAAAGGATGATTTGCATGCGCCCATTTTACCGGAAATCAGCGGCAAGAACCACTGGAGATGAAAGATATCGCCGGACAAAGTCGTTTTCCCCATACACCAACCACCCAATTTGCCTGGCAAGCTGTAGACGCGGGAAAAGACATTCCGTCCCTACTCCCGTATCGGGGATACCTTTCCCAAACTGATTGTCGAAGAGGGCCAGACAAAACCCTGGAGGACCAAAGAAGGCATTCTGGACTTTCTGTTGGACTAACGCTGGCTGGATATCCTGTAATACCAGCTCGACGCTTTGCTGGATTCCATCCATTGGGAATTTTTGACAGAGATGTCAGAAATTTTCAGCATCGGCAAGGACTGCTGGATTGGCACACAAAAACCGCCCGGAACACATCCGGGCGGCATGAGCAAATCACCGGGACTCACTGGGCGGAAGCAGCCTTTTGGGCGGCTTTCTTCTCCTGTGCCTTGGTGATCCAGACCAGGAAGACCGGTGCCAGCATATTGCTGCTGAAGGTACCGACAACCAGGCCGAAAATCATCTCGATGGCAAAGAGCTTGATATCTCCCGTCGCAAGGATGGCGAGAGGGGCGATGGCAATCAGGGTCGTGACCGTGCTGAACAACGTACGAGTCCAGCTCTGCGTCACGGAACTGTCGATCTGGACCTCAAGCGAGTTCTCCGGATAGAGCTTCGCGTTCTCGCGGACACGGTCGAAAATGACGATCGTGTTGTTCAGGGAATACCCAATCAGGGTCAGGACCGCGGCGACCGTGGTGCTGGACACCTCGAAGCGCATCAACGCGATGAAGCTCAGCATCAAGAGCACGTCGTGGCACAGGGCCAGGATGGAACTGATCGCATAGGCGAAACGGAACCGGATCCAAATATAGCAGAGAATCAAGACCAATGCGGCAAGCACGGAAAGAACAGATCCACGAATCAAAGAAGAGGAATACTTCGGTCCGACGAAATCGCTCTGCAACACGACGACATTGTTCTTGCCGAACGCCGCGTCAAGCGCAGAACCGATCTCGCTCGTCTTGCTCTGCTGGGTCTCGCCACCGCTCAAAGCCGTGCGGATCTGGAAGACCTGGTCGGCAGCGGCGCCAACAGTCTGGATTCTCACACCAGGCATCCCGTTCAGGGCCTGACGGACCTGCTCGATAGTGATGTTGCTCCCCTTGGCGAAGTTGACGACAGTCGGCTCCTCGGTAAGGATAGCCGGGAAGCCATACCCGGAAAGGACGGCGCCAGTTGCCAGCGAACCATCAAACACCTGGGTGGTGACACCCTCGGTCTGGTTCAGCGCGGCGGCGAGGTCCTGCACGGTCGGGTACTGGGTGGCAGGGTACGTAATGGTCTTCACACCATCATCCCCTCGCAACTCGAGGGAGAGGCTGCCGCCAACGACGGAAAGCCGTGCGGTCTTGCCACCAGTGTAAGCGACAGCCAGTCCGCTCGGAGCGACCTGGACACGAAGCCCAAGACCACTCTCGAAGTCGATACCGCGGTTGAAACCATGGAAGACGACCATGCTGATGATGCCGATGGCAAGACAGATGCAGGCCAGAGCGCAGCTCAGCTTGCGATTCTTATACACCTGAATAGTCTTCATTTGCTCTTCCTCCAGCTGATGTTCAGCTTGCCCTTCGGGTTATCCGTCACGGCGGCGTCCATGATCAGGTGCGTCACGAACAACGAAGTGAACACACTGCTGATGATACCGACGCAGAGCGTGTTGGCGAATCCCTTCACGGCAGAAGAACCGAGGAAGGAAAGAACGAGACCTGCGATGATCGTGGTGACGTTCGCGTCCATGATGGTCCAGAAGGCCTTTCCATAACCGGCATTCACAGCGGCCTTGTCGCTCTTCCCGGCGCGAAGCTCTTCCTTGATACGCTCGTTGATGATGACGTTCGAGTCGACCGCCATGCCGAGGGTCAGGACCAGACCAGCGACGCTGGAGAGCGTCACGGTGAATCCGAACGAGGTAAGCAGGGCGAGCATGATCACCAGGTTGAAGACCAGCGCGAGATCGGCGACCAAACCGGAAACCTTGTACTCGGCAATCATGAACAGGATGATCAGGCCGATACCGATGAGCAGGGCGAACATGGCCGCATGGACCGCGTCGTCGCCAAGAGTGGCGCCCACGCTCTGCTGGCTGGCAACGGTCAGGTTGATCGGCAGGGCGGCCGTCTTCAGGACGATAGCCAGGTCATCAGCCTCTTTCTGGCTGAAACCGCTGATCTGGACGGAAGAACGGATGGCCTCGTTGATCGTCGCCATAGCCTTGACGTTGCCGTCCATGACAACCGCCAAGGTGTTGCCGACATTGGCACTGGTGAGCTTGTAGAACAAGTCACCACCCGTGCTGTCAAGCTGGAAGTTGACCACCGGCCTCCCGGTGATGCCGTCAGTGCTGGTGGTGGCGCTTTCAAGGTGCTCGCCATCCAACGCCACTTCCGAGTTCAGCACGACAAAGCGCTGCAACTCGTCGATGCCATATTCGTCATTGACATAATATCCAGTGGCCACCTTGCCGGCAGGCAGGAAGCTGGGCTGGCGGATCGAGCCATCATCGTTGAAGGCTTCGGTCGGGTGCTCCGCAAAGTACTGCTGCAACTGGGTGGTCAGGTCGGTGTCCACCATCTGGAACGTCAAGGAACCCTTTCCGCGGAGGAAGGAGTTGATGCGCTCCGGATCCGAGGCGCCGGGAACCTCGATCGCGATCTGGTCGCTGCCCTGCAGCCGGATTTCCGGCTCGCTGACGCCGAACTGGTCGATACGGGTTTTCAGAATCTCGATATCCTCATTGACCAAGCTGGTCACCTGGGAGGACGAGGGAGTGATGCCGGTTCTCTCGGTATACCCTTCGACGTCGGCATCAAGCAAGACGCTCATGCCTCCCTGGAGGTCCAGACCAAGCTGGAGGGCCTTGCCACTGAGCTTCTTCAGACCAGTCAGCTCGCTGCGGTAGTGGTCCTCGATGGCATCCAGCAGGTCCTTCTCCGTGTAGAAGCCACGCAGCAACGTGGAGACGGTCCACTTCGACGGGACGCTCTCCTTGCTTGCCTTGTAGGTCGCCTTGGCTGCGCCCTTCAGATATCCGAACTCGCTCGGGACATCCGCATCCGGATTGCCCTTCACGAGATCCAACAACGCACGCGCGTCGCGGGAAGCTTGGCCACGTGCATACTCTCTGATCTGTACGTTGGATCCTGTTGCGAGATCCTTGGTTGTCTGGGGCACAAACCCGTACCACTTCACCGTGGGATACAGGAAGATACCGCACAGGACAACCACGAGCAGTACGATGATCAGACGATTCCGTTTTTTCATGATACTCTCCGATTGTCTGTAGAATAGACGAGTTAATTTTCTTTCTTGGGTTCTTCAGCGACGGGCTGTTCGGTCTTCGGCTCGCTCTTCACTTCAGCCTTCTTCTCGGCCTTCGGGTTGGAAGCCACCTCTTTCTTGTTCAAGACCTGGCTGATCGCGTTCTTGGAGAACTCGATACGGGTGTTGTCGTCGACCTTGACGATGACGCTGGATTCCTTGACCGCAACGACGGTTCCATGGATTCCTCCGATGGAGACGACCTTGTCGCCCTTCTTCATGGCACTCAGCATCGCCTGAGTCTCTTTATCACGTTTTCTCTGGGGACGGATCATCAGGAAGTAGAAAATCAGAATGATCAGCACGAATGTGATCATCGTGGTGGCCATGCTTCCCGTGGAAGAACCAGCCGCGTCGGCACTCATCATAAAATTCAGCATGTTTTCCTCTTTCTCAGATGGACGAAATGGACGGAATTCGCCCACTACGCCCTATTTTCCAAGTACCGAACAAAGTACCACGAGTAAAGTACTCCAGTCAAGTTTGCATGCATTTTGGCAAGATTTTCTTCTCAACATTTACATCTTTGGTAAAAGCAGTCTGCATTTAGACTTATGGTAAAATATGATTCATCTACGTAAACGTAAAACGACAAAGACGAGAGTATTCACAGAAGACAAAACGAAGAAAGCGTCGCCCCTTAGAAGGAAAAATTATAGATGTTGGTAAAGAAGTCATCCTTCCTTATAAGTGGAAACGACTCCCTGAATGGCATCGATATCGTCCAAAGAATTCTTCTCGAACATTACCAAATCAGCATATTTTCCTACCTCGAGTGTGCCCGTAATACATCGCTTGCGGTCTTGGTTGCATTTTGCGCCGCCCGGCGGTCGCTGATGCGTTACCAGCGGTCGGACGGCGTGCCAGCGGTCGGGCCCCGGTCAGGCCTTCTCGCCAGTTGTGATTG
>OMYY01000031.1 GCA_900315435.1 uncultured Spirochaetaceae bacterium
TTGATGTGGCCCGTGCCGCGCGGGGCGGCCCGGTCGAAGTCGCTGACCATCAGCCGGATCGGCTTGATGCCGTTCTTGAAGTACGGCCCCACAGGGGTGCCGAAAAGGCGGAACTCGTAGCTTGGCGCAGGGCCGACACCCAGCTTGATGCCGCTGCCGAAGAGCATCGGGCGCATGTAGAAGGTGGCTCCGCTGCCGTAGGGAGGGACGTATTCCTGGTTGGAGCGGACCACCGCCTCCATGGCCGACAGGAAACGGCCGGCAGGGAAGACCGGCATCATCAGCTGTCTTGCCGTCTGGCCCAGCCGCTCGGCGTTCAGGTCGGGACGGAAGGTGAGGATCCTCCCGTCTTCGGTGCGGTAGGCCTTCAGTCCCTCGAAGCCGGTCTGGCAGTAGTGCAGGACGTCGGCGCACTCGCTCAGCGCGACGACCGGGTCCTGGCTCATCGTTCCCTTGTCCCAAGCTCCATCCTGGTAGTGGGCGACATAGCGCCACGGGGTGGGGCGATAGGTGAAACCGAGATGATTCCAGTCACATGGCAGCTTTTCAAACATGCAGTTCCTCCTCAAAAGCAGGTACAAACAAACAAGGACGCCCGGGTGATCCCAGACGTCCTTGTCTTGCCACGTACCTTATTGGAGAAGCGGGGACCTTGTCAAGGAGCGGGTCTCAGCCGGAGTGGGCCAGGCTTTCGATTTCATGGATGAACTGGTCAAGGCTGGTATAGGCGCGGTAGACGGCGGCGAAGCGCACATAGGCCACCTCGTTGAACTTCCTGAGCGCCCTGAGCGTCTCGTCGCCAATCGCCTTCGAGGTGATTTCCCGGGTGGTGCCCGCCTTCAGGTTCAGGCTTGCCTCGACCTCGTCGACGATCTGCTCGATCTGGACCTGCGAGACGGGGAGCTTCTCGGTGCAGACGGTGATCGACCGCTCCAGCTTGGCCTCGTCGAAAGGCTCGCGGCGGCCGCTACGCTTGATCACCATCAGCGGCTTGTCTTCGGTCTTCTCGTAGCTGGTGAAGCGGTATCCGCACGCAAGGCACTCGCGTCTGCGGCGGATGACCGTGCCTGCGTGGTTGGTCCGGCTCTCCAGGACCTTGTCGTCGTTCATTCCACAATGAGGGCATCGCATGCCTTTACTATATCACATACCGGGGAGCCGGCAGAACAGCATTTTCCCATCAAGACAATCCTGCGTTCCGTTGACATCGGTACAAAGAGCCCGCAAGCTGTACCGCTTTCCTCGAATTCTGTTGCATATGGATTCGGATTGTGCGTATGATAACAGGCATTGGAGGCACACCGTGGCAGGATCGGTATCAGGCAACGTCAAGCGCATCGTGGACCGGAGTCCATTCATTCATGAGATGCTGGTGCAGGGGATCCTCTCGTACAGCAACTACGCCGAGAAAATCCAGCCGGATGTCGAGAAGATGACCGGCAGCCAGGTGCGGAGCGCCGCCATCGTCATGGCCCTGCGCAGGTACGGGGACGAGCTGAAGAAGCGGGAGCTTGCCGAGCAGCAGGTCAATGTCGACTACCAGATCGTGATGAAGACCAACATCTTCGACGTCAACCTGGTACGAAACGACCGCTTCATCAGCCGGATCGGCGACCTGTATGGCCGCGTCAGCCCGGAGCAGGGGGATTTCCTCAACATCTCCTTGGGCAACCACGAGATCTCGCTGGCGGTCAGCGAGAAATACCGCCCGATGGTCGAGGAACTGGTCAAGGGCGAGGAGGTGCTCCACCAGATGGACGACCTGGTCGCGCTGACCTTGGTCTTCACCGGAGACTTCCTGCAGACCCCCGGCATCGTCTACGAGGCGGTACGCCGCCTGGCCTGGGAGGCGGTCAACGTGATCGAGATCGTCAGCACGATGAACGAGCTGACCTTCGTCATCGGACGCGAGGACTCGATGGCCGCCTTCGACGTGCTTCAGAGCTTCCTCGGCAAGAAAAAGTAGTCACATCTCCAGCTCCAGCGTCTTGACCAGCGACGGCAGGCGCGCGCGGGCGAACTCCAGGAATCTTCGGGCGGCCAACGGAAGGGTCGCCTCGTTGGTGTAGGCGAGGACGATGGAACGCTCCAGCGTTTCCCTGATGGGGCGCACCACCACCTCCTTGTCAGCCCCGGTGACGGCAAGCGAGTAGAGGATCGAGTACCCCAGTCCCTGGCGCACCAGGGAAAGGATCGTGTAGTCGTCGTAGACCTTGCAGGCATACCGTGGCTCCAGCCCGAGCGCGTGGAAGCCTTCGACCGCCACCGAGCGCGTTCCCTCGTCCAGCTCGATGAAGGGCTCTCCGGCAAGGTCCCTGAGGGAAACCGTCTCCTTGGCAGCCAGCGGGCTCTCTCGGGAAAGGACCGCCACCATCCTGTCCCGGTAGACCCGTTCGAAACCCAGGTCCCCGGCGCCCTGCTCGTTCAGGAAGCCCAGGTCGATCTGGGCGGCAAGAAGCTGGCTCCTGATGCTGTCGTATTCCCCTTGGGAGAGGTCGAAGTGCACTCCGGGATACCGCTGCCTGAACTCGTACAGCAACGGCGGCAGCAGGTTCCTTCCGACGCTGGTGAAGATGCCCAGCCTGATATGCGCGTCCAGCAGTCCCCGCATCTCGTCCTGCTTGCGTTCCAGCGCCCGCTCGGCCTGGACGATGCTTTGGAGGTAGGGCAGATAGGCTTTGCCGTCGGCGGTAAGGGCCAGCGGTTCCTTGCTCCGGTCAAGGAGCCTTGTCTCCAGGTCCTCCTCCAGCGCCTTCACTGCCTGGCTGATGGCGCTCTGCGAGTAATGGAGCGCGCCACCAGCCTTGGTGAAGCTTCCCAGTTCCACCACCTTGAGGAAGATGTCGTAGCGGCTTGTCATAAGCGTTCCTTATGAAATTATTAAAATAATGCGTTTTACAAATGTCAATGGAATCGGTACAGTGCTGCACGGGGGAGGTTGGACGCCCATGCAGGGGAACGAATTCAGGAAGGGGATGCGCGACGGGCTTCCGATTGCGCTTGGCTATTTCGCCGTGGCCTTCTCCCTGGGCATCGCGGCCCGGGGTGCCGGGCTTACCATCGCCCAGGGGGTGGTCGCAAGCCTTTTGAACAACGCCTCGGCGGGGGAGTATGCGGGATTTACCACGATAGGGGCTGACGCCTCCTATCTGGAGATGGCGCTGATCACGCTGGTGGCCAATGCCAGATACCTTTTGATGAGCACTGCCCTGAGCCAGCATATCGACCCGAAGATGCCGTTCTGGCAGAGGCTGACCATCGGCTACGACGTGACCGACGAGCTCTTCGGCATCTACGTCGCCCACCCGGGGATGCTGCCCCCCGCCTACGCCTACGGGGCGATGAGCCTGGCCATTCCCGGCTGGGCGGGCGGAACCGCCTTCGGCATCTTCGCCGGCCAGGTGCTGCCGCAGCGTGTCGTCAGCGCCCTCTCCGTCGCCCTGTACGGCATGTTCCTCGCCATCATCATCCCCCCCGCCCGCAAGGACAAGGTGGTCGCACTGTTGGTCGTCCTTGCCTTCGCCTCCAGCTGGGCGTGCGGGATCGTCCCCTGGTTCTCGGCGCTGTCCAGCGGTACGCGGACCATCATCCTGACCGTGGCCCTCAGCGGGGCGGCCGCCCTGCTGTTCCCGGTGAAGGAGGAAGCGCATGCGGCATGACATCTGGACCTATATTATGGTCATGAGCGTGGCGACCATCGCCATCAAGGCCCTTCCGCTCGCGTTGATCCGCCGGCAGATCGCCAATCCTTTCCTCCGCTCGTTTCTGTTCTACCTTCCCTACGTGACCCTCGCGGTCATGACCTTTCCCTCCATCATCCAGGCGACGCAGAACCCCCTGGCGGGGGTGCTCGCGCTCGTCCTCGGCGTGGTGCTGGCCTGGTTCGGAGCCGGTCTTCCCGTGGTCGCCTCGGCCTGCTGCCTGGTGGTGTTTGTCACGGAGTCCTTGCTGTCAGCACCTGTCTGAGACGGTCGGTGCAGGCCTTGGTGCCGGCGTACAGGCACTCCCGCACCGGTTGCCGGTCCAGGAAGGCGTCCGTATAGGTGAAAGGCGAACCGTCGGCATGGTAGATGTCCATGCCCGATGCCCTGAGCACCGCGTGGGCGCTGGCGAAGTCCCAGACATAGCCGACCGACTGGATCGCCGCGTGGATCTTGTCCACCAGCACCGGGCAGAGCAGATGGATGATGGTGGAGCCGAAGCAACGGATTTTCCCTGAAAAGCGCTCCACGGTCATGTGCCTGATCGCGTCCGAGCCCATCACCACCTGTCCCGTCGTTTCCTTTTCCGTCGTGATGGCGAACTGTTTGCCGTCCACCAAGAGCGTTCCACCCGGGTCGAGCCGGACGAACAGCCCTCCGCTTGTGGCGATTCCGAAGCGAGGCGCGCAAATCATCGCCCCGACCGGGACCTTGTCCCCGTCGAGGATGCCGACAGAGACGCACCAGGAAGGGAAGCCCTGCGAGTAGACGTCGGTGCCGTCGATCGGATCGATGACGAAGGTGCAGGGAGCGTCGGGACGATGGTCGGTGGCATGCTCCTCGCTGATGATGGCGGCGGAAGGAAACAGCGAGGAAACCAGGCGGATCAGCCGCTTGCTGACCATCAGGTCGATCTGGGTCACCGGGCTGCCGTCGCTCTTGGTCTGGATGTCAAGTTCCGGCTGGGCTTTGGCGGCGTCCGCGGCAAGGGCGCGTACCGCCCGCTCGAGCCGGTCGAGGGAATCTTTGGAAAGCGTCATGGCGCTATTCTAGCAAAAAGGGCAGGGGCCGGAACATAGGAATCGCTTGCTTCTTTGTGCCTAGGTGTGGCTTACTGGACGCATGGTCCTGTATTGGAGTGGAACGGGCAACAGCGCCCATATCGCCGCTGTGCTGGCACGCGCGTTGGACGACAGGCTTGCCAACCTTGGGGAGCGGATGCGAAGCGGGGACAATTCCCCCCTCGTCTCGGAGAAGCGGTGGGTCCTGGTCTGTCCTGTCTACGGCTGGCGCGTCCCCCGCGTGGTCACCGACTATCTTGACAGGTGCACCCTCAGGGGAAGCAGGGAGATGGTCGTGGTGGTGAGCTGCGGCACCTCGAGCGGCAACGCCCAAGGCTACGCCAGGCGTTTCTTCCGTTCGATGGGCATACGCCTGGCGGGCTTTGCCGAGGTGCGGATGCCTGAGAACTACCTTGCCCTGTTCGAGACGCCTGGAGACGAAGAGGCGCGGGCCCTGAACAAGTGGGCGGAGCGGGCCATCGTCCGTATCGCCCGGGACCTGAAGGATGGCAGGGCCTTGAAGCCCCGCAAGGTATCCCTGTGGGGAAGGTTCCTCTCGATGGCGTGCAACCCGTTGTTCTTCCGCTTCCTTGTCCATGACCGGGCTTTCCATGTGGGCGCGACGTGCACGTCCTGCGGTCTCTGCGAGAGGATGTGCCCTCTTGGCGACATCTTCCTTTCCTCGGACGGGAAGCCCCGTTGGAAGGGCAGGTGCACCCACTGCATGGCCTGTATCGCCCATTGTCCCCGGCAGGCGATCGACTACGGGAAGATGACCGAAGGACGCAACCGCTACCGGTATCGGGGGTTCTGAACTCTTGCCCAACGTCCGCTGGTGTGGTACGGTTTGTGCGTTTATGGCGGAAGCTGAGATTACCGCGAAAGTCGAGGAATTCCTCAAAAAGAGCGATGCCTGGAGGGCCGTGAGCGCTTCCAGGCCGTTTGTGCATGTAGAGGGGCTGGACGGCTATCCGCTGGCCCTTTTTGTCCGTGCCATCGTGCGCCTGCAGAAAGGCAGGGTCTGGATGGTCTGCCCGACCGAGGACAGCGCCCTGATGGCGCTCAAGGACTTCGGATGCAGGGTCAACGGACGCTTCGTGGAGGACGTGCCGAAACGGGAATTCCCCTTGGTCTACCTGCCAGCCACCAGCCGTATGGTCTACAGCGAGGGGGATGATGACGCGGGCACCTACGAGCAGGTCCAGAGACTCAGCCAGATCGACACCCAGAAAAGAGGCCTGATCGTCACCCACCTGCGTTCCTTCGTCCTGCCCGTGCCGAGCCGGGAGGGCATCCGGGATGCGACGCTGACCTTCTGCAAGGGGCAACCCTTCAAGCCGGAGGCGTTCGCCAGCAGGCTCGGGGAGAGCGGCTACGCCCGCTCGCCGTCGACCACCAGCCCGGGCGAGTTCACCATCCGGGGCGAGGTGATGGACGTCTTTCCCTTCGAGAGTCCCGTTCCCTACCGGATTTTCGCCGACTGGGACGAGATTGGCAGGATCAGCGTCTACGAGCCGGTCACCCAGCAGACCACCGGGGATGTGGATAGTTTCCGGATTCCGCTCTTCGAGGGGAAGCAGCAGCGTTTCTGCCAGATTTCCAGCTATTTCCGCGAAGGCGACTATTTCGTCTTTGTCGGCGACCAGCGGCTTGCCTCCAGTTTCAAGAGCCTGATGGTGGAGGCGAAAGCCGGCTTCCGGACCGCGTACCGCGAGAAGCCGGACAGCCCTGTCCCCGAAGCGTTGCTTTTCGATTTTCCTTCCTTCCAGCAGACCGAGGGGCACAGCCTGCTGGTGCGGGACCTGAAGGGGCAGGATGCCCAGGCCTACCGTTTCGATATTGACGGGCCGCGCTCCTATTTCGGCAGCTTCGTCCTGTTGCGCCAGGATTTGCAGGCGCTTCGGGACGACGGCTGGGCCATCTCGATTTTCAGCGGCAACATCACCCAACGGGAGCGCCTGGGGCAGATGCTCGGCGCCTTCCCGCAGATTCAGTATGTCGACCAGGAGCTTTCGGGCGGCTTCGCCGTGCAGAAGCTCAAGGTGATAGCCCTGTGCGAGCATGAGATCTTCGGGCGGCGGAGACAGGTGGTCAAGACGCTGGAGAAGGTACAGACCAGCCCGCTGGACTCTTTCGTCGACCTGAACGAGGGGGACTACGTCGTCCACGTCAACTATGGCATCGGCCGCTTCGTGAAAATCGACCGCGTCAAGAGCTTCAACCGGGAGCGCGACTACATCAAGATCGAGTACGCTGGGGGCGAGTTCCTCTATGTGCCGATCGAGCAAGCCAACCTGGTCCAACGGTATATCGGCAGCGAGGGCGGGGCTCCGAAGCTCGACAAGCTCGGCGGCGCCGGATGGGAGCACAAGAAGGCCAAGGCGCGCAAGAATGCCGAAGACCTGGCCCGCCATCTGATCGACCTGTACGCCCGCCGGAAGAACTCGGTCGGTTTCGCATTCCAGAAGGACAACGACATGCAGCTGCAGTTCGAGGCCTCGTTCCCCTATGACGAGACGCCCGACCAGCTGACCTGCATCGAGGATATCAAGGCCGACATGGAGAGCCCCCATGTGATGGACCGCCTGGTCTGCGGGGACGTGGGCTATGGAAAGACGGAGATCGCCTTCCGCGCCGCATTCAAGGCCGTGCTCAGCGGAAAGCAGGTCGCATTCCTTGCTCCGACGACGATTTTGGCCGAGCAGCACTACCGGAACTTCCTCAAGCGGGTCGCCGATTTCCCGGTCACCACGGCCCAGCTGTCCCGTATCGTCAGCCCCAAGGAGCAGAAGCAGATCCGGCTTGGGGTCGCAAGCGGGGCGGTGGACGTGCTGTTCGGCACCCATCGGATTCTGCAGAAGGACATCATCTTCAAGGACCTCGGTTTGCTCGTGGTCGACGAGGAGCAACGTTTCGGGGTCAAGGACAAGGAGCGGATCAAGGACATGCGCGCCAGCATCGACTCGCTCTCCCTTTCGGCCACGCCGATTCCCCGTACCCTGTACATGTCGTTGCTTTCCATCCGGGACATGTCGCTCTTGACCACGCCCCCGATCGCCAGGCGCCCGATTTCGACCACCATCGCCGAGTTCGACGAGGGAACCGTCATCCAGGCGATCCGCAAGGAGGTGGAGCGGGGAGGGCAGGTCTTCTATCTGCACAACCGCATCGAGACCTTGGACGCGGTGGTCGCCAGCCTCAGGGCGGCACTGCCGGATCTGATCATCGAGAGCGCCCATGGGCAGATGGACAGCGACGAGCTGGATGAACGGATGCACCGTTTCATCAACCAGGGCATCCAGGTCCTGGTCTCCACCACCATCATCGAGAACGGCATCGACATCCCCAACGTCAACACAATCATCATCGACCGGGCCGACCTGTACGGGGTAAGCCAGCTCTACCAGCTCAGGGGACGCGTAGGACGGAGCGACCAGCAGGCCTATGCCTTCCTCTTCTACCCGAACGATACGGCCTTGAGCGAGGTGGCGGTCAAGCGCCTGAAGGTGATCAGCGAGCATACCGAGCTGGGCAGCGGCTTCAAGGTGGCCATGAAGGACATGGAAATCCGCGGTACCGGGAACCTGCTGGGAAGGGAGCAGTCCGGCCAGGTCGCCTCGGTCGGGCTGGACATGTACATCCGCATCCTGGACGAGGCGGTCCGCACCCTGCAGCAGAAGGGGGAGAAACCGGAGGACCGGGAAGTCTTCCTCGAGCTGGACTACAGCGGCTTCATCCCCGATTCCTACATCCTCGATCCTTCGGTCAAGTTCGACATCTACCGCCGTATCGCCTCGATCCGCACCGAGGAGGACCTGGAGCGCCTGAGGGGAGAGCTTGCCGACAAGTACGGCCAGCCGCCCGAAGAGGTGGACAACCTGCTCTATATCGCCGAGATCAAGATCCTCTGCCGCATGCTGTCGGTCATCCACCTGACCGAGCGTCGGGGGATGGTCACCTTGGAATTCGCCCATGTGGCGGACGTGAACCCCGGCAAGGTGGTCAACCTGCTCGCGCAAAGCGGCGGCACGGTCAGGTATGACTTCAACAATCCCAACAGGGCCAACTACCTGTACATGCAGACCAGCGCGGTCTCCCTGAGGGACAAGGCCCTCTTCATCATGGAAAAGCTGCAGAGGCTGCTCTGAAAGGCATCGGGCCATTTGACGCAGGCCGGCTCCTTGGCTATGCTTCTCCCTGCGGGAGATGCGCATGGCGAAGCCGTCATATGAGACACAGAACAAGATCTATCAGGATGTGCCCGAACTGAGGGACGTCGAGGTCAGAAGGGAAGACGGACATAGGGAGATCAAGAGCTATGTCCTGAGGGGCGGCTACATCCATGCCAGCGATGTCGAGGCCTTGAAGCGCTACTATCCGACCTACGGCCTGCCCTTCGAGGACAAGGTGATGGACTTCCGGCAGGTGTTCGGCAACGACCATCCGGTGGTGATGGAAATCGGTTTCGGCAACGGCGTCTCCACCGCCAAGATCGCCAAAGAACGGGACGGGTACAACTACCTTGCCCTGGAGGTCTTCATCAGTGGCTTTGCCAAACTGATGAAGCAGGTAGGGGAGGAGGAAATCCGTAACCTCCGGCTGATGCGCTTTGACGCCGTGGCGGTGCTCGAGCACATGATCCCCGACGACAGCCTGGCAGGCTTCCATGTCTTTTTTCCCGACCCGTGGCAGAAGAAAAAGCACCACAAGCGACGGCTGATTCAGCAACCTATGGCCGACCTGATGGCCAGGAAGCTCCATGCGGGAGGGTATATGTACTGCGTCACCGACTGGGAGGAGTACGCCGAACAGATGCTGGACGTCTTCAGCCACACCGAAGGGATCCGCAACGCCTTCGAAGGGTATGCAACCCCCAGGCCATGGAGGCCCATGACCCATTTCGAGCAGAAAGGACTCAAGGCGGAGCGTCCGATTAGGGAGCTCTGGTTCGAGAAAGAAGCGCGCTGATAGAGTCAGAAAACAGGATATATTGCCCCTATATTTAAAAGTGTAGGCACATCCATCGGGAACGTGGAGCCATCCTGCCTTGATGGGTGGGCGGGAGGTGCGCTTGCGCGGGGAAAACGGACCAATACGAAACCGACGGGGTATCCTTGTCGGATTGGTTCTCTGCATGGGTTCCCTCCTGTATGGACTGGAAGGAACGTATCCATTTTGGCTGCGCCTGGATGCAGAAGACTCGTTCGACCTCTATGTCCCGGGAAAGGATACGGTCCTTTCCAGCGCCTACGAGGAGGACATCGGCGATGGCGTGAGCCATCACGTGGCTGACGCGAAGGTATCTGTCGGTTCCGCCGGGGTGAAGAGCGTCTCCCTCAGCTACAAGGGCTATCTTTCCAGTCCGGAGAATGCCACGCAGCTTCCCTATTGGCTCAGCTATACGCAGGGCAGCATGACCAGCCCGAAGACGGTGGAGACGATTGAGACGGATGGCATGAAGAGCAACACCCTTTCCATCACAGTCTCGAACACCGATGTGGGGAACCTGGTTCCCATCTGCGGCATCTACGCATCCTTGTCCGACGAGGGGATCGCGGCGATGGACGAGGCGCTCAGCGGAGTGACATATACCGACACCATCTCGGTGACGTGGTACGGAGGGAACTGAGATGCGGAAGACCTTGCTTTCCCTCATCGTCGCATCCTGCTTCCTCGTTTCCCTGCCCGGGCAGGACACCCTTGCCACCCGGCAGATGAAATGGGCGGGGCTCCTGAAGGCGGAGAACGCCATCCAGACTTCTTCGCTGACCATGACCATCACCCCCAAGTATGGCAACTGGACTATCTTCGACAGGTCGCTGGAGGATATCGGAGAGGATGCGCCCACCTTTCCGCTCTTCTCCTGGTCGCTCGACACGACCGGGCTGAAACCGATTACCTTGATCTTCCAGATCGACGGCCCCCTGCGCAAGATTACCGATGAGAGCGTCAGCGAGAGCGACTACCTGGACTACACCTTGCACCTGTTGCAGGAACCGACGACCGGCTGGAACTCTTCCGGGGCGTATGTTTCCTCCTATCAGCAGTCCAACTCGGCGACGGAACTGCGCAGGAATTCCTATTTCATCACGGACAAAGTAAGCGGAGCGAGCGCGGGGAGCTCCGGCTTCGAAGCCTCGGTCGGTTCCACCAATGGGGCGAGCCGTCAGGTCGCCATCAAGTTCACCCCGACCATCTCCAACTCGAGGTATGCTCGATACACCCACAACCTTACCCGGACAGGGAAGGCCGACGTGACGCTGGCCGACGATTCGTGGAAGCAAAAATCGGGCCTTTATCGCTCGGTTATCACCATCATCGTGACGGAGGGTAGCTGAGATGCGCGGCAAATTTCTTCCTTTGGTGCTCTTGGCTGCGCTTCCTCTCTGGTCCCGGGGTGGCGTGCAAAGCGGGGTGATTCCTTTGAACGGCTTCATCGACAAGGCGGTCAAGGTGACTGCAAGCCCGGAGGAGTCGCTTGGCTACGCCTTCATGCTGGATGACACCGACCGTCACGTGATTGGCACGTGGAGCCTCTCCTCGAACCTTCCGGTGGTGGTCACCATCACCCATGACGACCTGACCCACGAGACGACGTCGACGGCGACGATTCTCTATACCCTCTCCGCCGAGTTGTCCGAGAACAGTTCCTACCTGACAACAGAGAACTCGCAGGGCGGGATTGTCTCGGGCACCTATTCCGGCATCACCATTTACTCGGACATGAAGCTGTACGCCCAGCTTGCGCCGGAACCCGAGGCTGATTCACTGCCGCTGCCTCCCGGATATTATTATTCGACCCTGACCTTCACGGTCACCGGCGCGACATGAGGTGGCGGCGATGAAACGTATCCTTTCCATCCTTCTGGCATTGCTGGCGGCTCTGGCTTCCCTGTCGGCCTACAGCCTGACCTATGGCACTTTCCCGTCGGATTTCCAGGACCCTGTGGTCTACAACTATATCCAAGACGGCCTGTTCCCTTACAGCTCCAAGTCTCAGAACTACGCCTACAGCTGCCTGCAGGCGGCAGGCCTGTTTGTGGGCGATTTGGAAAAGACCGGCGAGATCTCCTTCTTGATCAGCCCCGGCTCGGATGGGTATACCTTTACCTCCTCTCAGGGGGAGCCGGTCCCCTTCGTCGTTGAGGCCTTCATCTACTATGGCAAGCGCGACGACTACAGCTACAGCGAATCGGGATTTGGCATCGTCTCCAACCGTCCCTACCTGGTCGACCAGAGCCTGGCGCAGGGAAGTGGCAACTGGGCTGTCCGCACCTGTATCGGGGACGCGAGCCACAACTATACCTGGGCGCGTGACGGTGCGAGGGTGAAGATCGTCTGCAAGAATTCTCCGAACCCGGAATACAACCCCTACAGCTGGCTCTTGAATTACAACCCGTATGACTACTACTCGTTCAAGATTGCACTGCTCTTTATCCTTCCGGAGAATGCCCGGATTGACGACAGCTATTCCGCTGCGGTCAACGTGACAGTCTCCGATGGTACGGACACCCAGACCATTCCTTTCATCATCAACGGGAGGAATACCGACAACGATGTCAACTATGAGTTCTACCAGTTCAACGTGGAGCCCAACGACAAAGCCAGGCTGTATCAGATGGATGAGGCGAGCGCGGTGGAGGACTGGACGACCGTCGGTACGGTGGAGTTCGAGTACGCCACCCAGAAGAATCCTACCAATAACCAGAGCGAGGCGCTTCCGTATGCGATCGTCCTGAGCGCTTCCCCCCTGTACAACTCGATGGACAAGTTCTCCTTCGTCAAAGACAACGACTCCTCGGTGTCCATCCCATTCCTCGTGCGGATGACGGGAACCGATACCTCGTGGAACTATCTTTCTTATGGGGATGAGGTGGTATCCACCAGCCCCTCCAGCGGTATCGACGGTACGGAGTCTGTCGATGGCATCGGGTCGTCGCAGAGGCGCTTCGTGCGGGTTCCCCGCAAGTACTCCCTGACGCCGAAACTCTTCAGCCAGGACAACAGGTACCAGGCCCGCTACTACTATAAGGGCGACATCGCCATCAAGCTGGACCTGGACGCGCCAATCCAAGGCGGCAACACCCAGCTTGCCGGCAGCTATTCCTCGAACATCTACGTGACGCTGGTCAAACGGTGATCAGACGACCTGGAAGGTGATGCTCTCACGGGCACCCGCATGGCTGTTTCCCCTCGTGTCAAGGGCGCAGGCGGTGAGGGTGACCATGCGTCCTTGTTCTGACTCCGGCAGGATGAAGAGGTTGTAGAACTCCAGGGTTGAGCCGCCAATGGGATTGCCGTCGATCCGCTGCATGCCCAAGGTTCTGGTTTCCTCCCACTCGCGTTTCCCGCTGGCGAACCGATAGCGGATGGACGCGACCTTGTTGCGCCACCGATAGGCATTGCTTTCGAGCAAGGTGAAGTCACTCGGGTCGAATTGCCAGGGACGGACCACGCCCGTGATGGCGAACGGCTTTCCCGCGGGGACCACAAGGTGGCGCTTGTCGGTCTGCGCCTGGACGACCGACTTGCCGCTCAGGTCGTACCGGTTTTCCTTGGCCAGAAAATTGGTCAGGTCGATGCGGCAGATCCAGAGGAACTGTCCGTCGGGAAAGCGGCGGATGGTTCCGTTCTGTTCGTGGCTTGTCCCTTTCCCGATCACAGCCTCGCCGATGTCGTAGTGGTAGACGGAAAGACGCTTCGGGTCCTCGACGCGCCCCTTGGTCTCGAGAAAGGCGAGTTCGGTGGAGTAGGAGGTGGAGCTTTCGTCCAGCAGATAGACGAACAGGTGGACATGGCTATCCACGTACTGGCTCACGTCGCTCGCCAGATACATGGGCAGCAGGCCCATGTGGTAGAACCAAGGACCAAGATAGGGGTTCAGGTACCCGGGAACCAGGTCGTTGAGCACGTGGATCTGGCGCGCCTGGCACCAGGCGTTCATGCGCTTGCGGTGTTCCGGGGGATTGAAACGGTTGATCGCTACGTCCGGGTAGGCGCCGATCCGTATCGGCTTTTCCGTCATGGCAAGACACGTTCCATCTCGCGCTGACAGCGTGACGCGGATGGTATAGCCCCCCTTGGGAAGGGCGGCATAGGGTCTCCCTTTGTCGTCGGTGAAGCGCATATGGTCGTCAAGCAGAAGCCCATGCTCCACGTCGGTGGCGGTGACGATGATCGCCTTGAAGGAGGTGTCGTCATACCAGCATTTGATGGTGGCGTCCCTGAGGGAAGCCTGTGGGTCGGAAAGGTCCCGTACCAGGAGGGGAGGGAACCCGTAATCCTTCAGATGCTTCCAGTCGTCGTCCATACCCTTGGGATAGCCGGTCAGAAGGGGACAGCCGGTGAAGAGGTTGCGGTTGTCCTTGCGCTCCTGGCGGGAGAACCGGAGGGTGGTTCCCCCCTGGTCGAGCACCTCGACCGTCACCACGGCATCCTCTGCAAGGGGTTCGGTGTGGGTTATGGTTCCCTCGACCGAGAAGTGCCGATGCTCCTCGATCAGCGGGTATGCTCCTGACGGGTCGGTGATGGTAAGCTTCCATGCCATCCTCTTCCTCCTGCAAAAGAGAGCCGCCCCAGACGTGCCTCTGAAGCGGCTCTTGTTTCCGTGTCCTGGAGGATTACTCCTCGTCGGTCTTCATGTGTTTCTTGCCTTCGGCGATCACCTCGTCAGCCTGCTTGCCGCGCAGCTGCTCATAGTGGTCGAACTCAAGCTCGAAGCTCCCCGTGCCGCTGGTCATGGACTTCAGGTCGATGGCATAGTTGAGCACTTCGGACTGCGGGACCAAAGCCCTGACCATCTGCAGCTGTCCAGTCTCCTCCTGCCCGAGCACGCGCCCGCGCTTGGAGGAAAGGTCGCTGAGGATGGCTCCCAGGTATTCCTGGTCGACATAGATCTGGATGCTCATGATCGGTTCGAGCAACACGCATCCCGCCTTGGCGAGAGCGGCGCGCATGGCTCCCTTGCCCGCAAGCTTGAATGCCATTTCCGAGGAATCGACCGGATGCTCCTTGCCGTCAATCAGCGTGACCGCCACGTCGACGATCGGATAGCCGGCGAGGAATCCCTCTTCCATCTGTTCATGGATACCCTTTTCGATACCGGGGACGTAGCCTTTGCTGATGGCGCCGCCCTTGACGATGTTGGCGAAGGTGTACAGGGCTCCCCGTTCGCTCGGGGCGATCGACAGGACCACCTTGGCGTACTGCCCGTGTCCACCGGTCTGTTTCTTGTGGGTGTATTCGGTCAGCCCGCTGTCCTTGGTGATTGTCTCGCGGTAGGCGACGCGCGGAAGCTTGGTGTTGATCTTGATCTTCTGCTTTTCCTCGATTTTCTCGAGGATCATCTTCAAATGGTCCTCGGAAAGGCCGGCGACATAGCTTTCCTTCGTCTCCTCGTTGAAGCCAGTGTGGAAGGTGATGTCCTCTTCGGCGACACGGTAGAGCGCCTCGCCCATCTTGACCTCCGCCTTCTTGTCGTCGGTGCTGATGGCAAGCGTGTAGACAGGGCTGGGCATCGCGAGCGGCTGGAAGGTGTAGGTGGCGTTCAGGTCCGCCAGAAGGCTGCTGTTGGTGGAGACCGCGTCAGCCTTGGTGATCACGCCGATGTCTCCGGCGTTCAGCACGTCGGTCTCGACCAGCTTGCGGCCGACCATGCGGTAGACCTTGCCTGGCTTGACGCGCTTGTCCCGCGGACGGACGACCAGGTCGGTCTCGGGACCTATCGATCCGGAGACGACTTTCAGGAAACTGAGCTTTCCGTTGAACTGGTCGATCGTGGTCTTGAAGCAGTAGGCTGCCGCCGGACCGTCGGGGGTGATCGACATGTCGTGGTGCACGCCGTCCTTGTCCAGGATCCATTCGGTCTCTCCGGTCGGGTCGGGAAGGTCGTGCTTGATGCAGTTCAGCAGGGTATGCATGCCCATGCCTTTGGACGCGCAACCGCAAAGGACCGGGACGACCTTGTTGGTCTTGACGCCCTGGTGCAGGCCACGCCGGATTTCCTCTTCGGTCAGGGTTCCTTCCTCGAAATACTTCTCCAGCAGGTCGTCGGCGCCTTCGGCCGCGCTCTCGATCAGCTCGCCACGATACTTCTCGACAAGGTCATGGAGCTCGGAGGGCACTTCGTAGGAGACGCAACGTCCGTCCGCTCCCGGCAGGTAGGCCTTGCCCTCGATCAGGTTGACGACTCCTTTGAAACCGGCACCTTTGCCGATGGGTATCGCGATAGGAACAAATGCCATCTTGAAGCGCTCTTTCAGCTGCTCCAGCACGGCGTCGAAATCCGCTCGTTCCTTGTCCATCTTGTTGATGAACACGGCTCTGGGCTTGTTGCGGTTGTTCAGTCTTCTCCAGAGCTTCAAGGTCTCGATCTGGATGCCGAACTCGGCATCGACGACCATCAGGGCAGACTCGCAGGAACGGAAGGCGCAGATGGCCTCGCCAATGAAACCAGAGGTTCCCGGAGTATCCAGAAGATTGATCTGCCTGTCATTCCAGTAAAAGGAGATGAGGGAGGAATGGATGGAAATCTTCTTCGCGATTTCCTCGTCCGTGAAATCGCTTACAGTCTTGCCGCTTTCCACCGTGGCCGGCTTGTCCAAGGCTCTCGCCTGAAACAGGAGCTGCTCGACCAACGTCGTCTTTCCTGTACCGTTGTGCCCGACAATGGCTACATTCCTGATGTCTGAACTGATGACACCCATAAACCCTCCTTTTTTGGTCCTGAGACCTATGGATTCATGGTACGCCCCAAACTTCCATCTGTCAAAAGAAAAGGGCTTTATTGAAGGATTTTGCGATAGAAAAGGGGAAAATTGGGGCGGAACCCGCTATTCAGCCCCAAGAAACCTACGATTATTGGAAATCTGCCAGATGGACATCCTCGACGATGTAGCTGGTGCGGCTGCCTGCCCACTCGAAGACGAAATGGTCGCCCTTCTTGTGTCCTGCCAGCGCCTTGCCGATCGGGGCGAGGATGTTGATGACGCCCCGCTCGTCGTCGCTTTCCCAAGGGCCCATCAGCGTGTAGGTCTCCAGCTTGGCGTGCTTGACGTTCTTCACGGTGATGACGGTGCCGAAGCCGCTGGTGGCGGGGTCGATCGACTCGGGGGTGAGGACGTGCATGTTGTTGATCTGCTGTGCCAGCATCTGCGCCTTCTTCTGCAGCAGTTGCTGCTTGTCCTTCCCGTACTGGTATTCGCTGTTCTC
Organism: uncultured Spirochaetaceae bacterium; assembly: GCA_900315435.1. GTDB lineage: Bacteria > Spirochaetota > Spirochaetia > Sphaerochaetales > Sphaerochaetaceae > RUG023. The sequence continues at coordinate 16,973 of OMYY01000031.1, forward strand.
GCTCAGGTCGCCTTTCTCGCGGGCTTCCGCGATTTCCTTCATGACCTCTGGCAACTGGACCTTGTTGATATCCTCCAGCTCCTTCTTCTTGGCCTCCAGCGAGGCCTGGGTGCAATAGAACCCCATCGTATGCGCTTTCTGCAGCATCGTAACGCTCCTTGATTCATGTCCAACAAAAAGGCAACCCGCCTGTGACGAGTTGCGCCTTGCATACTATATGCGATTTTCCCTCGTGTGGCGAGAGATTTCTTTCATGCGCCGAACGGATTGACCTGGCAGGGTACGTAATGGTCGAACTCCATGCTGAAGGATCCGCGTCCCTGGGTCGCGCTTCTCAGGGCGGTGGAGTAGCCGAACATCTTCGACAGCGGCGCCTGGGCGTTGATCTGGTCTGCGGAAGCGTGGCTCTCCATCGAGCTCACCAATCCGCCACGGCTGGTCAGGCTGCTGATGACGTCGCCCACATACTGGGTCGGGACGATGACGGTCACCTTCATCATCGGCTCCATCAGCTGGGGCTCCGCCTGGGCCGCCACCTTGTCGAAGCACATCGACGCCGCGGCCTCGAAGGCGAAATCGCTCGCCCTGAGCTCGTCGTAGTCGATGCCGGTCACCTCGACCTGCATGTCGGTGCAGGCATACCCGTAGCGGATGCCGCTGGAGAAAGCCCCCTCGATACCGCGCTGGATCGCCTGGTAGAACTCGTCCGGCATGCCACCCCTCACCTTCGCGGAGCAGAGGTACTTCACGCCGCTGCCTTGGGGAAGCGGACAAAGGCGGAGCGTCACGCCCGCATGGTTCTCCTTGCCTGCGATCACCTTGTCGAAGCTTTCGCTGCCGGTCGCTTCCTTCGCGATCGACTCGCGGTAGCTGACCTGCGGCTTGCCGACACGGGCGTTGATCTTCATCTCCTTGGTCAGGGTGGTGACGATGACATCCAGATGGAGCTCGCCCATGCCGCTGATCAGAAGCTGGCCGGTCTGGTCGTCTTCCTTGAAGGTGAAGGTCGGGTCCTCCTGGGCCAAGACGGCCAGGGCGTTCTTCAGCTTGACCTGGTCGTCGGCGGTTCCCGCCTCGATGGCGATGGAGATGACCGGGGTGGGGAAGTGCATCTTCTCCAGCAGGATCTGGCTCGCCTCGTTGGAGAGGGTGTCGCCCGTCTGTGCCTCCTTCATGCCGACGATGACGCCGATATCTCCCGCCTCGATCGAACTCATGTCCTCGGAGCGGTCGGCGTGCATGCGCAGGATCCTTGCCACGCGTTCCTTCTTGTGCTTTCCGACGTTCATCACCATCTGGCCTTTCTTGATCGTCCCCTGATAGACACGCACATAATCCATCGGCCCCATCTGCGGGTCGACATGGATCTTGAACACCAATGCGAGCGGCGGCTTGGAGGGGTCATGGGTGATTTCCACCTCCTTTTCGTTCTTCATGTTGATGCCGGTGATGGGGGGGACCTCGCTGGGGCTGGGAAGGAAGTCGATGACGCCATCGATCAACGGCTGGACGCCCATGTCCTTCAGCGAGGAGCCTGCGAACATCGGCAGCGCTTGCCGCTCGATTGTTGCTTTCTTCAGGGTCTTCTTGATCAGTTCGACCGGAATGTCCTTCCCGTCGAAGTAGAGCTCCATGATCTCGTCGCTGAAGGAAGAGACGCTGTCGATCAGCTTCTCCCTCCACTCGTCGGCCTCTTCCTGCATGTCTGCCGGAATCGGGTTCTCGCGCATCGTCTTGCCGTCGTCGCTCTGGTCGAAGGTGAGGTATTGCATGGAGAGCAGGTCGATGACGCCGGAAAATCCGCTTTCGGACCCCACAGGGATGTTGACCGGAATCGGATTGGCGCCGAACTTGGCTTTGATCTGGGACAGGACGTCGTAGAAATCGGCGCCCATGCGGTCCATCTTGTTGACGAACCCGATGCGGGGGACCTTGTAGGTCTCGGCCTGTCTCCAGACCGTTTCCGTCTGGGGCTCGACGCCGCCGACCGCGCTGAAGACGACGATGCCGCCGTCAAGCACGCGCAACGAACGCTCCACCTCGGCGGTGAAGTCCACATGTCCCGGAGTATCGATGATGTTGATCTGGTAGCCTTTCCAGAAGCAGGTGGTCGCGGCGCTCGCGATGGTGATGCCGCGGTCCTGCTCCTGCTGCAGGAAATCCATCGTCGCTTCGCCATTGTCCACCTCGCCGATGCGATGGTTCTCGCCCGTGTAGTACAGGATGCGCTCGGTGGTCGTGGTCTTGCCGGCATCGATATGGGCCATGATGCCGATGTTCCGTGTCGTTTTCTCGTCCATGGTGTTCAAATCCTCACAAATACATTAACCTACCATAAAACGGCAGGCAAAGGAAATACCAGCCTGTCAGAGGGGAAACCGCTCAGGGTGTTCCTTGAAATAGCGGATCATCGTCCCCGTCAGGCTGACCGTATCGGTGGTCGGGTCGATGTCCTCGCGGCAGACCCATTCGGCGTCTTCCAGCTCCGTCTCGTCCAGACGGATGTCCCCGCCCCTGTCCAAGTGGCAGAAATACCCCAGAAGCAGGTCGCTGGCGCTGCCCCAGGGCTGGCTGGCGAAATAGCGGATGTCCCGCACCGAGAGTCCGACTTCCTCCATCACCTCGCGCCGTACCGTCTCCTCGGCGCTCTCGCCGATTTCCACGAAGCCGGCGATCAATGCCCGTCCACGGTACTTGGAATGGCCGTGGGCGTAACGCGTCATCAGGATCCGGTTCCCGTCCCACAGCCCGGCGATGACGGCCGGCATGATCTTCGGATAGACGGTCATGCCGCACGAGTGACATACCAGCGAGCGCTCGCTGGTGCCCAATGCCATCGGTTTCCCGCAATGGCCGCAGAAGCGGTTTCCCTCATACCAGGTATTCAGTTGCCATGCCGTCGCGACCATCAGCCCGAGCCCCTCAGGAAGGTTTTTCGTCTCGCGGATGGCGACCCAGTTTTCTCCTTCCGATTCTTGGGAGAGCCAGCAGCCGACTCCGTCGAACGTGAAGAGAAAGGTCAACGGGCTTCCGGTTTCCGTGACTCGGGGAAGCGACCCGTCAGGGGCAAGAAGCACCTGTCCGTCCCGGAAACGGAAGAGATACTCTCCGTTTTGGGGCTCGCATAGGCGCCAGTGGTTGTCCAACCGGTGCGGGGCGATATCCTGGATCATCCTACCTTTCCCCCAAGACGATGGTGGGTTGCTGCTTGGCGTAGATGCCCATCGAGCCGCTTGCCGCATAGCTGATCAGGCAGACATAGAAGAGCAGGGCGGGATTGGCGAATCCGAAGAGTTCCAGGCCGAGCATGGCGCAGACGAAAGGCAGCTTGGTCGCGGCGCTCAGCATACCCATGCTGGAAAAGGAGACGAGGGCGTTGATGGGGATGCCGAACAGGGGAGCGAAGAGAGACCCGAAGGTGGAACCGAGCACCACCACCGGAACCACCTCTCCGCCGACAAAGCCGGCTCCCATGGAAAGCACCGTCAGCAGCATCTTCAGGAAAGGAATGTACCAGGCGACCTGCTTGCCGATCAGGTCCGCGGAAAGGCCGTTGAGCGGAAAGCCGCCGAGAAGCGGGTAGAGGGCAAACGAGACAACCAGGGCCAGGGAGGAACTGACCAGCACGGGCCGGTAGACCCCCGGAATGCGGGAAGCGAGCCAGTTCCTCCAAAAGGACGCGAGGCCGAGAAAGAGCTTGCAGAAGAGCCCCATGGCCACGGCAATCACCGCAAGCTGCACCAGCAGGACCGGCGTGGCGGCCACGCTTTCGGCCAGGGCCGGGGCGAGGGTGGCGGTGTGCAGCACGTTGTGGGAAAAAAGGACGGCGCTGAACGAGGCGACGACACAAGGAATATAGGCGTCGGTACGGTTGACCCCGGGGGCCGAGAACTGCAGGCCGAAGAGCATGCCGGCGACCGGGGCGTTGAACAGGGCGCCAAAGGCGGCTCCTGCCCCCATGATCAGCCAGACACCCTGGGTGGTCGCGTCGTGTTGCTCCCAGCGTTTGGGCAGCAGCATGTCCTCCACATGGGAAAGATAGTTGCCGATCGACGCGCCAATCTGCACTCCGGCCCCTTCCTTGCCGGTGGAGGCGCCGACGAGATGGGAGAGGAGGGTGGCGACGAAGAGCAGGGGAGCCATCTTCACGCTGATCATCTGCGCGTCATGCTTGTAGGCGTCGCCCGAGATGCCGTTGTTGATCATCTGGATGACCGTGGCGGTGCCGCTGCGCAGATAGGGGCCGAGCACCTGGTAGAGCCAGCTGACAAGCAGGGCTCCTGCCGGAATCGACAGGAGCAGCAGCGGATGCGACTCCCTGAACGCGGTCACTGTCCCGACCCCGGTATTGACCGCCCACATGGCGCACCCCACGCAGATTCCCAGGACGATGGAGCGGGCCACCCACCAAAGCATAAGCAAGACACGTTTTCCCATGAAACCAATGGTACCGGCTTTACGCACGCTCGTAAAGGAGCGGAAGGGGAATCCGGTGGGGTCGAATTCGGGGACAAACCCTTGCTAAACCGGTTTTCATGAAAAATTGTTGAATAGTTCCAAAAGTTTTTGACTCTTTCAAAAACCCATGGTACAGTCAGTTCTGTACCGTTGCTAAAACGGTTTTGCTCAGGGGTGTGCTGCATGGCGGAGATCAACATCAGGACAATCGCGAAGGAGTCGGGGGTAAGTCCCTCGATGGTTTCGCAGGTGCTGAACAATCGTCCGGTGCGTGTCTCCGAGGAGACACGGAAACGGATTCTCGCGGTGGCCGGCAAATACCGGTACGTCCCTAACAAGATCGCCGCGTCCCTGAAGCTCAAAAGCACCAAGACCATCGGGCTTTTAGCGCCGTTCACCCCGTATGGCTTCTTCAGCAACCTGATCTACAACGTCCAGAAGTACGCTACTGACGCAGGGTATCTGACCATGGTGGTCAACACCTTCGAGGATCCCGTGCACGAGGTCAAGGAGATGGAGCTGTTCCGCAGCGGCCTGTTCGACGGCATGCTGGTCGCTCCGCTCTCGGGCGGGTTGAGCGGCCCGCTCTTCCAGGAGATGACCGAACAGCATTTCCCGTTCGTCTGCGTCGACCGCTCGATCGGCAAGGGGCTTCCCTTCGTCTCCAGCGACCACGAGAAGGTGGGCTATGACTTGACCAGAAGGGCGATTGACGGGGGAAAGAGGGATATCCTGTTCGTCGGCCGCTGCAACGCGACCAACTCCGCAGGTCTGGAACGAAAGGAAGGATACCGGAAAGCGATGGCGGACAGCGGGCTTGCCGCAAGGACGGTCGAGTTCTCCTATGTCGGGACCCACGAGCTGGACCTGCAGTCGATGTGTTGCGCACTGCAGGCGGCCGAAAGCCTGCCTGATGCCTTTTTCATCCACAGCGGCTATTACCTGCCGCTTCTGGTGCGGGCCTTGAAGGCGCTGGGGATGGACGCCACGCGCTTCTCGTACCTGATGGTTGACGGCTTCTCCTTCTCGCCGGACTATGCCGGTTCTTCGGAGCCTTGGTTCGCCGACGTGGTGGGGCATTGCAGCATGGCCATCCAGGATATCGACTCCATTGCCCGCAGGGCGGTAGGGTTGCTGGTCTCGTCCATCCAGCATGGAGGTGTGGTTGCGCCCGGTGGCGTGGTGGTAGAGCCGCGCTACCAGCAGTTTTGATATTGGCACGGGAAACGGATGTGAGCTGACACTCGCCCAGCAATACTTCGAAAGGAAGGAGTCTTACATGAAAAAAGCTTTGACAATCGCTATGGCGCTGCTGCTTGCCAGCTCCGCCCTGTTCGCGACGGGTTCGAAGGAACAGCCCGCCGCTACAGCTGCTCCCGCGGCCGACCAGTCGGGCATTCCCGCCCACAAGTCGGACCTGATCATCGGCTCGGCAGCCGATATCAACAACCTGGACCTGCAGAAGCAGCAGGACCAGATCAACAACATCGTCCTGAAGACGACCCACCAGACGCTGGTGCGTTTCACCAACGAAGGAACCTTCGTCCCCGAGCTGGCCACCAGCTGGGAGTACAAGGATGATACCCACCTGGTCTTCCACCTCGATCCGAGGGCCAAGTTCAACGACGGCACTCCGCTGACCGCCGAGGATGTGAAGTTCACCTACGACATGGCCATGAACAGCTACGTCTCTTCCGCCCTTGCCGGTCTGGTCTCCACCTCCGTGGTGGACGCGCATACCGTCGAGCTGGAGATCGAGAAGTACAACAACGAGTTCATCGCCTCCATCGCCAGCGTGCCCCTCTCGATCCAGAGCAAGCACGCCTACGAGAGCGGCATGAAGGATCCGTACTATGTTGGCAGCGGCCCGTACATGTTCGACGCGTGGGTCCAGGGCGAGTACTGCCGTGTGAAGAAGAACCCCAACTACTGGCGTGACGACCCGGGTGTCTCCGACACCATCACCTTCCGTCCGATCATCGAGGATTCCAGCCGCGTCATCGCGTTGCAGAACGGTGAGATCGACGTCTGCGTCAACCCGCCGATCAACGAGCTTTCCTTCCTGCAGGACGACAAGAACATCACGGTCTTCGAGCGCGCGGGAAGCCGCCTGTTCTACTTCGCCTTCAACGTCTCCAAGGCTCCTTGGGACAACCAGAAGCTGCGCCAGGCCGTCGCCTGCGCCATCGACCGCGACAGCGTCCTGCAGGTTGCCGTCGACGGGAAGGGTACTCCGCAGACGACCATCCTGAACCGTGGCCTGTGGGGCTTCTATGACGAGATGCCGGGCTTCCCGTATGACGTCGAGCGCGCCAAGAAGCTGATGGCCGAGGCCGGCTATCCCAACGGCGGACTCAAGACCACGCTACTGATCGCCAACAGTTCTCCCTACACCAACATCGCACAGGTCATCCAGGCCAACCTGAAGGTGATCGGCATCGACGTCGAGATCCAGATGGTCGACGACGCGACCCTGAAGTCCACCTGCAAGGCCGGTACCCAGGACCTGTACCTGTGGAGATGGAACGAGGACTCGAAGGTCGACTTCGTCTACCGCGACCTCTTCTATACCGGCAGCGGCAGCAACTACCACCACTACAGCAACAAGCGTGCGGACGAGCTGACCGACCTGGTGGCCACCGAAAAGGACCAGGACAAGCGCATGCAGGACGGCATCGAGCTGCAGAAGCTGCTCGTCGAGGAATGCCCCCAGGTGCCTCTGTATATCGCCAACCTGGTCATCGCCTACAACAAGAACCTGAAGGGTGAGCGCCTCTTCGGTGGTGGAAACCACGACTGGTCTCACGCTTATATCGCAAAATAACCCATTTTCCCAATCCCCTCGTCCGCATGACGGGCGGGGGGATGCCATTGCAAGGAGTGTCCGATGTTTCGTTACGTACTCAAGCGCCTGGTGCTGATGATCCCGGTGATTCTTGTAACGAGTCTTTTGATTTATTTCGCCATGAGCCTGACCGGAGGCGATCCTGCCGTTTTCCTTGCGCCGGAAAACGCGACCGACGCCCAGATCCAGCAGATCCGGGTCGACCTCGGCCTTACAGAAAGTTTTCCCATCCGGTATCTGAAATACATGGCCGGCATGCTGCACGGTGACCTTGGAACCTCCTATGTCACCAAGCGCGATGTGTTCCGCACCTTCATCGAGCGCCTTCCCAACACCATGCAGCTCGCTGGCGCCTCTGTCTTGATCGCCACGCTGATCGCGTTGCCCTTGGGCATCTACACTGCGATCCACGAGAATACCTGGAAAGACACTTTGGGCATGATCTTCGCCCTGTTCGGCGTCTCCATGCCCAACTTCTGGCTGGGCTTGATGCTGATCATCGTGTTCTCCCTGAAGCTGAAGTGGTTCCCTTCGGGAGGCAAGAGCGGGCCGCTGTCGCTGGTCCTGCCGGCGCTTACCGTCGGCCTTGGCCTGGCCGCGCTGATCACCCGCACGACCCGTTCATCGATGCTGGACGTGATCCGACAGGACTACATCCGCACCGCCCGGGCAAAAGGCTGCTCGGAGAAGCGCGTCATCAGGCGCCACGCGTTGCCTAACGCGCTGATCCCCATCATCACCGTCATCGGCATGCAGCTGTCCAACGTCATGACCGGGAGCGTCCTTGCCGAGTCGGTCTTTTCCTGGCCCGGCATCGGCCGTCTGATTTTCGAGTCGATCAGCAAGAGGGACACTCCCATGGTCACCGGCTCGATCATCATGTGCTCCATGCTGATGGTGCTGATCAACCTGTTGGTCGATATCGTCTACGCGTTCTTCGACCCGCGCATCAAGGCGCAGTACACGCACAAGGGGTGAGGATATGGAAGGTAGCAAGAAACAAGAAGAACAACCTTTGAAGAGCAGGACGCTCCTTCAGGAAACCTGGCGCAGGCTTTTGAAGAACAAGGGAGCGGTGGTGGGAATGATCTTCCTGCTCTGCCTGATTGCCGCCGCGGTCCTCAGCGGATTCATTTTCGATTACGACACCCAGGTGATCGGACAGAATATCAAGGAACGCCTGCAGTGGCCGAGCCGGGAGCATATCTTCGGCACCGACGAGCTGGGGCGTGACATCTTCATCCGCCTGCTCTACGGGGCGAGATACAGTCTGGTCATCGGTTGCGGCTCGGTCTTCATCGGCCTGGTCATCGGCGTCATCTTCGGGGCCCTCGCCGGTTTCTACGGCGGGGTGATCGACCAGGTCGTCATGCGCGTCAACGACATGCTCTACGCGGTACCCAACATCATGATCGCCGTCGTCGTGGTCAGCCTGCTGGGAACCAGCACCTTCAACCTGCTGCTTGCCCTCTGCGTCACCTGCGCGACGGGTTTCGTGCGCATTACCCGTGCCGCGGTCATGACCATCAGGGGCCAGGAGTATGTGGAGAGCGCCTATGCGATGGGGCTTCCTACCTGGAAGGTGATCGCCAAGCACATCATCCCCAACTGCCTTTCCCCGATCATCGTGCAGGTGACCTTGCTCATCGGCACCACGATCATCAATGCCTCCAGCCTGTCCTTCCTCGGAATCGGCGTTCCAAGCCCGGCGCCGGAGTGGGGGGCGATGCTCTCGTCGGGGCGCAGCCAGATCCGCAACGCTCCGTACATCTGCGTCATCCCCGGACTGGCGATCATGTTCACTGTTCTGGCGTTGAACCTGCTCGGTGACGGTCTGCGCGACGCGCTCGATCCGAAATTGAAGAAATAGGGGCATCGGTATGGAAGAGAAGAAGGAAGTCCTTTTGGATGTCAAGAACCTGAGAGTCGAGTACGATACGGATGCCGGAGTGGTCTACGCGGTCAACGGCATCAGCTTCTCGATCGGCAAGAAGAAGACGCTCGGTCTGGTCGGCGAGACCGGTGCCGGCAAGACGACTACCGCCTTGTCCATCCTGAACCTGGTCCCCGATCCGCCGGGGAAGATCTGCGAGGGAAGCATCCTCCTTGACGGACAGGATGTGCTATGCATGGATGTCCCGGCTTTGGAGAAGATGCGTGGCGATGATGTCGCGATGATCTTCCAGGACCCGATGACGGCGCTGAACCCGGTCATGACTGTCGGAAGCCAGATTGCCGAGAGCGTCATGCTCCACAACAAGGTCAGCGAGGAAGAGGCGATGCAGCGGGCCAAGGAGATGCTCAAGCTCGTGGGTATCTCGGAGAGCCGGGCGGGCGATTATCCCCACCAGTTCTCCGGTGGCATGAAGCAGCGTGTCGTCATCGCCATCGCCCTTGCCTGCCATCCCCGTCTGCTGATTGCCGACGAGCCGACCACGGCCCTTGATGTGACCATCCAGGCGCAGGTGCTCTCGTTGATCAAACAGCTGATCCAGGACCGCGACATGTCGATGCTGCTGATCACCCATGACCTGGGTGTCGTTGCCGAGACCTGCGACGATGTTGCGGTCATGTACAGTGGCAAGATCGTCGAGATCGGTACCGCCGACGATGTCTTCAACCACATGCTCCACGACTACACCGTGGGCCTTTTCAACTCCCTGCCCAACCTGCGCAAGCGGGGTGAGGAGCTGCAACCGATCAAAGGCATGATGCCGAACCCGATGGAGAAGATCACGGGATGCAGCTTCGCTCCCCGTTGTCCGCACGCGACCGAGCGCTGTTTCCGGGAGATTCCCGAGTTGCTGCCGGTGAGCGATACCCATCTGGTAGCCTGCCACCGTATCCAGGAGGAAAAGCAGAATGGCTGAAACGATTCTGAAGGTCGAGAACCTGACCAAGTATTTCACCACGCCGCGGGGCATGCTGCACGCGGTCGACGGGGTGAGCTTTTCCGTGGAGAAGGGCAAGACCCTCGGCATTGTCGGCGAGTCCGGATGCGGCAAGTCCACCACGGGAAGGGTGATTTTGAAACTGATCAACCCGACAAGCGGAAAGATCATTTTCGACGGACAGGACATCACGAACTACAGCGTCAGGCAGATGCGCAAGCTGCGTGTCCAGATGCAGATGATTTTCCAGGATCCGTTCTCTTCCCTGGATCCCCGTCAGAGCGTCATGCAGCTGATCAGCGAGCCGATCATCGAGCACAAGCTGATGCAGGGCAAGGCAGAGATCGAGAAGCGGACGCTGGAGCTGATGGATATCGTCGGCTTGGCGAGACGGTATGTGAATACCTATCCGCACGAGCTGGATGGCGGTCGTCGGCAGCGTATCGGTATCGCCAGGGCCTTGGCGGTCAATCCCAAGCTGATTGTCTGTGACGAGCCGGTCAGCGCCTTGGATGTCTCCATCCAGGCGCAGATCCTGAACCTGCTCAAGAGCCTGCAGAAGGAGTTCGGCCTGACCTACATCTTCATCACCCACAACCTGGCGGTCGTCAAGTATTTTTCGGACGATATCGCCGTCATGTACCTGGGCCAGATGGTGGAGAAGGCTCCGGCGGACCTGATCTTCGAGCGTCCGCTGCATCCGTATACCAAGGCCTTGCTCGAGGCGGTTCCGGTTCCCATCGTCGGCAAGGACCGCCCGGCAAGACGGCTGATCAGGGGCGAGATCACCAGCCCGGTGAATCTTCCCGATGAATGCCGGTTCTGCTCCCGTTGCGATTATACCTGCGACGTGTGCCGCGAGCACGATCCCGCATTGGTCGAGGTCGAGCCGGCCCATTTCGTGGCATGTGCCAGGATCAGGCATGTCGAGGATGCCGCGATGGAGAAGACCAGAGGCGAAAAGGAATGAGCATCGCCTTTGCCTTGGACGTGGTCATGTGCATCCTGAGTGTCTGGATGCTTGTCTCGTCCTGGCGTGAATGGCAGGTACGCCACCATGGGTTGGCGCGGCAGGCGGAGATCATCGCCGTCAAGCACGCGATTCCGACCGGGTGGCATAAGTTCCATGGGAGAGTGGACGGTTCGTTCGATTGTGATTATGTGCTCGTCGTTTCGGTCGAGGGAAAGAGTCCGATCGAGCTGGTTGTCCGCTCGCACATGCGTATCTTGGGTGGAAACCGGGTGTTCCGGTACGCCCCGGGAGACAGGGTCGGCGTCCTGTATCTGGAAAAATACCCGAAGAGCGTGCTTCCTGTGGAGGGTAGCCGCGGGGGCGGTTTGGCGCCGGTATGGCTGTGGGGGTTCTGCACGGCCACCACATTCGCGATTGGCCTGTACATGGCAGTCGCATGATAAGGAGAAGGAATCTGATGTACGTGTATGGACATAGAGGTTTTTCGGGAAAGTATCCGGAAAACACGATGCTTGCCTTTCAGAAGGCGGAGGAACTTGGGTGCGATGGTGTCGAGCTGGACGTCCATTTGAGCAAGGATGGGGAGTTGATGGTCATCCATGACGAGAAATTGCTCAGGACCACAGGGAAAGAGGGTGTGGTCAGCGACTACACCAGGAGCGAGCTTGAGCACATCAAGGCATCCAAGACAAAGGATGACGCCTATGACGTGACGATCCCCTCATTCGAGGAATACTGCGCTTTCGCCCGGAAGAGCGACATGGTGACCAATATCGAGATCAAGACGAACCGCAGCTGGTACGTCGATATCGAGCAAAAGACCATCGAGATGATCCGTCGTTTCGGTTTGGAGAAAAAGGTGATCTTCAGCTCTTTCAACTGGCTTTCCGCTGTGCGTTGCAAGACTCTGGCCCCCGAAATCCCGTGCGGCCTGCTCTATGAGGAGACGCCGGTCAGGCACCTTGCCTACCAGGCGGTCGACCATTCGATGCAGTTCCTTCATCCGGACTTCGTATTGCTCAACGACGAGGTGGTCGAGGAGTGCAGGAAGCTTGGCATCGGACTGAATGTCTGGACCATCAACGACGAGGAGCGGATGCGTAAGCTGATGGCATGGGGTGTGCGTGGGGTGATTACCAACAATCCTGACATGTGCCTTCGACTGCTCGGGCGGTAAAAACGCCGTTTTTCCCGCTTTGCCCTTTACATAAAATGGCAAATCGTGGTATAAGTGGCTTGTTTCGAGCGGGCCGCTAGCTCAGTTGGTAGAGCAACGCCCTTTTAAGGCGTGGGTCGAAGGTCCGAATCCTTCGCGGCTCACATCGCCTGTCTCCATCGTCTAGGGGTTAGGACATGAGATTTTCATTCTCAGAACACTGGTTCGATTCCAGTTGGAGATGATAAGCCTTGGGTCTTGCAGGTTCCTGCAGGACCCTTTTTTTGGTTCAAATCAGAATTTTGGTTCAAATCAGAATTTTGTGGGATAGCCAGTTTTGAGTTGGCTTGCGGGAGTTCTCGTAGATCTTGTAGGTTCAAATCAGAATTTTGTGGGATAGCCAGTTTTGAGTTGGCTTGCGGGAGTTCTCGTAGATCTTGTAGAAGAAGTACTGGGTGTCCCTGAAACCG
>OMYY01000070.1 GCA_900315435.1 uncultured Spirochaetaceae bacterium
GACGTTGTCCGACAGCACCTTGTCGTACTCGTCGACCAGCACCACGACCTTCCCTTCCCGGCTGGACAGAGCCTCAAGAAGATTGGCGAACAGGACGGCCGAGTTCCGCATCCCTTCCACGACGACCCCGTTCCCCTTGGCGATCCGTAGCACAAGGTCGCAGAGCCAGCTGTCCAGCTCCTTCGGCGTGTCAAACGGACAGTCCCCAAAGTCGATGTGGATGATAGGGTAAGGCTTCCAGTCGTAGTCCGTCTTGTCGATGGCAAGGCCTTTGAACAGCTCCCTCCTGCCCTGGAAGACCGCCTCCAACGTGGAGACCGTCAGGGACTTCCCGAAACGGCGGGGACGGGAGAGGAAATACATGTCCGACCCCGTCACGAGGCGATACAGGTACGCGGTCTTATCCACGTACAGGTATCCTTCCTTCCGGATCGTCTCGAAGGAGCTGTACGACGTCGTGATTTTTTGTCCTAGGGTCTGCATGCCTCAAGCATACTACAGCCCTGTACTTGTGGCAAAGAACGCCCATTTTCCGGTACGGACATCGGTTCTTGCCTCACATCCGGATGGCACCGTTCAGACTGCCGGCCTGTGGGAACTCGGAGAAGCTTGTTGCCTCGACCATGAACGATGTTCCCGCAAGCACTCATAAAACCGGTTACCACGCAAACTACAGATTTGAACCCCTTTTTGTTTCTACGGAGAGACCAAGCATGAACCTTGTAGACTCCGTTTGATTGGGATAAGCTGGTTGCAGTATGAAACATGCGGGATTCAAGACATTAGAAAACAAGCAGTCTGTGAAAAACGGCGTGGGACGCCTGACCTTCACCGGGCTGGCAATCATTTTCGAGGTCGCCAGCATCGTCCTGGTCGTCACCCGCGTCAACGAGCACGCCGAGTGGATCTCCTATACAACTCGTATCATCGCGCTGTTGCTCGTGCTGGGCATCTACAGCCAATACAAGACCAGCTCGATGAAAACCCCTTGGATTGTCCTGATCCTGCTGTTCCCCATTGCCGGCGCCACACTCTACCTGATGGTAGGCCTGTCGGGCTCGACAAAGCGCATGGAGCGCCGCTATCAGGCGATCGACAAGCAGCTCAGGCTTCTGAAACCTGATGACCGGGCATTGCTCAGAGAGGCCAGGGAGTCGTATCCCCAGGCCGCCACCATCAGCAACTATCTCTCCTCCCAAGCAGGCTTCCCGCTCTTCACCAATACCGATATCTCCTACTATGACGATGCCGCAAAGGGGCTCGAGGCGCAACTGGATGATTTGAGGAAAGCCAAACGTTTCATCTTTTTGGAATATCACGCCATCGAGCACACCGAACCCTGGCTCCGCATCGAGAAAATCCTGGCAGAGAAGGTCAAGGAGGGAGTCGAGGTCAGGGTAATTTATGACGACGTGGGTTCGATCGGCTTCATCACGGTCAACTTCATCGGACATCTGAAGGCGCTTGGCATCCGTTGCCGTGTCTTCAACCCGGTCGTCCCTGTGGCGAACCTGTTCCTCAACAACCGCGACCATCGCAAGATCACCGTCATCGATGGCGAGGTTGGCTATACCGGCGGGTACAATATCGCCAACGAGTATTTCAACATCACCCACCCATACGGCCATTGGAAGGATACCGGAATCAGGCTGGAGGGGGACGGCGTCTGCTCGCTGACGGCAATCTTTCTGGAGATGTGGAACGCGGTGAAGCACGAGGAAAACGATGTCGAGCATATCGAACACTACATCCACGAGTCCTGTTACCAGGCAAAGGAGCAGGGAGCCTTCATCCAGCCCTATGCCGACAGCCCGGTGGATGGCGAGCTTGTGGGAGAAAACGTCTATATCTCCATCATCAACCAAGCCCGCGACTTTGTCTGGTTCATCACTCCCTACCTGATCCTGACCGACGAGATGATCCACGCCATGGGTCTGGCAGCCAAACGTGGAGTCGACGTGAGGATCGTCACCCCGGGCATCCCGGACAAGAAGGTGGTCTACGGCGTGACCCGCTCCTACTACCATGCCCTTGCGCGCAACGGCGTGCGGATCTACGAGTACACCCCGGGATTCTGCCATGCGAAGATGTGCGTGGCGGACAACCTGATGGCGACCTGCGGAACCATCAACCTGGATTACCGTTCCCTTTTCCACCACTTCGAGGATGGCTGCTTCTTCTTCAACTGCAAAGCGGTCACCGAAATCCGTGACGACCTGGTCCAGGTGCAGGGGCACAGCCGTGAAGTGTCCCAGCTCTACGCGACAGGCCGCAAGGCCGGCCTGCGCTTCGGACAGCTGGTGCTGAGGATGTTCGCTCCGCTGATGTGACAGAAACGCACTCCAACAAGCAAACGAGGGAAGGCAACCGCCTTCCCTCGCATTCGTTCCACAGATGCCTATCTCGACAATTGGTCCGGATGGTAGGAATCGACCTTGATCATGTTGCTGCGACCCTGCCCCGCTCCGATACGTCCTCCGGTCAGGACCACCTTGTCCCCATCCTTCAGATGCAGGATGCGGCCCGCCTCCTGCATGGCGTGGAAGAAGACCACGTCGATGGAGTCGTAGCTGTGGCACAACAGGGGAAGCACGCCCCAGCTGAGCGCCAGCTTGCGGTAGGCGCGGGGAGTCGTGGTGATGCCGATGATCTGCATCGGCGGCCGGAACCGGCTGACCATGCGAGCCGTCAGGCCGCTGACCGAGTTGACGGCGATACAGCTTGCCTTCAGGTCGAAGGCAAGCATGCAGGCAGCGTGGCTGACCGCGTCAAGGTCGGTATGGGTCTGGTACGGCCTATGGAGGAAGCGGTCGACGAAGTTCAGGTGTTCCTCCGTATACTCGGCGATCTCGCTCATCGTCTTCACCGCCTCGACCGGAAACTTTCCGGCGGCCGTCTCGCCACTGAGCATGATGGCGCTGGCACCGTCATAGACGGCGTTCGCAACATCGCTCACCTCCGCCCGGGTCGGACGGACATGCTCGATCATCGACTCCAGCATCTCGGTCGCGACGACGACCCGCTTGCCGATCAGACGGCACTGGTCGACAATCTTCTTCTGGATGACAGGCACCTCGTTGTAGGGAATCTCCACGCCAAGGTCGCCACGGGCGACCATGATTCCGTCGACCACCTTGCAGATATCCTCGATATGCCCGACGCCCGAGGCGTTCTCGATCTTGGCGATGATGTCGATATCACCACCCCCGTGCTCGTCCAGGAAAGACCGCATCTGTCTGGCGTCCTCGCCGTTAGAGACGAACGATGCGGCGACGAAGTCGATGTCGTTCTCGATGCCGAAGAGCAGGTCGCTCTTGTCCTGCTCGCTGAGAAAATCCTTCTGCAGCACCACTCCGGGGAAATTCATGCTTTTGTGGTCGCCCATCACTCCCCCGAAAAGCACCGTGCAGACGGCGCTGTCGCCCTCGATATGATCGACCGCGAAGACCAGCTGTCCGTTGGCGACCAGGATCCGGTCCCCCTTCTGCAAACCCTTGGCAAAGGGCTTGTAGCTGACCGAGCAGTGCCTCTCGTCCCCTTCGCACTCGTCGGCGGTGAAGGTGAACGTATCCCCCTCCCGGACAGTGACGCTATGGTTCCTGAAGGTCCCGGTGCGGTACTCGGGACCCTTGGTATCCAGCATGATGGCAATCGGCTGGTGCAGCTCGTCACGGACCTTCTTGATGGTCCGGATTTTCTCCAGATGCTCCGCGTGGTCGCCGTGAGAGAAGTTCAGTCGGGCCACGTTCATGCCCGCTTCGACCATCTTCTTCAACACCTCTTCCGACGAACTGGCAGGACCGATGGTACAGATAATCTTTGTTTTTCGCATGTGTTTTCTCCTCTGGAGAATCCTTTCGTAGTGTAGACCGGCTCAAAAAAACAAGACAAGCGGATGGAATCGCTTCCATCCGCTTGCAACCCACGGGACACAGAGCACTTCAGCCGATAAAGGCACAGGCGGCGCTTGCCGCGATCGCCCCGTCGCTGGCTGCGGTGGTCAGCTGGCGCAACGTTTTCGTCCGGCAGTCGCCAGCGACGAACACACCCGGGCTGCGCGTCAGGCAATCCTCGCCCGCAAGGACATACCCCTTCTCGTCCAGCTCCACCTCGTTGGCGAAGGCTGTGTTGTCAGGAACTTGCCCGATGGCGACAAACAGGGCGGAGACTGGAATCTCACGCTTTTGCCCGCTTTTCTTGTCAGTCACCTCGACGGCGCTCAGGCTCTTCTCGCCAACTAGGTCGGTGACCGTGCTGTCCAGCACCAGCTCGACATTCTCCTTGGCCTTGAGCTTGGCGACGTCGCTTGCGTCGGCGCGGAACTGGTCGCGGCGGTGGACCACGTAGACCTTCCGGCAAAGGCCGGAAAGATAGAGCGCATCCTCCACCGCCGTGTTGCCACCACCGTTGACCGCCACATCCTTGCCCTTGAAGAACATGCCGTCGCAGGTGGCACAGTAGGAGACGCCATGGCCGACCAGCCTGGCCTCTTCCTCCAGCCCCAGCGGACGGTTCTTCGCTCCAGTGGCGATGATAACCGCCTTGCAGGGGTACTCCCCGAGGACAGTACGTACCACCTTGCCTCCGTCACGGTCCCCAATCGAGACCGCCTTCTCGAAAAGCACCTCGGCTCCCAGACTGGTCGCCTGGTCATACAGACCGGTGGCGAAATCGAAGCCGGATATGTGCTTGATACCGGGGTAGTTCTCGATATCGGGAGTATTGACAATCTGCCCGCCATAGGTGGCGGCCTCGAGAACCGTCACACTCTTGCCCGCCCGGCGGGCGTAGATGGCGGCTGTCAGCCCCGCAGTGCCGGCTCCGATGATGACGATATCGGCCATGGCTCAGCCCTGCACCAGAGCGAGGACGCGGTCCTTCGGGATAAAGCCGACGGACTGGTTGACGCACTCGCCGTTCTTGAACACCAGCAGGGTCGGAATCGAACTGACCCCGAAACGGGCGGCAAGATCACCCTCTTCGTCGACATTGACCTTGCAGACCTTGAACTCGTCGTGCTCTTGGGCAATCTGGTCGACGAGCGGACTCAGCATCCTGCAGGGACCGCACCACGGAGCCCAGAAATCCACCAGCACCGGCTGGGACGCCTGCTCCACCTCTTTCGCGAAGTTCTGACTGTTCAACTCAATGATTTCCATAGCATTTCTCCTTCATCATGGGACACCCATGTCCCGTTCTCACAATATCGCACCAACCCTCTTTCCACAACCGGGAGACCAGGATGGTCAGCCCAACAGGGAAAGGACCTGCAAACGGACGTCGGACATGTCGTGGGTAGGCTCGAAGCGGGCCACCACATTGCCCTGACGGTCTACCAGGAACTTGGTGAAGTTCCACTTGATATCGCTGGTCGTCTGATAGTCGGGATGTTGCTTGGCAACAAACTCGTTCATGAATGCGACCGTCTTCTTGTCGCTACCGTCAAAGCCCTTGAACCCTTGTTGCTCCTTCAGATAGGAGAAGAGCGGGTCGGCACCCTCACCGTTGACCTCGACCTTCTTGAACTGGGGAAAGCTCGCGTGGTACTTCAGCGTGCAGAACTGGTGGATCTCATCAGCGCTGCCAGGAGCCTGGCCGCCAAACTGGTTGCAGGGAAAATCCAGAATCTCGAAGCCTTTTTCCTTGCATTCCTCATACAGGTTCTCCAGAGCCTCGTACTGGGGAGTGAAACCGCAACCGGTAGCCGTGTTGACAATCAGAAGCACCTTTCCCCGGTAATCGGAAAGCGCAACATCCTTTCCCGCCCTATCTGTCACATGCAAATCGTACATTCCAGCCATTCTGTTCCTTCCTTCTGGTATTTTTTAATTTCACAAAATTAAATAGCATACAATCTAATAACCGTCAAGTACCCCTTTTCCTTGGTTCAAATCAGGCCTTTGCGGGATGGCGAGCCTTGATGGAGTCTGCCTCCCTGTGTGGGCAAAGATTTGTTGATGATTTTATTTCCTTTTCCTGCAACATGTTGTGTCCATAATCCGGAATCTTTTCCCTTTTCCCATGCATCAAACCTCCGAGAACGCCGGTATGGTAGTGTGGAGGTGATATATGTATCATGCAAAGGAAGGCACCCTTGTCGACGAGGAACTGAAGGACCGGCTGATGAACAAGGAGATCCTCGCCTACATCGCCAGCCAGTTCATCGACGACTTCGCCCACATGAACTGGAAGCAGGTCCTGCCCTACCTGGAGGACCCCCTGTCGTTCGGCGTCAACCGGGGCGACAGGGAGCGCTCGGACAGGGAGCACGGCAGCATCCGCTACGACAT
>OMYY01000032.1 GCA_900315435.1 uncultured Spirochaetaceae bacterium
CATAGATGCACCCGCTCTCCCTGAGATTCGAGAACGAGTTGTTTTCCGTCATGATGGGAAGAAGTTGCTTGCTCATGCCTCAAGCATACCACAGCCATGTGTGGATGGCAAAGAACGCCCATTTTCCAGGTGAGGACGTCGATTCTTGCCTCACATCCGGATGGCATCGTCCAAACCTGCCGTTCAGAGGAACTTCGGGGGCGGACGATGTTTCTGCAAGCTCGCTATCCCCCAAAACCTGATTTGAGCCAATTGTGTTACTTGTCACCTACAACAGGTTCTGATGAAAAACTACAAGGAGCATAGCGGCAATACATGATGGGTTGTTTCCCGATCATAACGGCGCCTTCTGCCACAGTCACCTGTTTGCGCCCGGTTCTGCCGGCCGCTCATGGAAATGGCGTCTCCCTTTTGACTGGTTCGTTACTACAAATGCGCGGACACCATTCCCGTTTTGCCCCCTTGTGGTTCATGCCTGATAGGAGAATAGTTCCTCGCCTTCAAAGGTACGGATGGAGAAACGCCTGTCCTCGTAGCGCATGTAGGATGGCTTGAAACCTCCTTTGGGGATGGAGATGGAACCGGGGTTGAGAATGGTGTGCTCCCCCACGTGCCAGATTCCCGGGATGTGGGTATGGCCGTGCAGCAGGAGTTCTCCCTTGCCCATGGGAAGCATGTGTTCGGCGTTGTAGCGGTGTCCATGGGTCAGGTAGATGGTCAGTCCGTCGACCACAAGGACGGCGTAATCGGCCAGGACCGGGAACTCAAGCACCATCTGGTCCACCTCCGCCTCGCAGTTTCCCCGTACGGAGAGAATCCGATTTCTCATGGGATTCAACAGGCTGATCACTTTCTTCGGGTTGTACCCTTCGGGAAGGTCGTTGCGTGGACCGTGATAGAGGATGTCTCCGAGCAACACCAGCTTCTCGGCGCCGCTTTTCTGGAAAACGTCAAGCAGCTTCTCCGTCTGGGGAGCGCTGCCATGGATATCGCTTGCGATGATGAGTTTCATGTCCCCAATGTATCCAAATCCCGCTTCTGATGGCAACAGGCCCATCATTGCATGTAAATGCAACTTACTATGCAAAATTTCCCATTTAGAATATACATTTAATATGCGTTAATTTTTGAATACTCCCGATTTTTCCCATATTTATACATATATAGAGAGGATTTTCTGTAATTTTATTCATCTATGTATTGCATTTTTATTTGCATACATATACGATGGTGGCCATCAACACAGAGCGTTGATGGAGGAATGTCCCATGAAGAAAGAAAAAGTTGTTCTCGCCTATAGCGGCGGTCTCGATACGTCTGTCATCTTGAAATGGCTGGTCAACAAGGGCTATGAGGTCATCGCCTACGTCGGGAATGTCGGCCAGCAGGAAGATTTTGACGCTGTGGAGAAGAAGGCCTATGCGACCGGCGCCAGCAAAGTCTACGTCTGCGACCTGCGCCATGACTTGGTGACCGATTATGTCTTCCCGGCCATGAAGGCCAATGCCATCTACGAGGGCACCTACATGCTGGGCACCAGTCTCGCGCGCCCCATCATCGCCCAGAAGCAGATTGAGATCGCCAAGGCCGAAGGCACCAACATCGTCGCCCACGGCGCCACCGGCAAGGGCAACGACCAGGTACGGTTCGAGTTCGGCTATTACATGCACATGCCAGACGTCAAGATCATCGCCCCGTGGAAGGACCCGGAATGGCTTTCCACCTTCGAGGGAAGAACCGACCTGATCAACTACGCGAAAGCGAACAACATTCCCATCAAGGTAACAGCCAAGAAGCCCTATTCCGAGGATGAGAACCTGATCCATATCAGCCACGAGGCCGGCATCCTCGAGGATCCATCCAAGGAGTGCCCCGAGGATGTCTATAGCCTGACGGTCAGCCCGAAATCCGCCCCTGACGCCTATACCTACCTGACCTTCACCTTCCAGGATGGAACGCCGGTCAAGGTGGTCAACGAGCAGGACGGCACTACGGTCACCGATCCGCTCGAGATGCTGCTGTACCTGAACAAGGTGGGGCACGACAACGGAATCGGACGGGTCGACATGGTGGAGAACCGCTACATCGGCATCAAGAGCAGAGGCGTCTACGAGACTCCGGGATGCACGATCCTCTGGAAGGCCCACCACAACCTCGAGGGCATCACCATGGACAAGGAAGCCATGCATCTGCGAGACATGCTGAGCCCGATCTACGCCAACCTGATCTACAACGGCTACTGGCATGCCCCCGATTTCAACATGCTGACCGCCCTTTTCGAGCAGAGCCAGAAGCATGTGACCGGTACCAGCAAGGTGAGACTGTACAAGGGCAATGTCGATTTTGCCGGAGTGGAAAGTCCCTGCTCGCTCTACAACCAGGACCTTGGCTCCATGGACAAGGCTGGCGGCTATCATCCGGTCGACTGCAAGGGTTTCATCAACATCAACGCGCTACGCCTGATTGCCAGCGCGAAGCGGGATGGTCTCGTGCTCTAAGCTTTGCGCAAGCTGCTTTCACTACCCGCTGGCTCCCGGGCTGGCGGGTTTTTCGTGCCCAAGAAGAGGTCGCAACCCATCTGGAATCCGAGAAAGCGGTATAATCGTTCGGCTGCGGGATTGTGGGTGGTCAGGAACAAGGGACGGGGACGCATCATACGGGAAGCGGAGACAATCAGGCTGGTGGCGATTCCCCTTCCCCGGAAACGCGGATCGACACACAAGGAGAAAACTCCGGCGATTTCTTCTTTTTCCTCGATGCGCAGGCAACCGACAAGACTGCCGGAAAGCCGCACTCCAAGGAAGGGTTGTCCCATCTCCAGTTCCGCCCTGAGCTTGGCCGGCCGGAAGGAACCACCGAACTCCTGCACGGAAGCCACCAGGTTCCCAATGTCAGGAAAGTCCTTCACGGACAATGCCTGTACCGGGAAGGAAGCTTGTCCCCGGGGTTCTCCACGAAGCAAATACGTACGTTCCAGCTCGATGGTGTCAAACGCCATGAGCTGCATCATTTGCTGGTCGCCGATGACGACGTACCAATCCTGCCGACGGCGGATTTCCGAGCAGACCCGGGAATACGCGGCAGGATCCCCTCCTGGGAGCACCTGCCAGCGATGGCCATGCTGCAGCACCAGCACCCCTTCGATTTCCATCGAGTCGCTCTGGGTGTCGAGCAACATCAGCCCGTTCCGCTCCGGATGCTGGAGCAGGCGCTGGCGGATTTCCCATGCCATCGTCGTTTGGTGCATTTTCTTTTGCACGCCTCCTTTTGGCTTGTTATACTTTTTTAGCTGGAGGAACACAATGGACACGCAAACCATCATGCAAGCCGCCGTAGAGCGGGCGAGACAAACGATGACCGAGGGTATCGGGGGTCCGTTCGGCGCGGCGGTTGTAGCTCCTGATGGAACGATGTATGTCGCCTCGAACACGGTTCTGGGCAGCAATGACCCGACCGCCCATGCGGAGATCAACGCGATCCGGACTGCATGCAAGGCACGTGGCACGCATGACCTTTCCGGGTGCGTCCTCTACACCACCTGCTATCCCTGCCCGATGTGCATGGGAGCGGTAATCTGGTCCAACATCAGGGAAATCTGGTATGGATCCACGGCGAAGGACGCAGCCACAATCGGCTTCCGCGACGACGACATCTACGACTTCATGAAGCATGATTGCAAGGATGACAGGGTGCTGAAGATCCACCACGAAGGACGGGAAGTCACCATCAAGCTCTTCGAGGACTATGCCAAGGAGAAGAGGGAACTCTACTGATGGTCAGTTGAGTTCCTCGTAGTGCTCGCTGCCAAGGGCAAGGATCCGCTGGATATGCTCGTCGTTCAGGCGGTAGAGCACGTTCCGCCCCTCTTTCCGCCATTTGACCAAGCGGCGGGCCCGTAGCAGTTTCAACTGTTGGCTGACAGTACTCTGCTGGAGACCGACTTCCTCACAGAGGCTGGTCACGTCCGTTTCCCCTTCCTGGAGCACAAAGAGGATTTTCAGCCTCGTCGGATCTCCAAAGACCTTGAAGAATTCGGCGAGATCCACCACCTCTTCTTCTGCGAGTTTCCATTTGCCAGCCATAGCCACCTCGCTTCCATCATCGCCATTTTCCCAGGAAAAGGCAAGTTTCGCCCAGAGATCAAGGCTATTTGCACAATGGAACAAAAACGATACTATCAACACAAGACTGGTACAGTCCCATACTGAGAATCCGTGGGAGGGTGCGCTATGACGTGTGACAAAGAGGGAGCCGAACTGTGTTTCAAAGATGGTCGGAAGATCAGCCTTCCCCTGCTAACCGACAACATGGGAGAAGAAGGGCTGGATATCTCCGGCCTTCGCAAGCAGACCGGAGTGATTACCTATGACCCCGGCTATGTGAATACCGGTTCCTGCCAGTCCGGCAT
This sequence comes from uncultured Spirochaetaceae bacterium, assembly GCA_900315435.1. Lineage (GTDB taxonomy): Bacteria > Spirochaetota > Spirochaetia > Sphaerochaetales > Sphaerochaetaceae > RUG023. The sequence continues at coordinate 4,409 of OMYY01000032.1, forward strand.
CACCTATATCGACGGCGAGAAAGGCGTTCTCCGGTATCGAGGGTACAATATCGAGGACCTGGTCAAGCACTGCGATTTTGTCGAGGTGGCCTATCTCCTGATCAAGGGCGAGCTCCCCAACCTGCATGAACGCCAGATGTACCAAGACCTGCTCAACAGGCACTCCCTGCTGCATGTGGACATGCGCAACTTTTTCCGTGCCTACCCTGCCAACGCCCACCCGATGTCAATCCTTGCAGCCATGGTCGCGTCGCTCTCCGCTTTCTATCCAGAAATGGCCGACCGAGACCCCGAGGAAAACATCGACCTGACGGTGACCCGTCTGCTCTCGAAGATGCGCACCATCGCCGCCTATAGCTACCGGCAGATGAACGGTCTGGACTTCGTGGAGCCTTCCTACAAGTTCTCCTACTGCGAGAACTTCCTGAACATGATGTTCCACACGTCGGTCAACGACTACCACCCGGATCCGCTTCATGTCAAAGCGCTGAACCAGCTCTTGATCCTTCACGCCGACCATGAACAGAACTGCTCCACCAGCGCGGTACGTCTGATTGCCTCCAGTGGCGCCAACCTGTACGCCAGCGTCTGCGCCGGTGTCTGCGCCCTGTGGGGGGACAAGCATGGCGGAGCCAACCAGGCGGTGCTTGCCATGCTGGATGCGATCAACAACTCCGGCATGACCATCGACCAGGTGGTCGCCAAAGCGAAGGACAAGAACGATCCCTTCCGCCTCTTCGGTTTCGGCCACCGGGTCTACAAGACCTACGATCCCCGCGCAAAAATCGCAAAGGAGCTGTGCAAAGAACTGCTTGGCACCAAAGAGACCAACGACCCGCTGCTGCAGATTGCCTTCGAGCTGGAAGACCGCGCGTTGCACGACGACTACTTCATCAGCCACCATCTCTACCCGAACGTCGATTTCTACACCGGCATCATCTACCACGGCATGGGGATTCCGGAAAACATGCTGACCGTGCTCTTCGCCATGGGCAGACTTCCTGGATGGATCGCCCACTGGCTCGAGTGGCATCACGACCCGAGCCAGAAGCTTGGCAGGCCAAGACAGATGTACACCGGGCCTGCAGAGCGCAAGGTGGTGCCGCTTGAACAACGCTAAGGCGCTCGTCTTCGATTGCAACGGGACCTTGTTCTGGGACAGCAGGTTCAATCTGGCTGCCTGGAATGAGATTTCACTCCGCTATCGGGGCGTGCCTTACTCCGAAGAGGAGATGGCGCGCCTTGACGGCAGGACCAGCGGCGTTACTGCCGCCTATTTTCTTGGCCTCCCGCTGGAAGACCCCAAGGTGAATGAAGTGGTAGACGAGAAGGAAGACCTGTACGCCAGACTCTGCCTGACAGCCGGTTCCCCTTCCCTCGCTCCCGGGGCTGTCGAGTTGTTCGACCAGGCCAAGAAGAACGGATACCTCCTCGCCATCGCCACCAGCGCACCGAAACGGAACATGGATATGTACCGTTCCTGGTGGCCGGTACTGGAACTGATGGATGCGATTGTCTGCGATGACGGAAAACGCCGAGGCAAGCCCATGCCTGACATCTATCTCGACACCTGCAAGGCGCTCGGCCATGGGCCCCGTTCCGTAGTGGTGTTCGAGGATTCCCTGCAGGGAATCCAGGCGGCGCTTTCGGCGCAGGTGGACCAGGTCTGGCAAGTTGTCAACGATACCCATCCGGCCCCGATTGCGGGAGTACGAGGCCGGCTTTCCGATTTCCGGGAGTTCATCCCCTTCCTGTAATCACTTTTTCAGCAGGTTGAGCAGGCCGCCGGCAAAAAGCATCTCCTTCTGCTCGGTACTGGTGATACAGTCCAGGATGATGGTCTTGCCGTTGGTCAAGTCCTGCAACTCGACCTTGCCGCTCTTCACTCCCCCATACAAATCGGCAATCTCAATCTGGTCCCCTTGGGAGATTGCCTGGTAGTCCTCCTCGTTCTGGAACGTGAGCGGGACGATGCCGAAATTGCACAGGTTGGCCTGATGGATGCGCTCGATCGAACGGGCGATCACCGCCTTCACGCCCAGGTACATCGGGCAAATGGCGGCGTGCTCACGGCTGGAGCCCTGTCCATAGGAGAGGCCTGCGACAATCACGTTGGGTATCCCTTTTTGCTTGTTTGCCAGGCAACGGCCGGCAAAGGTCGGATCGACATGTTCGAAGACATAGTTCGCATAGACGGGAATGTTGGAACGGAACTTCAACCGCGGGCCGGCGGGCATGATGTGGTCGGTGGTGATCTTGTCTCCCACCTTGATGGCCACCTCTCCCGTCAAGGTCCTTGGCATCGGATCCCCTTTCGGGGGTTCACCGATATTGGGACCTCTCTTTACCGCTACCTTGCTTCCATCCTCAGGCGGGAAAATCAGCATGCCATCGTCCGTCGCATACTGCTCTGGCACCTCGGCAGACGGAGCCTTGATTGCTTGCTCCCGCAAAGGATCGGCTATCTTGCCGTAGATGGCGGCCAGCGCGGCAGTCTCCGGACTGACCAGATACAGCTGGGCGCTCTTCGTCCCGCTTCTTCCTTCAAAGTTACGGTTGCTGGTCCGTAGCGAGACAGCGTCGGTCCCGGGACTCTGGTGGTTGCCGATGCAGAAGCCACAGGCACTCTCCAGGATACGGGCACCGCTTTGTACCAGTTTGGCCAAGGTACCGTCCCTGCTGATCATCTCAAGCACTTCCCGGCTGCCCGGAGCTACTCCGAGCTCCACGTTGGGAGCGACGGTGTGGCCATCCAACACTTGGGCGACCTTGACCAGGTCGGTGTAGCTGGAGTTGGTACAGGAGCCGATGAGCACCTGGTTGACCGGCATACCGGCGAGCTCTCTGACGTTCTTGATATTGCCGGGACTATGGGGACAGGCCGCTTTCGGCTCGACCTGGGAAAGGTCGATTTCGAAGAGTCCGTCATAGACGGCATCGACATCGGCTTTCTGCTCGCTCCAGTCGGCTTCGCGTCCCTGCGCCTTCAGGAACTTCCGGGTCACCTCATCGCTGGGAAACACACTGGTGGTCACGCCACATTCCGCCCCCATGTTGCAGATGGTGGAACGACTGGGGACGTCCAGGCTCTTCACCCCTTCTCCGGTGTATTCGAAGGCGCAGTTGACGTTCCCTTTCACCGTGAAGCGCTCAAGGACGGTAAGCACCACATCCTTGGCGGTACACCAAGGCCGCAATTTGCCGCTCAGCCGAATCTCAATCACCTTCGGGGCGATCAGGTGGAAGGGGCGTCCCGCCATGGCGAGGGCGACATCCAGTCCGCCGGCTCCGATGGCGACACTTCCAAGCCCTCCATCGGTCGGGGTATGGCTGTCGCTTCCCAGCAGGGTCTTGCCTGGCTTGCCGAAACGTTCCAGATGGACCTGGTGGCAGATGCCGTTTCCGGGACGGGAGAAAACAACTCCTTTCTTCGCTGCAATCGTCCTCAGGTATTCATGGTCATCGGCATTCTCGAAACCGACTTGCACGGTGTTGTGGTCGACATAGCTGACGGCGAGCTCATTGCGCACGCGATCCAGTCCAAGAGACTCGAATTCCAGATATGCCATCGTCCCGGTGGCGTCCTGCGTCAACGTCTGGTCGATACGGATGCCGATTTCCTTCCCCGTCTCCAACGTCCCCTCGACAAGATGCGCCTTGAGGATTTTCGCTATCAATGTCATGCCCATAGCACTCCCTCTCATGTTGGGAACAAGTGTACCACTCCAAAATAAATCGTACAATTCACAGAAAGGGAGAAGCCGGCATACAAGGAACCGAGGGAAAGGAAGATGAGAAGCATCAAACCATACGCCGGAGCGGGCATGCTGTTCTGGAACAGGGACGAGGAAGGACATGTTTGGGTTATCCTCGGAAAGCGGGCGATGCATCATGGCCCTGGCTACCAGCAATGGTCTCTTCCGGGCGACGGACAGGAACACTCTGACGGTTCTTTTAAGGAAACGGCTATCCGGGAAGCAAGAGAAGAAATAGACGTGAAGGTATATGATCCAGCAAATGTCGGTTTCCTGTGCTCTGTCCGATTACCATCCCTTTTCAGATTCGAGGTGCCCGAACATGAACTGAAGGAAAAAACTCCCATCAAATGGTTTTGTGGAGAGTTTCCAGATGTCCGATGGTTCCGGGCAGACCAGCTTCCATGGAACGCGATGTTCCTAACGAGAAGAGAGGTACATTCCTTACGGAAGAAGTGGAAACGTGTCGGTTACAGGTCAGTACATAGCTATCCTGTTCACGTATGCGAAGAAAGACCGACAGCCTTTGACGATGTCATTCCATGCCGCCTCGAAGTTACGGGTATACCACGGGTCGGCGACGTCCCTTCCACTTCCCGCTACCAGGTTGCCGGACTCCCTCCATTCCACGAAGTCCATCAACCCATAGATTTTCCCTTCCGGGTCACCACCGGCAATACGGCGCATGTCGCACAGGTTCTCGCCATCCATGCCGACCAGATAATCGAAGAGCTGATAATCCCCTCTCGTCATCAGCCGTGCCCGTTTCCCCGAGGGATCGATGCCATGGCGAAGCAGCACATCTCTCGCCGGTGGATAGACCGGATTTCCCCTTCCGTTCCAGATTTCCTCGCTCGTGGTAGCCGCGGACTCGATATGGAATTGGTCGGCAATCCCCTCTTTCAAGACCAAGTCCTTACAGAAGAACTCAGCCATCGGGGAGCGGCAGATGTTGCCATGGCAAATAAAGAGGATCTTGGTCATTCCTTTTGCTCCTATTCGAGAATCACAATGCCGCTAAACGGCACACGTTGCGGATGACAGCCATTCCTGCTATCCGCTCTTTTGTGGTAACAGAAAAGACGCTTGGTTGCATTATGTGTTTCATCCACGTCTGTACGGACATTACCATTTTCGCTCATTCCGTTGCAAAACACACATACTCGTCTTCCTTGCCATGATATACAGTTTCCAGAAAAACAAACAGACAAGAGGAAGACCAATGAAGAATCTGGAATGGGAAGATAAGAAAGCAAGTTTTCGAAAAGTCGACGTGCGCGGCATCGCAGGCAATTTCATTGACGGGCTGAAAAGACAAGCGGCAAAGCTTCCCGTCGGCGAAGGGATGGAAGTAATCCAAAGCTTTGAACCAATTCCCCTCTACGAGGTGATGGAGATGCTGGGGTATGAGCATGAGACGGAGGAATTGGCGGAACATGAATATCATGCGTATTTCTACCGGACTGAGGAAAAAGGAAACATGGAAGATGCGCCAGAACGGCCGGCGGTCATCACGAATTATCCGATGATTGATGAAAGGCTGGGCGAGCTGGCTGTAGAGTTCTGGGATATGACCTGGAAAAGCGAAAAGCGATATCTGGACTACAACATCAGACTTCTGCTTTCTCTTACGAATGCCGTTGGCGCCGGGAGAATGCGGCAGGCAATGCGGGAACTGCTGAAAGCATATGCCAACGGGCTGGACTCCAGAGCCCTGGATGATGTATTTGAACAGCTAGCCTGGAACATGGGTATCGGTTTCTTCAGTTCCGAGATTGCTCCATCTCCGCTGTTCCATGCATACAAACTGATCAAACAGATGGAAAAACAGGGAAAAGAACGGAATGAAATCAACCGGATGCTGAAGGAGAAGTTCTCGGACAAAAACTGCGAAAGCAAGTGACAAGCACCCTCCTTGAGGGCCATCGCGAAGAATAGTGCATTCTCAGTCGTGAGGATCCACAACATGGAATACTGAACCCAAACAAAGAATAGTTCATGGCAGACATCGCCACGCTCGACTTGCATCCCCCTTCCGTACAGTACCTGTGCGGAAAGGATACTCGTTTAGGAAAGGTAATCCGTATGGTAGGTCCCATCACCTACGAGCCGCATGCGGACAATCCGTTTCCTTTCTTGATCCACGAGATCATCGAACAGATGCTGTCCGTCAAAGCAGGCGACAAACTGTTTGGTCGTCTTGAGACGCTCTGTAAGGGTCAGATGACCCCCGAGTCGATTGACGCGCTTTCCGTGGAAGAGGTGAGAAGCACCGGAGCTTCCACAACCAAGGTGAGATACATGAAATACGCGGCTTCTGCGGTTTTGGCAGGAACCCTTGATTTCTCTCGGTTTCCCTCCATGACAGACGAGGCCGCGTTGGAGGAACTTGTCCGGCTCCCAGGCATAGGCTCGTAGACCGCCAAGATGTATTTGACCTTCGTCCTGGACCGGCAGGACATCCTCCCCTTCGAAGATGTTGCCTTCCTGCAAAGCTATACATGGCTCTATAAGACAAAAGACACGTCCAAGGCTTCGGTGGAAAAACGATGCAAAAAATGGAAGCCGTATGCCTTCATCGCCGCCAGGTTCCTGTATCGTGCATTAGACAAGGGATTCACGAAGGAACCTTTCCGCTTGTTTGGTCAGAATAGTTGCCCTGGCAGCTTCAGTTTCTCCATGGGGGGAAATGTCGCCTCAAACCGAGCGAAGCCTTCCGGGTCTTTCTCGCAGACAAAATACCCTTCCGGATCTTTGTAGGTGCCAGAGACGCCATCCAGAAAGCCAGGTGCCAGTTCCTTGATCAGGAAGTAATCCGCCTGAGGGTCATCCGCATATGTGACGCCCCTTGTTTTGGCGGGAACAAAGCCTGACTTGCCGTAAAACAGGATGTTGCCGGCAATGGCCAGCGCTCCCGCACCCATCCTTTTCGCTTGTTCCATGGAATAATCGAGCAGTTGTTTGCCGTAGCCCTGGCGTTTGTACTTCGGGGCGATTCCAATCGGGCCGAAGGTCATGATCGGCACCTTTCTTCCGTCGTCACAGGCAATTTCCGAGCACACATAGATGACTTGCCCAATCAGCTCACCGTCCAGCTCCATCACAAAGTCCAGTTCCGGCACAAACGCGGGGTCATTCCGATAACAGTGCAGCACATAGTGCTCCAGGCATCCGGGACGATACACGTTCCAAAACGACTCGCGCGTGAGGTTCTCAACATTCCTATAGTCGTCCTCTGTTTCGCGACGTATGGTTATATTCTTATTCGACATACAAATTACCCCATCTCTTGTTCCAACCATTTGGTGAGAAAATCCATCTGTTCCTGCGTATGGAACCAGTGCTCGCCCCCCGGCATGACCGTGAGCTTCGCAGGGTGACGCTCGGCAAAGGCGGATACCGTTTCCAAAGATGTCAGGTTGTCATGTCCGCCGTACAGGATACTTGTCGGGACATTCCAGGAAATCGGGTGCTTTCGCACATAGCGCAGATAGTTCCATGAAAGCGTTTCCCCATGCTTTGTGGGAATCGTGCCCCTTTTCTCGAGCTCTGTCTCGGTCACGTTCGCCCCCAGCATCATCTTGCGGATCAGGCTTTCCATATCCACGATTGGCGAGAAGAAAAAGGCTCTGTCTACAAGCGTTTCATCCAGTGCCGACATCGCGAAGAAGGCTCCGATGCTGTTGGCGATCAAGATGAGACGGTCACTGCGTTCCCGCTGCGTGACGAAAAAGACAGGGAACTCCTCCTTCGCTTCCCACGGTGTCCGCGAACGATAGTCGAAGCCGATGACTTCGCTATTCGGAAAGAGCGTCTTGTACTGGTCGGCTTCCTTCGCCGAACCACCCTTTCCGTGAAGATAGATGATGGATTCTTTCATTTCCTATTCTCTTTCCTTTTGGTACCATTCGAGCACGGCCTTGAGATACTCCGCCTTGATCCAATCACCTCCGTGGAGCATCATCTCTACTATCTCGTCCTCTTCAGGTGTGCGGTTTTCTTTGGAGGCAAGCTTCTTCCCCACTGTCTTGACCATGACCTCCATCATGAGGCGATAGAAACCGTGTAGTTTCTTGATAGCAAAATTGCCTTGCAAGGTGAAGAGCGGGATTTCCACGGGAATATGTGCCTTGTCCCGCACATCGTCCAACTGTGAGCCAGTTCGTCCCATGCCGACAGCGCAGACGGCGCGCACCTTGTAGCGCTTGGCTGCTGTGGCATATCCTTTGACGTTGCCTGCCATAATCCAGCCCATGTAGATGATATCAGCACCGGGGGTGACGTTTTCCTTTGCTTCCTCAAGCGTATATGCGGGAAGTCCAGTTTCGTGTGCCAGCAACTTGGCATAGCGCTCGGTGCTGCCGGTATTCGTGGTAAAGACAATCGCTTGCATCGTCATATGTGCTTCTCTCTCTTTTCCTTGGCAAATTCGATTTTCGCTATGAAACGGTCTATGTGCGTTTCCAGCATCGACGCGACGCTGTCCTTGTCGGCAGTACCGTCGTACACGCTGTAGAGCAGGAACATGGGACCGTAAAAATTCAACGCGAGCTGAATCGCCTCTTCGTCGGTATCCACCAGCTTCCGGAAGATCGCGGCCATGTATTTTGTGGGGCCGGTAGCCAAGTAATCGTGATACAGCCCTTCCAGCTTCCGGTCACGGTACTGTTCCAAGGTCAGCATTTTGCGGAAATTCGAGGAAAACGGATCTTTCGTCCAATGGTCGAACTGCGCCATGCTGTACGCCTTGATGTTCTCGATAGGCGTACGCATGTAGGCCTCCGCGAACCCGTCCGCCTCCGTTTCCGGCATCTCATACGCCTCGGCGCGGTCATAATCCATCTGGTTCATACGGGAGATGATGCTGTCCAGTATTTCCTGCTTGCCCGCATAGTGCTTATACAACGCGCCTTTTGTGATGTGTAATTGATTCGCGATGTCGCTCATGGATGTCCCCAGGTAGCCGCTCTGCGCGAACAACGCAAGCGCTGTTTCCAAAATGCGTTCTTTGGTATCTCCTGCCATACGCTGCTCCTCGTCTTCAGTAACCGTTCGGTTACAACAACTATAGTAACCGAGCGGTTACTTGTCAAGTGGCATTTTGAACTCCACGAATTCTGTTGCCAATGGCCGTGCTGCGCGATGCTGTACGCATTGATCTTCACAATGCGTCATGCCATGATACTGCCGGACAGGACCTAGGCATGTGCCACATGTGTCTCTGTATCGGGAAGCCGTAGCGATCGGTTTCTGGTTTGCTATCCTTCTTCCGGATGATTGTCTTCATCGACTCCGAAGCGTCTGAATAACTCCACCCTCGAATTGATGCCGAGCTTGTGGTATAGGTCGGAGGTATGTGTCTTGATGGTTGACTCGGAGACACAAAGCTCACCCGAAATCTGGCGCCTTGTCTTTGCCCTGAGCAATAAGCGGGCGACCTCTTTCTGTCTTGGTGTCAGGTCATACCCGGCAAAGCGGTCTTTGTGCCCGGCCATATCCCTATCGCCCTGCTCATCCTCGGCTATGGTCATATCTCTCTTTTGGGTAAGCTCTTTCATCCAACCGACAGAAAACAGGTCCCGATAGGAGAAAGGCGACAGCATCAGAAGCATGACGACCGTGACCAATACCAAAATCAAGGTGACCATGGGCATGGCCTTAGGAAAATAGTCTTCCACAAGATTGTCGGAAATGGTGGTAAAAGGTGAAAGAAGCACAAAAACGATCGTGCTCTTCTTGAGAAGCCGATAAGAGGCAAACCTGTGCTGGATGCACGCCAGCATATAGATACAGAGGGGCCATCCCATGGAGGTCAATCCACAGAAGAAATACAAGGGGGTTTCCGTCCCGATGGACGGAACAAGCACCGCAAACACCCCCAAAGTTATGGCGGACGCAAAGAAGATGTTCCATGCATGCCAAGGATTGAGTTTGAGCACAAGCAACATGAAGAAAAGAATGAGACCACCGAGAATCATCCCGGTGAAAAGGAAGGAGTATTCCCGTTTTGCCAATGAGGTCACAAGTCCCCAGAGATATCCATCAATGGCAAAATAGACGATGAAATAGGCAAGAGCCCAGTAAAGGCTCCTTGCGTCTTCTTTCGTGGAAGACTCCTTGACATCGAAATCTTCTTCCCTGAATTCCAACAAACAAAAGGAAAGCAACGCGAGCAGGACGAGAGGAAGGACTTTGGAAGGGAAAACGCCCTCCAGGCCTTGAGACTTCCCGAACTTGATGAAAGCGACAGAGAAAAACATGACCACCATTCCGAGAATCCGCTCCACATTGTTGCAGGCGAAGGCAAAACCACAGCGTGATGACGTCACCGCACCACCCAGGCCGATGTTACCCAGTATGCCGAAGCACAACCTCAAAGTCCCGTCAGGAAGAAACAGGCAGGGAACATACCCACATGCCATGAGGACCACGGAACCTCGGACAAGGCGCCTGAAATGGTCGGACCATAGCAACATGACCAAAAGTGAAGCAAGCATATGGGCGATGTAGACGATGGTCCTGCACGAGAAGCCAAAAAGGAAACCAGGCATAGAAATGTAGTATCCTCTGACCGTATAGAAAATCAGTTCAACGGTATAGGCGAGCATGTAGTAGGTCTTCTTGAGGCGTACCGCGTGAAAATCCATATCCTCCATGGTTCGGGTATGTACAGAAAACATGTTTCGGATGCCTGTCATGAAGATTGAAATGCGCGTGTCTCCTCCCATCTAGCCCCCCACGTATTACATTTTTACCATGGATTTTTCCCATGTTCCATCTTTTTCGCAAGAATTCCCCTCCTTTCCTACTGTCTGACATGACCGTCATAACGACATATTGCTTTTGCCATTAAAAGCAAAAAGCAGATTGCTTATTCACATTGTTTAAGAAAAAAAAACAGAGCTCGTCGATGCAATATCCCCCAAAAGTCCTAATTGCAGCACCACGGAACGGAAAGGAAAATATGGAGGACCATATCGATTTTGCAGGTATGGCACACACAAACCCATTATCCATTTCCAGGAGGCCCGAATGGAAACAAAAGTCTTGAAAAACGCAATGTCCTTTGTTACCGCAATACTCATTGCCATGACGCTCATCGCATGTGTCAGCACAAGGAAAGAAGAAGTCGCGGTCAAGAGAGACATCCTGTACAAAGGGATTGCCGGAGATGTCATCTACGAAGCAAAAAAGTACGAAGCCAATGCGTATTTCCATGGCAACCACATGAGGCTTGATTACACAAATGATGAAAGCCAGTCACTCGGTGGCACCATCGAGTTCATCGACATAGATCTCGGAACAGGTGGCAAAGGCACCTTGGTCTTTTCCCTCGACATGCAATGCAGCGACGAGCATTGCCTGATCTCGGCTTCCTATAAGGATGCCTATGTCTATAAGAACGGCTACAGGATCAACGTGCCCAAATCTCTCATTCCTTCAAAACTGATCAACGCACTACTTGATCCGGTGCTTGATGTCCTTGGCAAACCGATAACTCCGGAAGAACCAGCGGCTGAGACAGGTTGTGTGACCGAACAACCTGTCACCACAGAGAAAGAAGACCAGTACATCATGGCGACGAAGCAGGAAAAGGAAGTGGCGACCTATGGAATCAAGGACAAGGTTTTCGAAGTCAAAACTTGCGACAGCACCTTTACCCCGGTGGAGACAAAGACCAGGATGTCTATTTCAGATTTCTCTATCGAAAATGGTTTGGAGGGTACAAAGGAAGGAGTCGCGGCTTTCTATCCCTTCGAAGACATCTTCTTCCACTTTACTGCTTCCTATAACGGTATCGCAGGGCAGGTCTCCGTCTGCATAGTCCCTGCCAGCTATGGTCTTCAGCTTTCCTATGAAGATGAGATTGCAAGCATCGACATATCCGGAGACATCACAAAAGAACCACAGGAAGTCAATCTTCGGTTCTCTCTGGGAGAAGAAGGATGGAAATCCCAAAAGCTTGGCAAAAGCGTCACATGGGCTCCAGGCTTCTATCTCGGAGTTTTCTCCTGCGACAACAAGATCCTTGGCTACACTACCCTCGAGCTTCTGGAAGATGATTCCAACGCCATATCGGTGCAACTGTAAGGCGGTCGCCATGAAAAGAATTTCTGTATCCTTTTGTCTCATGCTTCTTGCCGCAAGTATGCTTCACGCCATCGATATCGGAACCATCCTTGGAGGACCATTTCAAGGTACAAGCTTTACCGCAGAGGAGAAGGCCCTCATCCGGAAAGCAGCAGAAGAATCGGACTGCACCGTCACTTTTGGTGGCGATGGAACCCTCACCATCATAGACAAGAAGACCAGGGATAAAGTGGTATTCTCCCCTTCCCGTCAGGAATACATCCTCTATGATGGTGCCGACAACTTGATTGGCTCCTACGGAAGCCAAACGAACGTGGAGGCCAATGCCTTTGGCAACCAGATTCCCAATTTCTCTGATTCCGGTCTTGAGGTGACTTCCACCTACCATGACGGTTCTTCGTACGGCATCATGTTGAAGGGGACAAAAGAGCATGCGAAGAGCTATATCGCGAAACTGAAGGGAAAGGGATTCACCAAAGAGGTTGCAGAAGATGCCCAGGAATTGGCGCAATATGGCATATCCACCATCACCTTCTCCGGCAGCAACCAAGCAGGCTACACCGCAGTGTTCACCTATTCCGAAATGGCAGGAAAGGTCCACATCTCCCTCGTAGTCTCAAAGTAAAAGACGACGTATGAAAAGCCCTTCCCTGTCGATTGCACAGGGAAGGAAACAACAACAGGCCGAGATGATGGAAATCTTTTAATCCTCAGCGACCAACATGCCATCCCGATACAACTTGCATGCATCGCCATCATCGATCCAGAGATACTTGCTGGAATCTCCGGAGATGGAAAAGGAAAACACATCGGCAGAGACAATGCGGTTGACGGATGCTCGTGTTCCCGAGATGGTTCCTATGTCGGTCTCGCAATCCGTATAGACTTCTTTTTCATACATTGACCCAGTAACGTTGTACCCGGGCAAGTGTGGGGTTATGTTTTCAGTAATCACATACAATGCCTGAACCATATCCGTGGGCATCGTTTCATTCGTTTCCGCAATTTCTCCGAGCTCGGCCAAGAACCCCTGCGTGGTAGACAACGAACTTCCGTCAGCTATGACCGTGACAGGCAATCCACTGAAATGAGATCCCGATCCATTGACCACCAGCGTGAACTGATGGTCTCCATCGAAAGTTGCATGTGTTTCACCTGTGAGCTGGAACGAACTTGTCGTGGTCATATCTTGAGAAACAAGATATTGACTGAAACACTGGGTCCCCTGAATGCAAGACGAATAGTTGGAAATTGTTCCTTTATACACAGAAGTACCATCTGTTTTCTCCACAGCAACTTTACCGGAAGCTATCGAAACCGTTACCTTGCCACTACTCCAATACTCATATCCCGGGGGACGGGCATCGTCAGAATTTGCCTTCCCCGCGATGCGGGAAATGGCAACTTCCACATCATCGGCCGAGAAGGTGGCTGTGGTCGTCGTAGCGGATATCGCGCCATAATCGGATTGGAGGCTCGTCACCAAACTGGTGACCTCTCTTTCAAATTGCGATGACCCCGAAGTATGCGAATCCGAGCCATCTGTACAGCCCATACAACCCAATACACCTGCAATCACCCCACATCCCATCAAAACCCTCGAAGCAAAAGTAATAAATGTTGTTGTACTCATACCAAACCTCTTTTAGTTAAAACTCCCTCAAAAAACCCATCAAGACAACCATTATTGGAACCAGAGGTGTAGACATCATTGCATTCGTAGCGCAGTACCTTTACAGATATGTCCGCCTTGCTGCCCATCCCCTCTCGCAGTAGAATTCTGCGGAGTATCAATGACACAAGCTGACATCTGCCGAGATTCTGAGCTTTTTTCAGGAACTTAGGCTTTCTCTAGATATTTAGGGGGATGAGAAATGGAAATGCTCTCTTGCGATTGTACTCAAGCAAGACGAGACAATATGCTCTCTGGGGTTAGAAGAACACCCAGTACTTCTTGCACAAACCTTTCCATCGAATGAAGCCCGTCGTCTACAATGCAAGCGACATGGCAGGATGGCAGGGCGAAGGAACTGTTGAGGGGTAGCCTTCCGTCAGTAGGGTGAGCTTCTTGCGGATACGATCCCGCTCATCCAAGGAAATATCCAACGCATCCATTGCCTGTTCCGCAGACAGGTGAAACCGCCCGAAAAGATTTCTGATGTTCTCGGGCGTGACTTTTTTCCTGTCTTTTTTTTGATTCCTTGTACAAGGAACGGGCGGCCCCAGCGAACATGTTCGTATCCTTCTTCTGCCTGATCAGTAAAAAAGAAAAGTCCATACTGGGTTTTCCGAACCTCTAAGACACAGCGTGCAATTACTCAATGTTCTTGCATTTCCAGCGTCTTTGTACTGCATATGCTGCCATTTTTGGGGTTCTATCCCTACTGAAAAGCCCTTTGTGATTACCCCCTGCACGCATTGGACCCTGTTGTGTGTCAAAATCAGCAAAATTCCAAGGATGCTCACCCACCACAAAGTCATACTCATCCAAGACTTCGTTCATAGCCTCTAAATACTCGACCTGGAACTCTTCAGAAAACATTTCAGGAACAACTGCATGCATTCCAGGTATTGCATCTGCACCGTATTCCGTCAGAATGAAAGGTTTTCCGATATTTCTCCAAAAATTCATCTCTTCACGGAAAGCATCCTTCGCCACAGCAAGGTTTCCGGAAAGGTTATACCAACCGTAATACCGGTTGACACATACCACATCCATAGTTCTGGTGGTAAGATCTTTAGTGTAATCATTCTGGCAACAAATCATTGTGACGGGTCTGTTCTGAGGATCTATTCGATGTGCTTGCATATAAAGAGCATGCCAGTAATGATATGCGTCTGCTGGGAAATGCTCTGTATCCGGCTCATTTCCTAAACTCCACATTACCACAGAAGGATGATTTTTATCTCTGTCAATCAACTCTTGCAAAAGTTTGGAGTGATAGGAAGCATTACCAAGCCTATAGGGATTGAGAGCACCCTGGAAATTCAAACCAACGGCCGGGAGTTCATCTATGATGACAATGCCTTCTCTATCACATAGCTGATACATCTCCTCTGCATATGGATAATGACTCGTGCGGAAAGAGTTTGCTCCCAGCCAATGAAGAAGACCAATATCCTTAAGATTAAGGCATTGATCTATACCTCTTCCCCTTATAGGGGAATCTTCGTGCTTGCCAGTTCCCTTAAAATAGAACTTCCTCCCATTAATCAGAAAAGATGTTCCTGAAACCTCCACAGTCCTTATACCAAAAGAGAGTTCATATTTGTCTATTCCATAATTGATTCTTGCCGTGTACAGATATGGAATTCCCGGTTTAGGGTTCCACAACGTTGCATTTTCAATCCTAAGAATCCCCTTCATTCCTTCCAGCGAAGCAACCACTTGCTCATTCTCATCCACGATTTCAACAAAAGGGATGCCGTTACCCGTTGCAACAATCTCATATTGGACAACACCAGTCGAACCCTCAACCGAAGGAACAATAGACACGTCACTGATATACTCTGCAGGAGTTGTATAAATGCACACAGAACGGGTGATACCCGCATAATTGAAGAAATCAAAGTTAGGAAGGTTCTGTCCGGCAAGCTTTGCCTTGCCATGCTCCACACTCGGAATACCCGGATTATCCGACCCGAAGAAAGCGATACCAGCTTCATTGCCAATTGGCAATGTGTGATGATTAATCCGGTTATCTACTCTGACAAGAAGACTATGTGTAGTTCCACAAGAAAAATTCGAAATATCAATTTCGAAAGGAAGAAAACCTCCTTTATGTTTTGTAATGAGAATTCCGTCAAGAAAAACTTCCGCGTCATGCGTCACTGCCCCAAATCTCAAAACCTTTCTTTGGTTTGAACAGATGTTTGGCACACAAAAGCTACGTTTGTACTCAACCATTCCACAATAAAACCGTGCTTTCGCTTCGGGAATCTGATTGTTGAAAGAAGCTGGAACATATATGGAACGCCATTCCTCTTCATCACAAAATCGGAATTTCCAGATTCCTGCCAAAGATATGACACTCCTGCTTTCAGTTGTTATCGGGTACAACATGCTTCGCTCCTCAACCCTTGACAGAACCGATCATAATACCTTTGACAAAGTATTTCTGAACAAATGGATATAAAAGAATAATCGGACCAGTGACAACAATAGCGGTGGCCATTTTCAAGGTTTCCGAGGGCAGAACCATGTTCTCTAAAAACACCCCTGCAGCGGCAGCCTGTTTCATATACTCTGCATTCGACAACATTCTATAGAGTAAATACTGCAGAGGATAAAGAGCTTCATTGGTAATATAGAGGCTTGCATGATACCAATCGTTCCAATACGTCAAGGCCACAAAAAGACCAACGGTTGCAAGCCCGGCCTTGCAAAGCGGCATGATTATCCTTGCATATATCTGGCAGTCAGAAGCACCATCAATGGTTGCGGCATCAACCAAGCTATAGGGAATGGATCTCATGTAATTTCTCATAAGAAAAATGTTCCAAGGACTAAGTAGACACGGAAGGATGAGCGCCCAAAGGCTATTCTTCAGTTGTAAGTATTTAACATATAAAATGTACGTAGGAATGACACCCCCGCTGAAAAGGGAGGTAAAGTAGATGAAGAAGGATATCTTGTTTCTTGCCTTAAAGTCCTGTCGCATAAGGACGTATCCGGTCGTTGAGATAAGAAGCATTGAAACGAATGTCCCGAATCCGGTCACCACGCATGTTACCAGATAGGATTTCAGAAGTTGATGAAACCCTTTGAAAATCGTTCTATACGCATCGAGGGAAAATTTTTGGGGAATCAGTCGGAACCCACCCGTCAGAACGCTCATTTCATCTGAAATACTTGCGGTAAACATCAACCAGAAAGGAATGAAACTCACAAAGGTAATGATTGTCATTACAGAATACCCGGCAATTGCAAAAGAGGTACTTCCTCTGTCAGGTCTTACATGATTCTTATCTCTCATCGATTGACTCCTTAGAAAAGTGCCAAATCTTCGCTGACACGTCTTACAATGGCATTGACAGACAGAACAAGGATGCAACCGAACACCGACTGGAACAAACCTGCGGCAGATCCCATACCTATATCGAAGTTTACCGTAAGGGACCTATACACATACGTATCGATGATATCCGTTACGTTGAAGAGTATTCCATTATTACCCACAAGCTGGTAGAACAGTTGGAACTGCCCCTTCAGGATGCTGCCAAGGTTGAACATGATGAGAAGGATAAAAGTCGGCTTGATCATAGGCAATGTGACATGCATCACCTGTTGCCATTTTGATGCACCGTCAATTCTGGCAGACTCATAAATCTCCTGCTCAATGCCGCTTATGACGGATAGGTATATGACACTACCGTAACCAAGACCTTTCCAAATCTGGAAAAAGATGATGATTGGAGGCCATGCTTTTGGCTCTAGATAGAAATTGTATTCCTGTAGCCCCCAGGAACGAAGCCAAGAATTAATGACTCCATTATCAACATTAAAGAGAGCATAAGCAAAAAGCCCAACAAGAACCCAAGAAATGAAATAGGAAAGAAATATGATATTCTGACTGATTTTCACAAACCTTTTGTTTTTCAAATCGCTTAAAAACACAGCGCAGACCACTTGGGCAAGATTTCCACCAATCAAGAAGGCAAGGTTATACAGAACCGTGTTCCTGAGAAGCCGTGCAAGGATTCCACTTTTGAAGAGATATTCAAAATTTTTGAGCCCAACAAACGGACTTTTGAAAAAACCCAACCTGAAATTGAATCTTGTGAAAGCCATCCAAATGCCAACCATCGGGACATATGCGAAAACAAGGAAATATATCAATGTTGGTGAAAGCATCAGCCAAAGGACTTTGTTTCTCGCAAACCGAGGAAATAGACAAGAAACCTTTGCGAGTTCCTCTGTGCAGTCTTTTTGTTTCATGCTACAACCTCCAACTGGATAAAGATAGTATTCTAGGTGTTGCACAAAGGCTTCAATTTGAAATTGAACACTTCTTTTGTACTTCGACTACAATCCCCAAAACACTTGCAGATATCATCTCTTTTTTCAAATGATGTACATTTTTTCAAATGGAAAACACGTTTGGACTCCCATAGACTTTTTCTAGGAGGAAAAGGACATGGCAACCACAGCTATTATCAACGGTTCATCTCTTGGAAGGAAATTCGAAGGAATCGGTGGTGTGACAAGCAACGGAATGACCAAACTCCTTCACGAGTATCCGGAAAATCAGAGGAATGATATCCTCGATCTCCTATTTACTCCTAAATTCGGAGCTTCGTTTCACCAACTCAAAGTAGAAATCGGATCAGATGCAAATGGAACCTGTGGCACAGAGCCGAGCCACATGAGATCCGAAACAGACTATGATATTACCCGTGGTGTCGGCCTTTGGATGGCCAGGGAAGCAAAGAACAGGAACACGAACCTTGTCTTGGATGCAATTAGATGGGGTACACCCGCATGGTTGACCGACAACACAAAGAAATATTCTTTTTATAAGAATTTCCTTCAGGGAGCAAAAGACGAATTCAATCTGGATTTTGATTTTCTAGCTCCAGATGAAAACGAGGGATCTTTTAGCCGGAACTGGGTTGTCAACACGTTAAAACCCGGTTTAGTCAAAGATGGTTTTCCTTCCGTCAAACTGACAGGTGCAGACAGCACTACTGACTGGAACATCGCATCAATGGTCAACAGTGATCCAAGTCTGAAGGCAGCATTGTATGCAATCAATGCCCATTATAAACAAGACAGCCCAGACAACGCAAAGAACTGTGGCCTTCCAATTTTCGACAGCGAAGACGTAGTTGCTTACAGGCATAAGTTCTCATCTGCTTTGGACATGGCATACAAAATCATCAGATCTTATGCTTCCGGCCGTATGGTCCAATATGTCATGCATCCAGTCATTGAAGCAATCTATGACAATGTTCCATACACCTATAAAGGAATAATTGAAGCAAATCATCCATGGACCGGATACTACAAGATAGAACCTTCCCTTTGGGTTGTAGCACAGTTCACCCAATTCATTACACCCGGTTGGTATTACATTAACAGTGGTTGCTCGAGCAGTAGTGAACATAGTTATCTGACATTAAAGGATTCTGTAACGGGAAACTTCAGTATCATTCTCTTGAATAGAAGTCCCTCTTCAGAAGACTTCCATCTCACCCTGAACAGTTTTAATATCAGCTCACTCCATGTTTGGCAGACAACGGAAGATGAACAGTTCGTCAATCTCCCAGATATTCCTGTCGTAGACAATGTTGTCTCAATCACGCTACCGCCAAATTCCATTTGCACCCTGACAACAACAACAGGTCAGACAAAAGGTCAGCCTGCGCATGAAATCCCAAACAATACAGCTTTTACACTCCCCTATGTCGAGGACTTCGAATCCTATCAAATAGGAAAGCAACCGAAATACACTGTAGATCAATCTGGTGCTTTTGAAATTGCAACTGGAGGAAAAAATGGAGGCAAATGTCTCCGCCAGCTAATAACACTTGCATTGAAACCGAATGACTGGGAAAGACGTGCTACACCTTCTCCTTATACCCTTATCGGGGGGCAGGAGTTGAAAAACTATACAACAAGCTTTGACTTCCTTATGGAGAATATTGCAGATGTGGACTACGAAGGCTATGTCCTTATTGGAGCAAGATGTAACTTCTCCCCCACAGGAAACGTCCCGGCGGAATGTTACAACCTTAGGTTGTTCCATGACGGCAGATGGGAACTCAGAAGTGCCGCACTTGTTCTCCAGAGTGGA
Source organism: uncultured Spirochaetaceae bacterium (assembly GCA_900315435.1). Lineage (GTDB taxonomy): Bacteria > Spirochaetota > Spirochaetia > Sphaerochaetales > Sphaerochaetaceae > RUG023. Next base: position 24,051 of record OMYY01000032.1, read on the forward strand.
TCTGCCTCCACATTCTCCCTCAATGCTTGGCACAATCTGAAGATTTGTTGCAATGACAATCAAATCCGTGCTTATCTAGACAACCTGCTGTTGGCTTCCGTGACAGACTCTGAATATCCAAGCGGCCACGTAGTAATTGGTTCTGGATACAACAATGTGAGGTTTGATAATTTCAAAATAGAAGCAATTGATGTATCCACACCTGTTGAATGCCAAAGATTCAAGGAGATAGACCCCCGTATCGAATACATCGGGTCATGGGCGGAATCCGGAAGCAATGCCAAAAACTATCACAGGACGCTTCTGACAACTTCTGTTGCCGCAGATGAAATGGATTTTTCGTTCAACGGGACCGCCATAAGCATCCTTGGCGTAAAAGACGTCAACTGTGGTTTGGCAGACGTCTTTATTGATGGTTCCCTCGTAGAAACAATTGATACGTATGCAGATTCCACGAAGTATAGAAAAGGGCTGTTCTCTGCTTATGGACTTGAAGCAGGAAACCACGATGTACGTCTGGTTGTAAAAGGGTCCCACTCCATCGATTCAACAGGCAACACGATCAATATCGATGCAGTAGAGACCATCGGAGGTATCGGTCTTATTGATGCTAGGCATTCATTGATTCCAACTGAAGTACTTCCAGATATCGACCTGTACGTATCGGATTTCAGCTCAGAGGCTGAAGGAAACAAACCATCCGGGTGGATAGTGTATGAATCAGGTAATACATCCTGCAGGATTGCATCGGCCGATGGCGGAAAGAGCATCTCTCTTAACGATTCCTCTTCTTCTGGAGCCTGTTATGGGGAAAAGACATTTGCTGCTGAAGCAGACAGAATCAGCATCACTTTCGACTACAAGACAAACCGGACAGGCAAATGGTTCAGACTGTATGCATTGGATGGGACAAAGAATGTCATTGAGCTGTACGACAGTAACGTCAACGGACTCTGCTACAGGAACCAATCTGCCTCCGACCAAAAAATCCAAGACATCGTTGCAAATACCTGGTACACAATCAAGCTTGACGTTGATGTGAAGAACAACCTCTTTTCCATCTATGTCAACAACTCTTTCAAGAAGGCTGGTTGCTCTTTCCGCAGGGCCGGACAAAAAATTGATGGAATCCGCATTGCAAGTGGCAGTAGCTATACAGGCCAAGCTTGGTTTAGAAATTTCCAGATTGGCAAGTATACATTGGCAGAAGACGAATTTGACCAGCAAGATGTCGGCACACAACCTACCGACTGGAGGCTTGTTGTTCCAACGAACACGACATGTTGCATTGAAAATATCTCTCCTGAGTCAGGGAACTGCATCGTCCTCTCTGACAACAACACTAGCCAGCAGGTAACCATGACAAAGAATTTTCCAGCCCAATCAGGCCTCTTGTTGGTGCATTTTTCACTAAATGACAGCAACATTGGTACTTGGTCAAGAATTCTTTTGTCCGATGGAACCACAGATGCTATTGAAATCTACAACAGCGATCTGAAAAAACTCTGTTATAGGTCTAATAATGGCACATATACACAATTCCTTGATTTGGTTCCCGGCACATGGTACGGAATCACGCTTGCTACCGATATTGCAAAGAAGCGTTTCGACATTTACGTAAACAATTCGCTTACGGTTGCAGGAGGAACCTTTCGGCATGTTGTCCAGGCAATACGCCAGATTACGTTTGCCAGTGGTGAAAGCTACACCGGAAGCACAAGACTAAAGGATATATCCGTCGAACAAGGATCGTCAAACAATCACTAAACTCATTTGATTTTCATACAAAATGGAGGAAAAACATGAAGAAATTATCAATCGTTCTTCTCGTTCTGATTCTGGCAATGAACGTCTTTGCGCAAGCCTCGACAGAAAAAAACACTGCCACATCACCATCTGACTCAGATCCGTTCAAGGACTATGTGGAACTCATAATGTACAGCTCCGGCTCTTCAGGGCAGGACAAGAACCTTGTCATGGAAAAGTTCAATGCTTTGCTCAAAGAAAAGTGCAACACGACAATCAACGTGACATGCCTTGGATGGGACAACTATAAGAACCAGTATCAACTTATCCTCACTACTGGGGAACCGGCGGACCTCATGTATGTCAACCCAAGCCTGTATGGACAATATGCCCCTACAGGCGCATTTACTGATGTTACAGAACTTTTCCCCAAGTATATGCCAACAGTATACAGCTACTTTTCTGAAGGACAGCTCGCACAGGCAAAGATCAATGGAAGGCTTTACGAAATCCCATCTGTTGAGTCCAATTTTGGGCAGAACGGCATTTTTTATCGCAAGGACTTAGGGGAAAAGTATGGCGTACCAACAATTAACAGCATTGAATCCTTTGAAGCCTACGCTGATGCCATTGCCGCAAATGAACCCGCAGTCAGAGTTATTGATGGAAACCCAGAACAAGCCCTTTTCCAGTTTTTCAAAGCATACAACGGATTTGAAGCCATCGCAGGTTCCACCACCTCCATCATCATGGTCAAGAGCATACATGATATTCACAACATTATCGCTTACCCCTTCACCGATGAATACGTTGCATGGGCAAAAAGGATGCATGCATGGAAAAAGAAGGGTTATTGGAGTAGCAATGCCCTTTCTTCCACAATGGATCCATGGAGCAGCATTCAGGCTGGAACCAGCGCAATTACACAGGCAAATGCAGATGGTGCAAAAAACATGATGAAGATTATGGCAACGAAAATTCCTCAGGCGAAATGTGCATATTGGAGCTTTGCAGACCTCACCGGGTATTCGTTCGTCAACCCGGTAACGGAAAATGGCTTTGCAATTCCTGCTTCTTCCCCAAATGCCGAGAGGGCACTCAGGGTTCTTGAAATCATCAAGACAAACCAGCAGCTCTTTGACCTGTGGATGTATGGAATCGAGGGACGTCACTACAGTCTTACGCCAGAAGGCAACCTAATCAAACCAGCCATCGGTGTTGATGCAACGACAATCAGTACCCATTCAATGAGCGGAGCCCAGTATGCAATGAGAGTAAGTAATCTCATGAGAAACGACGAAGGAGTCTGGGAAGGATACCCCGCTCTCATGGAACATCTCAAGTCCATTGCAGTACTCAACAAGTTCGGCTCTGTATCCCTCGACTACTCGGCAGTTCAGGCAGAACTTGCAGCCGTAAATCAAGTAGTACAGCAGTATGGACTGCCAATCAGCATTGGCATTGTTGATGACGTTGATGCTGCGGTTGCAGAATATCGGAAGCAACTGAAGGCTGCTGGCATTGATCGCCTCATTGAAGAGGTCACCAGACAAATGGAAGACTATTACAAGAGAAACGGTATCAACTGATATTGCCTCTTTCCCTGCACACTTTCAGGAAAAACTTGGAAGTGTGCAGTGTCTGTTCTAAAGTATAAGAAATGAAGCCAAAGCGACTACTCCTTTTTTTCATCATTGGTGTCTTGGTCATGGTAATCATCCTTTTTTCAAGTTTTTTCCTCGTATATGAAAAGACGACAGAAAAGCAATTGATGGCATATGGCCAGATGGCATTGGATGGAAGTGCTCTCTATGTTGATTCAATGATGAAATCTGCAAAGGATTTACTTGACAACCTTAGCTTGGATCCTGAGGTATCAAAACTCCTGAATTATGAGGACTTATCTGCAAGTGGCCTACTTTCTGGACTAAGAAGGCTCTACAAGTATGAGGCATCAAGTTATTTTGTTGACTCCATCTATGTTTTTAACAGACGTAACAACACTGTGTATGTCTCATCACCACACCTTCATGAGGCGGTATATCCAATCTCCTCATTTCCAGACCTTGAAGCATCCTCCATCATGCAAAGCTATTCCGGTATCAGGAACATGGAACCTTTATTCCGCACATACAACACATTATTTCCAAGTATCAGTTCAATTCCCTATATCAGTTTCATCCGCTATAACGCCCTAGCAAAAGAAAATGAGTCGGATGTCATCATGGTCAATCTGAGACAAGACATCCTCTCGAATCTCGTTACAGGAGAACATAAGGCGAAGGAAGGAATCCTCTTTATTGCGGACGAGAAAGGCACCGGCACGTATGTTGCAGGAAATTCTGATATTGCAACAGAAGAGTTACAGGCTTCCTTATTGGAAAAATTTACGAAAGCGGATGCAAATTTCGTCATCAAAGTCAAAGGACGAAAGTATATTGTCTGTTCGGCAGATGTCTTGGGCGGATATGCCAAGCTCTTGCTTGTTGCGGACGAAAACGTCATTGCTTCCATCACAAGGACAAAAGGATATGGAAATTCTATCATTCTCTTAGGTCTTGTTTTTGTTGCAATTTTGTCTCTATGCATTTTCTTTCTCAGACGCATCTGGATCAATTCCATGAATCAGATAGAAACACTTAGGAAAGCAGAAAAGGAAAAACAGAATCTTATGGAAGCGAACAGAAGGAGCAGAATTCTGTCCTTCCTTCATGCAGAAGCAATAATTGAAGATACATTCCTCTTCAAAGAATACAAAGGACCTATCCTTTTGGTCATTCTTGCTTTAGACCACTATGCTTCATCGATACTAAAAAGATTTGAAAAAGCTTCCGACCGTAACATTCTCAAAAAAACTATTTTAGATAAATTTCAAGACATTTGTGGAACCCCAAACGTGCTTTTTTCCGTATACGAGGAGGATGAAAAATGTGTCGTTTGCGTGAACAGCAATATTTCGCAGGATATCATTGAAAAGGCAAAGGAAGTTGTGGAAGAAAGCCTTGACATTTCGACAACTGTTCTCATATCGAATCCGTTGGAACTTGAATACATCCAGCAAGCATACAACCAGCTCTGCCAAAGTTTGTCGTATAGGCTCCTTGTTGGTCCTGGGAAAACTCTCACCATGGCACAGTTGGAGGAAAGGGAAGCAACTACCTATTCCATACCAGAACACACTATCAAGCATTTGACAGAGGAAATCCTCAGAATTAGGACACCAGAAGCATTAGCCTTACTGACAGAAATACTTGATAACATCTCATTCTGTTCTCATAGGAGCGCACAGTCATGTCTTTTGAATCTCTCTGTCGCTTTAGATGATGCTTTTAATCGACTGCAAACGAACAACGGAATCGAAGCCCCTGTTTCGGAGGCCTTAGTGTACAGGGTTCTAAAGATAGAATCACTTCAAGAAGTATATACAATCGTTGAAAACATGTTGAAGCAGATGGAACAGGCGATTCTCAACAGTAAAAACAACAGACAGGCAGAGCTTCTTAATGAAATAACCAAGATAACAAGGGAAAGATATACGGAACACGATTTTTCTATCAACACTGTCGCTGAAGAATTAAAAATGAACGCCTCATATCTTGGAAGAATCTTTAAAAAGGCAACCGGAGGCACCTTCAGTGAATTTGTCCTGAAGAAAAGAATGTCAGAAGCCTGCCATATGCTCTCATCCACAGAAGAACCGATTGAAAGCATAGTCAGCCTTGTTGGGTTCAATGATACCCCATATTTCTACAAACTGTTCAAACGCCTCAATGGCTGTACTCCAGTCCGATACAGGCAGAAAAACAGATGCAATAAAGAGACAAAAAAGGAAATACTACGAACATGCAAATGGTCGTTCCAGGGGGACAGTAGTGCCACATTAACGGGCCAGCGCATGCCATGTAGTTGGGCCAGCCCAAGTGCCGGCCCGCAGGCCGGCTA
>OMYY01000033.1 GCA_900315435.1 uncultured Spirochaetaceae bacterium
TTTGCGTCCCGGACCAGAAGCATGTACAATCGAAGACGGTGGCGGACCTGCTGGGGGTGTACCTGGATCCCGGGCTCTCCCCCGGGGAGCGGAGCGAGAGGCTGAAGGACGGGTGGGACGTCGAGCTTCCGCCCCAGACAGAGGAGGATACGGGCATGTTCGAGGGCGCTGGCCGTTCCTTGTGGAAGGAAGGCCGACAACTAGGACGCGAGGAAGGCAAAGAAGAGAACTTGTTGGAAAACCTCCAGAGCCTTGTCGAGCAGCTCCACCTCTCGCCAGAGCAGGCGATGGACGCGCTGAAGGTGCCGGCACAGGACCGGGAGCGCATCCGGGAAAAACTCCTGCCCTCTTCATGATGGGAGAAAAGTATTGGATATGGAAGGGAATGTTGTTCGGTACACGTACAGCATTCCCTTTTCCCTATCCCTGCCTTCCCGCTTCATCCCGTGAACATCGGTATGGAGCAGGAAAAAGACTTTTCCACGTTGTGAGGCAGTCCCGATTCTTATGCTAGTCCGTGGCTTTTCAGATAGGCTTCATCACTGTCATCCAGACTGGTGTCTGGCAGACGGTCTGGGTCATCGTCAGCCGGTTTTTCCGTAGCTTGAGGCTTCGGCTCTTCCTTGATTTCCGTTATGGGACCGTCTCCGAAGGGGGTGATCCGTTCCGCTTCGGAGGGTTGCCAGTTGCCCGCAACCATCGTCGGAAGCTTGCCTGCCGCGACGCTCAATGGATCTGCGTCGATGCTGGCGGCTGCCTGGAGACGGGTGTTCCTGTCCTGAAGCAGGGCATGGAGCTTCTGGACGTTCTCCAGCCGCATGCCGCTGGTCTGGGTGAACTTGCAGGTTTCCGCCTGCTCGAGGAGGGAAAGCGCTTCCTGGATGCGTCCTTGGTGGATGCGTACCTGGGCAAGGTGGACGAACGCTTCGGGAAAGGTCGGATTCTTTTCTTGCAAGGAGGTATAGATTTCCTCTGCTTCCTTCCAATTGCCGGTAAGGATGTCATACCAGCCGTGGTTGTCCTTCAGCCCGTTGGAGTGGACTTCCGTCTCCTTGGACTCTTCGATTAATTTCTTGGCTGTCTTCAGGTCTCCTTTTTCCAGCACATAGGTGCCGTAGTTGACATAGACGTTCTGGTTCTTGCTGCCGCTGTCGTGGACTTCTTTCATCTGGGCGATGGCGGCATCCAGGTTGCCATCAAGCCAATAGACCATGCTCCGCATCGTCTTCGCGGTGGCTACCCAGGTATCCTGCTGGGTTTTCGCTTTGCCCGTCGGGTGTTTGCCGGCGGCTTTGGCGATATAGGCATCGAGGATTTCGGCTCCCTTGTGAAAGTCGCCCTTCTGGATGAAGATCGAGGCGGCCGTCATCAACGGTTGTTCCGGCAGTCCCATTTTTGCCGCTTTCTCCAGGTTCGCCCAGTGCTTTTTCTGGTCACCCTTGTTGTTGACGATACCACGCGCGGCACGGACATAGATGAGGCTTGAGCGCTTGAAGAGCAAAAGCAGGACGGCAAGAGTCGCGATTATCAGTGTCTTGACCAGGCCGGAGACGGGGAGAAACAGCGTCAGCGCCATGGCCAGAACCAGCACGTAAGATGCATCAACCATTATTCTCTATCCTCCTGATGGCGGGCGAGGTACTCCTCGTCGCTCTCATCCAAATCAGTGTTCGGCATCGCTTCCTGGACCCTGCGCTCTTCCTTCTGCCCGGCGATATTGGCCAAGTTGCGGGGAAGGGTGGAAAAACCGTCCATGTGGTCATCGTCGCAGACGGGATACTGTTTTCGAGAGGGTTCGGGAAGCTTGCCTGCGGCAATCTCGCTGGCATGCTCGTCCATCATGTGGGCGGTGGCCAGCCGGGTTGCGGGATCCTTCAGCGTGTCATAGAGTCTGTCCACCATTTCTCTGGTGAAGGGGTTGACCTGGTTGAAGGGGCCCTTCTTGGATTCCGTCAGACAGAGGAGGGCTTCCTTGGCCATGCCATAATGGACGAAGACCTGGCTTGCGTGGATGAACTCGTTGACCACATGGACCGGCTCTTGCAACATCGGTCTGTACAGTTTGTAGGCTTCCTCCCACTTGCCTTGCAGAATCAGGGTGCGTCCGTAGACATCCCTGAGGCCGACGTCCTTTTTCAGATCGGCATCCGCCTCGTTCCAGAGTTCCAGGGCGGTGTCGATGTTTCCCTCATCCAGGTACATCAGCATCAAATCCGCGTAGAGGGCTACGCTGCGGTAGCCTTCGCTCCGCATCTTCTCCATCATCCCAATCGCCCCCTTGGTGTCTCCCTGCCGGTAGACCACCAGCGCCTTGAGCATTTCGGCCAGGTTCTTGTGCTGGGGGTTCTCCAGCTTGCGGGTCAGGAAATGGTCGAGGATCTGGTTGCCACGCTGCATGTCGCCGAAGAGGATGTAATAGTTGGCGATGGTGAGTTCCCCGTCCTCGTTGACGTTTGACTTCAGGGCTCGTTCGAACCAGACGAACGCCTGTTTCTGCTTGCCTTTCTGGATGAGCCCGAGTCCCTTCAGGTAGAAAAACACCTGTCTGCGGTAATAGGTGTATCCGAGAATCAGAAGGAGGGCGGCCGCCAGTTTGGGTACATAGGCGATAGGTGCGAGGCAGACCGCCAGTTCGAGAATCGCGAAGATGAGGAATGGAAGATATTTTTTCATACGTACCCTCGATTCTAGGTAATCTCCGAGGAGGTTGCAAGCGGAAGCGGATCGGGCTAGCATACTGGTCATGCGCGATGATGACGAGATTCTGTTGCATGCTTGCTGCGGACCCTGCAGCACCGCCAGTATCGAGCGGCTCTTGCGGGATGGCTGGAAGCCCACCATTATCTACACCGACAGCAATATCGTCCCCTTGTCCGAGTTCAACAGGCGATGGGAGAACCTGAGGCTCGTCTGTGAGAAGTATCGGATTCCCCTGCTTCGGGAGGAACCTGACCATCAGGCATGGCTCCAGGCGGTGAAAGGTTTGGAACATGAGCCCGAGGGCGGGACGCGTTGCGAGGCTTGCTGGCGCTACAACCTGCGGAGAACGGCGATACTGGCGGAGCAGATGGGGTTCGGGCACTTCACCACGACGCTGACTGTCTCGCGCTTCAAGAACAGCAAGAAGATTTTCCTGGTGGGTGGCGAATTTCCGCTGTTCACCCCGATTGATTTCAAGAAACAGAATGGTTTTGCCGAGAGTTGCCGCTTGGCAAAGGAAATGCACCTGTACCGGCAACAGTACTGCGGATGCGAGTTCAGCCTGGAAAATGCCCGGAGTTACCAACTTTCCCATGGCATGGACTGTTCGGATCTGCCACAATATCCATAAAAAACGACGGAGGTTTCTATGGCTGTCAAGGTCGTCGCATTTGATATGGGAGGCGTCATGGTACGCTCCTTCGACACCCTTCTTCCGATTTTCGCCCAGTACCACATCGGAAAGCCGGATCAGGAATTGATGTACCAGATGCTGAATGAGATGTGTCGTGGCCTGTGGAGCGAAGAAGATTTCTGGCGACTGTACGCCGAGAGGACGGGAATCAAGATCCAGGTACCCGAGGGCGGGTGGCTTCTGAGAGGGTTTGAGCCCAGGCTCGACCAGGAAACGGTGGATTTGGTTTTCCATTTGAAGCAGGCCGGATACCGGGTGGTCTGTGCAACCAACACGATCAGCATCCACTATGCCTGGCATATCGCCCATGGCCAGTATGCCATGTTTGACAAGGTCTATGCCTCGCACCTGATGCACGAGGTCAAACCCGAAGCGGGTTTCTATAAGGCCGTCGTTGCGGGTGAGGGGGTGCAAGCTGGGGAGGTCTTCTTCTGTGACGACAACCAGATCAACGTGGATGGCGCCCGCACGTGCGGACTGTATGCTGAGCGCTATGTCAGTGCCGGTCAGATACAGGAAGAACTTAAAAAAGTAGGAGTTCTACCTTGCTAAGTGGTGTTCCCTGTATTGGCTGGGGCTCTCTCCTGTCATCCGACAGAAAAGTGTACTGAAATATAACGGTTCGATACCGACGTGTGCAGCGATTTCCTTGATTAAAGCGTCTGGATTCGCCTGCATGAATTGGATAGCCAGCTTTACTTTTTTCTCGAGCACATAGTCCTTGTATGACTGGCCCGAATACGTTCGGAAGAGTTTGCTGATGTAGGGTTGACTGACATGAAAACGCTGGCTGATTTCTTCGAGGCTATAGTTGGCTTTCGGGTCAGCCCAAAGCAACGCGTCGATGTTCCCGAAGAGTTCTTCTTGAGCGTTCTGCCTGCTTTGGGTTTTTGCCGAGGTAATTACATCACCGAGCAGACTCTTGAGTTGCACGAGGAATTGATAGTAAGAACTACTTTTTAAAAGAATATCTTCGGCCTGGGCAAACAATGTGGTAGCATTGATACTCCCTTTCAGAACCTCTTGCAATTTTCCGATAATGACGAAAAGCTGTACCAGCAATTCGTCCACACCGTATAAGTTGGTCTCCCATTTCTGTTCGAGCATGTCGAGCTGTATATAGAATTCTTTCCAGTTCTTACTATAGATAGCATCGAACAGCTGTTTGGGAGGCTTGGAAATAGAAAGTACACTTAAATCTTTTAGTTCTTGCTCGGAGACATGGAGCCAGCGTGATTTGCCGAGTATCGTATACCGGTGTAGATAGCGAAGGAAGAGGACGCTTGTCTGTTCCATGTCCTGGGTGGAAAACAGAGAGCTGCTTGCGATTGCCGTTGCATGAAGTCCATTAAGCGCTTCCCGTATTTTATCCGTATAGTCAAGGTCAGGATTTTCTTTCCCAAGCAGAATGGCTGTATAGGAGTGTTTGATACCAATGACATGCACATTGGAGAGCCCCAATGCCATGATCCGGGAACTGATGGTCTGAAAATTTTTCTCGTGATTCCCAGGTGTGGCTATCAGCACCATCCGGAAACTGGGATAGGGAAAAGCCCTTGTCAGCGTACTGATTTGGGTGTTGTCACCTTCAAAAAGCGAACTAAGCACTTGTTCGCTTGCCTGTCTCTTTCTCTGGCTGAGCAGGAAGGTCGTCCGCCTCATCAGCATTTTCAACTGGTCAGGATCGAGAGGTTTGAGCAAATAGTCCATGATATCCAGCCGGATAGCCTCCTGGGCGAACTCAAACAGCTTGTAACCGCTAATAATGATTACCAGCATCTGTTTGTCCGTCTTCCGGATCGCCTTGACTAAGTCAAGACCGCTCATCCCGAGCAACTTGATATCGGTCACAAGAAGGTCGGGGTGTCCATCTTTGATAAAGGATGCCAATGCATCTTCTGCACTTTCATAGACACCTCGGACGTGATAATCCGGATCCGAGGAAAGAATGGATTGGATAAAATGGGCTGCGATTGGTTCATCTTCCACGATGACGACCTCAAACATGGTAATCCTCATTGAACTGGAGTGTGATACGGCAAGGTTGGTTGATTTCCCATTCGAACTGGTCTTTCAATGTCAAACGAAGCCGTAGCAGGGTATTGACGATGCCCATTCCCCCAAAGTGACTATTCCCTGTATCGATAGGACCAGCGAATTGTTGCTTGATTTCATCAATGCGTGCCTGCTCGAAAGGTTTACCGTCGTTTTCAATCACAATGCGCCAACCATAAGGCTCTCGTTGACATGCGATGTTGATGTGGACGTTCCTATGGGTCAGGTCAAAGGCATGTTCGAAGATATTCTCGACGAAGGGCTGGATGGTGAGTCTTGGCATAAGGTTCTGTTCCAGTTGTTTGTCGTGGGTGACGGTGAATTCGACATGGTCCCCGTAGCGAAGCTTCATCAATTGCAGGAAGGCTTCCGCGCTGGAAAGTTCCTCGATAAGAGGACTAAGCCCGTCAGCGTTACCTGAGCTGTAACGGAAAATGCTGGAAAGCTTCTGGCAGGCGTCGCTGACCTCTCGTCCACGACCTTCGATGCCCATGATGGATATGACATTCAGCGTGTTGTAGATGAAATGCGGATTAATCTGTGCCTGTAAGGTTCTGAGTTGTTCTTCTGCCTGCATTTGGTGAAATTTGATTTGCTGACGCATCATTTCGTCGAGACGTTCCTGCATATTGCGAAAACTCTCGTCTAAACTTGCTACTTCCTGGTATGTTCCCTCGATTGGAGTGTCCGGAGTTTTCAAAGTGTCCAAAGTAAGGCTTCCGATGCGTTTGTCCAACTGAACAAGGGGACGGGCCACTTTCTGGCTGAAAAGGATGATAGTAGCAAGAAGGATAAATACAAGAATAAGGGAAAACAACAACCAAGAGAAGATAATTGGGCCTACTTCATTATTGATGCTTTCTCTGGGAAGAGCCAGCACTAGGTTCACACCGTATTTCTCGAGATATTCGTGCTGGAAAATGACTTTGTGGTCGAGATTGGTCGGGAACAAAGGAGACTGGGAAAGCACACTTTCATCATCCAAGGTCGTTCTGTAGGTGAGGTTGGTTAGCCCGCCGGCAAAGCTGAGCGGAAAGTCTGGAACGAGACAGATGACCGCCATGTACCCTACGGTTGTCATTGGCAATCGTATGCTTCGTACCACAGCGAAAGTGTCGGTTCCATTCCAGAGGAAATCTCCCTGCCTGACAGGAAGGAGGACAATGCCCCCCTTGGATTCTTCAATCGTTCGTAGATATTTCCAATTGGTGATTTCCTCTTTGCTGTGGGTGGAGTGGACATAGGAGCTTTCGGTAGAGCTGAGATTGTTGTCGATGACGAGACCGTTTTCGTTGAACCAGACAATCCGGTATTGTGTGGACAAAAAGATGTAGGAACGGAGCGCGGCAAGCAGTTCGATGTAACTGGATTGCAATTCTCCGGGAGTCTTGTCCAGCAATGTCAAGTTGCGGGAATTGGTCAGGAACTGTGGTTGAGCAATAAGGTTGGCGGAAAGGAAGTTCATTGTCTCAATCCTGTCCTTTAGGCTGTCTGCTGCGCCGTTCGTGATGATTTCAAGATGTGCTCTGCTTTCCTCAAGGCTACGGCGCACCTGCTGGTGTACAAGTAGTACACAGAGCAGGAGCGGGGGGACGATTGCCACAAGCGCATAGGTCCGGATCAATACCATGCTGAACGGTCTTTGCTTGTTGCTTTTGGTTTTCCCCATATGCAGGAAGTATATCACGGGCATGCTTCGTGAGTAGAAATGGTTTTGTGGTTTGTTTTTTGATTTTTGGAATTTCGATATGCTCGTTTTGACTTTTCTATGGTCAACCTGGGAATCGGTGATAGTCTGACTGCAGATTCCAAAAGGAGGAGTCCAATGAAAAAGTTGTTATCCATGTTGGCCTTTTTGTCAGCCTGTATGGCTTTGACATTCGCCCAGGGTTCCAAAGAGTCAGCTGCCTCTGCAACTGCTCCGGAGGAAACGAAAAAAGCACGTCGTCTGACACTGATGATCAATGATGGTGCGGGCATTATGGAAGGTATCCAGGCGGAAATTGATGCATTCGAAAAGAAGAGTGGAATTACCTGCGAAGTAGAGGTTGTCCCGTCAGGAGATTCTGGAGACCAATTCACCAAGGTGCGGCTTGCCACTGGAGGCATGGCAGATTTGTTTCTCGTGCTTCCTGGAAGCAAGATGCTGGAATTGAATCCGCCAGAAAATATGATGGATCTTACCGGCAGACCATTCATCGATAATGTTAATTCGGCGTTTGTGGAGGCCGCGACGTTTGACGGCAAGGTGTATGGCGTCCCTGCTGTTCCCTGTTCGAGTGCCGGGGGTGTCTTCTACAACAAGAAGATTTACAAACGACTCGGTCTTGAGGTTCCGACTACTTGGAATGAATTCATGGCAAACTGCGAAAAGGTCAAGGCTGCAGGAATATATCCTGTCAGCAATCCGAATGCGAAGACAAGCGGCAAACAGCTGACCTTCCTCATCAACTATTTCTATGTCAACGCAAGCGACTCTGACTTTCCGGCCAAGTATGCCTCCCATCATGTCGACCTGCATGATAACCCGAATTTCTTGAAGGGATTGGAGAAGATGTACGGATTCAAGGTCAAGGGCTACCTGGATCCTGATTCCGAAGTCAATGTGCATGATGATGCTGCACGTGCTTTGGAAGAAGGAAAGGCCGCCCATACGGTTCATTACACTGATTTCGTGAAATATCTTGCCAATGTGGTTCCCGAGGCAATTGGCGATATAGGATTCTTCCCTCTTCCCGATGACAATCCAAACGTCCGAGGTGTCACAATGTGGCTTCCCATTTCTTTCGTTGTCAATAAGAATGCGAAGAACGTCGACGAGGCAATGGAATTCCTGAATTTCATTGCCTCACCGGAGGCTGTCGAGGCCTATGGTTCCGCGTCCCAATTCACCGGGCCGCTCATTATCAAAGGAGCGTCGTTGCCGGACAACATCCCTGAAGTCTTGAAAGAAGCACAGGCGTGGACGGTAAAGAGTTCTGCACCGGCGATGGAGTTTCGTTGTGCCATCAAGGGCTCCAACCAAGCGACGGTTTGTGGCATGGTGGCCGCCGGCACCATGACTCCAGAGGATGGACTTGCGGAAATCGAGAAAGATAACGCAATCGATGCCCGCGACAAAGGCCTTTGGAAGTAATTGATTCCTTTTGGAGGCATGCCTTTGGGGTATGCCTCCTTAGTTTTCTCTTCATGGAGTATTGCATGAAAACCAGAAAGACTATTCTGCAATCATATTATTCCTACTGGTTCGCAGTACCTGGCCTGATCATTTACCTGCTGATCTTTGTGCTGCCAACCTTTTCTTCGTTCTATTTTGCTTTGACCCGTTGGGACATGCTGACCAGTACGTTCATCGGATTCCAGAATTTCAAAACCTTCTTTTCGCAGACAAATACCAAAGCATCACTTGCGAATACATTCATTTATGCCTTTTCCACAAGCCTTTCCAAGGTTGTCTTTGGTTTGTTCATCGCCCTTGGCCTCGTCAAGAAAAGCAAGGCTCACAGCTATCTTGAGAGTTTGATTTTCTTCCCGACGCTTCTGGGCTATGTCGTGGTCGGTATCACATTCAGCAAGCTGATGCATCCCTCTCGCGGATTGATCAACATGATGCTTGGGCCGATTGGTCTGCCAAAGTTACGCTGGCTGGCTGATCCCGCTATTGCCATGCCCGCTGTCATATTGGTTGATTTTTGGCAGGGCATCGGTATTACCACGGTCATCTATATCGCAGGCTTGAATTCTATTCCGCAGACCTATTACGAAGCTGCGGTCATCGATGGTTGCAATGCCGTCCAGCGTTTCCGTCATGTGACGTTGCCCCTTTTGGTACCTGCCATCAATTCGGTCCTGACTCTTTCTCTCATTGGCGGACTCAAGCACTACGAATTGATTTGGACAATGACGGAAGGTGGGCCTGGGTATGCCACCGAGGTGCTAGGCACAGTCATCTACAAGTTGTTTGCCGCAGGCAATTATGGTCTCTCGACCGCTGGATATGTATTGATGTTCGTTCTGACAGCTATATTGGTATTCCCTCTCAATACGTGGGTGGGGAGGAAGGAGGTCGGCTTATGATGGTGGAAAAGAAATCCATGGGGAAAAAATTTGGGCTTGTGCTTGCAGTCGTTTTTACTTTTTTCACGCATTGGGTGGTTTTCTGGTTCATCTGGGTGAACTCGGGCAAGACAAAAAGCGAGGCAGCGCAACTTTCGGCAAAATTTCCTGCGAAGCCTCATTTTCTGGAAAATTACAAATACATTCTGGATTATCGGCACAATGTCTTCATCCGGTCTCTCTTCAACAGTCTGAAATTGACGTTATTTTCCATCTCAATCCTGATTCTTGTCTCTAGCATGGCCGCATTCATTCTTCAGCGCCGTCCGGGCAGAGTTTCCAAAATAAGCCATAAGCTGATTATTGCCGGTCTGATTGTTCCACTTTCGGTCATTCCAACCTTCTGGGTGTTGCACCTCATCGGCGTGGACGGGACGTTGCCTGGGCTTGTGCTGGTGGAAATTGCCACCATGTTTGCATTCTCGACGATGGTATTCAAGGATTTCATCGCCACAATCCCTTCGGACATCGACAATGCGGCAATCATCGATGGTGCGAATCTGCCGCAATTGTTTTTCCGGATTGTCTTTCCTCTGCTGAAGCCAGTTACCACCACAATCGTCATCTTGAAGTCGGTGGAAGTGTATAATGATTTCTATAATCCGCTCTATTTTATGAGCGGAGCGAACAACACGACGGTACAGCTGTGCGTCTACCTGTTCCAGTCGTCGTTCAACTCGAACTATGAGCACCTGTTCGCCGTAGTGTGCATGACGATTGTGCCGCCCCTGATGATGTTCTTGTTCCTCAACAAGCAGATCATCGGTGGCATGACGGTCGGTTCGGTGAAGGGATGAGGAGGCTGATATGGATTTTTACCACAAGGACAAGCCGTTTACCGACGAGCTATTCAAGAACCCGCCAAAGGAATTCCGAGGTACGCCGTTCTGGGCCTGGAATTGCAAGATAGATCCCAAGGTAATCCCCGAACAGATCGAGGTCTTCAAGGAAATGGGTTTCGGGGGCTTCCATATCCATTCCCGTATCGGTCTGGATACCGAATACCTTGGAAAGGAGTTCCTTGACGATGTCCAGCTGAGCCTTGAGGAGGGGCGGAAGCGGGACATGTTGACCTACCTCTACGATGAGGACAAGTGGCCAAGCGGGTACGGCGCGGGCAGGGTTACATGCCATTCCGAATGGCGGACGCACTTTTTGCTTTTTTCCAGCCATCTCTATCCTGATGGCTATTTCGATAGTGGTATTGAGAAAGGTGGAACGGTCAGCCAGGACGGCAAAGTGAAACTGATTGCTTGGTATCGGATCGCACAAGACGAAAAAGGTCGGATTCTCCATTATGATCGGTTGGGGCAGATGGCGCCCAAAGAGGGGAAGGGGATCTGGTTTCTCTATTTGGGTGTGGTCGATCCCCTTCCATGGTTCAACAACCAAGGGTATGTGGACGTGCTGAGCAAGGAGGCGATCACCGCCTTCACCAAGGTGACCCATGATGTGTATGCCAAGCGCTTCCAGTCGGAGTTCGGCAAGAATATTCCCTCGATTTTTACCGATGAGCCCCAGTTCTACAAGATTTCCAATTTGGCCGGCTCGATGGCAGGCGAGGCCGGCATTCCTTATACGCCGGCTCTTCCTGATGCATTCCGAACAGAAAGTGGAAGGGATTTGCTTGATGTGATTCCTGAGTTTTTCCTGGAGTTTCAAGGGGAAAGCGCGGTCCGCTACCAGCTCATGAAGGTCATTTCCCGTTTGTTCAGCGAAAACTATGCGGGGACCCTTGGGGCTTGGTGCGACCGGCACGGAATCCTGCTGACGGGACATTTGATGAAGGAACCGACCCTCGACTCGCAGAGCCGCTCGGTAGGAGAGACAATGGCCAGCTATCGCTATTTTGGCATTCCCGGCATCGACATGCTGGCCAACCGTTACGAATATACGACTGCCAAACAGGTGGAGAGCGCGGTACATCAGTGGGACAAGCCAGGTGCCCTGTCCGAGTTGTACGGGGTGACCAACTGGGATTTCGATTTCCGTGGCCATCTCAGCCAAGGCAACTGGCAGGCTGCCTTGGGAATCACCACCCGGGTGCCCCACCTGTCATGGATGAGCATGGGCGGAGAGGCGAAGCGGGATTATCCTGCCGCTATCGACGCCCACAGTCCCTGGTATCGGGAGTACCGGCAGGTGGAAAACCATTTCGCCCGGGTGAACACTGCCATGACCCGGGGTCGTGCGGTGGTTGCCATCGCCCTGGTCCACCCGGTAGAAAGCTATTGGCAGCAATTGGGGCCGGACGACCTGACCGGAGCGAGCCGGAAACAGCTGGAAACACAGTTCAAGGAGGTGACCGAAGGATTGTTGTTCCATTCCTTGGACTTTGACTATCTCTGTGAATCGACGCTTCCTGAACTCTATCGGGAAAGTTCCGACGACAGGCTCCATGTGGGTCCCATGGCCTACCAGGTCGTGGTGGTGCCGCCGATGAGCACCATCAGGAACACGACCCTCCACATTTTGCTTGCATTTGCCGGGCGGGGGGGAAAAGTGCTCTTTGTGGGGGAGAAACCGAGCTCGATTGATGGCAGGAAGGCGCGGTTGCCTGAGGCGCTTGTCTCCCGTTCCGAGTCTATTCCCTTCAGCATGGACTCCCTGGTGTCCGCATTATCGCCCTACCGCACCGTCGCAATCAGACAGGTGGCCGATGGCAGCCAGATGCCCCGGATGCTCTATCAGCTCCGGGAAGAAGCGAACGGGGAACGCTGGCTCTTTGTCTGCCATGCAAAGAAGTTGCCTCCGGAGGAGGTCGAGTCACGTCCTCGAGACCCCCATCTCGAGCACATGCTGATCCAAGTCCGGGGACAGTACTCGGTCGCTTGGTACGATACGATGCGGGGGGAGCACCACGCCATACCTGCTGTCTTCGATGGAACCTACACCTGCGCCCGGATCATCTGCTATCCCCATGACGCGGCCCTCCTCAGACTCACCAAGAAGGCGGAAAGCGAAGAGCGGGCGCTTGTCCAAAAGCAGGTTTCCTTTGTCGGGTATCTGCCCAGCAACCTTCCCTACCGCCTGAGCGAACCGAACTGTTGCGTGCTGGATGTTGCCAGCTGGCAGCTGGAGGACGGAGAGGTGCAACCTGAAGAGGAGATGCTCCGTATCGACAATGCGGTTCGTGCCCGGTTGGGCTACGCGCAAAGGGATGCCAACCTTCCCCAGCCATGGCTGGTCAAAGGAAATCCGGACACACCGGTGGCGCTCACGCTCACGTTCCGGGTGGAGAGCGACTTGGAGGTTCCTGTCGACCTTGCATTCGAGGACCATCCGCTGGCAATCTCCCTGAACGGGTCCTTGGTGGCGATGGAGACTGGAACGTGGTTTGTCGACCGGGCGCTGCACCGTATCCATCTTGGCGTTTTGCAGAAAGGGGTGAACGTGATTGCCATGCGCTATGGCTTCACCCGGAAGACCAATCTGGAAAACGCCTTCCTGCTGGGAGACTTCGGCGTGACGGTATCGGGTTCCAGGCTTCGTATCGTCGGGCTTCCTTCGCTGCTGGGTTTCGGCTCTTACGCCGGGCAGGGGCTTCCCTTCTATGGGGGAAATGTCACCTATCGCGCCCAGATTGAGACGGATGGGATGAACAGCTATGCGGTGATGGTGCCCTTGTACCAGGCTCCGCTGGTGGCTGTCTCTCTCGATGGCAAGCGCGTCGGTTCCATCATCGGGGAGCCTTATCAGGCGAGCCTCGGAAGACCCGCCAAGGGAAAGCACACGTTGGAGCTGGTCAGCTACGGCTCGAGGATCAATCAGTTCGGACAGTTGCATACTACAGTGCGGGAAATGTACTGGGGTCCCCGTTCCTGGAGGATGGCCGGACCGTACTGGAGCTATACGTACCGGCTCAGGCCTGTCGGCATCCTGAGCGACCCGTTGCTGTTGATGGAGGAGGAACATCATGCGTGAGGCTGTCATTGTCGGTGCTGGAATGATGGGTTCGGCCATGGCCACCCCGCTTTCGGACAACGGATTCCATGTCCGGCTGGTAGGCTCTCCGTTGGACACCGCGATTATCGAATCCGTGAGGAAGAATGGCTGGCATCCCACCTTGAAGCGTCGGATGCCGGAGCGTGTCGATGCCTATTTTGTCAGGGAATTGCGTGAGCAACTTGCAGGGGCAGACCTTGTGGTTGGAGGAGTTTCCAGTTTTGGTGTCCGATGGTTTGAAAGCGAGGTGCTTCCTTTGGTTCCCGACGGGACTCCGGTGGTTTTCATTACCAAAGGGCTTGAACGGGAAGCAGACAATATGTTGCTCCCATTTCCGATGGCGATGGCGCAGCGGATGGACAAACGGCGTGGCATCGCCTTGTGCGGCATCGGCGGCCCCTGCATCAGCTTCGAGCTGGCGGACCGGCACCAGAGCTGCGTATGGCTCTGCGGACCAGACCAAAAGCAGGCGGCCGAATTGGCCGGATGGCTTCGGACTCCCTATTACCATCTCTGCCCAACCAACGATATCCGGGGTATCGAGAGTGCGGTGGCCATGAAGAACGCGTATGCGCTCGGTGTCTCCTTGTCCATCGGCATGGCCCGGAAGCGGGATGCAGATGCCCCTGAATGGTATAACCCCGAAGCCGGACTGTTCGCCCAAGCCACTTGCGAGGCCCGGAAGATCATCGCCCTGAATGGCGGCGGTCCGGAGGCGATCGCCTGTTTCTCTGGAGATTTGTACGTGACCGTCTTTGGGGGACGCACGAGAAAGATAGGGACCTTGTTGGGAAAGGGAATTCCCTATATGGAGGCTCGGGAAATGCTGAGTGGGGTAACGCTGGAGAGTGTTGCAATCGCTACAACAGTGATGGAATCATTCCGAGACAGGCCTGATGTAAACGTGAATGAATTTCCTCTGCTTGCCCATATCGATGCCATCATCAACCAAGGGGCACAGGTGGAGATACCTTGGGATTCCTTTGCGAAGTAACGGCACGTTGTCTGCCTGGATAGGTGTGCCAAAGAACGATGTCGCCGGAAGGGCAAGGAGTGGAACGGTGGCCCTTGACGTGATGCATCCGGATACAAGAACGCTCCTCTCGAACCTGGGGAGGAGCGTGTTTGCCTTGTTCAGGAAAGCTCGGTGCTGCCGGTGTAGAGCTGCCAGTAGACTCCTTTCTGTCTGAGCAGGTCTTCGTGGGTCCCCCGTTCGATGATGCGTCCGTGGTCAAGCACCATGATTGCCTGGCTGTTCTGGACCGTGGAGAGACGATGGGCGATCACGAACACCGTGCGCCCCGCCATCAGTCGGTCCATGCCTTGCTGGACGATGCTTTCGGTGTAGGTGTCGATTGAGCTGGTCGCCTCGTCCAGGACCATCACCGGCGGGTTGTTGACCGCGGCGCGGGCGATGGAGAGCAGCTGGCGCTGTCCTTGGCTGAGCTCCTCGCCGTCACCGGCGAGCCTGGTCTGATAGCCCTGCGGATGCATCAGTATGAACTCATGGGCTCCCGCCAGCTTGGCTGCCTGGATGACCTCCTCGTCGGTCGCATCGGGCTTGCCGAAGCGGATGTTCTCCGCGATGGTGCCGGAAAACAGGTGGGTGTCCTGCAGGACCATGCCGAGCGAACGGCGCAAGTCGCTTTTCTTGATTTTCTGGATGTTGATGCCGTCGAAACGGATCTTGCCTTCCTGTATGTCGTAGAAGCGGTTCAGCAGGTTGGTGATCGTCGTCTTGCCGGCTCCGGTAGCCCCGACGAAGGCGATTTTCTGACCCGGTTTGGCATACAGGGTGATGTCATGGAGGACCAGTTTGTCCGGGGTGTAGCCGAAGGTGACATGCTCCAGCTGGATATCGCCTTTCAGCGGGGTATAGGTGACCGAACCGTCTGCTTTGTGGGGATGCTTCCAAGCCCACTGGCCGGTATGCTCCTTGCTTTCGGTGATGGTGCCATCCGCTGCGACATTGGCGTTGACCAGCGTCACGTAGCCGTCGTCTTCCTCGGGCTTCTCGTCCAGCAGGGAGAAGATGCGTTCCGCGCCCGCAAGGGCAAGCAGGACGTTGTTCATCTGCTGTGCCACCTGTCCGATCGGATTGTGGATCGAGCGGGTCAGCTGCAGGAAGGCGGCAAGGCTGCCGATGGTGAAGTGCATTCCGGGGATCAGGGCCATGGCGGCACCGATGATGGTGACGGCCACGTACTGCAGGTTGCCGACGTTGTTGGTCACCGGGCCCATGACGTTTGCAAGGCTGTTGGCCTTGTCGGCATTCCGCCTCAGGTCCTCGTTCATCTGGTCGAACGACTGTTTGCTTGCCTCTTCATGGTTGAAGACCTTGACCACCCGCTGTCCGCCAATCATCTCCTCGATGAAGCCGTTGATCGTGGCAAGCTCCTTCTGCTGTCCCTTGTAGTTGACGCTTGATGTGTCGCCGAGCTTCTTGGTGAGCCAGAAGATCAGGGCGATGAAGAGGAGCACGACGATGGTCAGCACCCAGGAAAGGACCAGCATGGAGGCCAGCACGAAGGTGATGGTCAGTATGCTGGTGATGATCTGCGTGATGCTCTGCGTGATCATCATCTGGAGCGTGTCGGTGTCGTTGGTGAAGGTGCTCATCAGCTTGCCATGGGCGTGGGTGTCGAAGAAGGCGAGGGGAAGCTTCTCCATGTGGTGGAACATCTCCGACCGGATGTCGCGCAGGGTATCCATGCTGATGCCCACCATCAGCCTCTGGACCAGATAGCCGGCAACGGTACCAGCCATGAGAATCCAAGCCAGATGGGTCAACGCCAGCTTCAGGGCGGTGAAATCATGCGTTCCGCTTTGGAGCATCGGCAGGATGTAGCCGTCGATCAGTTCCTGCAGGAACAGGCTGAGCCTGACGCTGCACAGCGCGCTGACGGCGATAGCGGTCAGGACGACGGTGAAGGCGAGCTTGTGCTTGCCGACAACCAGCTTGAAGAGTCTGCTTCCTGCCGCCTTGGGATTCTTGGCCTTTTGGCCGAAACGCATCTGTGGCATTACCGGACCCCCTTGTTCTGAGCGGCGTAGAGCGCCTGATAGAGCTTGTTGCGGCCCAGTAGCTCTCCATGGGTGCCGATGTCCTGGATCCTGCCATCGGAGAGGATGATGATCCGGTCGGCATGCTCGACAGAGCTGACGCGTTGCGCGATGACCAGTTTGGTGGTTTCCGGCGCGAAGGAGGAAAGACCCTCGCGGATTTTGGCGTCGGTCTTGGTGTCTACCGCGCTGGTCGAGTCGTCGAAAATCAGGATGCGCGGCTTGCCGACGATGGCGCGGGCGATGCAGAGCCGCTGTTTCTGTCCGCCCGAGAAGTTGTTGCCTCCCTGTTCCACCACCGAGTCCAGTCCTTCGGGTTTCTCGCGGACGAAATCGGCGGCGCCGGCGATTTCCAGCGCCTTCCAGATTTCCTCGTCGCTCGCCTTTGGGGCCCCCCAGCGGATATTGCTGGCAATCGTGCCGGAGAAGAGCTGGTTCTTCTGCAGGACCATGTTGACCTCATGGCGAAGGGCATGCAGGTCGTACTCCTTCACTGGGTGTCCTCCGACCGAAAGGCTTCCTTTTGTGACATCATACAGGCGGGGAATCAGGCTGACCAAGGTCGACTTGCCGCTTCCGGTATTGCCCAGGATGCCGATGGTCTCGCCGCTATGGATATGCAGGTCGATATCCTTCAGACAGAGGTTCTTGTCACTGCCATCATAGGCGAAGCTGACATGGTCGAAGTCGATCGAGCCGTCATGCAAGGCCTTCAGTCCATTTGGGTTGGGATCCATGTCGCTCTCGGTGTCCAGCACCTCGGTGATGCGGCGGGCGGATTCCTGGCTGACCGCCAGCTGGATGACGATGAAGCTGATCATCATCAGGTTCATCAGGATCTGCATCGTGTAGGTCAGCACGCTCATCAACTGTCCGGTGGTCATCGAGGTGCGCTCCACAATCGCCTGGGCTCCGAGCCAGGAAAGGGCGATCATGCAGACGTAACTGGTACCCATCATCAGTGGCGCGGTCCATGCCATCAACACCGATCCGTTGACAAAGTTGTCGTGGATTTCGGCATTGGGGACGGAAAAGCGTTCCTCCTCGTCCTTCTCGCGGACATAGGCCTTGACGGCGCGGATGCCGGTCAGGTTCTCCTGCACGACGTTGTTCAGCTTGTCGTAGGCTTTGAATGCCCGGCTCATGTAGGGATGGACGTGGCTCATGATCAGGAAGAGGGCGACGGACAGGAAGGGGATGGCGATGGCGAAGACCACCGACAGGCTTCCGCCGTTGCGCACCACCATGGCCATGGCGAAGACGAGCATGACCGGCGCGCGGAAGCAGATGCGCAGGATCATCTGGAAGGCCATCTGCACGTTCTGCACGTCGGTGGTAAGGCGGGTGATCAGGCTGCTTTGCGAGAAACTGTCGATGTTGTGGAACGAGAAATCCTGCAGCCTGTAGAAGATGTCGTGGCGCAGGTTGGCCGCGAATCCGGTGGAGGCTCTGCTGCCGGTGAAGGCGCCCAGAGCCCCGAAGGCAAGGCTGAGGATGGCGCTGCCGACCAGGATGATGCTCATGCGGAGGATAAAGGACATGTCCCCCTTCATCACTCCCTGGTCGATGACAGCGGCCATCAATGTCGGAATCGCCACCTCCATGGCAACCTCCCCGATCATGAAGAGGGGGGTGATGGCGGCGATTGCCCTGTACTGGCGGATCCGTGCCGCCATGGTGCGCATGATGCTTGGTCGTTCCTTAGGCATGCAGGTCCTCCAGCGTCTGCTCCATTACCCCGAACAGCTGGTGCAGCCGTTCGACATTTTCCGTGCCGAGGTCGCTTGCAAGGCGGTTGTCCAGCTCGCTCATGATTGCGTTGCAGCGGGCGGACAGAGTTTGTCCCTGACCGGTCAGGACCAGCGTCTTGGTCCGCTTGTCGCGTGGGTTGGCGACACGTTCCACCAGGCCGTTGCGCTCCATCGTGTCGATGATGCCGCTGACGGTGGAACGTCTGACACCGAGTTCCTCTTCAAGCTCGTACTGGCTGGCGTGTCCATGGGTGATTGCGCCGAGGATCTGCGCTTGCTGGCTGGTGATGCCCGCCTCGTTACGCATGACGACATCGATGGAGCGCCGGATTCTCCGGTTCAACTGGAAAAAATGGTATCCGATGGTCATTCTGTTCGGTTCCTTATTGTTCGATACCTAACAATTGCAGAAACTCCCCTTTTTCGCAAGGGGAGTGTGTGGAGAAATGTGGGGAAACGGAACCCTATTGCCGGAGATGCTGGCTTTTGGCCCGGGCGTCGGCCAGCAGCTGCAGGTCTTCCTGGTCCAGACGCAGGTCGATGTGGCTCAGCGTGTCCTCCAGCTGGCTTGTTTTCGAGGCTCCGATGATGGGAATCAGCGTGGGATGTGCAAAGCAAAGCAGATAGCTGGTGACGATGGCCGCGGGGGGTACGTCCAGCTTTTCTGCAAGCTGCTTGACGAGAGGGATCAGGGCACGGTTCTGCGGCGTATCGAAGCGCATGGCGGCTTTCTGGGAAAGCTGGCCGCCGCTGATTTTCTTGGAGAAGAGGCCTTTTGCCTGCGGCGAGAAGCACATGACCGGTAGGTCGTGGCGGCTATACCAGTCCATCTCACGGTCGTTCATGCAGACCAGCGTGTCGTCCCCCCATTGCCCGGGGGTGCAGTGGGCGAGGCTTGCCTGGATCTCGCTCATGGCAAAGGGCTGTCTGCCATGGGCTTTGGCCCAGGTGTTTGCCTGCTCGATGCGGCTTGCCTTCCAGTTGGACGCTCCCAGGTAGCGGCTGTAGCCCTTGTCCAGGACCAGTTCGTTGGCAAGGTCGACCAGCTCGTCGGCGGGAATCGATTCGTCGTCCCGGTGGAAGTACCACAGGTCCACCCGGTCCACCTGCAGGTCGTCAAGGGATCCTTGGATGTCCCGGCCGACCGCCCCTTTGTCCAGACGGCTGAGGTGGGGGTCGTCAAAGTCGGGATGTCCTCCTTTGGTGACTAGGAAGATCTTCTCGCGACATCCCCGGTCCTTCATCCATCCGCCGATGGTCCGCTCGCTCTTCGACGGAGTGTCGTTCCCTGTCTGTCCGTAGCGGTGGGCGACATCGATGATGGTGCCGCCTGCTTGCACGAAACGGTCAAGATTCTGCCATGAGACTGATGCGTCGATCGTCTCGCCGAAATGGTCGCAACCGAGGGCGACCCTGCTGAGTGTGTCCCCATGGAACGTGAAGTACTGCATGGCCTCATTGTACTTCGGATGGAGAAAAGGGCAAGAGCTTCCTTGACGGCATGTGATTCTATCGGTAGTATCAAAGGGGAGGTGGAGCATGAAGAAAGATACGGCATACGAGGATCTGGTGGCGCTGTTCGCCAGGACGACGGACCAGCAGCAGATGCTGAAGCTCTTCGAGGAAATCTTCACGCCGGCGGAGCGCAAGGACCTGGCTTTGCGGTGGAACCTGATGCAGGAGCTCTACAAGGGTACCGCCCAGCGGGCCATTGCCAAGGAATTCCACATCTCCCTCTGCAAGATCACCCGTGGCTCAAAAATCCTGAAGGAGAAGGACTCCTTCTGCCGCAAGGTGCTGACCGAGCGTTTTGATGATGACCTTCATCTGTGAGTCCGGTACCATTGGAGGGTATCGTCCATCACCTGCCTGACCAGTTTCTCGCTTCCGAATGTCAGTGGCTGGATGTCCAGCTGGTGGGCGATTTCCGCCCGGAGTCCCGGGTCGTTCGCATACCGTTCGAGGATTTCCGCCTGGCGGGTCACGTTGTTCTCCACCCAGCCGACTTGATACTGTTCCAGAAAAATGGAGGTGCGGAAGCCTGCGTAGAGCTGTTCGGTGATGATGAAGGGGCGTTTCAGGTAGATCGACTCCATCATCGAGTTGGCGCCCGCCTTGCCGACGACGATGTCGCTGGCGACGATGTAGTCCAGCATCTTGTCGGTGAATCCCGGGGCGATGATGGGGAAGTCGGGATGGGTCTCCTCGAAGTTCCGGTAGAGCCTTGCCGTCCCGCGGCTCATGCGGCCGACGACAATGAACTGGGGGCGCAGTCCATCCTTGGCAATCCTGCGGACAAGCCGCGTGTTGCCGATTCCCTCTCCCCCGAGGTTCATCAGGATGGTGAAGGCTTCCTGCTTCAGTCCCAGCGCGTCGCGGGCTTCCTGCTGGGTCGGAACCGTATAAGACTCGATCGACTGCTTCAGCGGGAAGGGGCAGAGGGAGATTTGGTCGGGACGGAAGCCCTGCTTCAGCATCCAGTCCCTGCCGATCGAGGAGCAGACGTACATCTGGTCCATGTGCTTGCTTGCCCCGATGTTGGGGTAGAAGAAAATGTCCGGCGCATAGCTGTAGACGGGCATGTGGAACCCGTAGGTCCTGACATAGGGTTCGATGATCTGGTTGACGAAATAGTGGGTCCCGAAGATGAAGTCCGGCTTTACTTCTTCGATGTATTTCTTGAAGTAGTGTTGCATGTGCAGCTGGCACATGGCGTACAGCTTCATAAGGGTGCCGCTGATCTTGCGGTCGAGCAGGCGGTTGCTGACGCGCTCCACCGGTGGATGCCTGAGCTCGTTCCTCCAGGTGTTCTGGATGTAGCGCTTCGCCACCTGGTCGTGCAGCATGTCGAACAGGTCGATGCTGACGGCCTCGTGCCCTAGCCTGATCATGGCGTCTCTGAGCGCCTCGGCGGGGACCTGATGCCCCTTGCCCGCTGTCACGTAAATGAATAGGCCTTTCATGACAAGCAGTATACCACAGCTTCAGTCGTTGTGCTGTTCGTGCCGCATGCGCTCGATTTTCTGCTGCAGGGCCACTTCGGCGTCGCTTCGGCGCACGTAGGTCGGTCCGGTTCCGATATCGTCGGCGCCCTTTTCCTTGTATTTGCGGAGCCCCAGCTCGATCAAGGCAGGTCCGACATCCCTCCAGCGCTGGGTATCCACCACCAGCTTTCCGGTGTAGCCGGTAATCTGGGTGGAGAAGGCTTTGGCGTCAGGTCCGGTGACCAGCGCCATCTCCGAGCCTTCGAGCAGCTTGCCTACCTCGGCTCCGTCACAGTCAAGGTCGGGGCTTTGGCGCCTTCCGTCCGCGAAGACGGTGCTGTAGAAGCGGTGCTTGCGGGCGTCGATGACCGGGACGATCGCCCCGGGGAAGAAGCCGACAGTATGGGCCAGCACGTCCATGGTCGGAATCGATACCAAGGGAATGCCTCCGGCGAGCGAAATGCCTTTCAGGGCGCTCATGCCGATGCGTAGTCCGGTGAAGGAACCGGGTCCGGCGGTGCAGGCCAACAGGTCCATTTCCCTGAAGGTCAGCTTGAAGTCGGCCAACAGCTGCTGCATCTGCACGACCAGATGCTCGCTGTGCATGCCGTCGATGTCCAGGAGCCGGCTCCCGAACTGGATGAAGGGGTTCTCCTCGTCGCCGATGGCCAGGAAAATCCGCATGGTCTCGGTGGAGGTGTCGCAGGCAAGGATGTTCATAGGCTCATTCCTTCGACCGTGATGACACGGTCCTGGTTTGGTTGGATGTCGATGGTGATGAAGACGGTGCCGTCGGGCAGCATCTCCTCGATCTTCTCCGACCATTCGATCAGCACGACCGCTTTCCCGTAGAGCATTTCCTCGCCGCCGATCATCTCGAACTCGTCGGTGCCGCTGAGGCGATAGAGGTCCATGTGGAACAGTTGCAACTTGGTGCCCTGGTATTCCTGGATCAGCGTGAAGGTGGGGCTGACGATGGCATCCTTGATGCCAAGCGCCTCTGCCACGCCTTTGGCGATGACGGTCTTGCCGGCACCTAGGGAACCCCGCAGACTGACGACGGTTCCGCTCTTGCACTTGGCCCCGATGGTCCTTCCAATCTCAAGCGTCTCTTCAGGCGTATGCGAAACGAACTGCATTTCCTTACTCCTCATCCTCGTCATGATGGTGTTCTTCCTCGCCATCCTCATGGGCGGCAAAGGCATGGCGGGTTTCCTCGTCGTCGTGTTTCTTGACGGCGGCGTTGAGCGTCTCGTCGTCAACCACCTGCTCGATGGTCGGTTGTCGCCCGAGCTCGTCGCCGGTCTTCGCGGTGTAGTCTTTCATCAGCTGCTGGATCAGCGGGTCGGAGCTGTCCAGGGCGCGGGCTTTCTCCAGCAGGCGGCGTGCTTGTCCGTACTCCTCGTCCTCCAAGTGCATGTAGGCAAGGTTGGAGAGGTAAGTGAGGTTCTTGTCGTCCAAGTCGACGGCGATATCCAGGTAGTCTTTGGCGAGGGGCTTGTTGCCAAGCGAGAACTCGCACAGCGAGAGCTCATTGTAGATGTCGCCGTCCTTTTGCCCGAGGTTCAGGCAGGTAAGGAAGGACTTTCGGGCCTCGTCGAAGCGGCCGAGCTTGCGCAGGGCCCAGCCTTGCAGGAAGTAGCCGTTCCAGGTCTTGGGATTTTTCGCGATCCAGTCCTCCAGGGTTTCCAAGGCCTTGTCCTCTTCACCCATCGATATCTGGTCGTAGGCATGCATCAGCGCGGTGTCGTTGCTGATCTTCTTGTTGATGTCGGCGAAGACCTTCTCCACCTTGTTCCGTTTCTCTCCCTGCGGGGCGACTGCGAGGTACTGCTCGAAATAGTCCTCCGCGGTCTCGGTGTTGCCCTGGTAGAGGTGGAAGTATCCTACCTCGCACAGCAGGTCGGGGTCTTTGGGGAACATGCGCACGCCTTCCATCAGCGTGTCGAGCGCCTTTTGGGCGTACATGTCGTAGACGGTTCCTTTCTCCTTGTCTCCGGCCGCCCTCTGGCTGTAGCAGGTGGCCAGGTTGATGAAGGTGGCGCTCTGCGGACAGAGGTGGTTGACCGTCAGGAAAAGCTCTTCTGCGAAGGCATCGTGTCCCGCCTTCTCTTGGGCGATCGCCGCCAGGTTGAGCTGTTCGACCGCGTCCGGCTCGGCGGCCAGGACGAACTGCTTGTAGTAGGGGAAATTCGGGTTGTCGGTCTGGTAGCAGATGATGCGCAGCATGCCGCTGACAATCATGTCCAGCGTTACCTGCGTATCGCCGTCCAGGTGTTTCTTTCCGGCGGGGAGCTGGATGGGGAGCTCTCTTGCCGGGTCGAGTTGGAAACCGTTGATGTCGCGTGCCATGGAAGGGGGCAGCGTGATGAACACGATGTCGTCTAGGGGTTGTTTCTTCATGAAATCTGATACCTCGCGAAGGAGCGGACTAAAAGCTGTGGTGCCGTCTGAAAGACTGCTCTTGAACCTGTTCGTTCAAGTGGGATATCTGTTTGGCCGTCTGTTCTGATCTTCCTATGCCTTGCGGCCAAGATCACTGCTGGGCGGCTATGCCGTACCCCTTATTGTGTGAAATGCGCCAAGAGACTATTGCTTGAGGCGGCACCACATGTCCATATCCTACTAAAGAATCTCCGTTTCGAAAAGAGGAGGCAAAAGAAAACCCGCCGCCAGAGGCGACGGGCCCACAATCAGAATCGACAGACTTACAGGGTCTCGTCGGAGGGAAGGGGATTGTCGATCGGCATGTCCGCCAAGTCGTCATCTTCCTTCGGTCCGGCGGGGGCAGCCGGGGTGTCATCAAGCAGACTGTCGTCCACCACTTCGTTGTTGGCGAGGGCTCCACCATTGGTGAATTCCTCGGCTGCAGCGAGATCGCTCTCGGTGCCAACCTCGATGGGGGTGTCGTCCAGTCCCTCGATGGAGTTGAGGTTCGCCATGGCGGCGTTGATGGATTCCTCGATGAGCTTGTTGCTCGTCTGGAATTTCTCCACGTAATCCTCAAGTTCCTCGTTGTGGGTGTTCACCAAGTTGTAGTTGGCCTGGAGCTCGTCGAACTTCTTCTGCAGGTCTGCCAGCTGGGCTACCAGATCCTCGAGCTTGCCTTCCGCCTCTGTCAGCGATGCATTCAGCGTGACGTTCTTTGCCTCGGATTCCGCCAGTTTTCTCTCTGTCTCGGGATCCGCGACCGGACGACCTTCTGCCTCCTGAAGCTGCTGGGCCAAGGCGGCCTTTTCCTTGCGCAGGATGCTGATCAGGCTTGCCGCCTTCTGCGTTCTCTGCTCAAGCAACTTTACGGTGTCGACCACACTCATGCTGCAACCTCCCTTTCCCGTCTTAGTTCAGGGCGGCTTTCGCCTGCTCGACAAGAGCGGTGAAAGCCTGCTTGTCCTCGATCGCCATGTTGGAGATGGCCTTTCTGTTCAGCAGGATGCCGGCCTTGTTCAGACCGTTGATGAACTGAGAGTAGGTCAAACCCTCTGCGCGGGCGGCAGCGTTGATTCTCGCGATCCAGAGTTTGCGGAAATCCCGCTTTTTCTCCTTGCGACCGCGGTAGGCATACTTGCCGGCCTTGGCGACGGCATCTTTCGCGATGCGGTAGTTGGTGCTTCTGCGGCCCCAGTAACCCTTGGCCAGCTCCAGAACTTTCTTACGTCTATCCTTGTGTTTGGTTCCGTCAACAGCTCTCATGTTTCCACCCCTCAGTTCGCATACGGCATCATGACCTTGATGGTCTTTTCCGTCGTCTTGCTGGTGATAAAGCCAGGCTTGCGGAGATCACTCTTCCGCTTGCTGCTTTTCTTGGTGAGAATATGGCGAAGACCCGATTTCTTAAAGCGGATCTTGCCACTTCCGGTCACATGGAACCGCTTGGCGGCTGCCTTTCTTGTTTTCATCTTAGGCATGTTTTACCTTCCTTACGCGCTGCAGGGAACAAGATACCCCTGCGAGCTGCTTATATATTCGGCTTTTCAGCCGTTGTTTCCGTTACAGCGGAAGCGCCCTCGCTCTTTTTGGGAGCCTGCTTCGGAGCGCTCGCCGGTTTGCCACCTTTGCTGGAACGCGGACTGATGAGGATGCTCATCATCCTGCCTTCCATGACCGGCGGCCGGTCAAGATTGTACTCTACTTTATTCTGCGTAAGCGTTTCAAGTATCTTCTGCAATGCCTGCTCGCCAAGCTCCGGATGGGCCATTTCCCTACCGTGGAAACGGATGCTGATCTTTACCTTGTTGCCGTCGGCGATGAACTCCCCGATGAACTTGCTCTTGGTATCGATGTCATGCTTCTCGATCTTCGGCTGCATGCGGATTTCCTTCAGCTTCGTGACGGTCTGGTTCTTCTTCGCGTCCCTGAGTCTCTTTTCCTGCTCATAGCGGTACTTGCCGAAATTGAGGATCCTGCAAACCGGCGGGTTTGCCATGGGGGATACTTCCACCAGGTCCAAGCCCTCGTCATCAGCCATGCGGATGGCATCGAAGGTGGACATGACTCCTCTCTGGGAGCCATCCGAATCAATCACGAACACTTCTTTCGCGCGGATCTGCCTGTTGATCCGCAAATCTTTTGTAGCCAATCGGTCTCCTTGTGTTTTTTACGGGAAAAGCACTTCTCTTTCGCTAGCGTTTCCTGCAGAACAAACTGCAAGGGCCACTATACCATAAGCACCACCTCATGTCAAAAGAATGCGATGTGGGATAAGAAGAAAGGCGGGTGTTTCCTGTCCCAAACCATACGGCGGACAGGGTTTGCCGAAGGAAAGGGGAGAAGCCGAAGCCTCTCCCCTCGAAAGAAAATAGCTGGATGTCGGAAATCACGCCTTGCCGGCAGAACCGAGCACGTCGATGTTCTTGTGGATGTACATCTTCTTCAGCTCGTCACGGGCCGGTCCAAGGTACTTGCGCGGGTCGAACACTTCCGGATGGTCGTGCAGGATCTTGCGGATGATGGCGGTCATGGCAAGTCTGCCGTCGCTGTCGATGTTGATCTTGCAGACGTTGTAGGTGGCGGCCTCCCTCAGCTGGCTCTCGGGGATGCCGACAGAGTCCTTCAGCTTGCCACCGTACTCGTTGATCATCTTCACATACTCCTGCGGGACGGAAGAGGAACCATGGAGGACAATCGGGAACTCCGGCAGCTTCTTCTGGATTTCCTGGAGGATGTCGAAGCGGAGCGGAGGCGGAATCAGGATGCCGTCAGCGTTGCGCTTGCACTGCTCGGGCTTGAACTTGTTGGCGCCATGGCTGGTGCCGATGGAGATGGCCAGGGAATCGACGCCGGTGCGGCTGACGAATTCGATGACGTCGGCCGGGTTGGTATAGTGGCTCTGCTCGGCGGAAACCTCATCCTCGATGCCGGCGAGTACGCCGAGCTCTCCTTCGACGGTGACGTCGAACTGGTGGGCGTAATCGACGACCTTCTTGGTCAGGGCGATGTTCTGCTCGAAGGGAAGGGAAGAGCCGTCGATCATGACGGAAGAGAATCCGTTGTCGATACACTCTTTGGCGACTTCAAAGCTCGGACCGTGGTCCAGGTGCAGGACGATGGGAATCGGGTAGCCGAGTTCCTTGGCATAGTCGACGGCACCGCGGGCCATGTTGCGGAGCAGGTTGATGTTCGCGTAGTCGCGGGCACCTTTGGAAACCTGCAGGATGACCGGGCTCTTGGTCTCGACACAGGCCTGAATGATTGCCTGCATCTGCTCCATGTTGTTGAAGTTGTAGGCAGGAACCGCATAGCCACCGTGGATGGCTTTCTTGAACATCTCTCTGGTATTCACCAGACCGAGTTCCTTGTATGAAGTCATATACGCTCCTTTATACCCGATAACGGTATAACTCTCTTGTTTTTCCCAATCTACTTCTTTCTGGATGCATGGTCAACCAAAGCTTTCCTATGGTACAGTATCTTCATCTATGCGGCGCGGTCGTATCATCCTTGTTGGTTTTTTCTCGGCGGCACTGGCTTTTTTCGGCTGGTACCAGAGCAGGCCGGAAATCGTCCTGCTCGCCGATGGCTTGTTCGTCGAGACCGAGTGGGCCCAAGGGGACCATGAGACTTTCTTTCCTTTGCTGAAGAAAGGATGGCGGCTGAAGGTCCGGAGGGTGGACCGGCTTCCCTTGGAAAGCGATGCGTTGACCCAATTGATGGACGACCAGCACGCCCGGGTGCTGGTGACCAGCCCCCGTCTGACGGCATTGATAGACGAATGGAACATTGGACAGCCCGGATACCGTTTGGCGGGTATTGCCCGGGAGCCGGTACAATGTCCCGCATTTGATGTGGTCATGGTCGAGGATTTGAGCCAGGGATACCGCGAGTCGCTGGATCATCCCGGTCCCCCGCTCAGACTGATTTCATCGACCCCCGTTCCAGAAGAAATCGCGAAGCTGTTTCCCGTGCAGGAACTGGTGGACGGGACGGGGAGCGAAGTCTATGTCCGTAGCCGTCTTGACACATGGATGCGCGAGTCCCACCGCGACTTGATTGTCTATGAGGTCGGCAACCTGGCACTCTACCAAGGTGTGCCGCTGATTGTTCCTGCGGGAAGTGGACTGTCTCTTTCCAATGACCAGATCCTTGGCTTGATTGTCACTGATTTCTCCCCGATAGTCTCGCTGGCCACAATCTATCCGGAGAGCCGCCTGCAACTGACGTTCACGCTGGAAAGTCATTTCCGCTCTGCCGCACGAATGAGCGGAGGTTATCTCGCACAAGCGTTTGCAGCTTGGAGACGGAAGTTTCTCTGAGTTCGGCCACTTTCTTGTAGGTGTATGCGATGTAGAGGGGGCTGTTGGGCTTTCCTCTCATCGGTACCGGGGCGAGATAGGGGCTGTCCGTCTCGAGCAGGAGCCGGTCGTCCGGCACCAGTGTGCAGAGGTCCTGCAGCCAATCATTGTGCTTGTAGGTGACCACCCCGCTGAAGGAGATGTAGAAGTTCTTGCACAGGGCGGTATCCAACAATCTCCGGCCCCCCTCGAAGCAGTGCATGATTCCCTGCGAGCTGAAGGTGCGTTGCTTTAGGATCCGTTCCATCTGCATGTCGGCCTCTCGGCTATGGATGATGACGGGCAGGTGGAGTTCTTCGGCCAGATCAATCTGGTTTTCGAACAGCAGTTCCTGTTGTGCGGGTGTCCCATAATCTTTCCAATGGTTGTCCAGACCGATCTCGCCGATTGCGCATATGGGTCCGTATTGGGAAATTTCCTCTTGGAGTTCTCTCACCGACTGGCCTACGCCCCATGGGCCGATACCGGCTGTCAGCAGGAACGAGGGGTGCCCGTCGACCAGTTTGCGGCGAATCGGAAGGTCTCCGACTTCGGTGCCGATATCGAGTCCATGCACCCCCTCGCTTTCCATGCGGGCGAGAAGCCCGGGAATATCGGTTCCCTTTTGCTGCAGGGAAAGCAGGTGAAAATGGCTGTCAGTGTACATGCCATGCATGATGAGGAAAAGAGGGAAGATGCGCAAGATGTTGCGGTCGGACGCGAAAGTCCGTATGATGGCAGATGGGCCCAAGTGGTGGAATGGTAGACACTGGGGACTTAAAATCCCCTGCCTTACGGCGTACGGGTTCGAGCCCCGTCTTGGGTATAAAACGATACTCTGAAAGGAATTACTGTTGTTTGTAGCTGACTGTAATGTTGTTTGTAGCTGACTGTAATTCCGAGGGAAAAGGGCGGAAAAGCCTTAGAGGCAGTAAAATAGGCAGTAAATATTTCGCTCCTTTCCCCAAAAGAGGGGTATCACGTGGGGGCTTTTACTGTGTATCGAAGGGCCAGAAAAAATGGTTCTAGGCCTTTTTATGTTCAATATACCAACCCCGAGACTGGATTGCAGTGCAACGCTCTTTCAATTAACAAATTGTTTTGGCTCCTTGGAGGTAGCAGAAACGAAACTGTACATCGAAAGGCTGTTGCTTGGGAGGTTGCCTATAAGGCACTCCAAGCTGGAATCGTTTGTAGCAAGAAATTCGAGACGAAAGCGGAAGCGAAAATACCTTTTGCCGAATATGTGGTTAAATTCTGGGATTTCGACAAGTCGGACTACATCAAGAGACGCAACAAGGAAAAGCCCAACAGCATTACTAAGGGTACAGCTGAAAAAGAGAAAAAATTGTTTGAGCGTTACGCTATCCCGTTGCTTCCCAAAGGAATCAAGTTATCCCAAGTCAAAGGGAGCGATATGGAGCGGATACGGGACAGTCTGTTTGGACTGGACGTTTCCAATTCTACCATCAACAAGGTGCTACAGGCGCTACGGAGTCCGTTGAAGGAGGCGTACCGTCTAGGGTATATCGGGGCAAATATCGGGGAGCAAATCAGGAACGCTACCCCGACACCAAGGGAGACAGGGATTCTAACTCCTGAAGAAATAGCTAAAGTGTTCTCCTATCTCCATAAAACAGTAAAGCCAAACACTTATGACCGGATGTTTTACTTGGCTTTCTCATTAGCCGTTACTACGGGTATGCGTGAAGGGGAGATACGGGCATTGAAGGTTTCGGATATCTCTTTCAAGGGTGACTCTGCATTCATCCATGTTTCCCGTTCGTTCAGCGACACGGACGGCTACAAGGTTACCAAAGGTAAGCGGTCAAGGACTACGGTTACTGACGCTGAATTAGGCCATGAAATACTGTCATTCGCTGAAAAGAATCCGTGGGCAAATGACTATTGTTTTTGGTCAACGGACAACAAGGAAAAGCCCATAGGAGGACGTTTCTTCCTAGACCATTTCAAGGAAGCCCTCAACGCAATAGGAATCAATGAGGAAGAGCGGAAGAAGAGAAACCTGAAGTTCCATAGCCTCAGGGGAAATTTTGCTACTGCCATCAGTTCCAAAGCAACGGAAACCACTATCAAACAAGTTGTAGGCCATTCCTCAATCATGACCACGGAACGTTACTACCTTCATGAGGACTTCAACGAACTCGTACGGCTGAACCAAGCACGAAGAGAAACCATTCGGATACCAGAGAACAACAACCGAAAGGAGAGGGAACGAGATGGATAAGAAAGGAGCGGAATGGAGTCGACAAGACACGGAAAAGCCCCGAGAAGAAGGGAACAAAGAACTCGTAGAAAAGGTTATGGCAACCTA
This sequence comes from uncultured Spirochaetaceae bacterium, assembly GCA_900315435.1. Lineage (GTDB taxonomy): Bacteria > Spirochaetota > Spirochaetia > Sphaerochaetales > Sphaerochaetaceae > RUG023. Next base: position 30,414 of record OMYY01000033.1, read on the forward strand.
TACGGAACTGTCAGCAAAATACAGCCCCGATTTGCAGATAAGTCATGCATTTGCGAACTACATTAAGGCTATGCCTTTCGACTTCCTGTTTGATGAGATGAGGAGTGAAAAGGGAGAAGCCAAGATACGGGAAGCAGAAGCTACAAAGCAACGGAAAAACCTAGGGCCTAAACGCAAAGAAGGCCGATTTACCCGAATGGAAGTTGAGGCAGAGAAAGCCATCTTAAGGAAAATGAAGATGCTCCTGCATGACCTAGAAAGCATGGAAAACGATTCTAGTGGTGAAGTTGAAACCATAATGAACGGATTAACGGTTGGTACCTTGCTCTCATCCCTTATGGGAGATTTCCTGTTCTTGACAAAACTGCATAGCGAAATCATCTATAGCGAATCGGATTTTCTGGAAGGTCAGGACCAACGGGAGAAGGTTATAGCTGAAACATACAGCGCATTCTACGATGACCCAATTATCAAGATAGCCGTAGCGAACGGCCTTCTTCGTCCAAGGGAAGAAAAGAAAGGAACATTTTGGGTTGTAGGGGGAACTCTAAGGGAAACCATGGAAAGATGGGTGGCTTTGCTCATGAACTCTCCCAATCCGAATCTTCAAAAAACCGAAACCTTCCATACGACCAAATTGGCGAAAATTCTTTATTCCAAAAAAAGTCTGAAACCGTATACAGAGAGAGCTATAACTCTAGCTACAGATGGACTTTATCCAAAGCGAACTGCCCGAAAAGGATAAAAAATTTCATGAACTTTTCATGAACTGACACAACCCCCATTTGGGGGCAGTGTGTATGTGTCAGTCAGCTACAAACTAACTGAAATTCTTTAAAGGAGTATTTATGGCAAACGAACAGAAATGCAGTTCGCTGGACGCAAAACAGGCAGGGGAGTTGCTTGGGGTC
>OMYY01000029.1 GCA_900315435.1 uncultured Spirochaetaceae bacterium
GGTGGCGGCCGTCGAGGAGCGTACCAGCGAGGGGCGGATCGACCTGTCCGTCGTTGCGGGGGAGCATGTGTACGTGATGGAGTACAAGGTGGACAAGAGTGCCGAGACAGCATTAAGGCAGATCAAGGAGAAGCGCTACGCCGACAAGTTTCGGCTGGAGAAGGGAAAGACGATCCACCTCTTGGGCATCGCCTTCAGTTCCACGGGGCACACCGTCCAGGACTGGAAGGAAGAGGTGCTGGATTGAGGGGAATGCCGAGTGGTGCCAGACAGACGAGAGAAAATAGAGGCAAGTCTTTCCCTGCTACCGATACACCCCGAAGATAAGTCCCGTAATCCGGATGTTCGTCTTTCTCGATGGTAGCAATCAATGTCAGCAGGTCTGAATGCCGATAGACTGTTGCATTTTTCTTGTGAATGAGTCTGGCCAACTGGTCCACGATGTTGCATTCGGGACGTTTTCCTTCTGTGATGACCAAGATTGCTTCATCCACGTTTGTCTTCCTTATTCCGGGTCAAAAACCCCTGCATCGAACATGCGCCGGAGATTGTGCGCTTCCCGGATTTCCTTGCCGGCAATCTTGTCGAATGCCTGAATTCGGTTGTTTTTCAAAAAGAAATACAAATCGGGCCTAAGCATTTCATTGCTGATCAACGTACCATTGTGGGTGGTCAGGATAACTTGACCACTGACCCTTTTCTGCAATATTTGCATGAGCTTTCTCGAGAGTTTGATGTGATAGAATGCATCAAACTCATCGATAACGACAAGAGACGGGCTTTGCGTATCCTCGATTTCCACCAGCCAATAGAGGAACAACATGAGGGAACTTTCCCCATTGGACATGGTGGAGCCTTGGTAGGGAAGTAAATGGTTGTTTCCAAAATCATAATATGGGAGTATCGTGCCATCAGGCATGCGTCTGGGCAACGATGTGGCGGTCAATACCCATATCTTTGAGGAAATCATTGTAACGGTCGAGATGGCCTTCATTGCAGATGAATAGGTCGGCCCTTCCTGTTTCATCTCCGACATAGGAGCGGTCTTGCAAACACCAGAAAAGCAACATTCTGTCAACAAATTGGCAGAAAGCCAAAAAGACCTGGTTGTCTTTGTTGTGGGGGTCGAGAGAAGCATTTGCCCTGATGTATTTGACAGCCGCCAGTGTGGGGTTGGCGATATGGGGTCAAGGGATTCTGCTCCGCGAAAGATTGTTGGAATTTCCCGGTTTGACGATGAAATACAAGCATGGTCTTGCCGTTGATGGACAATGTTTCCGAAAGCATGCTTTGTCAGTTTGCCTTCTGATAGGAATATACCAATTCATCGTCGCCAAACATGAAACAGTAGGAAGACTCGGCAGGCGTATTCTGGTGGTGGACATTCTGGTAATCCAGGTATTTGCTTGCACCGAACCATGTGTCTGTTACTGATGCGACGATATCGAACAAAGCCAGCGCCAGGTTTGACTTTCCGCAGGCGTTATACCCATAGATGATTGCATTTTTCAGGATTCCATTATGGTCGTTTCCCTTGTTGAAGGTGTATCGTCCGGAACGCAAATCCAATGCAATTGTATCGGAGAAGTTCTTGAAATTTCTGACAGAGAACTGTTTCAGCATCGCAGGCCTCCCGCTCAAAGCATACTGGTGTCCGCCGAATAAATAATAACCGTAAAATGTTTACGGTTTTGCGCCATGAAGGATAGTGCATCCCAATGCGATGGCAGAGTAGAATCGAACCATGCATACCCGTCGAATCTCCTCGTATCTGACCGTATTGGGGACCCTCTCCGTCTTGGTGCTTTTGGGATCCTTCCTTTTTTCTTGGAGAAGCCTGCGGCGCGAAGAATCCGTGCAACTCTCCTTTGCCAGCAGGGTGAGTGACGACAGCCAGTTGCTCGTCATCCTCAGCGACATGCAGGAGGTGCTGGCGAGTTACCGGCACGAATGGAATCCGGAATATCTCGACCGATACCTTGCGCGCAGCAGGGATTTGGACGGAATGGTCGCGCGATGCGAGGCGCACGACGGGCTTGGACCCGACGGGTGGGGAACGCTTAGACGGCTTGCCTGGTTTAACGAGACACAGCGCGACACGCTCTCGGACACCGTTTCCAAGGCTTCGACTGCAGATTTGTTCCTTTTGACCGGCTATATCCTGAACGGTCTTGCCGCCCACGCAGGCAGTACCCAGCGGTTTATCCAGAGTGATATTGACAGCTCGTCGCGGGACTCGTTTTCCCGGATGCAGGAATCGGAACGGCAACTGAGATGGATACTCCTGCTACTGATAGTTGCCATCACGTTGATTGTCTTTGCTTTCATCCATCTTGTGCGGCATTTGGAACATTCGGTCTCACGTTCCCTGCAAACGCTTTCCCGCCTGTCTCATCATGACTGGGCGGTATCCGACCTGACGGACGCGCGATTTACGGAATTCGCCATGCTGTTTTCTGGCATCAACCACGTGAAGCAGGAGCTGCACGGATACGTGGACAGGCTCCGCCATCAAGTCGAGACAGAACGAGCCTTGGTCGATGCCCGTATGAGGGCTCTGCGCGGTCAAGTCAATCCCCATTTCCTTTTCAATGCGTTACACCAGATTGGGGTTGCCAGCTTGGTGGAAGGACCCGAGGTGGTGATGAACCTGGTGGAGGCGACCGGAGGCATTCTCCGGTATTCCCTGGATATGGGCGACGACATGGTCAGCCTTGACGACGAGATTGGCATCGTGCGGAAGTACCTCTACATCCAGCGTTCCTGCCATGAGCGGAAGATCGAGGCGGAGTTCGATATCGGATCCGCCGGTGCGCTCCCGATTCTGCCCATGAGCATCCAGCCCTTGGTGGAGAACAGTATGAAGCACGGGTTTACCGAACAAAGGGAAGGTCCTTTCCGGATTGCCATCAAAGCCCGTGTCGAGGGCCATTCCCTCGTGGTCTCCATCCGGGACAACGGGGTAGGGTTCAAGGACGGCGCTCCCGGGAAAGGCAACGGAATCGGGCTCGACAATATCCGCCAGCGGCTCGGCCTTTTCTATGGGCGTGGCGACTTGCTCTCCATCTCTTCAATACCGAATCAATATACCGAAATTGTGGTAATATATCCCCAAGCATGAAACATGTACTTGTGGTTGAGGACGACAGTCTGGAAAGGAAGGCGCTGGAGCGGATGTTCGAGCTCTGTTACCACGACGCCTTCAGCGTGGTCAGCGCGGTTGATGGCCGTATGGCCCTCGACCGGTTCCAAAACTATCTGTTCGAATTGGTCCTGCTGGACATCAACCTGCCGGACATGAGCGGACTCGAGCTGCTAAGGCGGATGAAGGAAATCCGAGGGGATGTGGCGGTGATCATGGCAACTGCCTATTCGGATTACGAGCATCTCCGGGCGGCCATGAGGGACGGGTCCTCCGACTACCTGATCAAACCCTATTCCATGGCGACTTTCAAGGAGGCCGTGGACCGCTACCTTTCCCGGTCGGTGGAGCAACGGGATCTTTTCGGGAGTGTGAAGAGTGCCTCGATGGTGCGCCAGTATCTGGATGAGCATTATGCCGAGGATGTCACGTTGGACGAGCTGGCGCGCCTAGTCAATCGTGACCGTTCCTACGTCGGCAAATTGTTCAAGCGTGAATATGGCTCGAGTATCTTCAGCTACTTGCTTTCCGTGCGTATCCGCCACGCCAAGGAGTTGCTTGCCAAAGGCATGAGCGTGGGCGAGGTGTCCATGCAGGTGGGCTTTTCCGACCCAGCCTACTTCAGCAAATGCTTCAAGCGGGAAGTGGGGACCAGCCCTGCCCAATTCGTCCGTTCCTAAAGTCCGATATCTTCCAGAATTCCGACGATTTTTTCCCTAACTGGTTTCCCCTTGTGACGGTAGGGTAGGAACAAAGGAGTATCGAACGATGAAAAAATGGTTGCTGGTTTTCTCTGCCTTGGCTCTTGCCGGCGGATGTCTGTTCGCTAATGGAAGTTCCGAAGCTGGCTCTTCGGCTCCGAGCTCCAGGCCGGTAGTCCTGAAGTTCGCCCTGCAGAACGGGGAGAATCATCCGCTTTGCCAGGGAGTGGCGAAATTCGCCGAACTGGTCAAGGAGAAGAGCGATGGCCGCATCAGCTTCCAGCTCTTCTACAGTGGTGCCCTCGGAAGCAAGACCGCCACGGTGCAGGGCATGCAGACGGGAACGATCGATGGCGGTATGTTGATGGGTGGTGTCATTGCCGACTATGGTCCGGACAAGCTGAAAGTCTTCACCCTGCCCTATCTGTTCGACTCGGTCGCCCAAGCCCGAGCCTTCGAGAAGAACTCCGACGGAAAAGCCCTGCTGGATACGGTCCAGTCCTCTGGAAGCAAGATGGTCTGTATCGGCGCCTACCAGGAGTCCGCCCGCAACTACTTCTTTACCAAGAAGGATGTGAAGAGTCCTGCCGACATGAAGAACTTGATGATTCGTTGCCAGGAGGGCTCGGTTTACTATGATGCTGCCGAGGCGCTTGGCGCCAACGTCCAGTCTGTCGCGTTTAGCGAGCTGTACAGCGCCCTGCAGAGTGGAGTGGTCGATGGAGCGGAACAGCCTCTCTCCGGTTTTGTCAACAATGCTTTCCAGGAGGTGGCCAAATATTACGTTCTTGACCAGCATGAAATCAGTCCGAACCTGATTTTGATGAGCGAAGTCACCTGGAACAAGCTTTCCAGCGAGGACCAGGCGCTGATCAAACAGTGCTTTGACGAATCGGTTCCGTATTTTGAGCAGCTCTCCGATGCCAAGGACGCGACCTATCTCAAGCAGATGAAGGATGCCGGGGTGAAGGTCAACGAGGTCGATGTCAGTGAGTGGCAGAAGGCCTGCTCGAGTGTCTACACAAAGTACGACTCCCAGTATGGTGACCTGATTCGCAGGATCAAGGCTTCCAAATAAGGTTTTGTCTCGAGGGAAGGGGAAACGTATGGATTTCCCCTTCCTATTCGGTTTCCAAGAGGTTTTTATGGCTTCTATCAAAGATACCCAGGGAAAGACTGGGTTCGATATCTTTGCGGACTGCTTCAGCCGCCTGATGGTCGGTTTGTGCGTTTGCATCTTTGCCGTCATGGTTTTCTCCGTCTCCTATGGGGTTGTGGGGCGGTATCTTCCCTTCGTCCGTGCTCCCCGCTGGACGCAGGAGCTTGCCATTCTCTGCATGGTTTGGCTTTGCTTTGTTGGTGCCGGTGCGGCTGTCAAAGATGGCCGGCATGTGCGCATGACCATCGTCGAGTCGATGGTTCCCAAAAGCTGGGTACACCCGTTACGTCTCTTTTCCTACGTGGTGCTTGTCGTGGTCAATCTGTTCTGGATTGTCTATGGAATCCAGACGACAGTCCTGAGCCACGCCTCGAAGATGTCGGCTACCGGATGGCCGTTGTCGGTCACCTATCTCTCCTTGGTCATCGGCGGCCTCTACGGGGCGATGATGGCGGTGTATCGTATGTACAAGGGGGTCGACCTATGAACTCCATGGCCATCCTGATTCTGCTTGGCAGTTTCTTCCTTCTGATTTTCTTTGGAGCACATATTTCCTACTCGATGATTGCCGCCTCGATTCTTACCTTCCTGTATCTGCGCCTGTCTCCTGTCCAGATCATCAGCAGCCTGGTCGACGGCGTGGATGGGTTCACCTTCCTCGCCATTCCTTTCTTCATCCTTTCTGGCGACATCATGAGTGGTGGTGGCATCAGCGACCGCCTGATTCGCCTGGCGGACGCCTGCATCGGATGGATGCGCGGAGGGCTGGCGATGGTCAACATCCTTGCCAGCGTCTTTTTTGGTGGTATCAGCGGCAGTGCTACCGCCGACACGGCAAGCCTAGGGGCCATCCTGATCCCGATGATGGAGAAGCAGGGATATGACGCCGAATTCTCTACTGCGGTCACCATGACCAGCAGTGTCCAGGGCATGCTGATTCCACCCAGCCATAACATGATCATCTACGCCATGGCCGCTGGAGGGATTTCCGTCTCCGCCCTGTTCATGGCGGGCATTGTCCCCGGCTTGTTGCTGGCCGTCGCGCTGATGGTCTACTCCTTCTATCTTTCGGTGAAGCGCAACTACCCGAAGGGTTCTCCCTTCTCTTGGAAATACCTGCTGAAGAGCCTGAAGGAGTCCATCTGGGGGTTGGGCACCGTCCTGATTGTCGTCTTTGGTGTCGTCACCGGATGCTTCACCCCGACCGAAAGCGCCGCTATCGCCTGCTTGTATGCGATTTTCGTTTCGATTTTCGTGTACCGGGAGATGAAATGGAAGGATCTGGTGCCGGTTTGCGAGAAAAGCCTGAAGGTGCTGAGTACGGTGCTGGTGCTGATTGCCGCCAGCGGTCCGTTCGGATTCTGCATCACCTATCTTGGCATTCCCCAGATGGTGGTGAAGGCGTTGCTTGGACTGACCTCCAGCAAGTTCCTGATCCTGCTTTTGGTCAACCTGATCATTCTTCTGCTCGGCATGATTCTCGGCATGGCATCGATCATCATCATCGTCACCCCGATCCTGATGCCGGTGCTTGCCAGTATCGGCTACAGCCCGATCCAGTTCGGTACCGTGCTGATCCTGAACTGCGGTATCGGCCTGATCACCCCGCCGGTTGGCGGTGTGCTCTTTATCGGCAGCGGACTGTCTGGCGTCCCGATCGAACGGCTTGCCAGACACACCCTGCCATTCCTATTGGTCATGGTGGCCGTCCTTGTCCTGATTACCTATATTCCAGGCTTGTCGCTTGCTCTGCCGCATGCGCTTGGTTTGATGTGAGGTGGGCTATGGGCAAACCGAACGTGATGGTGATATGCGTCGACGAATGGGCCGCCAACAAGATGGGCTGTTCTGGCGATACGAATGTGATGACGCCGACTCTGGATTATCTTGCCAAGAACGGTATCAGGCTGGCCAACGCTTATAGCGAGTGTCCGGTCTGCATTCCCGCGCGAAGAAGCCTGATGACGGGACTGACCCCGAGAAGCCATGGCGACCGGGTCTATTCGGACCGGATGCCGATGCCTTCGGTGCCGACGTTGGCTGCATGCTTCCATGAAGCTGGCTACCAGACGATGGCGGTGGGCAAGTTGCATGTCTATCCCCAGCGGAACCGCATCGGCTTCGATGATGTGATTCTGACCGAGGAGGGGCGCTACGATTTTGGCGTGGTGGACGACTACCAGATTTGGCTGGGGGAGCAAGGTTATGTGGGACAGGAGTTCATGCATGCGATGGGCAACAACGTCTATTACACCCGCCCTTGGCACCTTCCGGAGAATACCCACCCGACCAATTGGGTTACGTGGCAGATGGCCAAGCAGATCAAAAGGCGCGACCCGACCCGGCCGTTCTTCTTCTTCTGTTCCTACCAGTTTCCCCATCCTCCTTTGGTGCCGGCCCTGACCTACTGGGACATGTACAAGGACCGACAGATTGGCGGAGTGCTGACTGACGACTGGCACAAGGACCGTTTTGTCGACAATGCGCTGGCCGACGCCGCGCATCTGTACAGCGACTGGGAAAAAGACCGGGCGCGCAAGGCCTACTACGCCCAGTGCACCCATATCGACTATTCGGTCCGCACGCTGATCGGGACCCTGCGCGAGAGCGGACTCTTGGACAATACGATCCTGGTGTTTGTCGCCGACCACGGGGACATGCTGTTCGACCATGGATTTGTCGCCAAGCGCCTCTTCTACGAGAGCAGTGCCAACATCCCGGTGCTTTTCAGCGGGAAACCGATGGAGAAGTATATGGGCAAGGGGTATGAGCAAAGGCTCTTCTGCCTGGCTGACTTCATGCCGACTCTGCTTGATTTGGCCGGAATCCCCATTCCTGAGACGGTGGAGGGACGGAGCCTGTTCGGAGAGTCCGAGGCAAAGTTGCTTTTCGGGGAAATCAGCGAGGGGGACAAGGCGACCAGGATGATCCGCACCAAAGACTATAAGCTCATCTACTACCCCTGTGGCAACATTGTCCAGCTCTTTGATATGCGTGTGGATCGTCAGGAAGCCCATGACCTTGCCGACAAGCCGGAATACCGGGAAACGCGGGACGCGCTGGAAGCGGAACTGGTCAAGCGCATGTATGGCTGTGATACCGCTTGGATCAAGGACGGAAAGCTGGTCGGATATCCCGACAAGCCCTATATCCCCAAGCGGGACTTCGCCCTGTACAACCAGCGTGGGTACCATTGGCCGACTCCGGCTGGCTATAGCAATGTGGGGGCAAACGCGTGAACCTATGACATGGGAAGCTGTGCCATGGCTGTGTCGGAACCCAAGAAAGTTTCCTTTGATAGGACGAATGGATACAATTTTTGGATTCTACAGTGGTGTTTCCTATTTTGTTTGACGAAAAGCCGGAACGTATATATGTCAGAAGCATCAACCGGTTGCACCCGGTCAAACGAAAAGGAAGCAGAGTATGAAAAAAGTTTTTGGTGTGTTCGCAGTCATGGCAATGGGTGCGGCTTTGTTCGCCGCCAATGGTCCCGAGAATTACGCCGACAATTCGGTGAAGGGCGCAGTTGTGGCGAGCAATATGTCGCTGGATTCGACAGCTACCGTCTATTTGACCTCTTCCGTCGAGTCCTTCCTGAAGTTCGGCTATACCTTGGAGAAGGTTGACACGGTCGCCACGTTCGAGGACGCCTCGATTTTCAAGGATGGTTCGGACATCGGCGTCGATACGGTTGCCGATAAGGGCTTGTTCTTCGCATGGGAGACCAATGTGGCCACTTCCAAGAACCCGCTCAAGGTCCGTATCGGGCTGACTCCGTTCTCCAACGCTGAGACGGGAGAGGAGGTTCCCTACTCGATGGATATCGCAGGCACGGATGTGCGGATCGCATCGGGAAACTCCGTGGACGACTACACGATTGACGGGGACAAGACCGACTTGCACGCGAGCAGCCTGCAACTGAAGTTCGGCGATGCGCCGGATTTCTCGAAGGCTTCCGCAGGCAGCTACACGGCCAGCGTCGTCACCACGATCCTTGCGATTTGAACTTGCTTTCTGGCAAGTAACCGCTGATACTGCTCCCTTCCTTTTGGCGGGGAGCTTTTTGGTGTCTCCATGATCGAGGGTCGCCTCCTTGCCGGGAAGCAACCCTCGTCCGATTGTATCGTTTCCTGGGATTATCCGATCACCCGCTCTTCGGCATAGTGTCCGTCGCCCTTCGGGTCGTCGGCCATGCACAGGTGCACGCTGGCGCGCTTGAAGGTGAGGGGCAGGGCAAGGATGTTGGGGTTGGGCCCCACATACTTCTTCTCGGCGTCCGCCAGAGCTTCCTCGAAGGTCGCCCTCGTCTTCAGACCCATGCCGCGGGCATAGCCTGGCTCTTGGGCGCCTACGATGTAGATCGCGCTGGTGTGCATCTCGGCAAGGTGTCCGCACGCCATCATCGAGAAGCCGTGGAAGGGATGGAAAGCGTTTCCGTAACGGTACTGCCGGATATACTCCTGGTCGGTGCCGAAGAGTTCCCCATAGCGGTTCATGTCGGGCAGCACGTTCATCTGGTCGTGCTGGAACATGTCGTAGAGCTTGCGCAGATACGGCCACAGCTCGTCATGGAAGTATCCGTTGCAGAGGGCGGAGCAGATGATCACGCAGTGGTCGCTCATTACCCGTTTGAACCGGAGCACCTGCGCGCTGAGAGCCTGCATCATCATGATCGGGTTGGTGCCCATGCCATTGCCGTAATGGAAGTTCTGGGGCATGCCGAACACCAGGACGTCGTACTTTTTCTTCGCCCAATGGACGTAGGTGCGTTTGTCGGCGACCTCCCAGCTTTTGGGCATCATCTCCTTGGCATAGCCGCTGAAGATGGCGATCTGGCGGCTCTGCGAGTCAAGGACGGCATCGCAGCAGAAGAACTTCTTGCCCATCCGCTCTTCCATGTACATGGAGATATGGTTGAACTTGTCCCGCATCAGGCTGTGTCCTGAGACCGGCATGAAGTCCGGCCGGTGCATGACCGCAGGGACATGGTGGCTGGCAATCGAGCGCCAGTGGGTGATGCCGGTGGCGCTGTGCTTGTACCCGCCACTGTACCCGCCATACGGGTTGCTCTGCACGTGTCCGATCAGGATGGGGACGTCCGCCTCAAAGACATACTTGTTCATCAGCACAGGGTCACCATCATGGTCCAGACCGAGGTCGACCAGGTGGTCATAGTCCTCGCTGTCGTGGTTGATGATCTGGCCGGAGGGCCAGAACTCGTTGAACAGCTCGTCGCCCAGGATGCGCCTGATCTCGTCCTGCTTGTTCTTCGGGTGCAGGCCGTTGGAACAAATCAACAGGATATCCTTCTTCTCGACGCCGGCGGCGTAGAGTTCCTGGATGATCAGCTTGATCGAGACCTTGCGGTGGCTGGTGGGCTGCTCGCCTCCCTTGACCTTGTCCGGAAAGATGATGACGCACTTGCTTCCCTTGTGGGCAAGTTGGGAAAGCGGCGGCATGCCGATGGGGTTGCGCAGGCTTTTCAGCGTCTCTTCCTCCAGTCTCTCCTGGGGGATGCATGGCGGATCCTCGACAGTGATGCCGGGGATGAACTCGTCGGTCGTGTCGGGGAGGTCGGCTCCCATCGTTCCGGCTCCATATTCGAACTCAAAATGCTTCATTTCGTGACTCCTTTTCCCGTCAGATAGCGATGGACGATGTCTAGGTACTCGTCCGGATAGAACCCGATCTCGCCTGTGAACCTGGTAAGGGCGATCAATCCTCCGTCGATCTCGTCGATCGAGGAGAGCATGGCGGCGTTGTCCTTCTTCAGTCCCCCGCCGTAGACGACATCGATGCCGGGGACCACCTGTTTGACCAGGCGGGCGACCTTGGTGATGTACTCTTTGCCGGCCGGGGTTTTCCCTGGCCCGATCGACCAGACCGGCTCATAGCCGATGACGACATCTTTGGTGTCGATGCCCTCAAGGCCGATTTCCAGCTGTTCGGACAGCACCGCCTGCCAGTCATCGACCTCCTCGGCCTTCTCGCCGATGCAGTAGAGGATCTTCATGCCCCGCTTCTGGGCTTGGCGCATCTCCTGATTGAGGATCTTGTTGACCAGCGTGCGGTCCTGATTGCCCCCCATGGCCAAGAGCTCGTTCTTGTCGTTCCGTTCCTCGCAGTGGCCGATGATGGTGATGGTGCACCCCAGTGCCGCCATCGCCGATGCTGGGCGGCTGGTGGTGAAGGCTCCGAAATTCCCGCCTACGGAAACATCTTTCCGGTAGACACCCTGGCACCCGATCTCAAGGGTCCTGCTGCCGCCAAGGACCGCGAGCGCTCCCGGAATCTGGGACTCGGGATAGAAGTGGGCGAACTCGACATCCTGGTACTGTTCCAAAACGGGAAGGACGGAGGCGACGACCGTCCGTCCATAATCGGATGCCGGTGCGAGCCGGTTGACACCCCCCATCTCGGGTGGAACGTCGAAACGCTTGAAATTCACATAGATGTGTTGCATCAGATACCTTCCTGCTTGTAGTAGTCGGCCATTTCCTCAAGGCTTCGCATCCTGACCTTGCTTGCCTTGTCCACGGAACCGAACTGGACGATCAGGGTGCCGACCGCCTCCTTGACTCCGCGTTTGACCCTTTCCATCAGCTCGGCGACCGCCTCGCTGGGCAGCGTGCCGTACATCATGGTGTCCATCAGGGGCGTCATGTACTGACGGGGATCGAAGAACTTGGGATTGGCGCTCAGCAAGTCCCAGACCCCTTTGACCGATGGCTCTTGCTGCCGTGCGGTATCCTCGAGGAAATATTCCCGGATGTTGCGGGTCACCGCCAGCCGGATGTCGGTGTCGACATTAATCTTGCCGATGCCGAGGTGCGACACCTCGACCAGCTGCTCGATGCTGATGCCGCCGGCGTCCTGGATGTCGCCGCCCAGCTTGTTGATCGCCTCGACCACGTTCTGGGGGACGGTGGAAGAGCCGTGGGAGACGAGGACACCCTGGATTCCCTCGTGGCGCATGCACTCCTTGATGGCGATGGCGATTTCCTTGCGGATCTTGGGATTCTTACCCTTGTTCGCTCCATGCTGGGTGCCATAGCTGATTGCCAGAGCATCGACCTTGGTCGCCTTGAGGAAGCGTATGGCGGTCAGCGGGTTGGTGTAGGTGCTGGTCTCGCTGAAAACGTGGTCCTCGACACCGGCAAGCACGCCGAGTTCCCCTTCGACGGTGACCCCGAGCGGGTGGGCGTACCTGACCACCTCGCGGGTCAGGGCGATATTGTCTTCCAGCGGCAGGGACGAGCCGTCTATCATGACGCTGGTGTAGCCACCATCAATCGCGGCCTTGACGCTGTCCAGGTTCCGTCCATGGTCCAGGTGCAGCGCGACCGGGATGGGGACATCCTTGGCAAACTGCTTGACCGCCCGGGCGATGTTCAATGCGCCCAACTTCTTGTCCTCGACCGTGGCGTTCTGAAAGTCCTTGCGGCCCCCCATGAAGCCGTTGGCCAGGTCCGCCCCTTGCAGGATAGCGGGAGAACGGAAGAGATTGTGGATCTCGATGACTGCCTGGGCTTGCGCGACCGCGTTGACGTTGAACGCGCCCTGGGCGTACGAGTAGGTGTCGGTGGCGTCCAGGATGGGACGCATCGGAATAAGACTCATGTGTGCTCCTTGTAGACGATCCGGCCACCGATGATGGTGGCCTTGATGTGTGCTTCTCCATCAACCAACAGCAGGTCGGCATCCTTGCCTGGCGTGATGGAGCCTTTTGTGTTCCATACCCCGATCAGCTTGGCGGGGTTTTCGGTAAGCAGGGGGACGACCTTCTCCATGGGCGCTTGGGTGTAGGCCATGATGTTCCTCAGCGCCTGGATGGTGGTCAGCGTGCTGCCTGCGCGTACTCCTTCCGGGGTCTTCGCGTCCCCGTCCTTGACGATCACTTCATCCTGTCCGAGCTGGTACTCCCCGTCGGGAAGTCCGGTGGCCATGATGCAGTCGGTGATGGCGACCACCTTGTCCCATCCCTTTGTCTTCAGGACGAGGGCGACCGTCGCCGGATGCAGGTGGCGTCCGTCGCAGATGGTCTCGACGTAAATGTCCGAAAGCAGTGCGGCACCGCTGATCGCCGGCCGGTGCATGTGGAAGAGGCCCATGGCGTTGAACAGGTGGGTGGTGCTGACCGCGCCTGCCCGGATCGCCCGCATGGCAGTCTCGAAGTCGGCCCCGCTGTGGCCGATGGCGAAGGGAATCCGGTCGTGGAAGCGCTCGATCAGGGGGATGGCTCCCTCGACCTCCGGGGCGATGGTCACATACCGCACATTGCCCTTTGCGCACTGGAGATACTCTTCCAGCAATCCGGCATCACCCTTTTTCAGGCATCTTTCCGGCATGGCCCCCTTGTAAGCGGGGGAGAGAAAGGGACCCTCCAGATGGATGCCGAGCAGAGTGGCTCCCTTTCGTGCCTTGCCACTTTCGCTTCCCAGCAAGTCGAGCAGCTGCAGGGTCTTCTCATGGGTGTCGGTCATGACGCTGGCAAGGAACGATGTGGTGCCCACGCTGGCAAAGAAACGGCAGAGGGAATCCAGGCTTTCCTTGGTGATGTGGTTGACGTCGACGTGCATGCCCCCGTGGGTATGGATGTCGATGAATCCGGGAAGCGCCCGTAGGCCGCGGGCGTCTATGACGTCGACCCCTTCGAGGTGAGGTGCGATTTCCATGATCTTTCCATCCTGCAGGCGGATGTCGCTATCGGTGAACTGGTGGTCTCGGTAGACTCGTGCTCCTTTGATGATCATCAGAACGGTCTCTCCGCGGCGACGTCGTTGGCCATGATCACGCTGTCTGGGTGCCTCTGCAGGAGGGTTACCGGGAATGCTGCCGAGACAGGACCGAAAATGGCCTCTCTGAGCACCGCGCGGTGCCAGGTGCGGAAGACCCCCAGCACAATCCGTTTCGAGGCGAGAATCTGGCGCATGCCGATGGTCACCGCGTACCGTGGCATCTGGTCGATGGCTCCGCCAAGGGAACCGATGGCGTTGGCGACGCGGGTCTCCGGCGTCATGGTGACGATGCGGGTCTCGCGCTTGGCAAAGACGGTGGCGCTGGTATGCTCCTCGGCCTCGTTGAAGGCGACGTGGCCGTTGATGCCGATGCCGCCATAGGTGGCGTCGACTCCTCCAAGTTTGTCGATGGTCCTCTGCACCTTGCCCAGGTCCTTCGGGTCGGGGAAGATCCACTGGCTGGCGGGAATCCGCAGTTCCTCGTCGATTTTTTCGAAGACATCCCTTTTCATCGCTCCACGGAAGGAGAGCGGATCGGAGGCGGGAATCCATTCCTGGCTGTCGGTCAGGTATTCGTCCATGTTGAGGAAATGGCACTGCTTCAGACTGATGCGTTCCTGATTCACCAAGTCGACGAAGTAGGGGTACTGTCCGACCGGTCCGACCGGCAGGATGAAGGTGGTTGCCAGTCCTTTGGCGTTGTGTTCCTTGATGGTGTCGGCCATGTCCCGCGCCATCGCCTGGAAGATAGCCGCGCTGGAAGGGAAGAGCTTGACGGGAATTTTCCCCTTGGTAAGCGCTTCGCCTGTTGCCTGGTAGTTGATCATAGGTTGACTCCTTGTTTATGTGTTGAGAAACGAAATGAAGGACCCGAGGTCGTCCCCCACCAGAGGCCTGAGCCATTGGGTGAAGGCATCGCTCACGTCGTAATGCTCGCCATCGAGATACGCCTTGGGGAGCGTCTTCGCCTGCAGTACGGCGTCTTCGATGGGAATCAGGTCGATGCTTGTCCGGTAGGGCTCGGTGGAGAGCCGGGTAATCGTGCTCATCCACCCGCTTTTGCCCGCAAGAAGCGCCTCTACCGAAGCCCGACCGCAGCCAATCGCCTCCATGCGGTCTACGTCGCTCGCCCAGCGTACCGAGGCGCGGCCGAGGATGCCTGGCTTCTCGCTGCGGCTCTTGATGCCGAGGCGGCGGGTGACCAGCTGGGACAGGTGGGCCGAGACATCCCCGAAATAGACGCTGCGTCCGGTCTGGAAGACTGGCTCGACAATCGGTTTGCCATCGGCATAGCGCAACCCTTCGCTGGCAACGACGACCACACCCTTCTTCTCGTCATACAAGTCCTGCACGCGGCTGAGGAATCGTTCTTCCTCGAAGGGGGTCTCCGGACAGAGGATCATGTCGGGACCGTCGCCCCTCTCCGTCCGCGCCAATGCGCTGCTGGCGGTGATCCAGCCGGCATCCCGCCCGAAGGCCTCGATGACGACGACATGGATGGAAAGTCCCTTCACGTCCTGGTCGACCTCACGGACCGAGCCGGCAAGATAGCGCGCGGCCGAGCCATAGCCGGGGGCGTGGTCGGTTCCCGAGAGGTCGTTGTCCATCGTCTTTGGGATGCCATCCACCAGGATCCCGCATGCCTTTCCGGCTTTGGCCAGCTTGCGCGTCGTGTCCATCGTCCCGTTTCCTCCTGTCAGGAGGATGTCGGTCACGCCCATTCCCTGGAACGTGTTGACAAGCTTCACGTAACCTTCCTCGTCGATCGGGGTCCTTCCCGTGCCGATTGCCGAGCCAGGAGTGTAGGGCAGCAGGGCCAGCTTGGTTTCCGGTACTTCGCTCAGGTCGATGAAGGAACCGCTGGCGATTCCCCGCCGGCAGGCGAGAATCCGGGAGAAGGCGCCGCTCTCCCGGGCCTGCTCAATCGCTCCGTAGAGCGAGGCGTTGATGACGGCGGTCGGACCCCCGCCATGGGCGATCAGGAGCGTGCGTTTCATCGAGAGACCTCCTTGGTGCTTTCCCGCTCGATCAGTTTGAAGGGAAGGGTGACAGTGATCGGCCAATCCCGGTGGTTTTCGATTGCGTCCAGCAAGAGCCGCAGGGCATACCGGCCGATTTCCCTCTTAGGCACGTCGACGGTACTCAAAGATGGAGAAAGATAGGCCGAGTCAGGAATATTGTCATAGCCAAACAGTGAAATGTCTTCGGGAACGGAGAGCCCACGCTTGGCGAGCGCCCTGGTCACCCCGATAGCCAGGTTGTCGTTGCCGCAGATGATCGCGGTGGGGTTCGCCCCGGTCTCGAACAACTGCATCGTCGCCCTGTACCCATCACTCGCCTCCAGGTAGGAGTCGGCCACCAGACGCTTGTCCAACGGGATTCCGTGGGAGGCCAGTGTCTCGGCATACGTCTGATAGCGGTACTCGTTGACCAATGTTCCGTCCTGATCTGTCGGGCCGATGTAGGCGATCCTCCTGTGGCCGAGAGCGACCAGGCGGTCGGTGACCGCCTTGATGCCAAAGCGGATGTCGCTGACCACGTTGTCGATGCCCCCGATCTGGTTCAGCCCCGCATAGACGATATGGGGAACCTGCTTCTTCAGGATGGCGATGGTTTCCTTGGTGATGCGGCCCAAAAGGATCGCGCCGTCCAGAGGCGGGCTGGAGAGGTCGGCCGCCACCCCCGGCACGGTCAGGTTCAGCGTGACGAAAGAGAGGTCGTAGCGCCCTGCCAGTTGCTTCACCCCATCGACCAGGCCGTCATGCAGCTCCGAGAAGAAGGGGCTTGCGATGCTCTCATGGTCGGAGGCGAAGATGCAGGCGATATGGTAGCTGGGACGCTCGATGCTCTGGTAGGTATTGATCTTCTGGGAAACATAGCCGAGGGAACGTGCGCATTCGATGATCTTGCGCTGGGTCTCGGTGGGATGCACCAAGTCCGGGCCCTGGTTCAGGACCCTGCTGACCGTGGAAATGGAGACGCCCGCTTGGCTTGCGATATCTTTCAGAGTGACATCCATAGAGACTCCTTGCCTGTAGTATACGCCTGTTTTTGCATTTGCAAAGAAAAATTTTTCACAAACATGCAAATAATTTCGAACAAGAGGGGCGAAATGCCGGATTTATTGCAATAAATCCATAGATATCCGGAATCATCTGGCAAAGGTGAAAAGTGGTATGCAAAAATTTTCTTGACAGCCGACAGGAATGTCATAAAGATACGGCTGACGGAGGACGCCATGCGCAAGCGGATTTCATTCACGATCGTCGACCATTCGTCCACCCTCTGTGCGGACGAGGTGGCGAAGGCGTGCAAGGAGCGGCAAGGCATGCTGGAACGGATCCTTGCAGGAGAAAAGCGGTATGATGGGGTGCTTGGCTGGTATCATCCCGAGTCGTTCGCCAGCGATGGCCGGATAGACCGGATTCTCCGTCTTTCCCGTGGCTTGCAGGAACAGGTGGATACCCTGGTGGTCATCGGCGTCGGGGGGTCCAACCAAGGGGCCCGGGGTGCCATCGAGGCGCTCACACCTGAGGGAGGCGTTTCCCTTGTCTGGGCGGGCAACACGCTCTCGTC
Source organism: uncultured Spirochaetaceae bacterium (assembly GCA_900315435.1). Taxonomy (GTDB): domain Bacteria; phylum Spirochaetota; class Spirochaetia; order Sphaerochaetales; family Sphaerochaetaceae; genus RUG023. The sequence continues at coordinate 17,320 of OMYY01000029.1, forward strand.
CTTCGAGAGCGCCCGTACGCTCGCCGCGCTTGAGGGACATACCTTCGCCATCGACGTGGTCGCCAAGAACTTCGAGACCTTGGAACCGGGACTTGCCTTCCGTCTGTTCCGGGGTGAGCTGGAACGCCGCTACGGTGCCGGTGCAAGCCGGTACATCTACGTGACCGGGACTCCTGGCTCCCATCTGGAGGAGCTTGCCAGAGCGCATGGATATACCTTTCTCGAGTTCCCTTCTCCTGTGGGAGGAAGGTATTCGATGTTCTCCGATGTCGGGTTGCTGCCGATGGCAGCGGGAGGGATTGACGTGCGGACGATGGTGGAGGGAGCCAGGGAGATGGCCGGTTTCCTGCAGCACGACCACAGCCCGGACAACCTTGCCCTGCGTTACGCGGTGGCGCGCAATTTGCTTTCCCAGCGCGGTTTCGAGCTGGAGATGCTTACCTTCTTCGAACCACGTTTCGACTACTTCGCCCGGTGGTGGCGGCAGCTTCTTGCCGAGAGCGAGGGAAAGGAGGGGAAGGGCCTCTTCCCTGTCGCTTCCAGCAATTCCGAGGACCTGCACTCGATTGGGCAGTATGTCCAGGAAGGAAAGAAGATCCTCTTCGAGACCTTCCTGCGCCTTGGGGAGTGTGGCGGTCCCGAGTTGCGACTGGCCCCGGACGAGGTGGATGACCGGTTTGGGTATTTGGACGGGAAGCGTGTCAGCGAGGTGAACAAGGCGAGCGAGGCTGCGACGCTGAAGGCCCACAGTGCGAAATTTCCCTGCCTGGTCTTCGACGTGCCCGTCTTGGACGCCTACCAGTACGGGGCGCTTTCCTATTTCTTCCTTTTCGCCACGTATCTTTCCGGTTCGATACTCGGCATCAATCCCTTCGACCAGGAAGGTGTGGAAGCGTACAAGCGCTGGATGTTCCAGGCGCTTGGCAAGTGCTAGAACAGGTCGGCGAGCCCCAGCTGCTCGATCAGGCGGACCACCTCGGTCGTCCGCTTGCATTGGAATTTGACTAGCAGGCTGTGGATCTGGGTCTTGATGGTGACCACCTCGACGTGGCGTTCCTCTGCGATCTGCTTGACCTTGTAGCCGTCCAGCAGGTACCGGACCAGTTCCCGTTCGGTCGGGGTAAGAGTGCCAGTCTTGGTGATGAACCAGACCAGTCCCTGCTCGCTCTTGTGCAGCCGCTTGTACTCACGCATGACAATCCCTTGGATCTTGGCATCCAGGTTCTGCGCTCCGTTCCTTACCCCCCGCAGGTGCTCGAGCATATGGGCGTCCGTACATCCCTTGACCAGATAGTCGACCGCGCCGGTCGCCATCGAGGTGATGATGGTCTGTTCGGTTTCGTGCGCGGTCAGGTAGACCACCTTGACCTGGGGATGGCGAGAGAGGATCGTCTCGGTTGCCCGGATGCCCGCGGTGGCGTCCTCCATCTCGATGTCCATCAGGATGATGTCGACGGGAATCGCGTCGCAGATGGCCGTCGCCTCGGCTCCGCTGGAGACCTTGGCCGCGATGGTGAACGAAGGGTCGCTGGAGACGACGGCCGCATAGTGTTCCCTGAGGATTTCCATGTCCTCGGCAATCAGGACGGCGCTTTGCTTACACACGGGCTTTCCTCCTTGCGATGGGCAGCAGAATCAGGAACGAGGTCCCCTTGGGGGAAGAGTCGAACCGGATGCTTCCCAGATGGTTCTTGATGACTTGATGGGTGAAATACATGCCGAAGCCCCAGTTGGTGGCGCTGTTCTTGCTGGAGTAGAAGGGTTCGTAGATGTGCTTGCCGACCTTTTTCGGAATTCCGTTTCCGTTATCGGAGATGGTCACCGATACCCACAGGCGTTCCTGAAAGAGCTTGACCGCCACCGGCGTGGCCCGTCCCGCCTGCAGGGTCGCCTCCCATCCGTTTTCCATGATGTTGGCGAAGGCTTCGGAAAGGTATTCCTTGTCGGCAAGAATCTGGCCGGTTCGGCTGGTAAGCCGCACGTCGACCAGCCCTTGGGGGTATTTCGTCAGGAATTTCTCCCTTGCCAGCCCGATGACCGGTTCGATCGACATGGGTACCAGGTGGATGGTGCCCTGACGGCTGAAGGCGTAGAGCTTCTCGATGCGCTGCAGCATCAGCTGGTTGTTTGCCTTGAGCGATGAGACCAGGCTCTTCTGCGATGGGATGTTCTGTCCGGCGATTTTCTCGATGACGATCTGGTTGGCCAGAAGCTGGTTCTTCAGTCCATGGGTGAAGATGTTGATGCCGGGTTGCATCTCGTTGCCCTTCCTCTCGAGCAGCGCTTGCTCGTGCTGTTCGTTCCAGGTGATGTGGGCGGTGCCGACCAGGCTCAGAAGGCTGATGATGCAGGAAAGGACGGTGACCATCCAGACCAGGCTGTAGAGTATCGGGCGGAATCCTTTGTTCAGGTACCAGAGACCGAGCATCCACATGTAGTCGTTGCGGTAGAACAGGTAGATTTGCGCCGGATCCTGCTTGCAGTACATGGCGTACAGCAGGGTAGTGCTGGCATAGAACGCGAGGTTCTGCAGGAAGCGGCTCCGGAAGAACCGGACGGTGATGGAGAAGGTTTCCTTCAGCAGGCAGGCCCATCCGACGAGCAGGTAGGCGATGATCCAGGAATAGGAAAGGGTGACGCTGAGCCGCAGGCGGACCTCGTAAGGTTCGATGAGGGTCTCGAAGACCGAAGGAATGTAGATGACCAGCGAGACGATGGGAAGGAGGGAAGCGGCGAGGTAGTACCACTTCAGGTGCTCTGTCGGGATGAAATTCGAAGCGTGCAGGGCGACCAGCATGAACAGGAAGGGAAAGAGGTACCTGCCGACGGCGACGGTGTAGCCCAGCTGTCCGAGGGTGAGCCTGAGGTATTGGAGTTTCCGGTAGATGGCGCCACCGCCGTAGAGGATGGGGATGAACTCTTTGCCATAGCCGCCTTTCTTGGCGATGTAGGTGAGTATTCCGAACCAGAAGATGCCGAGGGAAAGGGTGAAGAGCATGCGTAGCAGCTCTCCGCTATCGCGTTTGCATGCGTACAGCGAGACCGTGTAGAGCGTTATCACCGCGAGCAGTGCGAGCAGCATCGTTTCCTCCCCTTTCCTTTCAGTATACGGCTTGTGGAGAAGAAAAGGGTATGAAGAAATTTCAGACTTTGCAGTTCGCCAATCAATGAGAAAATGGGACCACAAGGATGGCTAACAAATGAAAAAAGGATTGTCTGCAAAGACGATGAAATGGGTTTGGCTCCTGATTTCAGTGGCTTCCGCCATCGTGCTTTGGACCATACTCTCCGTGATTCCCAGCACTTCCCGGAGCTTCCCGAACATCGTCAAGACCTTCTCGCAGGTCAAGGTGATGATCGAGCGCAAGGTGTTGTTCAAGGATATCGCTTCCTCGCTGGTCAGTGTCGTCAGCGGATACGCGCTGGGCTTCGTCATCGCGTTGCCCATCGCCATTCTGATGGCGTGGTATCGTCCCTTCCGCTACATCGTGGAGCCGTGGATCAATTTCATCCGGAACATTCCGCCTCTGGCCTATGTCCCGCTGATCGTGATTGCCGCGGGTGTCGGAAGGAAGCCGCAGATCATCGTCATCACCTTGGCAACCTTCCTGACCATGTGCATCACGATGTACCAGGGCATCATCAATATCGACGAGACGCTGATCAAGGCAGCCAAGATCCTTGGGGCCACCGACCGGCAGATTTTCTTCCGGGTGCTTGCCCCCGCCTCGCTGCCCTTCATCATGACGGCTATCAGGCTCGGCTCTTCGGTCGCGCTCACCACGTTGATCGCCGCCGAATCGACCGGGGCGTTTGCCGGGCTTGGCATGAGGATCCGCTCGCTGAACAACAACTTCGAGACTGCCCCCATGCTGTTGTACATCATCATCATCGGTTGTATCGGTGTGATTGTCGAAAAAGTAATCAAGTTCATGGAACAGAGGCTGACAGGATGGCAGGAGAAACGCGAAATATAAAACTCTCGATCCAGAATGTGAAGAAGACCTACATGGGTCGCAGCGGCGAGGTCGTCGCTCTGAACGGGGTCTCGCTGGATATCGCGGAGAACGAGTTCATTACGGTTGTCGGCCCTTCCGGTTGCGGCAAGTCGACCCTCCTGAACATCATCGCGGGATTGCTTGACGCATCGGGCGGCAAGGTCCTGTGCGATGGAAAGGAGGTCAAGGGAACCGGTCCGGAACGAGGGGTCGTCTTCCAGCAGTACGCATTGTTTCCTTGGCTTACCGTGGAGAAAAATGTACGCTTTCCGCTGGACATGCAGGGAATCAAGGGCTCCGAGGCTGACGCGATTGTCGACAAGTATATCCACATGGTGGGTCTGGAGCACTTCCGGAGCCATTACCCGAAGGAGTTGTCCGGTGGTATGAAACAGCGGGTCGCCATAGCCAGGGCCTATGCGGGAAACCCCGAGGTGCTCTTGATGGACGAGCCTTTCGGAGCTTTGGACGCCCAGACCAGGACCCAGCTGCAGCAGGAACTGCTGGACATGTGGGAGAAAGAGCGCAAGACTTGCTTCTTCATCACCCATGATGTCGACGAGGCTTTGATCCTTGGCCAGCGGGTGGTGATCATGAGCGCCCGTCCCGGTCGCATCAAGAGCATCCTTCCGGTGGACATTCCCTATCCGCGCGACCAGAGGACCAAGATGAGCGAACGGTACCTGGAGTTGAAAAACCACATCTGGGAACAGGTGTATCAGGAATATCTAGAAGTACGTAAGTAGAAGAAACCGAAGGAGGAGGATTTTATGAAAAAAAGCGTATTGGTTGGATTGCTGGCATCCCTCGCGCTGGCTGCTGTTGGTGCCCAGGGCACGAAAGAGGGCACTGCGTCCGGTCCTGCAGGGCAGAAGCTGCAGACCCTGAATGTCGCTTACATGCCCAACTACGCGTCGCTGTACAACGTGGTTGCCGCTGACCGTATGGGCTACTTCGCCGAAGAAGGCATCAAGGTCAATTTGGTGCAGTTCGCTGACGGCCCGACCGAGATTTCCGCCATGGAGAGCGGCTCGATCGATGTCGCCTATATCGGACCGGGGGCCCACAAGCTCTGCATCAACGGTCGTGCGAAGGTGTTCTTGTTCGACCACCTCGGCTCTGCCGATGAGGTCATCGTCCGCCCGAGCCGCGGCATCAAGACCGCGAAGGACCTGAAGGGCAAGACGGTCGGATATGCTTCCGGCACGAGCAGCGAGATGGTGCTCCGTATGGCTCTTGGCGATGCCGGTCTGACCATGGATGACATCGTCGCCATGGAGATGGATGCCTCCGGCTTGGTTTCCGCCATGACCAGCGGTTCCTTGGACGCGTGCGCCACCTGGTCTCCCAGTACCGCCACGATCAAGAACGCGCTGGGCAGTGACGCCGTGATGCTCTGCAACAATGCCACCTTCAGCGACCGCAGTGCCGCCAACGCTTCCTGGATCTGCATGTCCAAGTATGCCGAGGCGCACAAGGACACGCTGGTCAAGGTCGCCCGCGCCCTGGTCAAGGGTATGGACTATCAGAAGACCCATCAGGAGGATGTCTGCAAGTGGGTTGCCGAACTGATCGCTTCTGACTTCGACACCATCTACAACCAGCGCTTTGACGGAGCGTGGCTGACTGGAGCCGAGTTGAAGAAGCTGGTCGAGAACGGCGAGGTCGAGAACTACTACGAAATCCAGAAGAAAGGATTCGGACAGCAAGTCAACCAGGATGCGAAAGTTTCCGATTACGTGCTCTTCGATATCATGAAGGAAGCGCTGAACTGACGTCAGCCAAATCTCCCTTAGGCGGGCCGGTCGTCCGGTCCGCCTTTCGCCATCCTGCGAAGGGAATGGTTTTCTGCCTGGGAAACCAACGGATGCCAACGTACCTGTCGGTTCCCCCCTCACAACGGGAACCGGCAACCGCCGGCCGCCCGTCAGCGCGACGGCAGCTTCAGCGTCTCGTCCACGTGCCTCTCGCAAGGAAGACAAGCCCCACAAGCAAGAAAACGGAATCCGCGCATGTTGGAAATCCAACATACACTTCACGTCTCTTCGTGGTATGCCTTGGCTACAAAACAACGAGAAGGAGTCATGGTATGGCGATTACGGGAGATATGTTGGTAGGGAAGTTGGTGCAGGAGCACCCGGAAGTGGTGGATACCCTGCTGGAGAGCGGCATGCACTGTCTGGGTTGCCCCTCGAGCCAGATGGAGTCGTTGGCAGATGCCTGCTACGTGCATGGACTCAACCCGGAAGAGGTGGTTTCGCGGGTCAATGCCCGGATCAACCAGGGGGCGCAGGCATGAGCAAGTTCTTGGGTCCGATCCACTATTGGCTGTATGGAAAAATCCAGCTGCAGGATGCCTTGGTCGCCGAGATTGCGCGCTATGCTTCCCGGAAGGGCTGGAAGTATGACCCCGACCTTGTGGCGAGCGACCTTCGTCCGTTGGACAGTCTGGTCGATACCGCCAACATCCATGGCTGGCTGCAGGAACGTATCAGTTCCAGCGAGAGCCGCTATGCGAAGCTGGTCTCTTGCCTCATGGGAGAGGATGCGGGACGGCTGGCGGAACTGGAACAGGTGGCCTACTCCTTCGGGGAACGCCACAGGGTGCAGGCAGACGCCAACTGCAACGACGCCTACCATCAGTTCGACGAGGTGCTTCTGAACGGCATGCCCTGCGACCGGGTCAACCAGGTGGTCGAGGGGGATGGGGAGCGGTTCGTCTGGAGGCAAACCCAGGACCTGCACGGCCATTTCTGGGTTGAGGCGGGCGGCAAGAGCCAGTGGTACTATCAGCTTCGCATGCGGATGATGGAAGGAATGCTTTCCGGTAGTGGCCTGAAGGTCGCCACGGAAGAGGACGCCGTGTTCGTGATCGAGAAAAAGGCGGCCTGAGATGCACTGGACCACTGAACGCATGATGGAGGAACATGCCAACATCAACCGCATGCTGGATGTTGTCGAACGGGAGTGCGTCGCCATTTTGGACGGGAGAGGGATCGATCTCTCATTCTGGCAGCAAGTGGTTGCGTTCATCCGCCTGTACAGCGACAAACACCACCACGGCAAGGAGGAACAATTCCTGTTCCCTGTCATGGTGCGGAAACTGGGCAGGGTCGGAGAGACGATGGTGACCCACGGCATGCTGGTCGAGCACGATTTGGGGCGAAGCCATGTGAAAGACCTCGAGAACTCGCTGGAGCAATGGAAGGAAAAGCCGACCACTCTGGCCAAACTGGGGATCCTTGCCAATGCCATGGCCTACGTGAACCTGCTCAGGCTGCATACCGGCAAGGAGAACAATGTGGTCTACACGTTTGCCGAACGGATGTTGGACGAGGATAGCTGGAAGGAAATCGACGCTTCCGCCAAAGCCTTTGAAGCTGACCCGAAGAATGTGCAAGTCAAGGATACGTATCTCGCTTTGCTTGCCCGGTACGAGAGCCGCTAAGGAAAAGGCGCCTGGTCGCTGAGAGCGACCGGGTGCCTTTTCATTGGACGACCGTATAGGATTTCACGTAAAAGGAACCATCCTCCAAGTCAGTCTGGGGATTCTGGCCTTTCTTCTGCTTTTTGCCTTTCAGTCTCAATGGTACCCCCTGCTGGTTGAACAGTTCTTCCCGAAGGATGGTGCCGGTGATGATGCCGTATTGCTTCCCGTCGCTGGTCTCGATGCCGAGCGAAGTCTGAGGTTCGGTACCAAACACCTTGATGGTGCCCCTCACTGTCTTCGCAGACAGGGGAAGCACGATTGTCATGCCGATGAGAGAGACCATAAGAATACGCTTCATGGTTCGCATTGTACCGAACTATGTCGTTTCACTCAATAGAAAAACCAACCAATCCGGTAGAGACTTCTTCCAAAGCCACGGCATCTTTGTGGTGGTTTTGCAGGAGCCAAAGGGTCAGCTGGCGACCACGAGCGCGGCCTCATTGTCGAAGTGCAGCTTGACCGCTTCGCCTTCGTCCCAGACTGTCTCCTCCGGTTTGGAAGGTACCGAGGCGTTGACCACCTTGTCGATTCCCTCGATGGAAAGCTCGTATTCGATATGGCTGCCGACAAAGATCGCGCTGACCACCTTTGCCGGGATTCCCTCGCTGCTCGCCGCGAGGACATCGATATTCTCCGGTCGGATGACCAGGTTGGCCGGGGTTCCTGCGTCGGGGGTTCCTGAAAAGCCCGCCCCCTTGCGGGTAGTGAAGGGGTGTCCCTTGGCCGGCTCGACCGTGACGGTATGCTCATCCGCCTTTACGACCTGCAGGGGCAGGATGTTGGCCTGACCGATAAAGTCGGCGACGAACGCATTGGCAGGATTATGGTAGATTTCCCTCGGAGAACCCACCTGTTGGACGACGCCTTTCCTGATGACGACGATTTTGTCCGCTACGGTCAGGGCCTCGCTCTGGTCGTGGGTGACATACAGGCAGGTGATGCCCAGTTTCTTCTGCAGGTGCCGGATTTCCGTCCTCATGTGGATACGCAGCTTCGCGTCCAGATTGGAGAGGGGCTCGTCCATCAGCAGCAGGCTCGGCTCCATGACCAGGACACGGGCAAGAGCGACCCGTTGTTGCTCGCCTCCGGAAAGCTCGCTCGGGTAGCGCTCCGCGACATTGGGCAGCCCGACCAGCTCGAGCGCCTCTTTCGTCTTCTTGGCGATTGTCACAGGATCGATGTGTCTGGTCTTCAGGCCATAGGCGATATTGTTCGCGACCGACATATGGGGGAACAAGGCATAGTTCTGGAAGACAAATCCGATGCCCCGCTTGTTGACCGGGACGTTGGTCACGTCCTTGCCCTTGATGGTGATGACGCCGCTTGTGGGAGTCTCGAAACCGGCGACCATGCGGAGCGTGGTGGTCTTGCCACATCCGGAGGGACCCAGGAAACAGACCATCTCTCCCTCCTCGATATCCAGATTGACGTTATCGACGGCCCGGACGGTCTTTCCTCCCTTGGTGAATGCTTTGACGACGTTCCGCAGCTGCAGGGCGATGGCACGCTCTTTCATTTGGTTGCCTCCTTGGTTTTCAGGAAATGCACGGAATACATATGCAAGGCCCAGGTCATCAGACCGTCGGCGATGAACACGATGATGATCAGGATGATGGAGAACGCGCAGGCCTGCGTGAACTGCAGCTCGGTCATGCTCTCAAGGATCCTGCTGGTCAGGAGCGTCCAACGGACGCTGACCAGGAAGATGGTGGCGCTGATAGCCGTCATCGAATGGATGAACAGGTACCGCAAGCCGGTCAGTACCGCAGGGATGACCAACGGTACCGTGACATGGAGGAAGGTCCCTGCCGTGCTGGCTCCGAGGCTCGCGGAAGCTTCTTCCAGCGTCGGGTCGATCTGTTCCAGACTGGCCATGACACTGCGTATCGAGGTGGCGTAGTAGCGGAAGACATAAGCTGCCACCAGAATGGTCATGGTACCGGTCAGCAAGAAGGGTTTCTTGTTGAAGGCGATGATGTAGGCGATACCGACCACGGTGCCGGGCAGCGCATAGTTCAGCATGCTTCCGATTTCCAAAAGACGATGGCCGATGAACTGCTTGCGCTGGAGGATGAAACCGATGACCACGCCAAGCATCGAACCAAGGATCGTGGAGACGAAGGCTATCTTCAGCGTATCGGTGATGGCCTTCCTGCCGAACTTGCATGCGTACTGGTAGTTCGCCATGGTAGGGGTGTTGGTGATGCCCCAGGTTTTGACGAAGGACCCGACCAGGATGATTCCATACAGGTAGAGCACAAAGGCCAGCACCAGGGCGCATACCAGGGAGATGACCACTTTCATGACAACCGGCAGAGGGCTGAAAGCGCTTTGCGCCCCGCTTTTGCCGGTGACGGTGACGTAGTTCTTGCCGCCAACGACTACGCGTTGCAGCCAGAAGACAATCAAGGTCGGGACGAGCAGCATGAGGGACAGCGACGCGCCACTGTGCAGGTCGAACATGCCGGTGATTTCCAGATATGCCTGGGTCGGCAGCACCGGAAACTGATGTCCTCCGAGAATCAATGGAGTGGCGAAGTCGGCAAGACTCGAGCCGAAAAGCAGCAGGAAGGAATTGGCGATGCCAGGCATGGACAGGGGAATCGTCACGGTCCGCAGGATCCTTCCCGAGGAGGCTCCGAGCGACATGGCCGCGTCGTCCAGATTCGCGCTCATGGTTTCCAGCACCGCGCTGATGACCATGTAGGCGACGGGAAAATAGGTGAGTGTCTCACTCAGCCAGGTTCCGAGAAACCCATATATCTGGAAATCCGGGATATGGAAAAGCTTGAGCAGGTATCCGTTCGGACCTAAAGCCAGCGAGAGGCTGATCGAGCTGGTGAAGGGAGGGGAGATCAGCGGCAGCAACGTGACCGCGCTGAGGAGCGCCTTCATGGCCTTTGGCATCGCCGTACGGGTGACGAGCAGGGCGAAGAGATACCCGAGGATCGTGCCTGTGGCCGACACGGCCAACGCCAGCCAGAGGCTGTTGCTGAGTGCCTTGACCGTGTAGGTGTCCTGAAATGCCTCTCTCAGGGTGGCGATGGAAAAGTGTCCGTCGGGCATGAATGCCATACCGACCAAACGGACGACTGGATAAAGGATGAAAATGCCGAGGGCAATCCAGATGGCCAAAAGCGCCCAGAACAGTCCCGGGTCCTTTTGGATCATCCGTGTTTTTTCCCTGCGAAGATCAGCCATACAAGTCTCCTACAAAGCATCGTCCGGAGACCCGGACGATGCGCATGTGCCGAATGTCGGAAGGCAACGCCTTAGTTGCCTTCGATGACCTCTTTGACCCAACGATCGATAAATCTCTGGCGATTCTCACCCTTCCAGGTGCTCTCTGCCTCGACCAGTGGAATCTTGGAAAGATCCATGGCTGGGTTGGAAATCTGGATGTCCGGTCTCGTCGGGACATAGCAGATCTTGTTGTCGTTCATGACGGTGCCAAGCTTTGCGCTGGAAGCCCAATCCATCAACGCCTTGGCGGCTTCGGGGTGCTTGCAACCTTGCAAAATGCCGCTGCCCTCGACCCCATAGGTGACGCCCTCTTTCGGGTAGGTGATGGTAAGTGGATAGCCCTGCTGCTGGATGTCAAGGGCGTCGACCAGGTAGAAGATGCCTCCAGCTGCCTGTCCGGTTGCGGTCGGCATGGCTCCGCCGGCACCGCTCTTTGTGTACAGCTGGACGTTCTTGTTGAGTTTCTTCTGGTAGGCGAAGGCTTCGTCCTCGCCCATGACCTTGACCAGAGAGTAGATGCGCTCGGTGGCAGTGCCGCTGGTACGTGCATCCGCCATCTGCAGCTGTTTCTCATACTTGGGGTCAAGCAGGTCCTGCCAGGAAGCCGGGGCCTTCAGTCCGTTCTTCTGCAGGAAGTTGTTGTTGGTCAGGAAGCAGAGCGGGATGATGCCGATGCCGGTCCAGTATCCGTCGGCGGAGCGGAGGTTTGCCGGGATCTTGTCCGCCTCTTTCGGCACGTACTGCGCGAAGACGCCTTCCTTGACACCTGCGTCATAGGTGTCCGATGGACCACCCCAAAGGGCGTCGACCTGCGGGTTGCCCTTTTCCGCAAGGATGCGGCTCAGCGCCTCTCCCGAGGAAAGGCGGACGAAATTGACCTTGATGCCCGTGTCCTTGGTGAACGCGTCAAAAATGACGGTGGCGTATTTTTCCGGCATGATCGAGTAGACGTCCAGCGTCTGCTCCTTTGCCGGTGCGGCGGTAGTGTTCTCCTTTCCTCCCTGCGCGAACGCGGGAGCCACCAGCACAGCCGCCAGTGCGGCCAGAGCCAACAGTTTCTTTCTCATTGTAGTTGCCTCCTTTAGGCTTGTTCTTGCGAACACCTGTATTGTGTGCACCGAATGAAGCACTTGTCAAATTTTGCATAATTTTCATATTTGTATAACAAAAATTACCTATATCGAAAGAATACTATCTTTTTTTCCTGACGAGGGGTGAAGGTTGCTGGTATAGTGAAGGCCATGGCAGTCAAGTGTGTGATGTTCGATATGGGCGGCGTGTGTGTCACCCATGTGCAGATTGGGGGCGCGATCGCGCGCCGCTATGGCATGGATTCCCAGGCGCTTCTTGAGGATTACCTCGGATACGACAGGCCAATCATGGAAGGGCTCATCCAGCCGAAGGAGTGGTGGAGCCATGTGGCCGAGAAGTTCCACGTCGACCCGAATGCCGATCCGGTTTGCGAGATGTTCCATCCACAGGTCAACCAGCCGGTGATTGACATCATCCGGGACTTGAAAGCCCGAGGAGGGGTCCGTCTCCTGCTTGGATCGAACACCTGCCGCTCCCACTGGCAGACCATCGACGCCATGGTCCCGCTTTCTTCGCTGATGGACCACTGCTATCTTTCCTGCGACATGCATCTCTCCAAACCCGATCCGGAGTTTTTCCTCGCGATTACCGGGAAGGAACGCCTGGATCCGGCAGAATGCCTGTTCGTCGACGACCTGCAGGAGAACATCGAGGGGGCGGCGAAGGCGGGGCTGAAGACCTTCCATTTCCAGGATACGCCGCTGTGGCCCGCCGACTGGGCGTTGCGTGACCTGCTCGGGCTTCCATTGCGGTAATTGCCGGAGTTGTGCTGTAATTGACTTGACCGATGAGGGAGGAACTATGACCGAGAACCAGAAACTGGCCGAAAAGATGGCTCTTTCGCTGATGGCGAGGGCTGACAAGGAATTGAACCAGTACAACTATCGCCTTGGCATCGCCATGGAGTTCATCTGGCGTACCAGCACGACGCTGCACCATCCTGAGTGGAAGGACTGGGTAGCGAAATGGATGGAGCAGTTCGTGATGCCCGACGGCACGGTGCCCGGGTATGACCAGAGTGCCTACAGCTGGGACTTGCTGGCTCCCGGCAAGAACTTCTTCGACCTGTACGACTATACCCATGACGAGCGCTACAAGAAGGCGATGGACTTCATGTGGCAGGAATTCAAGGACCATCCCCGCACCCCAAGCGGCGGATACTGGCACAAGAAGATCTACACCGACCAGGTCTGGCTCGATGGACTGTACATGTATGGCACCTTCCTGATCAAGTACGCCAAGCGTTGGGGTGACCTGAAAGCGGCGGCAAAGGAAATGCTCTTCCAGTTCAACCTGACCTATGAACACACCCTGGACCCGCGTAGCGGCTTGTTGTTCCACGCTTGGAACGAGACCAAGCAGATGGCGTGGGCAGACCAGACGACTGGTTGCTCCTCCTACATCTGGGGACGCGCCCTTGGCTGGTTTACCATGGCTCTCGTCGAGGTCTGCGACCTGTTGCCTTCCACCAAGGAGTTCTTCGCCTATCGGGCCCGTCTGATCGAGCTCTCCAACCACCTCGCCCAGGCGCTTGTCCGTGCTGCCGACAAGGATACCGGCATGTGGTGGCAGGTCGTCGACCAGCCTGGCCGCACATACAACTATCTGGAGACCAGCTGTACCAGCATGTACATCTATTTCCTGTCCCACATGGTCAGGCAGGGCTATGCGTATGACCCGGCGCTCTACCGGAAAGTGGCCAGGCGTGCTTTTTCCAGCATGGTCCGTCTCGACGTGTATGCGAGTGAGGATGGGCAGCTCCACCTGAAGGATATCTGCAAGAGCGCCGGCCTTGGACGGGCCTCCGAGGACAGCCCGTACCGTGACGGTTCCTATGAGTACTACACTCGCCAGGAACCCAGGCTGACTGACAACACCCACGGTACTCCCGCTTTCCTGCTGGCTGCCGCAGAACTTTGAAATTTCCCGTAAAATGCGGAAAATCGGGGGATGGCGCTCTTCACAAATGGAAAGAAGGATGCCATCGTAACAATCGAAATGTACCTGCGTGAACGCGTAAGGCATTTCTTCTTTTCTGATATTGGTGCCGCACACGCAGCGTACCCTCGTATGTGTGTGGCACCGCTTTTTTCCAGCCTGTCAGGCGAGAAACGGCAATACAGAGGGGAATCGAGACTTCACAAACGGGAAAAGCTGAGGGATACTGGAGCGAGGAAGCGGTGCACGATGCCCGCTCTCCTCTGATACTCTCCCTATGATATGTTGCCATAGAGAGAAACACTTTCTCCCCTCCAAGCGTGTCTCCTTGGAGCTGCCTCCCGCAAGGGAGGCTGTTTTCTGCAGCAAGGCGGCCCCGAAGGACCGCCTCAGCATCGCGATCACCTGTGTTACAGCAGGTCGCTGAACGCCTTGAGCACCGGATCGCCCGGACAACCCGCAAGCACTTGCTTGGCAAGGGTCTTGCCCAGTTGCACGCCTTCCTGGTCGAAGGAGTTCAGGTTCCAGAGGAAGCCTTGGAACATCACCTTGTTCTCGTAGTGGGCGAGCAGGGCTCCGAGCACCGCCGGTGTCAGTTCCTTGGCCACCAGCAGGCTGCTGACCCTGTTTCCGGCAAACTGCTTGTTGGGGTTCTCGTCATCCTTGCCTCGGGCGAAGGCGACAATCTGGGCAGCCAGGTTGGCGCAAAGCTTCTGCTGGCTGGTCGAGCCTTGGATCACGATATCCTTGCCTCGCTGGTTCTGCTTGAATCCGACGAACTGGAGCGGGATGATGTCGGTGCCTTGGTGGAGCAACTGGTAGAAGGAGTGCTGGCCGTTGGTTCCCGGCTCACCGAAAATCACCGGTCCCGTCACATACGCGACCGGTTTTCCATCGCGATTGACGTGTTTCCCGTTGCTTTCCATGTCCAGTTGCTGGAGATGGGCGGGGAAGCGGGAGAGCGCCTGTGAGTAGGGAAGGATCGCGGTCGACGGATAGCCGAGCACATTGCGGTTGTAGACACCGATAAGCGCGTCGAGCAGGGACGCATTCTTCCGGATATCGGGTTCCAAGGCCGCGACATCCGCCTGGTGGGCTCCGTCAAGCAGCTCTTGGAAGACATCATAGCCGAAAGCCAGGGAAAGGACGACACCCCCCACTGCACAGGATGAGCTGTAGCGCCCGCCAATGTAATCGTCGAAGAAGAAAGACTCCCGGACATCCTTGCTCTTGGCCAGAGGGCTGGTCTTGCTGGTAACGGCCACCATATGCTTGGCCGGGTCGATACCCTTGATGCCGCTTTCCTTGATCGCGTCGATCACCAGGTCGCGGTTGGTCAGGGTCTCCAACGTCGTGCCGCTCTTGCTGACCAGGATGAACAACGTGCGCTCCATGTCAAGCGTGTCAATCACCTGGGCGGCGTCATCCGGGTCGACGTTGCTGATGAACTTGCCTTCGAGCTGTTTGATGCCCTTGCCTTGGGCATAGCCCTGCAGGGCGAGATAGAGGGCTCGCGGACCAAGGTCGCTGCCGCCGATGCCGATCTGGCAGACGGTGGTGAAGCTCTTGCCGGTCGA
Organism: uncultured Spirochaetaceae bacterium; assembly: GCA_900315435.1. GTDB lineage: Bacteria > Spirochaetota > Spirochaetia > Sphaerochaetales > Sphaerochaetaceae > RUG023. Next base: position 32,658 of record OMYY01000029.1, read on the forward strand.
ACCGACCAGTTTGCCGCTCCGGACCTGCTCGCTGAATTCCTTGATCCTTTCCAGCTGGCCCTTGTAAAACTTGCCCTTGTCCTCGCCGTCGGCAATCACCGGGGTGGGAAGCACCTGGCCCCGGGAGAGCTGGTGGAGCACCAGCCGTTTTTCGCCGGTGTTCATCACCTCGCCGCCCAGGAGGGCCTTGTATTTGGCGATCAGCTCCTGCTCGTCGCTGAGTCTCTGCAGGTCTCCAAGGATCTGCTCGTCGACCGGCATGGCCGCATAATGGTAGGAAAGGAGCCCGCCGGCCTCCGGGCTCTGGTACTTTGCGATGCGCTGGGTCGTCAATGCCTCACGCACGGATACCTTTTTGTCTTTCTGAAGGGCTGCGAGCGCCTTCGTCTGGTCAAGATTCTTGAATTCCATCAATCTGCCACCTCGGGGATACGTGTCTTGAAACTTTCGAGCAGGTCCTCTTTCGTCATCCCCTCGCGAAGGATGATGAAGATTGTGTCATCTCCCGCCACCGTTCCGAGAATTTCCGGAAGCGCCAGGATATCCAGGGCGATACCAACGCTGTTGGCGTGACCCGGACGGGTCTTGACGACTCCGATATTTCCGGAGAACTCGATGGAAAGGATGCCACGGCGGACATCTTGGATGTAGCTCTTCTCGCTCTCGCTGACCATGTCGTTTTCCGGCAGGGCATAGTAATACCCGGACCAGCCATCGGAGATTTTTCCGACTTTGAGCATTTTCAGGTCACGGCTCAGCGTCGCCTGCGTCACGTGATATCCTTCATGTTTCAACATGTCCAGCAGCGTGTCCTGGTTGTCAATGCGGTTGTTCTTGATCAGTTCCTTGACTACCGCAAGGCGGTTGCTTCTCTCGCGCATGATGTCTCCTCAAACCGAATGCGAATAAATTTCCATGCATAAATATACAATACTCTTCCGCCAAACGCAAACAGTGTGAGGACATTATTGAATCATCTGTAAAGAGAATTTGACTCAGGATGGAAAGTAGGGAAGAATGGCAGACAGGAGAGAGATATGAGCGCATTGCTGATCCTTATTGCCGTGATTGCCTGTTTCGGGCTTTTTTATGGTTCAAATCAGAATTTTGTGGGATAGCCAGTTTTGAGTTGGCTTGCGGGAGTTCTCGTAGATCTTGTAGAAGAAGTACTGGGTGTCCCTGAAACCGT
>OMYY01000034.1 GCA_900315435.1 uncultured Spirochaetaceae bacterium
TGTAGTTGCTTACAAGTTTGAGACTTCATTCCCTTTTTTCATACCCCCCATCCCTTGCGTTTCCGCTTCATCCCACAAAAATCTGTACAGAGCCTTTTTCATTGAGGAACATCCTGTTTTGAGAAGGTTTGAGGGAGTACTCGTAAGCCTTGGGAACCATATGCGGTCCTGCATGTGGTCTTGGCCATGTTGTCTCTCCTTGTTTGTGTTGGTACTTGCGATCTTGGGACTTCATTCCCTTGTTTCTATCCCTATGGTTTCTTGCGTTTCCGCTTCATCCCACAAACACCTGTATCGAACCTTTCTCATCTAGTCCACGACAATCTGTGATACGCTGGAGGGCAAGGTAGGTGAACCATGGAATTCTCCCTGTCGATGCTCGAGGATCCGGCTTCGTTTCGCGTGGGGGCTCTTGCCCATCACAGCTCCCTTCCCTGCTCACGGCGGAGGGATTGGATTTCCCTTGACGGTACCTGGGCGTTCCGATATGCGTCAACGACAGACAAGATGCCGCTATCCGTTAACGACCCGTCTGAGGATCTCGCATCCTGGGATACCATCAAGGTCCCCCTCTCCTACGCCCTGCAAGGCTACGGGAAGCCACACTACGTCAACACCCAGTACCCCTGGGATGGACAGGAAGACCTCCATCCTCCCAAGATTCCTTCCAAATACAATCCGGTCGGGGTCTACGCCAGGGATATCGAATGGAAGGAGAGCGGACAGGAGCTGGTCATCCGCTTCGAGGGAGCCGACAGCGCCCTTGCGCTCTTCTGCAACGGGACATTCGTCGGCTACGGGACCGACAGCTTCACACCGAAAGAGTTCTCCCTGACACCGTTCATCCACCAAGGGAGCAATCGTCTCACTGTCTGGGTATTCCGCTTTTCTTTGGGAAGCTGGTTCGAGGATCAGGATTTCTGGCGCCTGCCTGGCTTGTTCCGCAGCGTCTTTCTGATTCCGCTGAAACGAACCCATATCCAGAACTGGTTCGTCCATGCCGACCTGGACAAAAGCCTGACCCGGGGAATCCTTTCCGTCGAGATAGAGGTCTCCCATCCGGAAAAAGACATGGAAATAGCCCTCACCTATGGGAAAAAGACCATCAAATCCAAAATCCTGCAAGGAAGACTTTCATTGGCGGTCAACAACCCTCCGCTCTGGAGCGCCGAAAAGCCTCGTCTGGAAAAGGGCCTCCTCACCCTTCAGCAGGGGGACGCGGTCTTGGAGACCATCCCTCTTTCCATCGGATGGCGCAGGGTCGAAATCCGTGAAGGCGTCATCACCCTCAACGGGGAAAGGTTGGTGTTCAAAGGAGTCAACCGCCACGAGTGGGACATGCGCCGCGCCCGTTCGGTGACCGAGCAGGACATGCTCTGGGACATCAAAACCATGAAACGCATGGGCATCAACGCGGTACGCACCTGCCACTACCCTGATCAAGAAACATGGTACGACCTCTGTGACCGATACGGCCTATACGTGATCGATGAGACCAATCTGGAAACCCACGGTACCTGGCAGAAAATGGGGAAGGTCTCTCCCGACAGGGACACGCTCCCCGGAGACGACCCGCAATACATGCCTCTGGTCCTCGACCGTCTGGACGCCATGATCGAGCGGGACAAGAACCACCCCTCGATCCTTTTCTGGAGCCTCGGCAACGAAAGCTACGGAGGAAAGAACCTCTGGGAGATGAGCCGGTATGCCAAGCGCAAGGATCCCTCGCGGCTGGTCCACTACGAAGGGGTGGTCCACGACAGACGATACCCCGACACCAGTGACGTGGAAAGCAGGATGTACACCCCGGTCGCTGAAATCGAGCAACTGCTCAAGGACCGGCCCGGCAAACCGGTGGTCATGTGCGAGTACAGCCATGCCATGGGCACCTCTCTGGGAGGACTGGCCGACTACCAACAGTTGCACCGCCGGCAAACACGCTTTCAAGGCGGCTTCATCTGGGACTGGATCGACCAAGGTCTTGTGAGGGGCAAGGAACTCACCTACGGGGGCGACTGGGGCGATAGGCCCACCGACTATACCTTCTGCTGCAACGGCATCATCGCCGCCGACCGGACACTGACCCCGAAAGTCCAAGAGGTCAAAGGCTGCTACCAGCCCTTCCATTTCCAGGAGCAGGAAGGGGTGCTCTGGATAACCAACGAGCATCTCTTCACCAATCTCTCCGAGTACCAGACGGTGGTGCGCGTAGATGGCAGGCAAGAGGTCAGGGACCTTGCCCTCAAGCCAGGCGAGCGTATGCCCCTCGCAGGCTGCCAGAGCTGCAGCATCCGCCTCAAAAAGCGGACCGCATGGGCCGAGCGTGGCTTTGAGATTGCCTATGGCGAACTGGCCCGCCAGGAACAACCCCGGAGCCTGGAACCGGACACTCGCTCCCCGTTGGTGGAAGGAAACGTCAACTACGGTTTCCATGGCTTACGACTTCACAGTTTGGTCAGCAGGGAAAGCGGCATGCTGGTATCGCTACGTTCCGGTCGAGGCGAGTTGCTGGCAAGCCCTGCCCGCCTTTCCCTTTCCCGTGCGACGACGGACAATGACCGGGGTTGCGGGATGATGGCACGGTACGCGCCCTTCTTCATCGCCGGTTCCTGCCCCGCCTGCCGCGGGGTGGAATGGGATGGAACGCGCATCCAGGCCCTGTTGACCCTCCCAATCTTGGGAAGCGATGTGCATATAGCCTATCAGGCCGACGAGGAAGGAGCCCTGACCGTCACCATGACCTGGATGGGAAAAACCATGGAGATGCCGCGTTTTGGCATGGAGCTCATCCTTCCCGCAGCTGCCAGCGAAGTCACCTATACCGGCCTTGGGCCCGAGGCGACCTACCCGGATAGGCGCTATGGCGCGCGCCGGGGCACCTTCCACTTCGACGCGAAGGACAATCTGCCCCACTATGTGCGGCCCCAGGAGGAAGGGGGCAGGTGGGAAACGACCCGCATGGAGGTGGGAGGCTTGCTGGTCCTGGAGTCCGCGCCTTGCTTCGCCAACGTCCTTCCCTGGACGGCAGAAGAAATCGAGCAGGCCAGGCATCCTGACGAGCTTCCGCCCATCACCAAGACGGTAGTGACGCTCAGCAAGGGTACCTTGGGCATCGGGGGCGACAACAGCTGGGGAGCCACACCACACGAAGACGCCCTTTTCACGATGGAGCAAGGAGAGTCCTTCACCTTCCGTCTGTCGGCTCGATGACCCAAGAGAAGGGCCCTCCGGTGACCAGCAGACGCCAAAGGCTCCCCTCCCATGCCAGACGCAGGCGGGTATCGGTGACCGGAATCTCCTCGAGGATAGCGGCGACGGGTTCCAAGAATCGGATCACTCCCAGCCCAGGGTAGCGGATTCGCCGCCCCTCGATTTCGGGCTTCGTCTGGCTGATCAAGGTCAGCACGGAATCCTGAGGGCAGGTATCCTTGACAGAAATCTTCCTGTCTATGGAGAAAGCGCGTCTCCACTTCCACCCCTGCGGATAGGCTTCGTCGAAGATTCCCTCGAAGCCCCGTACGTCGCTTCTGGTCACCTGCGCCTTCCCGTCGCTTTTCTGTTCCCCGCCCTGGGGGTTGACCGTGTTGTGCCAGGGACTGCGCATGGTCCAGATGGTGTACCGCTCCGGACTGAAGGTCTTTCCGGTATACGTCTCCACCCCTGCGTCGACCAACCAAGGCTTTCCTTTCCGGTAAAGGATCAGGGAGCCAAGGTCGTTGTGCTGGTGGCTGAAGCCGTTGGAACCGGCCCGAACCCCAAGGTCCCACCCCTCCTTGTGCCAGACGGAAAGTCCGAGCGATGGATAGTGATAGTAGGGGAATGGTGGTTGTGTTTCGCTATGTCTCTGATATGTTCCAAGAGAAAGATACCGGATCAGGCCATCGTGCGCGCCATCGGTCGTAAGGTTTTCCTCGCAGGGAAAGAAACGCCCGCTCCAAAGGATCCGCACATCACCCACCTTCGCCTTGGCCGAGCAATCCCCCCAGTTCAGATACCAAGGGCCCCCGGCGTGCATCGACAACGGAAAGTCCAGCAAGGACTGCACCTTCGCCGAGGACTCCAGTTTCTCCGCTTCCTCGCAGCCCATCTCCTTCAGCAAGGCGAGAGAGACCACAAGGGGAAGCGCCGCGTGGGTCCAGTATTCCACCCCTTCGGGATATCCTCCGTCTTCGCCGAGGTCCTTGAGGAAGCACTGGAGGGTGTAGATCGCCTTGTCAGACAGATACCGCCCGTCAAGAGCGCCACCAGTCAGCAGGAAGACGAGCAGCACGTTGCTCGTGCACCACGGGCTCCAGTTGCACATGGGTTCATCCCCATTTCCCATCCACCAGAAATGAGTGGAGCAATAGGGAACCTTGATTCGTTTCTCCAGCTCCGTTTCCAAGCGCTCTTGCAATGGCCTGTCCAAGGAAACCAGAGTCTGGATGATGGCGAGGGTGGCGCCGGTCTCGGCGGCAAACAGGTCGATGACCGGCCGGTCCGGGTCAGGAACGGGAAGCGCGGGAGCATCCCTGACATAGGTGTTATGGGCGGGCAGGCACCAGCTGGACTCGGCAAGCAGCAGGTCGATTCCCTCCTCGACCCTCCGCAGGAACTCCGGTCGAGGCTGGAGCCACTGGGCGATTGCAAACGAGAGAAGCAGGTTCCGTCGCTGGAAATAGGGCTCTTCATAGGAAACCCGGTCTCCCGTCTTGGAAAAGGCGGCATAGCTCTCCAGATCAAGTTCCGGGTAGCGGGATTCCAGATTCCGGTAGGCAAGCGCGACCGCCTCCTTCGCCTTGAGCGGGTCGATGGCAATCCTGGGCAACGATTTACAATTCATCCACCAGCCCTCCCCTGCTCTGGGCGTACTCGCGCGGGCTCATCCCCTCGTGTTGCTTGAAGACTTTGGAAAAATAGGAACTGTCCTCATATCCAAGCTGGCAGGCGAGCTCGTAGATTTTCCAATTGCCGGTCGCCATCAAAGCCTTGGCTTTCTCCATCTTCTGGCCGGTCGTGTACTCCACGAACCCGATATTGGCATAGCGGGAGAAAAGGGTGGAAAGATAGTTCTGGCTGAATCCGAAGAGGGCCGCCACCTCGGAAAGGGAAAGCCGTTTGTCCAGGTTGGCCTTGATATAGGCCTGCACCCGGTGGACGATGGCGGCCCGCCAGTCCTGGCGTCTGTCCTGCAAGCCTTTCTCCAAACCGTCCCCGAAATGCCGCAGGTACTCGCTGCAGAGGGCGGTGGAACGAAAGCGGTAGAGGTTCCGCTGGTCCTCTCCCTGCAGGCGGAAAATCTCCTCGACCAACCGATGGCCATCGGGAACCATGGCGATCACCATGGAGACCAGCTGGCTGCAGGCGCTGATGGCAGAAAGGACGTCGGTCGTCTGCTCCAGGGTATGGGCAATCTCGTGGAAAATCTGGTTCATTTTCGCGCCATCCACCTCGCTGAAAGCTTCAAAGAGCCGGGACTGGAAGGACGCGAGGGCGAAGGGTTGCTCGCCCCGCTCACTGACGAAGAGGAGACGTTCGTCCCCTTTGGCTTTCGGTATCGTCTCCAAGGCACGGGTATAGGAGGTACCGATCTCGTAGAGACCTTCGACCACCGGACCTATGATGGCGGTGGCTTTCAGGGAAAAGGATTTCTCCAACATGTCGAAACTACGGGAGAAGGAACCGTAAAGCAACTGGTGGCTCTCCCTTTCATGAAGGAAACAAATCACCAAGAGACGCTCCAGGTCGAACGGGATGACCTGACAGTCAACCTGTCTGGAAAGGGTTTCCTGCAGCAACTCGGTGGCGGCGATGAACAGGCGTGTCCGGTCGGACTCCTCTCCACCTTCCAGACACACCAAGGCGGCGCACAGGTAACGGCCACGAGGCTTGATTCCGAGGGACTCGCACTGCGCCTCGAACTGTTGCCTTCCAGGAATCAATCCGTTGACTAGACGGACGTAAAAGCGGTCCCGCAGGTTCTGCAGCATGGCGTATTCGGCACCTTGGGCGTGTCCCATGGCGCGAATCCGCCTTCGGGCCTTTTCCAACGCCTTGGACAGGACTTCGGCGGAAAGGTCCAGCTTGACCAGGTACTCGACCGCGTTCAGGCTGATCGCTTCGCGAACATAGCTGAACTCCTCATAGCCGGAAAGCAGGATGAAGAGCGGGAGTTCCTGATGGCGGTCGCTGATTTCCTGCATCACCTCGAGCCCCGTCATCAGCGGCATGCGCACATCGCTGATGACGATATCGGGCTTTTTCTCGTCAATCGTCTCAAGCAACTGTCTGCCGTTGCGCGCGGTCCCGACAATCTCCAGGCCCTCGGCCTTCCAGTCGAGAATCGAGCAGAGCCCGGCCAGGACCAGCGGCTCGTCATCAGCCAGCACCACGCTATAGGTTTCCATCCACCTTGCCCCTTCTGGGAAGCAACACCTCGACACTGGTGCCCTTCCCGATCTCGCTCTCCACCCGCAGGCCGTATCGAGGCCCAAACATGCGGACAATCCTCTGATGGACATTATACATGCCGATCGACTTGAACATGCCGCTTTTGTTCTCCTGGGGTTTGGAGAGCAGCTCACGCACCTGATGACTGGTCATGCCTACCCCGTCGTCGTGGATGACGAAGCAGACATCATCCTCTCCCACCGCCCGGGCGCTGACGGTGATGGTCCCGCTCCCCTTGGGTTCGATACCGTGGAAGATGGCGTTCTCCACCACCGGTTGGAAGGTGAAACGGGGAATGGCCACATCCATGAACGTTTCCGCAACATCCAGCTTGAGCTCGATCGAGCCTCCGTAGCGATAGCTCTGGATCACCGCGTAATCATCAAGCAACGCCAGTTCCTCCCTGATCGCGCACCAGCTCTTGCTCCCCTTGGAAACATGCTGGAGCAACCTGGCCAAGGCGGTCACCATCTGGCTGATGCCATCGGCATGCTTCAGGACGGCCATGCACTTGATCGAATTCAGCGTGTTGTTGAGGAAATGCGGATTGATTTGGTTCTGCAACACCCGGTACTCCAGGTCCTTGCGGTCGGCCTCGTCCTGGATACGGGCCCGGATCAATGCCTCGATTTTCTCCGCCAATTCGTTGATGCCACGTCCGATATCGCCGATTTCCGAGTCATACTCGATTGAGGCGTCATGCCGGAAGTCCCCTTCGGCAATCCTTCGCAGGCGGCTCCTGATCCGGATGACGGGAAGACCTACCATCCGATTCAGCCACCAGGCCAGCAGGAAACCGATGCCAAGCAGTACCAGCAGCACCCCGAGGAACATCAGCAGGAACCCGCGCTCGGCGTGAAGGGAAAGCGGAGGCAGATACTGGAAAAGGACCATTCCTTCCTCCTCCATCGTCCAAGAGACCACCCTGCCTCGCCCCTCCGCTTTGGGGGCAAAGGAAAGAAACCTGCTTCCATCCCACCGCCAGAAGGAGCCACCAACCTCAAGCACCAAGGGAGAAGCCGGCACCGGAAGCTTGTCGGAAAGGATCCTTGTCGACACCTCGACGCACAGGTACCCCTTCACCGATGAGTCGTTCCAGCTGGAAAGGGGAACACAGAGGGGAATCATCTGCGGGGAACTGGGAGGAAGCAACGGGTCGTCAATCAGTGGCTGGTACCGTTCGCTCTCGGGAAAGGGGAACACGTCCCCGATTGTGTAGATGGTAAGCGGCCTGCTGACCGAGACGTCGCTACCGACCTGCAACAGCGCCCGCCTCTGGGGGTCGACGATCACGAAACGCGAGATATAGGCGCTTGCCGGATTACGGATGAACTCGGAGAAAAGCGCTTCATGGGCGCCCAGCAGCAGCGCGGTATCCTCAGGGTCGGCGAGCCAAGCGTCCACATCGGAGTCAAACTGGGCCCAACGGCAGAGCTCGCGGACCGACCGGAACCCGCTTCCCGCCACCGTGCCGATGATGCGGAGGTTGTACTCGGCGCTCGATGCCTGAGAGGCTCGGCTGTACTGCCGGTACTGCTGGTAGGCGAACAGGAACACCAAGGCCGAGACCAGCACCATGACCGTGGTGGTCAACAGCAGGATCTGGCGTTTCAGGGTGTGTCTGGCCATAGGAACAGTATAGCGGACAATCCACAATCCCCGGCGATATTTTCCTGTGAAAAAAATTCCGGTTTTCGGAAGAATTTCCTGTTTCTCCCTGTCCACCAGCCGTACACCTGTGAAAATTTTGCAAATTTCCCCAAAGATTTTTCCTGTACGGTTCGGGAAACCCATGAGGAAATGAGCATGGACACATGCAAAGGAGGAACTCTCATGCGTTGTATGAAACATTTTGTCGTTGCCGCCCTCATCGCCACAGCCACGATGGGCGGATTGCTCGCCAATGGTACCAAGGAAGGAGCATCTTCCGCTTCCGCCGGAAAGCAGACCACTCTGAACTGGGCAGTCTGGGACATCAACTCGACCGCTTACTACAAGCCGATCATTGACGCCTACGAGGTGAAGAATCCCAATGTGAAGATCAACATGGTCGACCTCGGCTCCGCCGACTTCATGACCGCCCTGCAGACCCAGCTGGCCTCCGGGTCCAGCGAGTTCGACGTGGTCACGATCAAGGACATTCCGGGTTACAACAACCTGGTGAAGAAGAATATGGTCGTCAATCTGAACGACTACATCAAGAAAGACGGGGTCGACACCAACCTGTACGGGGGAACCGCCGAGCAGATTTCCGTCGACGGCAAGCTTTATGCCCTGCCGTTCCGGTCAGACTTCTGGGTGATTTTCTACAACAAGGCGCTGTTCGACAAGGCCGGCGTCCCCTACCCGACCAACGACATGACCTTCGAGCAGTACGACGCGCTGGCACGGAAGATGACCAGCGGCAACGGGGCCAACAAGGTCTATGGCGCCCACTACCACACCTGGAGAAGCACCGTGCAGCTGTTCGGCATCCTGGATGGAAAGCATGTGATCACCCAGCCGCCGTATGATTACCTGAAACCCTACTACGAGATGGTCCTTTCCGAGCAGAAGGATGGCATCTGCCAGAACTACGCCACGCTGAAAGCTTCCAGCCTCCATTACTCCGGCCAGTTCCAGAACGGCACGGTAGCCATGATGAACATGGGTTCCTGGTACATCGCCACCCTGATCCAGAAAATCAAGAACGGAGAGGCCGACGCCGCCAAGGAGTGGGGCATCGTCAAATACCCGCACGCCCAAGGAGTCGCCCCGGGCACCACGCTCGGCACCATCACCAGCCTCTCGATCAGCCAGGGCTCCAAGCAGAAGGATGCCGCATGGGACTTCGTCAAGTTCGTCACCAGTCCCGAGTGCGCGGCCGTCATCGCCAAGACCGGCACCATTCCGGCGATCATGAGCGACAAGGTGGTCGACGAGATCTCCTCGATGGACGGATTCCCGGCAGACGCCAACTCCAAGGAGGCGCTGCATGTCGCAAAGGCGTATCTGGAGATGCCGCTGCATGACAAGGCCGGCCAGATCGAGACCGTGCTGAACCAGTACCATGATGCGATCATCACCGGCAACATCAGCGTCGACGATGGCCTGAAGAAAATGGCGGAAGACGTCCGGAAAGTCCTCGGCCAGAACTAGTTTTCCCTCATCAGACAGCCGGGACGCACATTCCCGGCTGTCCGTATTCCAAAGGAACGCCCCATGCAAGCAAAACAGAAAGCGGAACTCCGGCGGCATCTGGTCGCCTATTCCTTCATCGCTCCGAATTTCATCGGCTTTGCCTTGTTTACCTTGGCGCCAATGGTCTTCGCCTTCATCCTCGCCTTTCTTGACTGGGATGGTTCCCCCTACAATCCGATGAAGTTTGTAGGACTCGAGAATTTCATCAGGCTAAGCGATGATTCCCAGTTCGCCGCCGCCTTCAAGAACACGATCATCTATACCATCGCCACGGTGCCCCTTACCTTGGTCATGGCGCTGGTGATCGCGCTCCTCTTGAACAGGAAGATGCGCGGCAGGGATTTCTTCCGCACCGTCAGCTTCTTCCCCTATGTCGCCAGCATGGTCGCGGTCACCGCAGTCTGGAACATGCTCTTCAACCCGGGCATGGGCCCGATCAACCAGTTTCTGGCCAGCATCGGCGTGCAGAACCCTCCGGGGTGGTCCACCGACAAGGACTGGGCCATGGCCACCGTCGTCCTTTTTTCGGTCTGGAAATACATGGGCTACTACATGATCATCTACCTTGCAGGCTTGCAGGGTGTGAACACCGAGCTCTACGAGGCTGCGAACCTGGACGGTTGCAATGGCTGGCAGCGTTTCTGGAACGTCACGCTCCCCCAGCTCTCGCCGACTACCTTCTTCATCCTGATCATGCTGGTTGTCCAGTGCTTCAAGGTCTATGACATCGTCTACATGATCACCCAAGGCGGACCGGGAACGGCCACCTTGGTCATGGTCTACGACATCTACAACAAGGCGTTCGTCAACTCCACATTCGGCCTCGCCAGCGCCGAAGCGATGGTGCTCTTCCTGCTGGTGCTTGCCGTCACGCTGATACAGTTCGGCGTGCAGAAAAAACAGGAGGTGTGAGATGCAAGTGGAAAGCAACGCCTCGAAAATCCGTCAGACCATCATGTACCTCTTGCTCATCGCATGCTCGGCGCTGATGGTGTTGCCCTTTCTCTGGATGCTCTCGGCAAGCGTCAAGCTGGACAAGGATGTCTTCTCGTTCCCGATCGACTGGATTCCGGCGCACCCGCGGTGGGCCAACTACCGGGACATCTGGACCACGATTCCCCTCGGCACCTTCATCAGGAACACGGTCAAGCTGACTTTGATCGTCACGTTCCTGCAGTTGTTCACCTCCAGCTTCGCCGCCTATGCCTTCAGCAAGCTGCACTTCAGGGGACGCGACACCCTGTTCCTCGGCTACGTGGCCACCATCGCCATGCCCTGGCAGGTCTACATGGTGCCTCAGTTCGTCATGATGAGCAAGATGGGGTTGAACAACACCCACCTCGCCATCATCCTGCTGCAGGCCTTCAGCGCCTTTGGAGTGTTCATGATGAAGCAGTTCTACACCAGCATCCCCACCGAGTTGTGCGAAGCCGCCAGAGTCGACGGAATGACCGAGTACGGCATCTACTTCAAGATCATGTTGCCGCTCTCCAAACCGGCTCTCTCGACGTTGACGATCTTCACCTTCGTCAACACCTGGAACGACTTCCTCGGGCCTTATATCTACCTGACCCGCGAGAAGCTGAAGACCATCGCCATCGGGCTGCGCATGTTCATCGGCCAGTACTCGCAGGAGTACGGGCTGATCATGGCAGCCAGCGTCGTCACGCTGGTTCCAGTCGTGGTGGTCTTCCTCTCGTTGCAGAAGTACTTCGTCCAGGGAATCGCCAATACCGGCCTGAAGGGGTAAGCCATGGAACCAATCACTTCCCGCGAGCTGGACGAAGCAATCAGCGGCGCGCTTTCCATCGTCCGTTCCAACATCCCCATCTATCGTGGCTTCTGCCAGAATCACTCCTCCATCGGGGGCATCTATCCCCGTTGCAAGAACGACCAATGGACCTGCGGCTTCTGGCCGGGAGAGCTCTGGCTCTCCTGGGAACTCTCCCAAGATGCCATGTTCCTCGAGGCTGGGACCGCCATGGTGCCCTCCTTCGCCAACCGGATCGAGCGCAAGATCTGCGTCGACCATCATGACATGGGCTTCCTCTACACTCCAAGCTGCGTCAGCGCCTGGATGCTGACCGGAAACGAGCTGGCCAGGAAGGCGGCAATCGCCGCCGCAAACCAGCTGCTTACCCGCTGGCAGCCCAAAGGAGAGTTCCTGCAGGCTTGGGGGGCTATGGACGCGAAGGACAACTACCGCTACATCATCGACTGTCTGCTCAACCTTCCGCTGCTCTACTGGGCGGGCGAGGTGACCGGTGACGACACGTATGGGCGTATCGCGAGAGCGCACACCCACACCTGCCTGACCTACTCCTTCCGCCCCGACCATTCGACCTACCACACCTACTTCCTCGACCCGCGGACAGGCAAGGGCCTACGAGGAGAAACGTGCCAAGGCTACCGTGCGGATTCCTCTTGGGCCAGAGGGCAGGCCTGGGCGGTCTACGGACTTGCCCTCGCCTTCCGTCATACCGGAAATCCCGAACTTCCCAGCCTTTTTGATGGAGCGCTCGGATATTTCCTTTCCCGGCTCCCTGAGGACCTGGTTCCCTACTGGGATCTGGTTTTCCAGAACGGGAGCGAGCCAAGGGACAGCTCTTCAGCCTCGATTGTCGCCTGCGGGCTACTGGAGATGGCCCGTCTGGTAGAGGAGGAAAAGGAAGCCTACAAGGAGATGGCGGAAAAGCTGATCGGAAGCTTGGTCCGTTCCTATCGGGTCAGGCCGGGGGACAAGGCCAACGGTCTGGTGCTGCATGGCACCTACTCGAAGAAATCACCCTACAATACCTGCACGGAAGAGGGGGTCGACGAGTGCGTTTCCTGGGGAGATTATTTCTACCTGGAGGCGTTGACCCGCCTGAAGAAAAGCGATTGGCGCTCCTACTGGTAAAGCTATGGACTGGTACGCGCACGTCAAGGATTGTCTGCTTCGCGACGGCAAGGCCACCGCGAGGTGGGTGCTTGCCAACCATCCCGAGGATGCCAAGAGGATCATCCACAGCGCCGACCTGATAGCCAAAGACCAGTTTGTCTTCGACCGCAGGTGGGATCTGGAGCATACCTCCACCCCGGTCATCTTCCCCGACGGCATTGACTGGCTCTTCCAGCCGGGTGAAGACCCGGAGTTCGTCTACGCGTTCAACCGGATGGAGTTCTGGAAAACCTTGGGGGAAGCATGGCTCCTGACGGGGGATGAGCAATACCCCCAGGCCTTTGCCAGACAGTTGAGAAGTTGGGTCGCGCAGGTACCCCATGACGAGGCCCACGCCAAGGCGTGGCGCACCATCGAGTGCGGCATCCGCATGGAGGTGTGGATGAAGGCGCTGAAGCTGATGGAGGGAAGCAAGGCGATGACCGGAGGCTTGCTTGAGCTGGCCTTCCGGAGCCTGCGGGAGCATGCCCGCTTCATCGCCACCGTCTGGGACAGTTACCAGCTGCTCTCCAACTGGGGGATCATGGCCAACCATGGCCTCTTCGTCACCAGCGTCATGCTGCCGCCCGATGAAGAGAGCGGAACATGGAGAACGCTTGCCTTGGAGCGGCTGGACCAGGAAATCCGGATACAGGTCTACGACGACGGAGTCCACTGGGAGCAGAGCGCCATGTACCACAACGAGGTGCTCAGCCAGTTCCTCGACGTGGTTTCCCTGTCACGTTGCTATCGGATCCCCCTTCCGGAAGGAATGGAGGAACGGATCCGCAAAATGGCCCGCTACAGCGCTGCGATGGGAATGCCAGACGGCAACGCTCCCTCCACCGGCGACAGCGACCTGATCGACCAGCGGGACCTGATGGAGCGGGCGGCAGTCCTGTTCCAGGATTCCCTGTTGCGCGGACAAGGAGAACAAACCGTCTCCAGCGACGCGGCGTGGGAAATCGGTGTCGAGGGAATCGAGAGCTACGACCGTCTGGAGCCAAAAGAATCGCCTAACCCCCTGATCCTTTTCCCCGATGGGGGACACGCCTACTGGAAGGGACAAGGCTCCTATCTGCATGCCAAGGCAGGAACTTTGGGAGCGGGCCATGGCCATGCCGACCAGCTTGCCTTCGACCTGTACCACGATGGAGAGAATGTCCTGGTCGACCCGGGCCGGTACACCTATGTGGCGGGAAAAGACCGCTACTGGTTCAAGAGTGCCGCCGCCCACAATACGGTGCTGGTCGACGGCATCGACTGTTACGAGGCCAAGGACAGCTGGGAATACCGGAGAATGAGCAAGACCACCGGCATTTCCGCCAAAGAAAAGGAAGGATGCGGATATATCCGCATGGGGCTCGCAGGCTATGCGGAGCTTGGAGTCTTCATCACCCGCAAACTGTTCATCCTCGACAACGACACGTTCCTGGTCTTGGACGAGCTCTACGGATCGGGCGAGCACACGCTTGAAAGCCGGCTCCACTTCGCACCCGGAGGGAAGTTGTCGGCAACCCTGCATGGAGCCTGCTGGGAAAGCTTCCGTCAGAAGCTGTATGTGGCCAGCCCGAATGCGGACGACCTTGGAGTGGAACCGGGGTGGGTCTCCCCGAGGTACAACGAAAAGCTTCCCTCCCGCCGTCTTGTCTTCACGCGTCACGCCCGTTGCTTCTCCTCCCTGCTGGTCGTCCTCGCCTTCGGCCATGAGCCCAAGGTGGAACAGGTTCCTGTCACCAGCAATTGCAAGGGGACCACTTTCCCTGACTCGATGATCGAGGCATGGAAGGTGGACGGGTGGCTCGTGGTGGACAGCCACCGCGAGTGGGGCTCCCCTACGGATAGTTTCCGCGCTGACGGCCATACAGGCTGGGGCCAGTGCGTCATTTTCGGTCCCGAGGACCACGATATCGGCAAGGTAATGGAGTATTGAACATGCAAAGCGCAAACTTCACCGCGAACATCCACGAGCGGAATTTCCGCTCCCCATTCGAGAAGGTCAAGACGACAAACGAGACGCTGGTGGCTGTTGACGGAAGGAACCTCCGCTCCCTGAACGGGAACTGGCATTTCATCGAGGACTGGTACGAGACCGCGCTACGCTCCTGTTGGTGCTTCGAGGACAGCCATGGCGAACCTGCGGATTTCGACTGGGATTTCTGGCCTATGACGAAGGTCCCTTCGGTCTGGAACCTGGCCAAGCCCGAACTGAAATACTTCGAGGGGCTGGGATGCTATATGCGCACCTTCGACCAGCCGAAGACCGACGGCAGGCTCTTCCTCCAGTTCGAGGGAGCCAGCTACCGGACCTACGTGTTCCTGAACCACCATTACCTGGGCATGCATGACGGCGGTTCCACGCCCTTCACGCTGGAAATCACCGACGCCGTCCAGGAAAAGGAGAACAGGCTGATGGTCTGCGTCGACGGAAGACGGGATCCGGAGCGGGTGCCGATGGACAATACCGACTGGTTCCTCTATGGCGGTATCTACCGTGACGTCTTCCTGTTCGAGACCCCGAAGAGCTACCTTTCCGACTGGTACGTGCGCCTTCTGCCGGACAAGACCCACATCGCCCTCGACTTCACCGTCGAAGGGGCAAACGAAGGAAGCGCTGTCTTTTCCATTCCTGAACTCGGCGTCAACCGGGAAGTCCTCTTCCAGGAAGGCAAGGGAACCGTGGTGGTCGAGGCAAGACCGGAGCTCTGGGATATCGCGAGCCCACGCCTTTACCAGGTGAGCCTAGCCTATGGCAAGGATTTCCTGTCCGACCAGATTGGTTTCCGTACCATCAGGGTGGAAGGAACCAAGGTACTGCTCAACGACAGGCCTGTCTTCCTCAAGGGCATCAGCTGCCACGAAGACTACCCCGAAGGGGGCAAGCGTTCCACGGAAAGCGACCGGCTCCAGTCGATCAAGGACGCCCAGGAACTGGGTGCGGTCTTCATGCGCCTTGCCCACTACCCGCACAGCAGGGAAATGGCGCGCCTGGCCGACAGGATGGGCATGTTGCTGTGGGAGGAGATTCCCGTTTACTGGGCGATCGATTTCCAGAACGAGGGCACCTATCAGGACGCCGAGAACCAACTGAGAGAACTGATACGGCGCGACAAGAACCGGGCAAGCGTGATCATCTGGTCGGTGGGCAACGAGAACGAGGACACCGACGACCGGCTCTCCTTCATGAGCCGTCTTGCCGAAACCGCCAAACACGTCGACCCCTCGAGGCTGGTAAGCGCCGCCTGTCTGGTGAACCAGCGGAAGCTGGCCATCGAGGACCGGCTCATGCCCTATCTCGATGTCATCGGCAACAACGAGTACTACGGCTGGTACGACCAGGACTTCACCAAACTCCCACGGATTCTTGCCAACTCCCATCTCGACAAACCGGTGGTGATCACCGAGTTCGGGGGCGGGGCACGGCTGGGAACCCGCGGAAGCGAGGAGGAGATGTGGACCGAGGAGTATCAGAAGCGGCTCTACGAGAAGCAGTTCGCCATGCAGCGGTCCTGTCCCTTCATTCAGGGCTGTACCCCGTGGATTCTCTATGACTTCCGGGCGCCCAGGCGCATGAACCGCCATCAGGAAGGCTTCAACCGCAAAGGGCTGATCGATAGCGACCATAAGCGGAAGAAGCTGGCCTGGCAGGTGGTGCACGATTACTACCATGGCCTCTGAGCCTTTCCTTTTCCTCGGGCTCCCACCTATGGTATAGTGGAGTCCGAGGTGAAAGGCATGGCATATGAAGTAACAGCGACGAGGAAACGACCCCAGTCCTTCGACACGATGATTGGACAGGAGTTCGTCGTCTCCACCATCACCCATGCCATCGAGCAGGGCCGTATTGCCCACGCCTACCTTTTCTCCGGTCCCCGCGGTGTCGGCAAGACGACCAGCGCCCGTATTCTGGCGAAAGCGCTGAACTGCGAGCACGGACCGACCGCCCACCCCTGCGGGGAATGCGCCTCTTGCAGGGAAATCACCGCCGGCAACAGCCCGGACGTGATTGAGATCGACGGTGCCTCGAACACCAGCGTCAACGATATCCGCGCCATCAAGGACGAGGTGCTGTTTCCGCCTCAGGCGAGCCGCTACAAGATCTATATCATCGACGAGGTCCATATGCTCTCCATCAGCGCTTTCAACGCGCTTTTGAAGACCATCGAGGAACCTCCCGAGTACATCATCTTCATCTTCGCCACTACCGAGTTGCAGAAAGTGCCCGCCACCATACGCAGCCGCTGCCAGCAGTTCCACTTTCAACTGATCAATCTCGACCAAGTCAAGGAAAAGCTGAAGGAGGCGGCCACAGACCTCGGCGTGCAGGCTGATGATGATGCCCTGTTCTGGATCGCCAAGGAGTCGACAGGCTCCATGCGCGACGCATACACCCTGTTCGACCAGGTAGTCTCCTTCAGTGGAGGGCACATCACCCTCTCCGGCATCAAGGACAAGCTTGGCATCGTCGGGGTGGACCAGTTGAACCAGATGGTGCTCGGCATGCTGCGTGGCGATATGAAGGGAGCATTGACCAGTTTCCAGACGATGCTGCATGACGGAATCTCCATCGACCAGTGCGTCAAGGACTTGACCCAGTACTACCGCGGGCTGATGCTGCTCTCCCAAGGTATCACCGACGAGGATATCCTCGGCATGCAGGAGTCGGAGTTCGATCCCGAGGTGCGCAAGGCCTATACCAATGAACAGCTCGAGGCGGCTGTGGAGATGTTGCTCAAGCTCTACCGAGACATCCGCTATTCGCTGAATCCCCGTTTCGAGGTGGAATTGTTACTCAGCAGGCTTGGACAGCTGCCCTACCTGGTCAGTCCGACCTCCTTGGTCAAGCGCCTGCAAGCCCTGCAACAGTCCCTGACCGACGGTAAACCCCTTCCCGCCTTCCAGCGGGCTCAGCTTCCTACCCGGCAGCCGGTTGCTGTTCCTTCCAAGCCATCCTTCCAGGATGTGCCGGTACACCACTTCCAGCAGCCCAAGGAGCAAGTCGTTTCCACCCCTACCCCGAAAACCCCGGACAGTCCCGTCCAGGTCAAGCGGATGACCAAGGAAGACCTGGGAACGGTGGGCCAGGCGCTGAACCAGCCGATGCTGGCTGCGATGCTGGGAAACGTGACAAGAATCGAGCAGGACGAGCATTCGCTGACCCTCTTCTTCAGCAAGGTCTATGACCGCGACAAGCTGAAGATGGCGATGGACAACCTGAAACAGGCGGTGGCCGCGGTCACCGGTTTCACCGGGAACATCCAGCTACTTGTCGAGGAGCCGAAGAAGGTGGAGAATCCCTCTACGGCCGACCCCGCGATCAGCAAGATCGCCAGCCTGTTCGGCGGGACCATCGTTACGGAATAAAGGAAACGACCATGAACAACCCATTTGATTTCTTGAAAAACATGGGACAGTTGCAGAACCAAATGCAGCAGCTCCAGAACAAAATGCAGGACACTACCGCCACCGGTGAAGCCGGAGCGGGAATGGTGAAGGTGACCGTCAACGGATTGTGCAACGTGCAAAGCGTCTCCATTGACGCGCAGTTGATGACACCCGAAGACCAGCACACCGTCGAGGTTCTGGTGGCTTCCGCCACCAACGAGGCCATCAAGAAGGTTCAGGAGCTGATCAAGGAACAGGGCATGGGAATGCTCGGTGGCATGCCGTCATGACCAGTCTCGATACCTTGATCTCAATGCTGGCGAAGCTGCCCGGCGTCGGTCCCAAGAGCGCCCAGCGCATCGCCTACCACCTGATCGGCCAGAAGAGCGACCAGGCTTTCAACAAGATGTTGGGAGAATCGATCGCCACCATCAAGGAGAAAGTCTTCCCCTGTCCCGTCTGCGGGCAGTTCACCGAAACCAGCCCCTGCGAGATCTGTTCCGACCCGACCAGGGACCAGAGCCAGCTGTGCATCGTCGAGCAACCTCAGGATGTCACCACCATCCTGAATAGCGGCGCCGGATACCGGGGCCTCTTTTTCGTCTTGGGTGGCGCAATCAGTCCCCTTGACGGAATCGGCCCCGAGGACCTCCACTTCGGGAAACTGATGAAGCGCATCGCCGAGGGGCATATCAAGGAGGTGATTCTCGCCACAAACCCGACCGACGAGGGGGAGACGACGGCGCTCTACATCGGTCGTCTCCTGAAGGACCATCCGGAAATCACCGTGACCCGACTGGCCCGCGGACTCCCCTACGGCGGCGACATCGAGTATGTCGACCGCAACACGCTAGCCCGCTCGCTGGAGCGCAGGATCAAGCTGTGACAGGCAAAACAAGCATACGGTCGTGAGCATCCGTCACGACCGTACCCTCGCAATAGTTGCTTACGTGCTGCTGCCCGGATAAGCCTGGTTGCGTTTCAGAAAGTATGCCAAATGGGAATTTCCGGAGTTTTCCACCCTGATCAGGTCGGGGCTGACAAAGCGGCAGGAATACACTTCTCCATGAAGAGAGATGGAAAAGGATTTGTTGTCGGAAAGCCCATAGTATTCTTTGCCCGTGTACTCATACTCAGAACCAACGCTTCCAATCTCCTCCTGTTGCAAGAAACGGCTTGGGAGCTATGGTTGCCGCTCAGGACTCCACTTTCCGGATCAATCTCGAAGGTCCAAGAATTGGTTGAGGAAAGATGCGTAGCGGGTGTATCCAGCTTTTGCTCGGTATCAGGCGCGTCCCTGACAAGGACATCGTCCTGAACCCATCCCTCCTGCAGCAGTAACGGAGCCGAATCCGAAAACGGGTCGATCGTTCTCATTTCCAAGGGTTGCGCCTAGTCTCGCAAAACTTGCGGATTCCGGGCAACCTCCGGGGGACAATCGTCCCTTTCCCCCTCGACTGCCCTTCCTTCCATCATTCTCGCCGATTTCCTCGCTCCCGTACAGATATAAAATCCTCTTCCAAGGCTTGCGCTTACCTTCCAGTGTCGCGCTTACCGGTTCAATCAAGCGGAAGATTTCTGTAAATCTTTATCCTTGATTAGAATGTGGTAGTGATAGAGTAGTAGGACTCCCCTGCTCCCTGTTCGATGCAAAGAACAATCGTAACGGAAGAGGCAATGATATCATTCATCCTCCATCCACCATATTGTCCATTAAGATAATAAACTTGATCTGAGGAAAAGATCTCCTTGCTCATGCTGCCTTTGGCAGGTAAAATAGTCGGATTCATTGGAGTATTTTGGTCAATATATTTCTGACCTTCAATGAAAATGCCGTAGGAGCTACCATTATAATTAAAAGAAGAGTTGGCCCAATTAATCTTCAGAATGGAATTGGTTTTATTCTTCACTGATAAGTGAAACCCTGAAGCATGATTGGTTTCCTTCGTTCCCATTGCCACTAGTTGTACTTCTGCAACATCTTCACCGTCTATGACAATTGCAGTCATAGCACTGGCAAACAAAGGAACTTTAGACAGACCTCCTAAAAATGCACTTTTGCATTGCTGGTACTTCCATTCATTTTTTGTACCTTCCAATTGTTTGTAGCTGTTATAGTATTTCCCCATAGCAGCTTTGAACTCATCGCATGCGCCTGCTGTTGTTGCATCTGCCAGTCCTTTCTGGGTTTGTTCTGTTTGGGAGATCTCAAAAGAAAAACCTACCCCTAATTCTTTATAAATTCCAGAGAGAAATCCGAGAGAATATTCCTTAGGATTCGGTTGTTGTCTTGCCGTTTGTTCCCATTTGATACCTAGCGCTTGACCAGCTTTTCCGCAATTTTCAACCAATCTGTTATAAGAGATAGCAAATAAACTCATTACATTTAGCACCAGTAAACAGGCAGTCAGAAATGCAACCTTTCTATCTTTCATTCGAACTCTCCTTAAAATGCATTATAATAGAGAGTCGCATCCGTTAACCACCTTTTTTGAACGTGGAGCCAGATGATTACTACATCTCTAGACGAACAGAACATGCTGGAACTGTAGAAAATTAATCAGAGTCCAATGCATGACATATTCGGTAAACGCCAGTGAGTTTCGGCAGTCTCATTTGGTTCTTCCGCCTTAGGACTTGAGAAACCGAATAAACAGCAAAACCTGTGAATGAACATGTTAAATGCATGTTTTTCTTTTTCCAAGGTCCAAAGAAATGGGCTCTTCACGTTTTCCTCGTGGATAGGGAGCCGAGGGAAACGTGTAGAGCCAGAAAAATACCCGGAAATTTCCATTTGGGTTCCTTGTTTTCAGTTTTGGCTAGTTTGAAGTCTCAAAAACAGGAATGAAAATCCCCCTCGGGGGATTGCTCCGACCCAAGGGGGAATGGTTCAGCACTAACCTAAAGAAAAGCTTACTGGGGCTGGCGACCGATGTAGGCCAGGATGCCGCCATCGACGTACAGGATGTGTCCGTTGACGAAGTTGGAGGCGTCGGAAGCCAGGAAGACTGCCGGACCCTGCAGGTCCTTCGGATCCCCCCATCTCTCGGCAGGAGTCTTGGAGACGATGAAGGAATCGAACGGATGGCGGGAACCGTCAGGCTGTCTCTCTCTGAGAGGAGCGGTCTGCGGAGTGGCGATGTAGCCGGGTCCAATGCCGTTGCACTGGATGTTGTACTTGCCGTACTCGGAGCAGATGTTTCTGGTCAGCATCTTCAGGCCACCCTTTGCGGCGGCATAGGCGCTGACGGTCTCACGGCCGAGCTCGCTCATCATGGAGCAGATGTTGATGATCTTGCCATGTCCCTTCTTGATCATGTCGGGAATCACGTTCTTGCTGACGATGAACGGGGCGTTCAGGTCGACATCGACGACAGCGCGGAAATCCTCGACCTTCATCTCCAGCATCGGGATTCTCTTGATGATGCCGGCGTTGTTGACCAGGATATCGATCAGGCCGACGTCCTTGTGGATCTGTTCGATGGTCGCCTTCACGGCCTCCTCATCGCAGACGTTGCAGACATATCCGTGGGCCTGGATGCCCTCGGCCTTGTAAGAATCAAGACCCTTGTCGACCTTCTCCTGGGTGAGATCATTGAACACAATGGTGGCACCAGCCTGGGCGAACGCGGTCGCGATTCCAAAACCAATACCATAGGAGGCGCCGGTGACCCAAGCAACCTTCCCCTTCAGTGAAAAGTTCTGAGTGAAATCCATTCTGATAGACTCCTTAACGAAATGTATATCCAGTGTACCATTCATTACGCAATGATGCAACGAATTCGGAACCATGTTCCATTTTCCATTTCCGGCTTTATTCGGGTTTGTCCGCTTTTGTCTCCAGAAGCCCCCAGAAAGCTTCTTCTTCCTAAGGCTTGCTGAAGAAGAAACCCTGCACCATGTCGCAACCGGCTCGTTTCAGGAACTCATACTGTCCTGCCGTCTCCACGCCTTCGGCGACCACGACCTTCCCTGTTTCCTTGGCGTAGGAAATGATATGCATCAACAAGCTCTCGCTCGCCTTCCTGCCGATGAAATCGATCAGGGACTTGTCCAGCTTGATGCTTTCAAATGGGATGGACTCCAAGGAAGCCAAAGAGGAGAACCCCGCACCGAAGTCATCCATATGCAAGGGAAATCCCTTCTCGGTCAGAGTGCCGGCAAGCATATTGATTTCCTTGTCGTTGACCGACGCGCTTTCGGTAATCTCTATGGGAAGATTGCCAAAGGGAACCGCATACTCCGAGGCGATGTCCTTGTATCGGCTCGCGGTGTTTCCGTCATACGCGCTCGCGCGGGACAGGTTCACCGAAACGGGCAAAAAGCGGTACCCCTTTTCCATCAGTCGCCTCTCCATCCGACAGACTGTCCGGAAGACATGCTCGTCCAGCTGCCGGATCTTCCCGCTTCGTTCAAGAATCGGAATGAACTGCGCCGGAGAGATGCTGCCGCCATCCGGACGGATCCATCTGGCCAAGGCTTCGGCTCCCACGATCTTTCCGGTGCCGACCAGGTATTTCGGCTGATACCAGACGGAAATCTCGTGGTCCTCAAGCGCCTGTTCGAAGTTGGCTTCAATCGATTTCTCCCATTCCATGCGGTCCACCATGGACTGGTCGAATTCCACATAATTCTCGTTGGTGTTGGTACGGATGGTGGACAAGGCATACTGGGTTTTCTCCAGGATCTCTTCCGCATGCAGGTCATGGCGTGGGGCGACATACACCGACCACTTCAACGTGACGTCCTGCATCGCGCTTTCCTTCCTGACCTGTTGGGAAAAAGTCCCGCACTTGCTCTTGCACAAGACTCCCTCCATCGTACCGTGATAGCATGCGAACATGCCTGTGCCCATATACATGAGACAGGTCATGGCATCCTTGTATTCCGTAAGTGTCCGACCGACCAGACGCAACAGCTGGTCGACCTTCTTCCTTCCGTATCGGCGGTTCAATGTCGACAGATCACCCACCTGCAACACACAGAAATCGAAGACCTTGTCCGGATTCTCTCGACGGAGCTTCTCGCTGTAAAGGAGGAAAGCTTCCTTCGTGTACAGGCCGGTAAGGGAATCCACCTCCACGAGGGAAAGGTTCCGTTCCAGCTCCTCGTTTTTCTTGGCAACCAGCACGCTTCCATCCTCGCACGCGATTCCGACAAGCACATGCCCGAACGTTTCCGCTTCGCCAATCCGCACGAACTTGACATAGTAGTAGTGTGTCTCCCGTCCATCCACGACACGGTAATGGAGAAGAAGCGACTCATTTGTCCGGAGATATCCGGAGAGGAAGCCTAGGTCGCATTCCTTCAGAAGCAAATCCTGGTCGTCGACAGAGACATTCCGTTCGATGCATTGCCGGACAATCCCCTCGTAGTCCATTGGATGCTGGAAGACTTCCACGGAATCCACCTGCCTGCCGTTTCTCCGGTACACATACCCTTTACGGGTGCTCATGTCTACAGAAAACACATGCAGGTAATCGGCTGTCAGGGCTTTGACGAGAGCCAGCTCCTGCAACCCGTCCGACGAAGTGGGAAGCGTCGCCGCAAGTTCCGCTTTTTCCCCGACTGTTTGCAACACCAGCATATGGCATAATCCGTGGCCTGCAAGAGGAATCTCCACCGCATCGACAATCTCCGTGATCCCTCGGATGGGGTCACGATAGGCGTGGGGGCCGTTGTGCCCGCCATGGACCGGGCAAAACTCGCAAGGAGCATCAACCCCGCCAACGCAACGGTAGCATTTGTCTCCCTCTCTCAGTTGGGGATACATCTCGCTTGCCACACGGTTCACGCTGATAACCGTATAGTGCTCGTCGATCATGTAGCATCCGGATGGCGTGGTATCCATGGACATCATCCTCCTGTATCAGTCAGGTCGCGCAATGGGAAGCAATGCAGGAAAACAGCCAAGGCTCCGAGTCAGCTGGGAAATCCCGTCGGCAAGCCTTACAGCTTGTCTATCAGCATGGAACACTTGCCCGACGGAATGGGGAGGGTCTTTTTCTTCTGCTCGTCAAGGATCTCGATGGTAAAGTAGTAAAGCTTCTCGCTTTCCAGGCGGATCTCCCAGCCACGGTCGGTCTTGTTGGAGAGGATCGTGATCATGTTCCGCTTCAGGGAGAGGCGCTCGATTCCCATCGCCTCGAGGCTCGGCATCACCCAGTTGACCGTCTTGCGGGGCAGGGAGATGTCCAGACCGATGATGTCCTCGATCATCATGGTGATCGACACCAGACCGGTCGAGGGCATGAAGCGGCGCTTCGGGAAACCGGGAAGGCCCTTGCAGGTCGAATACCCTTCCTTGTTGGGCAGGTAGACTTCCCAGACGTCTCCCATCGTCTCTGCGTCGGGATGCAGGGTATCGAGCAGGAAGTACATATGTCGGATCGCGCACTCTCGCGCGAAGACGAACTCGTGGTACTTCTCCAGTCCCTTGACCACCATGTAGGTGAAGATGGTGGAGACACCACCGTTCAGGCCATCGCCATCCTCACGGAAATCGGGGGAAGAAACGGGCACGCCGGGAAATGGGTTCTCGGTCCCGAACTCCTTCGGGTCCTTCAGGGTGGCGATCAGGTCGTCTGCCCGCTCCTCGTTGGGCACCTCGGACAGCAACACCCAGAAGGCGCCGATATGTTTGACACCCAGGCGTTTCTCGTTGGCGTCAAGGTCGTAGTAGAACTTGCTCTCCGGGTCCCACATCATGCTGTTGATGCGAGTCTTCAGACCGAAGTAGATGCGCTTGTACTTGAAGGAAATCTCCTTGTCGTTCAGGATGTCGCCGATGGCGGACAGGTACAGGACATGCAGGGCTACGATGGCATTGAAGTCCACCGGATAGACCGCCCCCTCGCGCCTGATGTTGCCCGTCTGGCAGGCGGACACCGGAACGCTGAACAGGCCGTTCGGCTTCTGGAACTTCTGGACGAGCCAAGCGTAGTGTTTCTCCAGGACCGGCATAATCTCCTTCAGACGCTTCTTGTTCCCCACCTTGTGGTAGAACTGGAACTCCATGTAGGAGAAAAGCGGGGGAAAGACCCCCTCGGGGTTGTCGGCGGTCAGTACCGGCTTGCCGTTCTCGACGGAATATTCGCCCCTGATGGCACCGTTATCTTCCTGCTTCTTATAGAAGTAGTCCAAGGAGGGAAACGGAGAATTGTTCTGGTTGCTGTACACAAGGAAAAGCGTGCTGAAGCAACTCGAGAACTGGTTGAAGGTAGCCTGGCCCGGATAGGAAAGATACTCTCCTTCGAACCCATTCTCCTTCGTTCCCGATTTCCAGAGTTCATCGATCCAGACCCAGGAGCGATCATACATGTCGACAAAATCCTGGTCATAAAAATGAACAAACGGCACCAAATCCTTAATCAAATCAAGCTCCTTGTGACGAGCAAAATCTCATCGGCCGATACTTGGCACATTTTCTAAAATACACCCGTACCAGTCCAAAGTCAATTTGCGGACCCATGATAACACACTTTGTAGAAATCACAACTAAAATTTTTTATTTCATTTTATATAAAGCAATTATTTAATCACAAATGGAGAGAAACCCTTGTATCGTGCCGTTGCCAACCACAGCTGTTGTCGAGTATCATGTATTGACTATGGACCGAAGCTTGTTTCTTCCCGTATGTCAGTCCGATCTGGACGCCCGAGGATGGGAGTCGATTGACATCGCCCTTATCAGCGCCGACGCCTACGTCGACCATCCTTCCTTTGCCAACGCCCTGATCGGCCGTGTACTGGAGGACGCGGGGTTCCGTGTCGGCCTGATCGCCCAGCCAGACTGGAAAAGCGACCGGGATTTCCTGAAGATGGGCAGGCCTCGTCTCTGCGCCATGATCAGCGGCGGCAACATCGACAGCATGGTGCTCCACTACACCGCCAACGGGAAAATCCGCAGCGAGGACGAGTACAGCCCGGGAGGCAAGAGCGGCTATCGCCCCGACCGGCCGACAATCGTCTATACCTCGCAGGCGCGCCACGCCTATGGAAAGGATTGTCCGATCATCGTGGGAGGCATCGAGGCTTCGCTGAGACGTCTCGCCCACTATGACTTCTGGTCCGACCTGGTCAGGAAAAGCATCCTGATCGACGCCAAAGCAGACATGATCAGCTACGGGATGGGGGAAAACACCGTCGTGGAGATCGCCACCCGCCTTGCCAAAGGAGAGTCTGTCAGGGAGATGCGGGATATCAGGGGGACAGTCTTCGCCGTCAGGAAGGAAGAGGCCGAAGCGGCATGCCGTTTTCCCTTTGTCCGTCTTCCCTCCTTCGAGGAAGTCTCCGAGCGGGACAAACAGTCCAACATCCCTACCGAGCGGGGAAAGCGGCTCTACGCCGAGGCGTTCCAGACCAAGATGCTGCACGAGAACGCGATGAAACCGGAGTGCCTGCTGCAGGACCACCTGGACCGGACCGTCATCCAGAACCCTCCCCAGCTCCCCCTCTCCCAAGAGCAATTCGACCACCTCTACGAGCTACCCTTCACCTTTGTCGCCCATCCGGACTATGACAAGCTTGGTGGCATTCCCGCCCTGACCGAGGTACAGTTCTCGCTGACCAGCAACCGAGGCTGTTACGGTGCCTGCTCCTTCTGCGCGATCAGCAGCCACCAGGGGCGTGTCGTCCAGACCCGCAGCAAGGAAAGCCTGGTCCGCGAGGCACAACGCCTGGTCCGGCTATCCGGCTTCAAGGGCTATATCCACGACGTCGGTGGACCGACCGCCAACTTCCAGGGACATGCCTGCAAAAAGCAGGAGCAATACGGGCCCTGCCCCGCCAGGGAATGTCTCTGGCCAAGGCCATGCCCCAACCTGCAGGACTGGCATGGCCGCTACCTCGACATCCTCGAGGCAATCGAGAAGATTCCCGGAGTGAAGAAGGTGTTCATCCGTAGCGGACTCCGTTTCGACCAGCTGATGGCAGTCTGTGATGGGAAGACCCGGGAAAAGTTCCTCTCCCATATCGTGGCAAACAACATCTCCGGACAGTTGAAGATCGCCCCGGAGCACATCATTCCCGAGGTGCTCGACGCCATGGGAAAGCCGCGGGTGGAACTGTACGAGCAGTTCTGCGACGCCTATGCCAGAGAGAACCGCCGCCAAGGCAAGCGCCAGTACCTGATCCCGTACTTCATCGCCGCCCATCCGGGTAGCACGCTGAAGGACGCGATCACCCTCGCCCTGTACATGCACGACCATCACTTCGTCCCCGACCAAGTGCAAGAGTACTATCCCACCCCGGGAACGGTCAGCACCACCATGTACTACACCGGCCTCGATCCGAGACCAGGAATGGACTTCCGCCCGATCTATGTCCCCAAAGGCAAGGAGCGGTCCATGCAGAGAGCGCTGCTCCAGTACGACAAACCGCAAAACCGGAAACTCGTACTTGATGCCCTTAAAGAAACAGGCATGATGCATATTGCAAGGATTTTACTTGAACCAAGCCATCGTTACAGGCAAGGCAAGGAGAACCGATGAGCAAACAAGACCCGTTTCTCCGTAAGTTCCTGTCCATCGCCATCCCAGTCCTTCTCCAGCAAATCCTGCAGAACAGCCTGAATTTCATCGACTCGCTGATGGTCGCCCAGCTGGGGGAAACAGCCATCGCGGCGGTCGGACTGGCAGGACAGGTCAATTTTTTGATCACCCTGCTCTTCTTCGGCGTCTCCTCCGCCTGCTCGATCTTCCTCGCCCAGTTCTATGGAGCGGGGAACCAGGAGGGAATCAGGAAGATCACCGCTTTCGCCTTCAATGTCGCCTTTGCCGGATCGACTATCTTTTTCCTGCTCGCCACCTTCGCCCCGGAGCGGGTCATGGGCATCTTCACCAAGGACCAGGCGGTCATCCACAGCGGAGTGGCGTACATGCGCATGCTGGGCTTCGGATTCTTCTTCCTCGCAGTCACCCAGATATACGGGGTGGGTCTCCGGACGACCGACAGGGCGGTGATTCCTATGGTCGCATCGATTGTCTCCATGGTGGCCAACATCTTCCTGGACTGGGTCATGATCTTTGGACACCTGGGATGTCCGGCCATGCGCGAGGGAGGAGCCGCCCTGGCCACCTCGCTGAGCCGTCTGATTGAAGCTGCCATCGTCGTGGCCGCCGTCCATCGTGTGAAGAGTCCTTGCAGGATCGGGCTATGCGACCTGCCCGTTCCCCGTTCCTTCATCCGATTTGTGCTTCCCACCTGCCTGCCGGTGGTCTGCAACGAGTTTTTCTGGGCTCTTGGCATGGCGTTGTACAAAGTGGCCTATGCCAGACAAGGAGTGGCTGCCGTCGCTGCGGTCAACGTCAACGAGTCGGTTGCCAATCTGTTCACCACGGCAGTATTTGCCGTCAGCAGCACGACATTGGTGATGATCGGGCAGAAGATCGGGGAGGGACATATGGACGAGGTGCACCGCTACTGCCGTCGCTTTGTCGGCCTTTCCTTCGCCATAGGCGCCCTGATGGGTCTGCTCTTTTTCACGATGAGCCCGCTGATGGTACGGGTTTTCAGGCTGGAAGGGACAATCTCCCGTCTCGCCTTGCAGTGCATGTGGGTCACCGCCCTGATCATGCCGTTACGTTCTTTCGACTACTGTCTGGTCACCGGAATTCTCCGCGCCGGAGGAGACACCCGGTTCTCGATGTTCTGTGAACTTGGCTGTGTCTGGCTGGTCGGCGTGCCGATGGCCTTCCTCTCAAGCGCCGTCCTCCATTTGCCCATGTGGCAGGTCTATCTGATGGTCTATCTGGAAGAAGTCGCCAAAGCGGTCTTTGGTCTCGCGCGCATCCACAGCGGGAAGTGGTTGAACAACCTCTCCATGGCATCCTGAAGGTTTTCCAGCGCTTGGCTCAGGTTGACAACTGAAATCGTAAGTATTTATAATGCCTGACTTTGGTAACAAAACTCCAAAAATAGTGTTAACACTCCTTGAAAGGCCTAGGGTTTACACCGAGGATGCGTTTGATTTTCACGTCTGAAAGGAA
>OMYY01000036.1 GCA_900315435.1 uncultured Spirochaetaceae bacterium
CTGCTTCCAGCTCATGTGGGCGAAGTCGTCGACGAACTGGCTGGCGATGTAGGCGAGGATCTCCTTGTTCATCAGCCGGTCCTTCAGTTCCTCGTCGACGAGGGTGTCGTCTTTTGCATGATACATGTATCACCTCCACACTACCATACCGGCGTTCTTGGAGGTTTGATGCATGGAAAAAAGGAGGAGATTCCGGATTGTGGATACAACATGTTGCAGGGAAAGGAAATAATAATTTCTCTCTTTTGCATGGATCGGGAGGGAAGTGGATAGGAGGTAGCGGGGAAATCCCGCTCAGGGCGGGTGTTGCAGAAACGACAAGCGCCACCCCGCGATGAGGTGGCGCCTGTCGTTTGCGCATGTACGGATCAGAGCAGTCCTTGCGCCTTCAGTTCGTCGAGGTTCAGGCTCTTATGGTAGGGGAGCTCGATCTTGCCCTCCTTGACCAACTCGATCGCCTTGGCCCGTTCGGGGTTGTCCAGCTGGAGGTCGACTCCGACGATCTTCCAGTTGTGGTCGCACTGGG
Organism: uncultured Spirochaetaceae bacterium; assembly: GCA_900315435.1. Taxonomy (GTDB): domain Bacteria; phylum Spirochaetota; class Spirochaetia; order Sphaerochaetales; family Sphaerochaetaceae; genus RUG023. The sequence goes on from OMYY01000036.1 coordinate 527, forward strand.
GCGAAATCTCGCCCTGCTCCTTGATGTAGGTGGTCAGCATGTCGCGGATGGAATTCGGGGACTCCCAGTCACGCTTCGCCTGGACCATCTTCAAGGTCTTCAGGCCGGAAGAGTAGCGGTAGTTGTTGACCGCAAGCTTCAGGACCTGGTCGTCCTTCAGGGGCTGGCCCTTGAAGGTCACGTGCTTGATGCGGCTTCCCACTGGCTGGGAAAGGTCGATTTCATAGTTGACTCCCTGGAACTGGTCGTGCAGATAGCCCGGCTTGTCCGGGTTGAAGCTGATGGTGACATCCCCCGGCTTCCACTGGTTGTAGCAGGCGGCCGCCCATTCCATGTAGGTCTTCAGCTCGGCACCGGTGACGTCGACGGTGTAGAGGGTGTTGTCGAACTTGTAGATCTTGAAGATGACCCCGTAGTTGATTGGTCCGGCGTAGATGGCGCTGTCATCGCGGAAAAGGGCGGTGGAAGTGACATCGGCTCCGGAATTGCGCAGCTGGACGTTCAGGATCAGGTCCATGACCGCGGTGTCCTCAAGCTTGGCCTGGGGGATTCCGGGAATCTCGCTGGCTGGCTGGAAGTCGGCGGTGGCGATGCCAAGGACTCCGCTGGTGACGGAGCCGTCGGCGTTCTTCGCGCCTCCCTGGACGTAGGTGACGGTCTTCTCGTGGGCTTCCTTGACCGCGGGTAGCGAACGCAGAGCCTCGCTGGGCTTGACGCCGTCCATGGAGACGACTTCGCCTTTGATGCCGGTGATCTGGTTCTGGTCGTCGAAGGAGATATCCCAGCGGGCGACTTCTTTGCCGCTGTTCTTGCAGGAGAGCACTTTCGCTCCGTTCGCATAGTCCTCGTTGACCGTCACGTGGGCGTGGCCGACCATCAGTACCTTGATCTCCGGGCACTGGTCGAGGATGCGGTAGCCGGCATCGGTGCCGTGGTCCTCGTCATACTCCGCCAGAAATCCGACATGGGCGACCGCGACGATCAGGTCGACTTTTCCCTTGAGCTGGTCGCAGGCCCTGCGTGCGGCGGATCCGACTTCCTCGAAATCGAGGGATTCCACTTTCGGCCCATCCCACCGGGGGACGTCCGGGTTGGTCAGGCCGATGATGCCGATGCGCACCCCGTCCTTCATGATGATGGTGTAGGGGGCGGCCAGCGGCTTGCCGGTGTCATGGTAGGTGGCGTTGGCGCACAGGTAGGGGGCTTTCGCCTCTTTCTTCAGTCTCTCGACAAAGGGAACCCCGAAGTTGAACTCGTGGTTTCCGAACACCATCGCGTCGTAATGCAGGTCGTTCATGGCCTCCATCAGCGGGTGGGGGACGCTGTCGTCCTTGTTGTACAGGTCATCGGTCAGCAGGGTGCCTTGGAACAGGTCGCCGTCGTCGACCAGGACGACGTTGTCCGCTCCCTGGTCCCTCCGGACCTGCCCGACATAGGTGGCGACACGGGCAAGACCGTCCTTCGTGGTCTCCTTGTTGTCCTCGTAACTGTACCCCCAGATGTTGCCGTGGATATCGGTAGTGCCCAAAACGGTAATCGTCACGGGTCCTCGCTTCTTGAGATCCGGTTGCTCAAGCGTGGGCTGCGCCCAAAGACACGAGATGCTTACCAGCAGAGACAAGATCAACATGCCGGATTTTCGACGTACGTTCATCAATCCCTCCTTGCGGTTTTGATAGGTTTACTCTACGGGTTCATACGGGAGAAGACAATAGCTATCCGCTAGGTTTTGCGGAAAGTGGAACATCCACGCGGGCCCGCAGGCGGGGCAAAATCTGTCTGGGTGCCAAGGTCCCCCGGCCTTCCCGTTTCCTTTTGACCCAACGGGGAAGCATATGCAAGGCCGATGTGTCATTTTGACACGGGACAGGAAGCATCATGTCCCCATCTGCTTCAGAAATCCCTTGACTTCAAGAAGATGTTTGTATGTAATTCGTTAAATTAAAGATAGATAGATATTTTGGCACACGGGTTGCATTGTACCTTGCGTAAGCCAAAAGGCTCACGAAACGTAACAAACGAAGCACACGGAGGTGCGATTATGAGATACTTGATGAACCCCTTCTTCGATGACATGTTCGATGACTGGAATGCGGTCAGCGATTCCAAGTTCCCGCCGGTTGATGTCTATGAGACGTCTGACAACTATATTCTGGAAGCCGAGCTGCCTGGGTATCAGGAAAGCGATCTCGAATTGCACGTCGAGAACCACACCCTGCACCTTTCCAGCAAGCGGAGGATGCCGAGGCACGAGCAGAACTCCTATCTGATCAAGGAGCGCGCCTATGTCCCCTTCGAGAGGACCTTCAGCCTTCCCGAGCATGTCGACGAGTCCGCCATCAAGGCGAACTTTGTCAATGGACTGCTCACCATCGAGATGCCGAAGAAGGTTCCCGTGCAGCCGAAGCGCATCGACGTGAAGGTCAACTGACCCTTCTCGCACGAGTACCACTTGTTCCATACACTCCATTGCAGGACTGCCGTGACGGCAGTCCTGTTTTTGTGTTTCTCCCGGGAAAAAACGGCTATACTATTCTCCATGGAAAGAAAAGATGTGTTTGCGGGGTACTGGTACCCCTCCGACAAGGACGAGCTGCATGACCTGATAGCCTTCCAGCCCGAGCATGGTGCCCGGATCCGGTCTGCGATCCTGCCTCATGCAGGGCTCTTCTTTTCCCATCGCGGCATCGCCCATTACCTTGCCCGCGTCGACCATGCGATTACGCGGGTCATCATCCTTTCCCCCTCCCATTACTTTTATCTGAAGCCGAACGAGATGCTTGGCTCCCGCGTCTTTGCCAGCGCCCGGACCCCCTTGGGGGTGCTTTCCATGGTTCCCTTGGAGGGTGCCGCTTTCGGAGGGGAGATGCAGATCCAACGCGAGCACGCAGTGGAGATGGTCCTTCCTGGCCTGAAAGAGGTCTTGCCTGACGGTACGGTGAGCATGGGCCTGGTCAACCAGGTGGACGAGGACCAGGTCGAGCGTCTTGCAGGACTGATCCTCGGACAGATGGACGACCACACCAGCCTGATTGCTTCCAGCGACTTCACCCACTATGGGGAGGGGTTCCATTACATTCCCTATGGGCCGGAAATCTCCGACGAGGTCCGCGACAAGGTCGGACGCGATGACCGGGAGCTTGCCGGGCTGCTCGCCCTGGGTGAATGGCGGCAGGCGCTCCGCTTGAGCATCGGGCGCCATAGCACGGTCTGCGGCATCGCCCCGAGCGTTATCGCCAGCTGTGTCAACTCGCACCTTGGTCTTGTCGGGGAAATCGCCGACAGCTATGACTCGTTTGGACTTTCCGGTGGCGGGGAGAGTTTTGTCTCCTACGTCACGGTTCTTTGGAGGAATCCATGACCAAAGAAGCACAGACGTTGTTGCTCCAGGTCGCGCGTGACTCGATTGCGAGCGCCTTCCACAAAGGGACTGGCGAACCGCTACGGGTCGCCAGAATGGACAAGGCGCTGACGGTCGTCGGCCCTGGAGCTTTCGTGACCCTCCATGAGCATGGCAGGCTCCGTGGCTGCATCGGCTACTTGGTCGGGGCGGGGAACCCGCTGTGCGACCTTGTCTCCCTGCTTGCCAAGGAGAGCGCCTTCAAGGACTGGCGTTTCCCGCCGCTCGAGGAGAAGGAACTGGAGGACTGCACCATCGAGATCTCCGTCCTCACCGTGCCCAAGCCGATCCGGAGTCTGGAAGCGTTTCTTCCCGGACGGGATGGTATCATCCTCACTGCCTTGGGCAGAAGGGCTGTCTTTCTTCCCCAGGTGGCGACCGAACAGGGATGGGGCAGGCAAGAGATGCTGGAGAACCTCAGCAGGAAGGCGGGGTTGCTGCCCGACGGCTACCTTGACCCGGGCGCCCGCTATGAGACCTTCCAGGCGGAGGTCTTCGGAGAACAAAGGTGAACTGTGATTTCTGTTGGCGCCATTGCGATATTCCCGAGGGGCGGAACGGGTACTGCCAGGTCCGGCGGAACGAGGGAGGGACGATCCGTTCTTTGTACTACGGACAGCTGGTCTCCCTTGCCGTGGACCCGGTCGAGAAGAAGCCCTTCTACCATTTTCTTCCCGGCACCCAGAGCCTTTCCGTTGCGGAGGCTGGTTGCAACTACCATTGCCAGTTCTGCCAGAATTTCACGATCAGCCAGCCTGGGTGCGACATCCCGAGCAGGTATTGTCCCCCGGAGGTGGTGGTCGGACTGGCCAAGCGGCATCATGTCCGCAGCATCAGCTATACTTACAGCGAGCCAAGTGTCTGGCAGGACTACATGGTCGACGTCGCCATGTTGGCGCAGAAGGACGGAATCCGGAATGTCATGGTCACCAATGGTTCCTTCTCCAAGGAATCGTGGGACCGCATCTTTCCGGTTGTCGATGCCTTGAACATCGACGTGAAGGGAGACGATTCGTTTTATACGGGCATCTGCAAGGGCCGTTTGGGGCCTGTCCTGGATTCGGTGGAGGAAGCGGTTCGGCGGAAGCGGCACCTTGAGGTGACGACCCTTTTGATCGAGGGGATCCACACTAGGCGTATGGTCGCAGAGCTGGGGAAGCTCCTGCATGACCGGGGTGTCCAGGTCTGGCACCTTTCCCGTTTCTTTCCCCGGTATCAGATGAGCGACAGGATGGCGACCAGCGAGTCGTTCCTCGCGGAGATGCTTGAGGTGGCAGGCATGTCGGGTATTCCCTATATCTATGGGGGAAACAGCAGCCATGTCGACGAGACCCGTTGTCCCTCCTGCCACGCCATCCTCATCCATGACCACCGCTACGGGGGAAGCCAGCGGCAAGAAGCCCTGCGGACCATCATCCAGGGGCGCTGTGCCGCATGCGGGTCCCCTGTGTATGGGGTTTTTGCATGATACTGTGGACAGAAGATGCTGGCAAATTCCCGCAAGAAGTTGATGTTCTCCATAGTTTGTACATAAAATAGTAAAAGTATTCTGAATTCTTATGACATAATTCTCTTCACAAGGTCTGCGCTTTTGGTGTATGGTAAGCTTACTAGGAAAAACTATGAACAAATCACTTGCACTGATTTCCGTATTGCTGTTGGCTGCCGGCTCCTTGAGCGCTGCCGAGGTGTTCAAGAACGATGTGAAGCTGGTCGCAAAGGTGGACGAGGAGAACCGGGCTGGCTTCTATGCCGACGCCAGTGGCGAGGATGCCCGTACCGACTGGTCCTTTACGTCCGACAGCGCCCAGTCTACCGCGTACTTCATCGTTACCTCGAATACCTCCCATGCGATGAACCTGGAAGCCCAGCTTCCCGTCCTTGCCTGGGATGAGGACGGGAAGGTGACGATGTCCTACCAGACCACCATCAGGCTTGTCGCAAACGGAAACAACCAGTACTCCCTTTCGGGCAATCCGGTGGTGCTTCAGAACTCGAACAACTACCAGGTGTTCGGACAGATGAATCCGGGCCAGCGCGCGGTAGGTGTCTATGCGTTCGACTTCTCCATCGACCCGAGCGAGTTCTCCACAGCCTTTGAAGGCAGTTACCACGCTACGGTCAATGTCCAGATTTCCAATCCCCGGTAGCCACGCGGACACAAAGCAGACACATTGCAACCTCCCTCGGGCCGTACCCGAGGGAGGCTGTGTATTACGGTTTAGGAGCAATTTGTTTGACGGATACGACATACTGTGCATGATCCAGCTTCCTCGGACAGAAATCGCCCCATCCCTGCCGCCGTGAAACCGTTCGAATGGGAATGTTTCCGAACTTTGTCCCTCCCTTTGTACAAGGTATGTCTGAAGTTTGTTCCCAAAAAGTTTGACAAAGAAGCGTCTTCTTTTTGTCTAAAACCGTACCAATATACCGAAAAACCGGCAACAATAAGAGCGTATACACAATAAAAACAAGTAATAAGCAATAAAAAGAGCCGTAACGCAATATTAAAAAATGGAAAGTCTCAAAAAGACAGAAAAAATTTTTTCAAATTCTATTGACATAAGTACGAAGGCTGAGTACATTGTAACCATCAAAAGTTACTTGCACCCGAACAAAAGGTTCGGAAAGGAAAGAAAAATGAAAAAAGTTTTGAGTGTTCTCGCTGTTCTGGCTGTCGCCGCTGGTTTCGCCTTCGCTGAAGGGGCCGATAAGAGCGCTGAAGGGGCCGATAAGAGCTTCAAGTTGACTACTTCGGTTTCTCCCGTGAATAAATTTAAAGTTTTTGCTCCTAAATCTGACCCAGTGACCTATGCTCAGGTAGTTGATGCCTCCGTACCGGATGATTTGTCTTCTGTTCCAGTGAGTACTAGTGAGACAGAGTTGAAGACTGTTGCTGTTGCTACCAATGAGAAGGGTCGCTCTGTCAAGGTTACTGCAACCGGCACTCCGTTGGCGTCTGGTACTGTTACGACCAAGATGGGTTATACCTTTACTGTTGATTCGAATCCTTCTGTTTCTGTTTCCAAGGATGCTAGAGACGCTGTTAATTTGGGCACGATTGTTAAGCTTACTGGTGATGGTGGACAGAATAATGTCAAACAGGCTCTTCTGAAGGCTGCTGTTGACAGCGGTGATTATACTGCTGCTGCGGCTGGTAATGATTATGAGGCTACTGTTGCTTTGACGCTCACTGTTGAGTGATTCTCAAAGAGGTATGGAGGACTCCGGGAGATCGGAGTCCTTTTTTTGTATTTGCATCAAACCCTTTTGCGTGCTTTTCATGGAGAACCATGATTTCGGCGACCTATCGGATTGATTTGGCGTGTTCGGTAGTCATGGAACTCTTTCCGATGACAGGTCGGGGAGAACTTTGTGTTTATGGATGCATGAGAGTTTTCTTTGCTGCGATAGAAAAGGTGTGTCATGGCTCTTCTTGTTCGTGATGGCCGTCGATGTTTTCCGACCAACCTTGTACTAGGATCTCCGTCCTTTCCAATCTCTGGTCTGCGAACAGTTTTTTAGGAGACTGGTCCTCCCCGGATGACCTTATATCCTTGCCTCGCAACGCAGCGTTTCTTGTCGAAAGCTTTGCTCATGGTCTAGGAATCAGACTTGTGCTATTCTGGCGGGATTGTATCGATAATCACTTTCAGAGCCAAGCCAAGAAATAAGCGCTCTTCAAGAATCCTCACAGGGAAAGTAGGCATGTTCTTTCATCTCGATAGCATTAAGTTATATTGATATAATATACCGTATAGGGATTGTAATATGTAATTATAGTTTTGATTTTGATTGTCATATTCGTGTGCTTGTGAAAAGGGCGAAAGGTCTGTGGGAGGGTGTTGCTCTCCTTGAAGGACTGGAGTGTTGCGCATAAAATACTCGCTCATGAAACTTTCATTCCGTCCTGCTACCGAGGAAGATGCGGGAGCATTGCTTGCCATCTACGCTCCGTATGTCCATGATACTGCCATCAGCATGGAGTACGATGTGCCATCGGTTGAGGAATTCCGTGGTCGTATCCGTACCATTTCCAGGAAGTATCCGTATATTGTCGCTTGCGATGCATCTGGTTCGATTGTGGGCTACGTCTATGCCCATAGGTTCCATGAACGGATGGGCTATCAGTACAGTGCTGAGATGAGCATTTATGTGAAGCTGGGTCTGCATGGGCAGGGTGTCGGCAAAGCTTTGTACGGGCAGATTGAGCCGAAGTTGCAGGCGATGGGGGTGGCGGTGCTCTATGCCTGCATCTCCAAGACCCCCAGGAATCCTGACTTGCACCTGACCGATGCTTCTATCAGATTCCACGAGAAGATGGGCTACCATCTCTGTGGCACCTTTACGCATTGCACGTACAAGTTCGGCCTCTGGTACGACATAGTCTATATGGAAAAGGCCCTGTATTGACCCGTTTTTCGGACTTGTTGGCGTGTTTGTATCAAAATGACCCGTTTTTTATGGGTCATTTTGTGTGGTGGTCCCAACTGACCCACCCTGTAAGTGGAAAAAGGGTCGGAAACTCTCGTCCTTCTTGTTTCTTGGGTTTTGTGATTTATTTTAACTTTATCTAATATATAGAAATACTGTTTTTGGCACGGTAGTTGTATTGTATCTGGTGTAAGCCAGATGGCTTACCGAATGATACAGCATTTTGGAGGCACAATATGAGATACTTGATGAACTACAACAGAGACCCGATGGTGGATGGATTCGAAGGACTCTTCGATGACATGATGAAAGGTTTCGGCTTCAACGCTTCTGCGAAGGTGCCCGCAGTGGACATCCGCGAGGAAGACAAGCAGTATGTAGTCGAGGCGGAGATTCCTGGCTACGCCGAGGGTGATGTGGATGTGAACGTCGACAAGCACGTCCTGCACATCGCTTCGAAGAAGCAGGAAGAGAAGAAGACCGACAAGAAGTACCTGGTCAAGGAGCGTGTCGAGTCTTCGTTCGAGCGGGCCTTCTCGCTCCCCGAGGATGTCGATGAGTCCAAGATCACCGGTTCCTTCAAGAACGGTGTCTTGACGGTCATCCTGCCGAAGAAAGAGGTCGCCCAGCCGAAGAAGATCCAGATCGCGATCGGCTCTGGCAACTGATCCAGCAAACTAACGACAACACGGAGTTGTCTCGTACAGGGGTCCGTGGCACATCCATGCCACGGGCCTTCTTTGTGTTCAATCGAGGATGATCAGGGCGAGAAACACCAGGTCCTTGTCCCCGTCATTCCTGATGGCATGGGATGCCCCGCCACCGGTGATTACCAAATCGCCTGCTTTGACCAGCTTGTCCCCGTCGGATTCGGTGACGATCCCTTCGCCCTCGAGGATCCAGTAGTACTCGGTTTCATTGACATGCTCGTGCTTGCCGATCGAGCAGCCGGGCTTGATGGTGAGCTTGCTGAACATGCGGCAATGGCTGACATCGTTCTTGCCCATCAGCTCCAGTACCTGGACGCTTCCGGCTCCACCTCGCATGTGTTCGTTGACCTTCGTTTCCATTTGGGACAGTTTCTTGATCATCGTTTTCTCCTTGGCCCCAAGGGTCGCACAACCGGCGGGACTGGTCAATAATCGGGAATCCTCGTATCATGGTATCCATCTCGCATAAGGTGGGAATGCAATGAATAAAATCCTTGAGAAGACTCAGCTCTCGGCTGAGGTGTTCCGGATGACCTTCGAGGCTCCGGAAATTGCCCAATCGCGCAGGGCCGGGCAGTTCATCATCATCCAGCTGGGTGGTGACTACAACGAGCGTTTTCCGCTCACCATCGCGGACGCTTCTGTCGAGAAAGGGACCGTCACCATCATTTTCCAGGCAGTCGGCGAGAGTACCCACCGCCTGGCGTCCCTGAACGTCGGGGATTCGCTTGCCAACGTGCTTGGCCCTCTCGGCAATCCTTCGGATACGCACAAGTGGGGCAAGGTGGTCTGCGTCGGCGGGGGTGTCGGCATCGCCGCCCTGCATCCGATCGCCCAGGAGATGCACTGGCATGGCAACCAGGTCAAGACGATCATCGGCGCCCGTACCAAGGATTTGCTGATCATGGAGAAGGAGCTTGCGGCTGTCAGCGACGAGCTGATCGTCTGTACCGATGACGGCTCCTACGGCCGCCAGGGACTGGTCACCGCCCCCCTTGATGAAATCTGCAAGGAGTGGAAGCCTGACTGCGTCATCATCGTCGGGCCACCGGTCATGATGAAATTCGCGTCGCTTGCCACCAAGCCTTACGGCATCAAGACCTTTGTCAGCCTGAACACCATCATGGTGGACGGCACGGGCATGTGCGGAGGTTGCCGCTGCACCGTCGGCGGCGAGACCAAGTTCGTCTGTGTCGACGGACCGGATTTTGACGGCCACCAGGTCGACTGGAACAACATGCTTGCCAGACTCGGCGAGTTCAAGGCCCAGGAAAAGGACCACCGGTGCCGCATCGGCCTGAACTGAGGAGATCGTTTATGTACAAGAATCCTGCAACACTTGATCACGAGGCGAGAGCCATCGTCGACGCCTATGCCGGCAAGAGTTTGAGCCCGAAGGACAAGGCTACCATCCCTGTCCAGGACATGCCCAGCCAGCGCTCTGACCGGCGCATCCACAACATGGAAGAGGTTGCTCTCGGCTACACGGAGAACGAGGTCCGGGCCGAAGCCATGCGTTGCCTGCAGTGCAAGAACAAGCCCTGTACCGAGGGCTGTCCGGTTTCCATCGACATCCCCGCCTTCATCGCCGAGGCGGCCAAGGGGCATTACGAGGACGCCCTTTCCGTCATCAACAAGAGTTCGTTGCTGCCGGCCATCTGCGGTCGTGTCTGCCCGCAGGAGAACCAGTGCCAGAAGTTCTGCACGGTCGGCAAGATCAACAAGAGCGTGGACAAGAGCGTCGCGATCGGCCGTATCGAGCGGTATGTCGCCGACTGGTGCCGTGATTTCGACGTCGAGCCCATCCCCGAGGTGGCGGCTCCCTCCGGCAAGAAGGTCTGTGTCGTCGGTACCGGTCCCGCCTCGATCAGCGCTGCAGCCGACCTGCGCAAGGCTGGCCACGCCGTGGTCATGTTCGAGGCCTTGCACAAGGCAGGCGGCGTGCTTTCCTATGGCATTCCCGAGTTCCGTCTGCCGAAGAAGATTGTCGCCCACGAGCTGGAGAAGCTGGTCAAGATGGGTGTGAAGGTCGAGCTGAACTACCTTGTCGGCAGGACCCGCACGCTGCGCCAGCTGATGGACGAGGATGGCTATGACGCCATCTTCATCGGCACGGGTGCCGGACTTCCGAAGTTCATGCATATCCCCGGCGAGAACGCCGTCGGTGTCTTCAGCGCCAACGAGTACCTGACCCGCGCCAACCTGATGAAGGCTTATGACGTGCAGAACGCCGCGACGCCGATGTATCCCGCGAAGCGCGTGGCGGTCTTCGGTGGCGGCAATGTCGCCATGGACAGCGCTCGTATGGCCCGTCGCCTTGGTGCCGACGTGGTTGATGTCATCTACCGCCGCACCGAGGAGGAGATGCCCGCCCGTAAGGAGGAAGTCGCCCATGCCAAGGAGGAAGGAATCACCTTCCGCTTCCTGCACAACCCGGTGGCGGTGGAGTACACCCAGGACAAGTTCCAGAAGGTCACCGGTGTCAGGATGATCCGCTGCGAGCTCGGGGAGCCGGACGCTTCCGGCCGCCGCTCGCCGGTGGAGATTCCGGGAAGCGAGGAGACGGTTCCCTATGACGCGGTCATCGTCGCCATCGGGAACTCTTCCAACCCGTTGATCAAGAGTACCACGCCGGAGATCGAGACCAACAAGCGGGGCAACTTCATTGTCAACGAGGAAACGCTGGAAACCAGCATCCCGGGCGTCTTCGCCGGTGGCGATATCGTCCTGGGTGCCGCGACGGTCATCCTGGCCATGGGCCAGGGGCGCAAGGCGGCCAAGGCGATCAATGCCTACCTTGCAACGAAATAACCAGCATTCCAAGGGGGTGCTCTGCATCCTGCTGTCGGCCTTCAGCTTTGCCTGCATGAACTTCTTCGTGAGGTTTGCCGGCACGATGCCGTTTTTCGAGAAGGTGTTGTTCCGTAATGCCGTTTCCCTGGCCATCGCCGGGGGAACGGTCCTGCGTACCCGGGCCTCCTGGCCGAAGGAGGGATCGACGTGGTTCCTCCTTTTGCTTCGCTCGGTCTGCGGTACCGTGGGCCTTTTTTCCACTTTCTACGCCCTGGACCACATGGTCCTTGGGGACGCGTCGATGCTCGGTGAGCTGGCCCCTTTCGCGACCATATTGTGCAGTTTCCTCTTCCTTCGGGAGCGCATCACCTGGAAACAGTTGCTGTTTGTGACCGGGGCCTTCCTCGGCTGCCTCTTTATCGTCAAACCTACCGGACATGGGGGCGATGTGGCGCCCTACGTGATCGGCGTGGTCGGGGGAATCGCCAGCGGTGGCGCATACACCTGTGTGCGAGCCTTGGGCAAGAGGGGCGTGGCGGGTCCGGAAGTGGTATTGGTCTTCTCTGCCTTCAGCTCGCTGGTCATCCTGCCTTTCTTCATCGTCTATGCGGTCCCCATCACCCTCGGGCAGTTCCTCTGCCTGATGATGGTGGGACTGTGCGCGACGGTGGGGCAGTTTGCGGTGACGGCTGCCTATTCCTTCGCTCCGGGACGGGAGATCTCGATCTACGAGTACAGCAATGTCGCCTTCTCCGCATTGCTGGGCTTCCTGTTCCTCGGCCAGATTCCTGACCGGTGGTCGCTTGCCGGCTATGCGATCATCTTCACCATGGCTCTGCTGATGTTCCTCTACAACAAGCGCCAGGAGCCGCATCCATGAGCGCCATCATCCTTCTGGAAGGGAACGACAAGCGGAAGGCGATCCGCCAGGTTGTCACGCGAAGCGAGAATCTGGCAAAAGGTGTCCGCGATACTGCCCGGCTGTTGCGTGCGGTGTCGCGCCGTGAGCGGATCGAGACGACCGGTATCGGCCACGGGGTGGCGATCGCCCATGGCAAGATCCTGGGGTTGGATACGGTTCACGTGGGTCTGGGGGTCAGCAGAGAGGGAATCGACTATCAGGCGGTGGACGGGAAACCGGTGCGTCTGCTGTTTGTCATCGCATCGAGTCCCTGTCTGCAAGCCTCCTATCTCCAGACGCTCTGCCACCTGCTCGGCATCGTCCGGAACCCGTCCTATCGGACCGTGCTGGACGATTTCCGGAACGTGGATTTTCCCGTTTTCTGTGAGAAGCTGGAGAAAGATTTTGCCTGGCTTACTTGATCCAGGAGCCTGCGATGAGATGCTCGACCGGCATGTCGTGTGCCTCGTGGGGCACCTGTTCCACCAATTGCCAGCTGTGGCACACGCCAATCGTGGCAAGATGGGGAAATCTGGCCAGGTAGCGGTCATAGTACCCGCCACCTCTGCCAAGCCGGAAGCCTTGGCGGTCAAAGGCGATGCCAGGCACCAGCATCACGCTTCCCTCGTCGGGATGGACCAGCTGTCCACCGGTCGGTTCCCACACTCCGAGTTCCTGTCGCTTTCCTTGTCCACGCCAGTTTTTTCCTAGGGCGTAGAATTCCATGCCTCCCTCGTTCCCGCAACGGGGAAGGGCGATGGGAAAGGTGTCCAGAAGCGGGGTGATGTCGACCTCGCTGGGTAGCGGTACGAAGGCGAACACAAGCCTGGCATTCGCAACCAGCGGGCTTGCCAGGAGCAGCTGTGCCATCTGCTGGTCCTCCTGCTGCTTGTTCCCTCGCCGGTGGCGTATTTCCGTCCGCAAATCCTGTTTGGTCAGCATAGGTACCTCGCTACGAGCAGGCCCGCTCCCAATGCGAGAAGAGGCAGGTCCGCCACCCGCATAGGCTGGGACCCGCGCCTGGTGTCCGGGTCGAAGAGCCGGGCGTCGAGACTGTCCGAAACAGCATCCAGTTTGGCAAGCAACGTCTCCATCACCTGGGTGGCGTAGGTTGTCACCACCCTGACCGGGTTTCCCAGGAAAGCACTTCGCGCCTTCTGCGCATCCCGCACCTGCCCTGTGGTCTCGAAGACCATGGGTACCAGCATGATGGTCAGCTGGATCGCGCTTGCCACCCGCCAGCCATGGACGAAGGGAATCCGGTCGAGGACCGGGGCAATCGAGCAGGAAAGGTCCCAGAAATCGGTGGTATCGCTGAAGATGATGGCGGCGAGGACGATATCCAGAAAGCGGAGCGTCAGGAGCGTGGCCAGGATCCAGTCTCCGGTGGAAAGTCCGTTGACAAGGAAGATCAGGAGCCCCATGACGGCGAAGAACCGAAGGTCCCTGCCGTAGGAGGCAAGGGGAAGCCTGATCAGCGCACTCGCTCCCCCGAGGAAGACAAGGATGGCGATGGTGACCATCAGCGTCGCACCGCTGGCGGCGATACAGATGGCAACCAGTAGGAGCAGTTTGGTCAAAGGGTTGGCCCTGCCGAGCAGGGTGTCCTGCTCGCGGTAGTGAAAGATCATAGCCATGTCATGGCCTCGAAGGGGATATCGGGAATGTGGATGTCGTGCTGCTTCAAGGTCGCAAGCAGTACCTGCGGTTTCCCGTCGGCAACCATCGTCCCTTCTTCCATGAGCAGGACGTGGTCGGTCTCTGCCAGCACTTTCTCGGCTTCGTGGCTGACAATCAGGATAGTGGTTCCCTGGTCCCGCAGGTCCCTCAGCGTGGAGAGCACCTGCCTGACACCCGGCCAGTCCAGCCCGGAAAAGGGTTCGTCCATGATCAGGATCCTCGGCTGCATGACCAAGACTCCAGCGATTGTCAGGCGCCTGAGTTGTCCGCCGCTGAGCGTCCTCGGGTCGTCCTTCAACCGTTCCTCAAGGTGGAGGAGCGTGGTGACGTCCTTCAGCCGCTGGTCCTGGACTGCCTTGGCCAGGCCAATGTTGTCCATGCCGAAACGGATGTCCCGCTCGACGGTGTGTCCGACAATCTGGGTACCTGCGTCCTGGAAGACGAGCCCGATTTCCGCGAGCCGTTTCTTGCGGTCTTTCGTGCAATCATTTCCTGCGATGGTGATGGTGCCCTGCTTGGGCTGGTAGAGGCCTTTTATCGTCTTGAGCAACACGCTTTTGCCGGTACCGTTTGCGCCGGCAAGCAAGGTGATGGTTCCTTCTTCAAGCGTAAAAGAGACATCCCTGAGCACGGGATGTCCCTTGGTGAATGCATAGGAAATATGGGAAACTTCAAGCGTGGCCATAGCTAGACTCTAGGGAGGATTTTTCCCCGGTGCAAGTCCTTTGCCGTATTGTCAACTCAGAGATTCGGAGCCTCGTAGGTGAGCAGGCAATGGATGTCATGGCCCTTGAGTTTTTGTTCATATCCGGCGTAGGGGAGTCCGATCACGGCCGCAAGCCCGGAGACTTGGGCGCCGTTGGCTTCGAACAGCCTGCAGGCCGCCTGCAAGGTGCCGCCTGTGGCGATCAGATCGTCGACCACTACGACCCGGTCCCCCTTCTTGGCGTCATCCTGGGGCAGGCAGATACCATCGGTGCCGTACTCCAGCGTGTAGTTTTCCTGGTAGCTCTCGCGGGCCAGTTTGCCTGGTTTGCGCAGCAGGTACAGCGGAAGTCCGAGCTTGTAGGCGATGGCGGATCCGAAGATGAAACCTCTGGCGTCGATGCCTCCGATGGCAGTGGCGTTCCTGCTTCTCGCATACTCGGCAAGCAGGTCGACGGTTGCAGCGAAAGCCTTGGCGTTGGCCGTAAGGCTGGAGATATCATAGAACAAAATCCCTTTCTTCGGGAAATTCGGCCGGGTATAGATAGCCTGGTCGATCAATTGCAGGGTGGTATCCATAGGCTTCACATCCTACCACGAAAGTGCGCCGTCGGGAAGAACAAGTTTTATGACCACTAGTCCTCGAAATCCTGCCCGCGGCCATTCGTGAAGAACAGCCCCACCGACACCGGGTTGTACACCGTCTCGCATCCCGGGGCGAACCGGTAGCCGTCATACATCTCCCTCACCTTGGCAAGGTACGCCTCGCGGCCCATCCCCGTGTCTCTGGTTCCCTGTTCGATAGAGCCGGCAAAGTTTCCTTCCAGCTCCTTCGGCGTGTCAAACGGACAGTCCCCGAAATCGATGTGGATGATAGGGTAAGGCTTCCAGTCGTAGTCCAGAGCATCGATGGCAAGACCCTTGAACAACTCACGCTTTCCTTGGAAGACCGCCTCCAACGTGGAGACCGTCAGCGTCTTCCCGAAGCGGCGAGGTCGGGAGAGGAAGCACATGTTGCTTTCCTGACGGACAAGGGAATGCAGGTACGCGGTCTTGTCCACGTACACGTAGCCCCCCCGCCGGAGATTCTCGAACGAGCCGTTCGCCGTAGCAGTTGCTTGCTCATGGCTCAAGGATACCACAGCCCTGGGCGAGTGGCGAAAGAGTGTCAGGAACGTTTCATCACGGAACCAACGGAAATTCCAATGGCAAATGTGTATTTTTTGACTGTCGCTTTCCAACATAATCTTGTTCAGATACAATGGCTTCTGGAGGAATTACTATGAAAAAACGTATGGTACTTACCGCCATGCTGGCTGCCTTGTGTGCCTCCCTGTTCGCCCAGGGAGCATCCGAGAAAGCGACAGCGGGCAAGACGACTGATGCCAACGCGCCGACCAAGATTGTGCTTTGGTATCCCGCAACCCAGACCGAGGTCGGACCGACTCCCAACGACTGGGTAGGCTACCAGGTCATCAAGGACAAGTTCAACATCGACCTTGAGGCTCAGACCCTGCCCTCGGGTATCGAGGACCAGGACATGAAGATCCAGGCGGCGGCCGCAGCCGATGACCTTCCCGATTTCTTCTCGGTCAGCCGTGACGTGTGGGTGCACTTGGTGGATATCGGGGTGATTGCCGATGTATCGTCCCTGTATGCCAAGATGCCGGAACGCACCAAGATCATGTTCGACCAGGATGCGATCAACTACACGTCGATTGGTGGCAAGAGCTACGGTTTCGCCACTCCGAGCGGTATTGTCCGCAACGAGGGCCTTGCCATCCGTCAGGACTGGCTGGACAAGCTTGGCCTTCAGGCTCCCAAGACGTTGGACGAGTGGGTGGAGGTGATGAAGGCGTTCACTTTCAACGATCCGGATGGCAATGGCAAGAAGGATACCTATGGGTTCGGAGCCTTTGTCGAGATCCATCCCCATGAGTATTATCCTGGCCGCCGCTTCGAGCCCTTGATGGGAGCCTTCGGCGTGGAGGGTACCTGGAACATGACCAAGGAGAACTTCGGGTTGAACATCCATAAGCCCGAGTTCTACGACTTCATGGTCTTCCTGAAGAAGCAGGTGATCGACCAGGGGCTGATCGATCCGAACTGGATGGCATACAAGAAGGACGACTTCCGTGGTGCCTGGAAACAGGGCAAGTTCGGATGCTTCCGCGAGCAGAATGCCGCTCTGACCGCCATGAACAACTATGCTCCGTTCGATGCGAACTTCCCTGACGGTTCCTTCACCATCATCGATGGACCGACTGGACCGACCGGAAAGAGTTCGATTGGTCCCGCAATCCGGAGCCTCCGCATCTGGGCCATCAGCCAGAGGGCCATGGACCAGGGCAAGGGCGACAAGATTGCCGAGATGTTCAACTGGATGAGCTATGGCGAGGGGTATCGCCTGGTAGGCTGGGGCCGCGAGGGCATCGAATACGAGATGAAGGATGGGATTCCTGTCTCCAAGCCTGGCGACCAGGGCTTCGAGGGTCCGGTCGGGCAGACCTACACGCAGATGCGCAACATGGCCTACAACTATGCGAGCGACGACGAGCTCAAGTCGATTTTCCCGACCTATGTGACCGCTGTCAGCCACAAGACGATGAGCGCGCTGGACACGTTGCACGAGATGCAACGCCATCCGTGGACCGACGCGACAGGCGAGGACTCCATGCCGGTGCCTTCCACCGACCTGAAGACCTACTACGAGCAGGGGTTGGCCGAGTTCCTGACGGGAAAGCGTGAGCTGACCAAGGCGAACTGGGCTTCCTTCATCAAGCAGCTGGACCAGATTGGCGCTACCGCTTGGGAAGAGGCCGGACGTGTCTACGCCGAGCAGAACAACCTGCTGAAATAAGCAGTCCTGCCGAGAAGCGCGATTGACCTGGAGACGAGCGTTTCCGGGCCAATCTTTTTCCCCGATTTACAGGGTGAAGAGCAGGTCGTCGTAACTGGGGTAGGGCCAGACCTTCTTGTCGGTCAGGTTCTCCATCTCGTCCACCGTTCCCCTGAGTCCTTCCATCTGTCCTCTCACGTCATCCCGGTAGGCTTTGGCTTTTTCCAGCATGTCGTCGACCGCTTGTGCCTTGGCGATGGAGAGATGCAGGGCTTCGACCTGCTTGATCGCGCGCTCCAAGGCGTGGGAAAGGCGCTTCAGTTGCCTGCGCTGGGCGGTGGTGTCCAGATCCATTTCCTCTTGGGCTTTGACCGAACCGGCAAGCTCCTTCAGATATCCGCTGA
This sequence comes from uncultured Spirochaetaceae bacterium, assembly GCA_900315435.1. GTDB lineage: Bacteria > Spirochaetota > Spirochaetia > Sphaerochaetales > Sphaerochaetaceae > RUG023. The sequence continues at coordinate 18,393 of OMYY01000036.1, forward strand.
CGGCGGGGATGATGGACTTGCTGACCATTTCGTTCATGACGGCGGCCTCGATATTGACCTGCTTGCTGAAGGTGTCAAGGTAGATTCCTTCGCGGGAAACCACCTCCTCACGGGTGAATACGCCTTGGCTCTCGAAGAGCCTGATGGCTTTTTCGGTGACCATCTCCGGAAGCGCGTCCACCATGTCCTTGCGCTCGGCCAAACCCCTGCGGTGGGCTTCCTCGACCCACTCGGGACCATAGCCGTTGCCATTGAAGACGATGCGCTTGTGTCCTTTGTAGAACTCTTTGATCAGGGCCCGGCACTCGGCTTTTGTGTCCTGCGCCTTTTCCAGCCGGTTGGCCGCCTCCTCGAGCACGCTGGCCATGGCGGTGTTCAGGTAGATGTTCGGGCCGGACATGGACTGGCTGGAGCCGACCATGCGGAACTCGAATTTGTTGCCGGTGAACGCCATGGGGCTGGTACGGTTGCGGTCGGTCAGGTCCAGGGGCAGCTGTGGCAGCGGGCTGACGCCGATGGCTACCTTCGCCCCTCCGGGAGCCTGGTAGACCTTGTCTTCGGCGAAGGCGTCCAGCATGCTGGTCAGTTGTTCGCCTAGGAAAATCGAGATGATTGCGGGGGGAGCCTCGGCTCCGCCAAGACGGAAGTCATTGCCTGCTGTGGCGGCACCGCAGCGGATGAGCGGGGCGTACTCGTCCAGCGCCTTGAGAAAGGCGGTGAGGAAGAGCAGGAACTGCAGGTTCTCCTGAGCGTCATGGCCCGGGGAGAGCAGGTTGGTCCCGTCATCGGTGGAAAGGGACCAGTTGTCGTGTTTTCCGCTCCCGTTGACTCCGCTGAAGGGCTTTTCGTGGAGCAGCGCGACCATACCATGCCTCCAGGCGACGCTCTGCAGGATCTCCATCAAGAGCTGGTTGTGGTCGGTGGCCAAGTTGGCCGCATCATAGACGACCGCCACCTCGAACTGGTTCGGGGCTGCCTCCAGATGCTGGGTCTTGCTGGAAATGCCGAGTTTCCATAGCTCATAGTTCAGCTCGGCCATGAAATTGCTGACCTTGTCGTTGATTTGGCCGTAGTAGTGGTCGTCCAACTCCTGTCCCTTTGCCGCGAAGGTACCGAGGACGGTTCTTCCGGCAAGGCGCAGGTCGGGCCTTTTCTTGTACAGTTCCTTGTCGACCAGGAAGTATTCCTGTTCGGGGCCGATGTTGACGATGACACGCTTTGCTTTGGTTCCCAAGGCATGGAGTACCCTGAGGGTCTGTTTTTCCAGTGCGGCCGTGCTCCGCAAGAGCGGTACCTTCTTGTCCAGAGCCTCGCCGGTGTAGGAGAAGAAGGCGGTGGGGATGTACAGGATTTTCTCGCCGCCGATTTCTTTGATGAAGGCGGGAGAGGAAGTGTCCCAGGCCGTGTAGCCGCGGGCCTCGAAGGTGGTTCGCAATCCACCGTTGGGAAGGCTCGAGGCGTCGCCTTCGCCTTGGATCAGTTCCCTGCCAGAGAACTCGAGCAGGACCTTCCCGCTCTTGGTGGGGGAGATGAAACTGTTGTGTTTTTCCGCCGTCAGCCCGGTCAGCGGCTGGAACCAGTGGCAGTAGTGGGTGGCTCCCTTCTTCAGGGCCCACTCCTTCATGGCCGCGGCGACCTGGTCTGCCAGGGAAAGGGCGAGCGGTTTCTGTCCCCGCTGGACCTGTTTCAGTTCCCTGATGGTGGTGTCGGAAAGGTACTTCGCCATTTCCGTCTCGGTAAAGCAATTCGAGCCGTAGATGTCCGATACCGGCGTCACGGTGTAATCCATGGAAAACATAGGCACTCCTCCGATGGTATGGGAAAACTCTACCGTGTTGGCATCCCTGTTGCAAGCAATGTTCTGGAGAGGAGAAGAGATTCATGGATAACCGTGTCTTGGGCTGTATGGTGTCCTTGGGAAAAAAGGTGGGGCTCGGATACCCGAGGGGTGGAAAAGGACTCGGATGCCCGGTTTGCCGTGGTTCCCCGATTAGGAAAGAACCAACTGGCCGACAAGTGGAAAAGCCCTTCCCGGGACGAGGGCTGCCATCAAGGACTGTCGATGCTGGATCTATGACATAAAAATGCGGAATCCGCAAACATATGTCATTCATCTCCAGCCAGATTCGCATGTCGGTTGCGTCTCGGAGGGCATTCTTTGGTATACTCATGCCAGGAGTGTGTCTATGGCGAAGTTGTTGCTGTTGAATGGGAGTCCCAACCCAAAGGGGTGCATCGAGGCTGCGTTGGAAGAGATTGCTGGCGAACTGCAGAAGTGCGGCATGGATAGCGAGATCGTCCAGGTCGGCATCGCCCAGCCCAAGGGGTGCTACGGCTGCGGCTATTGTGCCACGCATGGCGAGTGTGTGACCAAAGACCTGGTCAACGAGGTGGGCAGGCGTCTGGACGAATTCAGTGGAATCGTCGCAGGAAGCCCTGTCTTCTATTCAGGGGCTTCCGGACAGATCTGCTCGTTTCTGGACAGACTGTTCTACGCCTATGGCGGGAAACTGGTGAACAAGGTCGGTGCGGCGGTTGTTTCCTGCCGGAGGGGAGGGGCGACCGCCACCTTTCAACGGATCAACCAGTATTATCTGATGAGCAATATGCTGGTTGTGGGGTCGCAGTACTGGAACATGGTCCATGGCTATACCGCGGAAGACGCGAGAAAAGACCTGGAAGGAATGCAGACCATGCGGACCTTGGCCCGCAATATCGCATGGGTTGTCGGCTCCATCGAAAAGGCCGGACTGCCCAAACCGGTCTACGGGGAGCACCTTTGGACCGATTTCGGCCAGTATTGATCAGAGGGGCGTGATGGTCGTCGGCGAGCTTCCTTCCTCGGTGAGGAACGTGGAAGTCTCGTCGACGCTGATATGGGCGGCACAGCCTTCTGCGACCTTGACCAGCCCCCGGTAGGTGCTGTGGTCTTTCAGAATCAGGTTGAGTGTCGCGCCGCCATGGACGGTAATGGTTCCCTCCAGGTCCTGTTGGGTCACGGTCATAGTCACCACGGTATCCCCGCCGTCAATGGCGAACAGCTCTTCACCGCTTGTCATTGCCACGTGGTCCAGCGAGATTTCCATGGGTTTCCCTTCCATCTGGATCACCGGTCCGTTTTCCGCCTTGATGCTTCCTCTTTGGATGGACAATGTGCCTTCGACCATGCAAATGACAGGAGCGTGGCTACTGGTCAGCATGGCACGGCTGATGGAGGTCGTTCCCTGGTTGCGCAGGACTGGACTGCCTGTTCCTTGACTGAGGAAGGTGCCGCCTTTTACGTCGAGCACGGCATGGTCGTTCACCATCACCGCACTGCCGTCACCCTGCGTGATGCACTGCATGTCGCTCGCGTGGACCTTCGCGCCGGCTTGGGCGAGGATGGCGTCCGCTCCGTTTCCGTTGGTGGTGATCTGGCTGCGGGAGATGGTCAGACTGCCTTGACGGTCGATGAAAACCGCCGCATTGCCGCCCTCTTTGGTCACGGTGGCGCCGGAGAGCACCATCGCCTTTCCCTCGACCACCAGGGCATGCTCGTCGCTCTTGGTCGAACGGTAGAATCCGCCGGCTTGGCTGAACATGGGTTCTTGGGCTTTGGGCGGTGGGGCCGTTTCTTGTCGGGACGGTGTCCGGGTGGTCGCGCAACCGGCAAGGAACAACAGGCAGAACGAGGCAAGAGTCAGGCGCTTCATGCCTGTATCATAGGTAAGTCCGGCTTGTGGGGGAATGGAACATCACCATTCTTCACGAATGTACCGGAATAAGAGCGGTTGACCAATTCCCCATCGACGGTGTACATAGGAGACAGACAGATTGAGTCCGTCCTATCACCGGATAGGGCACGAAAGGGCGTTCATGACGCTGCCGTAGGTACGGCGCATCGGGTGACTGATGCGTTATAAGGCAGGGTCGTGAGCGCCTTTTGCATAAGGAGTGATGAGCATGAGGATTGCACCGTTCAAGGTGGAAATGTGGATGAACGCCTGGGAGACCGGGGCACGGTACAATATCGCCGAGACCTGTGTCGACTCGGTTTCGCTGGACGAGCTGTTCGCCCTTTCGGGCGAGGACAAGCAGGCGTTTCTGGACAGGCTCTGCGCCAAACGGCTGACCTATGGCTTCATCGAAGGGAACCCCGCATTCAAGGAAGGTGTCTGCAAACTCTACAAGACCCTCACCCCGGCCGATATCGTTCCGACCCATGGGGCCAGCGGGGCGAACCACCATCTGTTCTACACACTGGTGGAGCCAGGGGACGAGGTGGTTACCTTTACTCCCACCTACCAGCAACTGTACTCGATTCCGGAGAGCTATGGGGCCAAGGTGACCACTATCGCCCTCAGGGAGCAGGACCGCTACCAGCCGGACCTTGACGAGCTGCAGAGGGCCGTCACCCCGAAGACCAAGCTGATCTGCCTGAACAATCCGAACAACCCCACCGGGGCACTGATGGAAGAGGAAACCCTCCGGTCCATTGTCGAAATCGCCCGCTCTGTCGGGGCCTGGGTGCTTTGCGACGAAGTCTACCGCCATCTCACCCAGCGTGACATCTCTTGTCCGTCGGTCGCCGACCTGTACGAGAAGGGGATTTCCGTCAGCAGCATGTCCAAGGTGTTCAGCCTGGCTGGAATCCGCCTTGGATGGATCGCCACGAAGGACCGCGGGCTGGTCACCGCGCTGCTCAGCCACCGCGACTACGACCTGGTCTCCTGCGGCATGATCGACGAGGAGATTGCCGCCGTGGCGCTCCGGCACAGCGATAAACTGCTCGCCCGCAACCGTCAGATTGTCCGCACCAACCTCGAAATCCTTGACGCGTGGGTCAGCGGAGAGAGCCACGCCCACTACCAGAAGCCCCAGGCGGGGACGACCGCGCTGGTATGCTACGACCTGGATGTCCCCTCCTACGAACTGTGCGAGGAGATGTACCGGAGAAACGGCGTTTTTGTCACCCCGGGAGACTGCTTCGAGATTCCCCATTGCTTCCGCGTCGGCTATGCCAGCGACACTGGGGTACTGCGTCAGGGGCTGGAAGCGATGAAAGACTATTTTGCCTGGAAGGCGGAGGATTTGGGACTATGAGCGTGGTGCGTGTACTGAACAGACGGCAGGTGTCGGGATTGATTTCGATGCCGATGGCTCTCGATGCGGTGGAAGAAGCCTATCGGATGAAAGGAGAACAGCGGGGAGAACTCTGGCCGATGGTGGTCCATGTCTTCGGACCGGACCACCGAGGAGATCTGGATATCAAGAGTGGAAACCTGCCTGACCGGTACGGACTGAAGGTGGTCTCCTGGTTCGGGGCTAACGAGAAACGGGGACTTCCCGCACTGACGGGCACCGAGTTGCTCTTCGATATGGAAAACGGACAACCGGTGGCGCTTTTGGACGCTGGCCCGATTACCGACTACCGCACAGGAGCCAGCGCCGCAGTCGGAGCGAAGTATCTTGCCCCCATCGATTCCAGACGTCTGTGCATTGTCGGATGCGGGGCGTTGGCTCCCTATGTGGCTTCCGCCTTCGCGTTGCTCTTTCCCGGTCTGGAGGAAATGACCATCGTCAATCCCCTCCATCCCGTCCATGCGGTCGAACGTCTGGAACACATCAAGAGCCTTGCCGAAAGGCTTGCAGGGCGGTCGATTCCGCTTGTCGCGAGCGAGGACACCGAATCTGCGGTGAGGACGAGCGACCTGGTGACCACCATCACTCCCGCCACGCAACCGGTGGTCAAGGCGGCATGGCTGCACAAGGGCATGCACCTTTCCTGCATTGGAGCGGACATGGAGGGCAAGCAGGAAATCGAGAGCGACTGCGCGCGCGATGCCCTGCTGTTCTGCGACGACTGCTCCCAATCCCTTTCGGTGGGCGAGTTCGAGAAACCTTTCCGTGAGGGTATCCTGAAAAAACTCGATGGGGAGATCGGCGCTGTGGTTGCCGGCCGGATGCAGGGAAGGCGGAGCAAGGATGCCATCACCATCTTCGATGCCAGCGGTATCGCCCTGCTGGACCTGTCCATGGCAAAGGCGCTTGTCGCTGCGGCAGAGGGGCTCGGCGTGGGCTCCCTGGTCGAATGGTAAGGAGGAAAGCATGAATACCAATCTGTGGGGTGGCCGCTTTGACAAGCCGATGGAGCACTATACGGCGGCCTACAATGCCTCGATTTTCTTTGACAATGCCCTGTTCGAATACTCGATCGACGCCAGCAAGGCCCATGCGGCCATGCTCGAGAAGCAGAAGATCATCACCTCCGGCGAGCTGTCCGAAATCAACCGGGGACTGGAAATCGTCCGGAAAAAACTGGAGGAGGGGGACATCGCCTTCGATGTCATGGACGAGGATATCATGATGACGGTCGAGAAGTATCTGACCGAGGAAATCGGCTCGGCAGGCAAACGGCTCCACACGGCGCGCAGCCGCAACGACCAGAATGTGGTGGACGAGACCCTGTATCTCCGGCATATGGTCGATGAGACCAAGCGGCTGTTGAAGGAGCTGCTGGAAGTGCTCGTGGATTTGGCGGAGCAGGGCAAGGAAGTCGCCATGCCCGGTTTCACCCATCTGCAGCACGCACAGCCGATGACGGTGGGCTTCTACTACATGGCCCACTTCCAGGGATTGCGACGGGACTACGAGCGTTTTTGCGAACTACGCAAACGGGTCAACCAGAACCCGCTGGGAGCCTGTGCCATGGCGGGCACGACGCTTCCCATCGACCGCTGGTACACGACCCGCTTGCTTGGTTTCGAATCCCCGACCGAGAATGCGCTGGATACGGTGGGAAACCGTGACAACTTCGCCGAGTTCTGTTTCGATGCCGCATTGACGATGGTGCATCTGTCGGGCTTTGCCGAGGAGCTGATCGTCTTCAATTCCCAGGAGTTCCATTTCATCGATTTCGACGACAGCTTCTGCACCGGCAGCTCGATCATGCCGCAGAAGAAGAACCCCGATATCGCCGAGCTGGTCAGAGGCAAAAGCTCCCGGACAATCGGGGACCTGGTCTCGATCCTGACGATGCTCAAGGGAACCTTCCTGACCCTGAACAAGGACTACCAGGAGGACAAGGAGCGGCTCTTCGACTCGGTCCAGACGCTCCACACCACCCTGTATGTCTTCGCCCGCATGCTGAAGGCGGTCCACTTCAAACCCGAGGTGTTGCGCCGGCAGCTGGAGAAGGGCTTCATCACTGCCACCGATATCGCCGAGTATCTGGTCAGATGCGGTGTCCCTTTCCGCGACGCCCACCACTTGGTCGGCGAGTTGGTCAAGCACTGCGAGGCCCATGGCAAGGATTTCCCTCAGGTGACCAAAGAGGAGCTGCGCTCTCTCGGCATCACTCAGTTAGACGACCTGTCCCGCTTTACGGTTGACGCTTCGATCCGCAATCGGAAGAGTTGGGGCGGGGTAGCTCCCGAGGAGGTCGAGCGCCAGATCCAAGTGGCGAGGTACTTTATCGGGCAGGCGGAATGAGCTGAACCAGACAAAGGAAGGCTCTCTACAGATTTTTGTGGGATGAAGCGGGAAGGCAGGGATAGGAAAAAGGGAATGCTGCGCGCTTTTGCCGGCAACATTCCCTTTCATATCCAATACCTCTCTCCCATCATGAAGACGGCAGGAGCTTCTTACGGATGCCCTCCCGTTCCTCCGGAGGAATATCCAGCGCGTCCATCGCCTGCTCTGTCGACAGGTGGAGCCGTTTGACAAGGCTCTGGATGTTTTCCAGCAAGTTCGCTTCCTTACCTTGCAGGATTCCTTCCCGGCGCCCTTGTTGGACTCCTTCTTGGATTCCCTCTTGCCGGCCTTGTCGGAGTCCTTCTTGAAGTCCCTCTT
>OMYY01000085.1 GCA_900315435.1 uncultured Spirochaetaceae bacterium
ATAATCCTCCAGGCGTTTCAGTGTCTGGGAAAGCATTTTCCTGGAAACATCCGGCATGTCTTTCTGGAAATCCCGGAAGCGGCACACGCCGTATTTCTGCATGGCCACCATGGCCAAAACAGACCATTTGTCTCCTATCTGGGAGAGAATGTCACGTACAGGGCAAAAACCTTCAAAATTCGCCATAAACTTATCAGTCTGATAATCATCATTTGTTACCCCGGGGTAACTATTGTACCTTCCGGTACCGTCTTGCAAGACTAATCCAAAGGATTTATCTTTGCGCAAAGATACAAAGTTTCCACAAGAAACAAATATTGAAAACCAACAAAATATTAAAGCGATGAAACAAATTGAGACAATTGCGAAAGGACAGAACTTTGAAGCCGTCAACATCGGCTCATGGGATGAGGTTATCGGTTACGAACTCCCGATGGGACCGAATGTCCTTCATGGGAAAGTCTTCGTCGGCCAGGCCGTCGGTACGACAGGCAGCGAACTCAGTTTCCAGACGCTTGCCCCCGGTCAGGACAGCGGCTTCCTCCATACTCACAAGACGCATGAGGAGCTTTATATCATTATCACGTGTATCGCCCGATGGCAAGCGAGCCTTGAAGAACAATGGCAAGGAGAACATGACGATGTTGTGCATCCAATACAAGGCCAATGCTTTCGGAGAGGCCGACAGCCCCAGGGCGGACGGCAATATCCTCCGGGAACCTCTTAACTGGTAATCATGGCGACTGTCACAACACTGGCCTATAAGGACGTCAAGACCGTCATGACCAAATCTTCCCTTCCAGTGGGGGGATACTCCGTCAATCCTTATGTAGGCTGCCCGCATGCTTGCCGGTACTGCTACGCCTCATTCATGAAACGCTTTACCGGCCATACGGAAAAATGGGGTACGTTCCTTGACGTGAAGAGTTGGCCCAGAATCACGGATCCTCACAAATACGACGGACAGCGTATCGTCATAGGCTCTGTTACCGATGGTTATAACGAGTACGAGGCTACTTATAAGCGTACCCGGATGCTGCTGGAGCAGCTTCGGGGCTCGTCGGCGGAGATTATGGTCACCACCAAGTCAGACCTGGTCCTGCGGGATATCGACCTTCTGAAGACTTTTCCCAAGGTGACGATTTCCTGGTCGGTCAACACCCTGGACGAGCACTTCAAGGACGATATGGATGATGCCCCCAGCATCGAACGCCGCCTGGCTGCTATGAAAAAGTTCCACGACGAGGGAATCCGCACCGTCTGCTTCGTTTCGCCCATTTTCCCGGGCATCACAGATGTACCGGCCATCATCGGACGCGCAAAGGATCAGGCTGACCTCATCTGGCTGGAGAACCTGAACCTCCGCGGCCAGTTCAAGGGTGAGATCATGCGCTACATTGACGAAAAGTATCTCCATCTGGTTCCGCTGTACGACGAAATCTACAACAAGGGGAAGCGCGGCTATTGGCAGGATCTGGAGGCGCAGGTGAAGCAAATATGCATCGACAATGATTTTCCGTACTTGAGAAACGATCTTCCTTACGGGCGAAGCAAGCCAGGTAAACCGGTCATCGTCAACTATTTCTACCACGAGGAAATCCGCCTGAACAATAAATAGCCGTCCATGTCCGTCTGTATCAAATCCTTGATCAAAAACGTCAACCTGATTGTCGGATGTGACATCGGTTGTCCTTATTGCTATGCCAGAAACAACTGCCGGCGTTTCCATATGACCGACGACTTCTCCAAGCCCGTATTCTTCAGGAACAAGCTCCATATCCTGGACAACAAGCAGCCTCACGTATGGTTTATGACCGGTCTCAGCGACTTTACTGGCTGGCTGCCCGAGTGGCGGGAGGAGATCTTCGAACGGATGAAAGCCAATCCGCAGCATCAATATGTTTTCCTGACCAAGCGGCCGGAGCGGATCGACTTTGAGACGGACTTCGACAATGCCTGGATTGGCGTTACCGTAACCCATCGAAATGAGTTGCACCGTATTGCAGATCTTCGTGAGCACATCAAATGCAGGCATTACCATGTCACATTCGAGCCGATGTTCTCTCCGATGCCGGAGGACATGGATTTGCAGGGCATCGATTGGGTGGTAGTTGGCACGGAGACCGGGAAGAGAAGAGGGAAATGCGACTCAAAGCCAGCGTGGGTGGAGAACATCCTTCACCAGACATCTATGAGGGGTATTCCGACTTTTATGAAGGAAGATCTTGTC
>OMYY01000068.1 GCA_900315435.1 uncultured Spirochaetaceae bacterium
TAGCCGGCCTGCGGGCCGGCACTTGGGCTGGCCCAACTACATGGCATGCGCTGGCCCGTTAATGTGGCACTACTGTCCCCCTGGAACGACCATTTGCAGTATATGCCTTCTCGAGCACTTTGGGGTCTCTTCCACCGGACACCCAGGCATCCACCACATCTTTCGGGGGAAGGGCATTCCTGCGGAACTGCCCCATCATGGCATAGGCCACCACCTTCCCTTCCAGACGGATAGGTACAATGATCTCGGTCATTCCGCCATGGCACGGGTAGCACAGCGGCCGCCCGCTCTGTCCGCAACGTCTGCACATCACCCAGTCCAGATGCATGCAACGGGGACGAAGTCTCAGCTCTTGCTGGATCAGCAGGCAATAATCGCTCGCATCCGAATGATACCCCACCAACCACTCTTCCATCTTCACGGAATAAAACGTGATTTTCACGTCAAAGCAATACGAAAAATTGTCGACGAAGCTTTTCACGCGCGGGTCAAAAAAGAGCCGGACATCCATATCCATACACCCACACTACCACTTATTGCAGATTTGTCCATGTTTTCAGCATCTCCGTCCATGTTCAATTCAGAAAAGGGCCTTAGACTTCAGGATAGGAAACAGCTATGGACGTTACAAACATCGTGGGTCGCTTCGCAATCAATGGTTCGCTGCGGGATAGGCACGCCAACACCACCGGACATATCAATACAACGATAATGGTCCACACTTCCGCAGGTTCCTCCTATGTGTTGCAGCGGATCAACACGGCCGTTTTCCCGCATCCCGCCGAACTGATGGAAAACATCCGCCTTGTCACCACCCATATCGCGAGCAAAGTGGCTGGGCTGCCGGACGCTTCGCGGCGGCACCTGTCCATCATTCCCACCAAGGATGGCAGATTGTTCCATCAAGAACCCGATGGCTCCAGTTGGCGGATGTATTCCTTCATCGACCAGGTGGACAACTATGACATGGTGGCAGACGAAGAAATCGCGTATCGATTCGGCCGTGCGGTCGGACTGTTCCAAAGCCAGATGAGGGACTTCGACGGATCCCGGCTTTTCATCACCATCCCCCACTTCCACGACATGGCATGGCGCTACGTCCAGTTGGACGCGGCAGTGAAATCCGACCAGTTCGACCGGGTGAAGGAAGTACGTCCGGAGCTGGCGTATCTGGAGGAGAACCGGAAACGAGGTTGCGCGATCTGGGATCTCTGGCAGGCAGGGAGGCTACCCACCCGGGTGACCCACAACGACACGAAGGTGAACAATGTCCTTTTCGGAAAGAACGGCCTCTCTTGCATGATCGACCTCGATACCGTCATGCCCGGCACCATCCTGTTTGATACCGGAGACATGATCCGGACGGCAACCATTACCGCGGCGGAGGATGCGCCAGATGCCACGCAGGTACACTGCAGCATCTCGAGGTTCCAAGCCCTTCTGGAGGGATACGCGGAGGCCGCTACGTTCCTGACAGAGGCCGAAGCATCGTTGCTTGCCGAAAGCGGCCGCGCGATCACGCAAATCATGGCGGTGAGGTTTCTCACAGACTATCTCGACGGGGACCGGTATTACGCTACCAGCAGGCCGAGGCAAAACCTTGACCGGGCTCGGACCCAGCTTGCTTTCATGCGTTCTATGGACGCGCAAAGGGAGGACATCCCTCATATTTCATCATTGGCTCAAAGGAGGAGTTCAGTATGAAACGATGGTTGACAGCAGTGGCGTGGGTGTGCGCATCCGCCTTATTCGCCGGCGGCATGACGGAACAGACAGCCCCGGTATCCGATTCGGCTCTCCATGCGAAGCTCGAGTATTGGTCCAGCTACAACGCGAACGAAAACCAAGGTGTCATCCTGCAAGAGGCCGCTGACGATTTCATGAAACAGAATCCTGGCGTGAAAATCACCATGACCTTCAACGGCCGCGACAACAGGACCCTGGCGACCAGCGCCATCCAGGCTGGCACGAAAGTCAGCATGATGGATGCCAACGCAGACAACATCCAGGTGCGGTGGTCCGACTTCCTGCTTGACCTGACTCCCTATATGGCCCAGGCGTATCCGGGAACGAATGGGGCGAGCCTCGAATCCTGCCTGATGCCGAGCATGATGGTTCTCGACCGCAAGCTCTTCAACGGGAAAATCGGCTTTGTCCCCTTCCTGCCCCAGGCATACATGATCACCTGCAACAAGGAGATCTTCGAAAAGTGCGGTATCACGACATACCCGAAGACGTGGGACGCGTTGCTCGCGGCATGCAAGAAGATCAAGGATGCCGGATACATCCCCATTTCCACGGACTCCTTCTACTGCAACAGCTGGCTCGGCTATTATCTTTCCCGCCTCTGCGGCACGCAGTTCGTGGAACGGCTGGCGAGCGAACCTGCCTTGTGGAAGGATCCACGAGTGCTTGAGGGAGCCAAAGCGATCGAGCAGGTAGCCAAGCTGGGGTATTTCGATCCGGATATCGCCTCGCTGGTGTATCCGACTGCCCAGCAGAACATGGTCATCAACGAGAACATCGCCATGTATATCAACGGAACGTGGCTTCCCAACGAGGTTGCCGCTTCCACCGGCGATACCTTCAGGTGGGGGTTCTTCGCGTTCCCGACGGTTCCCAATGGTGTTGACGGCCTGGAGTCGCTCTGTTATTCGACGTTCGGCATCGCCGTCAACAAGAACTGCACGCAGGAGGAGGTCGACGCCGCCATGGCGTTCGCCGCTTTCATCGTGACCGGAAAATACGACCAGGAATTCGCCGACATGGCCAATGCCATCCCCGTCAATGTGAAATCCTCCTGGCCAAAGAATCTGGAAGAGGCAAAGGTGGTGTTCGACCAGTGCACGAACCGCTATCCTTCCCAGACTGGGTTCTTCCTGAACAGCAAGAGCAAACAGGTCATCACCGACGCATGCCTGTTGCTGATGAGCGGGAAGATCAGCGCGGAGGAATTTGTCGTACAAGCCTCCAAGTTCTGATGCATCTTCGAACCAATGGGGGGTGAGGGGTCTTTGCCCCGCACCCCCATTCGGGAGCCTTTTCCATGAAACTTGATACCAAAAACCTTTTTCTCTTTCTCGGCCCTGCGGTGTTTCTCATTGTTTCGGTATTCCTCTACCCGGTTTGCCGGACCACGGTCATGAGCCTGTTCGACGTGAAAAGCGTCGTCGCTCCCATGAGCGAATGGCGGTTCGTCGGGATGTCGAACTTCATTGCGTTGGCACACACCTCGGTTTTCCTCCGTTCCATGGCGAATATCGCCAAGCTATGGATATATGGGGGACTCGCCACCATTCTCTTCGCCTTGGTCTTCGCTGTCGCGTTCACCACCAACCTGAAAGGGAAGAAATTCTTCCGCGCGGTCATCTATCTGCCCAATGTCATCGCCGCCATCGCTGTCGGCTACATGTGGCTTCTGTACATCTACAACAGCAAGTTCGGATTCATGACCAGTATCGGCAGACTGCTGCGCTGGACCGCGCTGGAACGCTTCAGCTGGTTGGACAACCAGCATATCTTCCTCTCGATGCTCATCGCTTTCGTGTATGGGAACATCGGATACTTCATGTTGATCTTCATCGCCGGCATCGAACGGATACCAATCGACTTCTATGAAGCCGCGCGGATCGAAGGCGCGAACGTGTTCTCCCAGTTCGCAAAGATCACCCTTCCCCTCATCAAAGGGGTCTTCTCGACCGCTTTGGTCCTATGGACCACCCGTACGATGGGGTTTTTCGCGCTTTCCCAGGTATTCCAGAGTGTGAGGACCTATACGCCGATGCTGTTCGTGTACGAGACGCTGTTCGGAACCGAAGTAACCCAGGGCGGCATCCACGCGGGGCTTGCGGCGTCCAGCGCGGTCACCATGACCATCATCGTGGTGGTTGTCTCGTCCCTGCTCAGCAAAATCGTGAAGGAGGAAACGGTATGAAACCAAGAAAGATTGGCGGAACGAACGTGTGCAGGCAGGAGCTTCGCCGCGCCCCCGCCTATGCGATCGGCATTCTCTGGACGATTTTCACTGTCGTGATGATCGGGTGGATCATCCTGGCGTCGCTTTCCACAACCCGGGAGATCTTCAGCGGGCGTCTTCTACACAGCGGCTTGCATTTCGAGAACTACCAGAGGACCCTTATCCGGAACAAGCAGGCGGCGAGCCTTGTCAACTCGGTCATCTACACGGTTCCCTCCTGTGTCCTTTCCCTGCTGGTAAGCGCGCCGGCCGCCTATTGCCTCGGGCGTTTCAAATTCCGAGGAAACACGTTGCTGCGGAAAGCCGTGCTCGTCTGCATGGGCGTACCGAGCGTGATGCTGATCATGCCGCTCTTCTCCACTGCCAGCAAGCTCCATCTCGCAGGCAGCCACCTGACCCTCATCTACATCTACACAGCTTCCGCCATTCCCTATACGACATTCTTCCTGATGGCCTTTTTCCGCGGCATTTCCGCCTCGTTCGAGGAGGCGGCCACCATCGACGGTTGCACGCCATGGCGGTGCTTCTGGTCGATCATGTTCCCGCTTGCCCAACCTGCGCTCGTCACCATAGTGATTTTCAATTTCATCCGCTTCTGGAACGAGTATTTCATCGCTCTTGTCTTCGCGAACAAAGCGAAACTCCGGCCAATTGGCGTGGCTCTGTACCAGACCGTCTACTCGATGATGAACACCGGTGACTGGGCGGGACTGTTCTGCTCGGTGGTCATCGTCTTCGTCCCGACCGTGGCCATCTACATCCTGCTCTCCGACAAAATCGTAAGCGGCGTGACTGCTGGAGGCATCAAGGAATGACTATGACGAAACGACCCAATATCCTGTTCATTCTTTCCGACGACCAGGGAGCGTGGGCCTTGCACAGCGCCGGATGCTACGAGCTGCAGACGCCCCGTCTGGACTGGCTCGCAAAGCGGGGAACCCGATTCGAGAACTTCTTCTGCGTTTCTCCGGTCTGTTCTCCGGCACGCGCCTCCATCTTCACCGGAACCATTCCCTCCGTGCACGGAATCCAGGATTGGCTGCGTGGAGGCAACATCGACCTTGCGCAGTATCCAGCCCTCAACGGAGATTCCCGCTATGCGGAGGAAAGCAAGGCGATTCCTTACCTAGAAGGACTGACCTGTTATACGGACATGCTCGCCAAAGCGGGCTATCGGTGTGGTCTTTCGGGCAAATGGCACATGGGCGACAGCGTCCATCCCCAGCATGGGTTCACCGAATGGTACACCATCGCCAAAGGTGGCTGTCCCTACTACAAGCCGGATATGGTGCGTGACGGGAACATCGAGACTCTGGAGGGACAGTATGTCACCGACCTGATTACCGATGACGCCATCAGCAACCTCCAGAGGTATGCAAAGGGAAACCAGCCCTTCTATCTCAGCGTCCACTATACGGCCCCTCATGCGCCGTGGGACGAGGCGAATCACCCCAAGAAATTCCTCGACCTGTACCGGGATACCGATTTTCCCTCGGTTGCAAACGAGCCGCTCCACCCATGGCTCACCCTTGCCGCACCGTACAAACCCGGCCCCGAAGGACGGAAGGCGCAAATCCGCGGCTATTTTGCCGCCATTTCCGCAATGGATGAGGCCATCGGAAGGATCCTGGACGAGCTTGCAAGGCTCGGATTGGAGGAGAACACCATCGTCATCTTCACCTCGGACAACGGGATGAGCCTCGGCCAGCACGGCGTCTGGGGCAAGGGCAACGGGACGTTTCCCCAAAACATGTATGATTCCTCGGTAAAGGTTCCCTGCATCATCTCCTGGCCCGGCCATGTCCCGCAGGACCGTGTCGACCAGTCGCTCCTCTCCCACTACGACCTCTTCCCCACCTTCCTCGATGTGCTGGGGCTCGAAAGACCGGAAACCTGCCAGCCTCTTGTCGGCACCAGCTTCGCCGGACTGTTCCAAGGACAGGAACTCAGGCAATCAGACCGCCCGGTGGTCGTCTACGACGAGTATGGTCCGGTAAGGATGATCCGCACGAAGCGCTGGAAATATGTCATGCGCATCCCCTACGGTCCGGACGAGCTGTACGACCTTTTCTCCGACCCGGACGAGCATGACAACCGGATCAATGATCCTGGGTTGCAGAAGCAAAGGCAGGAACTGCGGGAGCAAATCATCGCATGGTTCACCGCCTATGTGGATCCCGCGAGAGACGCCAGCCATGAATGCAACACGGGCTACGGGCAACTGCGGCGCGTGGGGACCAAGAGCGAGGGGAAACCTGTCTTCAGCGAGGAAGGCCCCTACCGAAGAAGCGTCCAGAACGCGTTCGACCGGTTTGCCAAACCGGACAGGCAGCAACCATAGCCATGGAGGAACTGCCAGTATGAAAAGAATGCTCGCATGCATGCTGGGGCTCTTGTTGTCCGCTCTTCCGCTGTTTCCTTCCCGGAGCACGCCGGGAAAAACGAGGGACTACGGGGTGTTTCTCGGCCTTGGCGCCGGACAGCTTTCCCGGACGGATGGATACCGTCTCGTTGTGATCGACCCTGCCGGGGTTTCGGCGCAGGACATCGCCTGGATGCACCAGGATGGCAAGACGGTATATGGGTATCTCAATATCGGTTCGATCGAGACATATCGTCCCTTTTACGACCGTTTCAAGAACCTATCCCTCGGCCCTTATGAGAACTGGCCGGACGAAAGGTGGGTCGATGTGTCCTCTTCCGCATGGCAGGGCTTTCTCACGGACGAACTGGGAGGGCAGTACGCGGACAAGGGCCTCGATGGCCTCTTCCTGGACAATGCCGATGTCTATGACCACTATCCTGCCGAAGAGATGTTCCAAGGTCTTTGCACGATCCTGAAAGGGCTCAAGCGGTATCATCTGCCGCTTATCATAAACGGTGGCGATACCTTCGTCAGGAAGTGCATGCAAGAAGGAATAGCCCGGTCGCTGTTTGATGGCATCAACCAGGAATCGGTGTTTACCAGCGTGGATGTTGCAGAGAGGGCATATGGGAACCAGCCAGCATCCATTTCGGCCTATTTTCAGGAGTACCTCTCTGCCGCAAAGGAATGCGGCCTTTTCGTGTATCTGCTGGAATACCGGGCAAGCAAGGCTCTTGCGAAGCGAATCGACGCATATTGCGCAACGAACGGTTTCCTTTGGTACAACGCGAAGAGTATCGAACTGCGCTAGGCGCCTCCCACCAACAAGGAGAGGCAACATTCGCCATGGACGGCAATTGCATGGCAAGGCCTCGAGGTGACCATCCCACTTCATCTGCGCATAAACCAACGGCCGTGGCAGAAGGCACCGGCAACATGACCAAGACCACATGCGGGACCGTTTACGAATGAAAGGATATCCACTGCTTCTTTGGCTAGCCTGCAAAATGCTGGTTTGAAACGGTCCGTATCGGCCTTGCCGCTGTCCCATGCTCACTGTCGGGTACAACTCTCAATCCAGCACCTCTTCCTTCCAGTCCTGGACGGTGTGCCCCGTGGAACTGAAGGCGATGCCCAAGAGGTGGATCGTCTTCCCCTTCTCCAGGCGGAACTTGTC
>OMYY01000038.1 GCA_900315435.1 uncultured Spirochaetaceae bacterium
TACGGTTTCAGGGACACCCAGTACTTCTTCTACAAGATCTACGAGAACTCCCGCAAGCCAACTCAAAACTGGCTATCCCACAAAATTCTGATTTGAACCGAACAATGTCGTGCTGGCTCCTCAGACTCTCGCCCCCAACACAGTCACCTGGGGAGGATGGGGGGTGCCCTGTCCCGAGACCCACACGGAAATTTCCCAGGATACCCGTATCGAGGTGGAGTTCTACCTCTACACGCTGTCGGACTTGGAATCCTATGCAAAAGACTCTCCGATTTACTTCCAAGACGTCAACATCCAGATGGCTTCTCTCCAATACAGTTACGATTCGTCCAACAACAACCGGAAGGATCTTATCCTTGACAACAGTACCAACGAGTTCGACTATTGGGGCGGAATGAAGGTACCTCCAACCGAGGAAACCTACCGGAACGATGCGGACAAGCCGGAAAAGCAGACCCTCGCGCTGTCCGTGGTGGAAAACACGGAAATGATCGACTCGGGCAAGCCCGGGGTGGAACAACCGGTCGCCAAGCTGGAAATCACTACGAGCAACAACAAGACCCCCAGCAAGGACTACAACCTGAAGATCGCCATGTACGACAACGATCCGGTTGGTACGGGACACAGCCTCTACTATCTGCATCTGGATGACGACAAAAGCAACCACAACGCTTTTCTGGTCACACTCGATGTGGCCGGCCAGAAGACATTGAACGACCCGACCCAGACCATCACCCTGTCTGTGCCCAAGGGAGAGACCATTCCAATCAGGAAACTGGTCAACGCGTCGTTCGTCAATACTGACAACCTCAACCTTCCCGCGGGAAACTACAGGGACACGGTCTACGTCGACATCATCACCGGCGACTCCTGAAAACACGCGTGGCGGGTTTCCCCGCCACGTCCGTTTTCCATTTCTGTCGTCTACAGCTCAACCGTTCTTGATTTCCATGGCAAGCTTGAAGGCCATATCGTAGGCTTTCTTCTTGTCCTCTTCCGTCGGGTGACCCTGGAATTCGACATTGCCCTCGTGCTCGAACTTCATCGTGTCGATGAACTCGTCGAACTGTTTCTGGGCTCCGCCAGACCAGCCGAATGACCCGAAACGCATCGTCTTGCGCCCGGTGAAACGGCTACGCTCCATCTCGTCCATCACGTCGTACATCGGCGGGAACATCTTGTAGGAGTAGGTCGGCATGCCGAAGATGACCCCGCTGGACCGCCAAGCCTTCTCCAACACGTAGGAGACATGGGTCTGGGGAATGCGGATCTCGTGGAGGATCACCCCCGCATCGCTGACCGCCTTGCGGATTGTCTCGACCATGCACTCGGTGTTGCCGTACATGCTGGACCAGACCAAGGTGATCTCCTTCTCGCGCGGTCCGGTGGCATAGCCAGCCAGTCTCGCGTACCAGTCGACGACTTCGAGCGGATCCTTTCTCCAGACCACACCATGGCTCGGCGCCACCATTCTGAGTCCCACCTTGGCGTCGGACAGTTTCTTGATGGCGCGGGTGACGAACGGGCTGAAAGCGGCGACGATATTGGCGTAGTAGCGTTCTGTCTCGGTGGACAGCAACGCCAGCTCTTCCCTGTCCAACTCATCATGGAAGCAGTGGTCGTACCGGCCATAGGCTCCAAATGCGTCACAACTGAACAGGATCTGGTCCTCGATGTCATAGGTCATCATCGTCTCAGGCCAATGGACATTCGGAGTCACGAAGAACTGCAGGGTACGGCCGCCGATATCCAGCGTCTCCCCATCCTTGACCGGATGGATGTTGGTTGTCACCCCGTAGAAGGCCTTCAGCAACGGAACCGACTTGTCGGTGGCATAGATTTCCACGTTCGGATTCTTGGCGACCAGCGACGCAAGGGAACCGGTATGGTCGGGCTCCATGTGGTTGATCACCAGCACATCGATATCGGAAACACGCAGCCCCAGTTGCCGCATCTGGCCCTCTATGGCGTCACAGGCGCCATCCCAGTCCTTGACCAGGTCAATCAGCACGTTCTTTTTCTCACCTTTGAGCACATAGGCATTGAGCATGACTCCCTGGGGGATTGGCCAGATTCCCTCGAACAGGTCCTTGCTTCCGATTTTGGCCGAAACTCGATAGACGCTTCGCGCAAGCTCGTCAGGTTTCTGCATCTCTCGCTCCTTCTCCCTCACGCCTGCTTGATGTGGGCCACAAGGCCGCTATGCGCAAGCGGAGAGAACTGTATTTTGCTCGTTCCCTCCAACCTTAGCACATTTCCCTGAACTATACAGGATTCCACGATATGCTTTTTCAGGAATTTCGGGGGGATGCCATACAAACTCTTCCCCTCGTTCTTGCCAAGGATATAGGGGATATGCATGCCATCCAATAGCCGGCGCGCCGCCTTGTCCAGTTGCTCCCGCTCCCCAACAATCTCCACCTGCAAGAAGTTCTGGGCAGGCACGGTCTCGCAAACGGCAAACCCTGCCTTGCCGAGGGCCCGGACCACTTCGCCCCGCCTATCATTGGAAAAGGGGTAGACCGCATACCAGTTGTCCCCCCACCAGCGCATCATCTCCAAGCTGTCGAAGCCGGCATCGCGGACTGTCATGATAGCCTCTTCGCCTTGGTTGATGGCCTGCATCAGCGTTCTCATGACGTATGCGGCCTTCGTTTCCTTGTATGCTGTGGTATACTGCTCGGGAATTTCCATTTTCACGAAGAAAGGCTTCGCCTGCGCCTTGGCTTTCATCAGCGTCTCCAGCGCCCGCCCGTCCATCATTCCCGGCATGGAAATCGTGTGGCTGGCTAACGTTTCGCGCTGGCGTTGGTCGCATGCCCCGCACCCCTGGCAGTTTCCGCCCATGCAGGTGGAATGCTGCCTTCCCTCCTTTGCGTCCGCATATCGGCTGTAGAGCACTTTCGAGGGAATCCCGCAGTCGACAAAGCCATAGGCGAAAGGCCAGTCCTCAGGCTTTTCCCTGGTCAGGTCTTCCGTCACGGGAAACAGTTCCTCGAATAGTTCCCAAGCTCCTTCAGGGAGGCTGCCATCATACACCAGAGCCGCGTCAGCCATCGCCTCGAGAGCCGGGGCGACATGCTGGTTGGTCATGACCAAGGCCTGGGAAAGGAAGTATTCCTTGTAGGGGTATGTCAGCCTGAATTCGTAGCCTCCCTGCTCGGTGGCCCGCTTGACCTTCTCCACAACCGGCTCCCACAGCTCTTCCCGCAACAGCAACGGGGCGTAGCGCAGCGGGGTGAAGGGCATGCGGACCAAAAGACCGAACGAACAAAGGATGCGTATGCCGCGGTTCCGCTTCTCGCGGACCTTCTTGATACTTTCCAGCAATCGCTGGAAATCGGCGACATCCTCGTCTTCCTCCAGGCCGGAGAGGATGAAGAAGAGCTTCACCTCGCGGATGTTCTGCGAGAGCATCTGGTCAAGCACCTTCAGGAAGGTCTGGCGGTCCAGGTTCTTGTGGAAGTATGCCCGCATCCGCTCGCTGATGCCCTCGACGCCGATGGTGAACTGGCGCTTGTCGCCAGCGACCTCAAACGGAAGCAACTCGGGATGGGCAGCGAGAATGTCGGCCCTCTGGCTCATGAAATTGACCCGAAAAAAGAACTTGTTCAGCCCGCCCATCAGCCTGACCACGTCGTGGTGGGTGTTGAAGTTGAAGCTGGTGATTTCCAAGGTGTCGCTTCCGGTCGCCCTCTTCAGTTGCCTGGCAGCCCGCTCCAGCTCCTCATAGGGTACTTCCCGATAGGGCTTGCGTTCCCACCCCTCGAAACAGAACGTGCAGAAATAGGGGCATCCATAGCTGATCTGCAGACGTGCGGTGGTCGCCTCGGGACTGTCGAACAGATATTGCCTCGCGGTGGAAAGCCAGTCGTGGCTGGTATCCGGAAGAATCGCCTTCCTGACGGAGGTGTGGCTGTTTCCCACCACCATCAACCCGTCAATCTCTCCCTCCAGGGAGGAAAGCACCTGACGCCACTGGTTCCGGGGAGTCTTGAGAAGCGCGGAGACCAGACGTGTGGTGTTTCCTTCCCCTTCTCCGAAATAGAGCGCATCGACAAAGGCGTCGTCGGCGCTGTACAGCACTCCCTGGCTGGCCATGGCGTTGGATCCACCCATGACTATCAGGGGGGCGGAAGCGTCCGGTACCCGCTGGCTGTGCCGGTAAGGGATGTGGGCGTAGCGCAGCATGCTGGGAAGGTTGACCAGCTCGACCGCATAGCTGTTCGAGACCAGGATCAGGTCGAACTTGGAGGCCTCCAACCCGGTACGCAATCCACGAAGCGTGGAAAGGCGCTCACGCTCGGCAGCGTTTGGCAGAAAGACAAAATCGATATCCCCGTCGGGCAACACCCGAGCGCACTCGCCGTACAGGAACTGGTGGGGAGTGGACTTCACCACGTCGCGAAACGGGGAGAGCCGCATGATCAGCACTTTCATCATCTTCCTCCAAACACATCGCACTTGGGCTGCATGACCGACAGATGCCTCTCCCGCAGACGCCAGTCAGGCATGTGCCTGTCCAAGAAGGCGTGGAACTGGGGACCGTGATTGAAATTGACCCGATGGTCCAGCTCATGCAGGACAAGATAGGAAAGGTCCTCATCCCCCAAGCCTGCGCAACGCAGGGAGAAATTGAGGTTGCCCTTCCGCGAGCAGCTCGCCCAGACCCGGTGGCTGTCCCGGATGGCGATCCGCCCGACGGTCAGTCCAAGTTCCCGGCACCACCAGGCCACAAGCGGGACAACCCGATTTCTGGTGGTATCGTGGAAATAGCGCTTGACCCGTCCGGATACCTCATCCCGGGAACCTGGTTGCACAAAGAGCTTCCCCTCGAGCACGTATGGCTTTCCCGCCTGCTCGTCAAAGGCCAGCCTGACGCGTTCGCCAGAGAGGGTGAGCTCCATACCGGATTGCCAGCTCGCTTCGGGCTTTTTCATCTTCTCAAGCTTCGGCAACGACAGAAGGATGAACCTCTCCACCTCGAGCTTCGGGGTGTAGTAGGGAGCGCTGGCGTGCAGGGCACCGTGTACATCGTAGCGGAGCACGATCCTGCGGGCTCTACGACGATAGGTAAGCGTGTAAGCGTATTGCTGTACTTTGCCGGTGGTTTTCATTATCTTGGGGGCATGATACTCCATTTGTTCCAACAAATTCCATACAAACAGCTATCCCTTCCAGGCGACAGTCTGGAGGCCTGCTGGCAGGCCGCCTTGGAGAAGGCGGACACGATGGAGACAGGGTGCGAGCTCTGCCTTGAGACACAGCCTGACCTGTCGGTGACCAGGTACGGATGGGCCGACGCCCCGGACGAAGATGACAAGAACCGGATCGCGGAGGGCATCGCCGACAAGCAGAAACCCCATGACTTCGCCATCGAGCCGGGACGTTGGCGCTTCGAGCAACTGGAGTATCTTCCCGACCGGGACGAAATCAGGAGAGAGATGAATCCCTACGTGGCGGAGCGGAGCGCCGGTCCGCTGTATATCCGTATCATCAAGGAAAACGCGCTGGAGCTTGCCGTACAGCTTCTTTGGTTGCCCAGCGAAGGATGATGGGAGTATCATTGACTGATCATGATTTCACACAAGCTCGGCGAACATACAAAGCAACTGGTCTTCAAGAATGGAAAGACAATCACCCTGGTCGGGACGGCACATGTCTCCCAAAAGAGCGTCGACGAGGTCAAAAGCGTCATCGACGAGGTCAAGCCGGACCACATCTGTCTTGAGCTTGATGCCGGGAGATGGCAGAGCAAGACCCAGCCCCAGGACTGGAAGAACCAGGATATCCGCAAAGTCTTCAAGACCAACAAGGCCTTCCTCATGATTGCCAACATGGCCCTTGCCGGCTATCAGAAGCGCATGGGCGACCAGACAGGTTCCGCACCCGGAGAAGAAATCATCTCCGCCGGCCATATCGCCGAGGAACAGCATATTCCCTTCTCTCTTTGTGACAGGGAAATCCAGATCACTCTGAAACGAGCATGGAGAAAATCCTCTTTCTGGAACAAGATGAAGTTGCTCGGAGAGCTGGCCGAGGCAGTCTTCAGCAAGGAGGAAGTCACCCCCGAGGAGTTGGAACAGCTGAAGAACAACGCCACCATGCAGTCCATGCTGCAAGACCTCGCCAAGGAGCTGCCGACCGTCAAGCAGGTGCTCATCGACGAACGTGACCAGTATCTGGCGACCAGCATCTGGAACGCTCCCGGCACCAACATTGTCGCCATCATCGGAGCAGGCCATCAGAACGGTATTGTCAAACAATTCCGTGCCTACGAAAAGGGCTATCCGACTGCAGACCTGAAGAGCATCAGCGAGGTGCCTCCCGCATCGAAGGCAAGCAAAGTGATCAGCTTCCTGATTCCCGCCACGATCATCGCCATCATCGCATGGGGCTTTGCCCGTGCCGGCTGGCAACAGGGAGCGAAGATGTTCGGCTACTGGGTCGCGGTCAACGCGATCTTCACCGCCATCGGCGGCATCATCGGCCTTGCCCACCCGCTGAACATCGTCATCAGCGCCTTGGCCAGCCCCTTCACCAGCCTGAATCCCACCATTGGCGTCGGTATTGTCAGTGGCCTGGTCGAGGCCACGCTCCACAAGCCAAAGGTGCGCGACTTCGAGGGCCTTGCCGAGGACGCCACCCATGTCTCCGCCTGGTACAAGAACCGGATCCTGCACGCCCTGCTCGTCTTCCTGACCTGTTCGGTCGGAAGCTCGGTCGGTACCATCATCGCCTTCCCTGTCCTGCTCAAACTGCTTGGCTGACCTCAGTTCTGTCTGTCCCAACCAAACCCTTGGAAGAGAGGCTTCCCCGTGTATGGATGGGCATCACGCTTACCGGTGAGCACGTCGAGCACGGAATCGGCCATGGCCTGTTGCTCGACCTCGCCCGGATACAGCACGACGGAAGCGATCCATCCACACTTCTCTTGGATTGTCGAGACGATATCGGGAAAACGGACCAGCCCTCCCGTCAGGATGATCGCATCCACGTTGCCTGACAGGACCGCGGCCATGGCGCCGATCGACTTGCAAACCTGGTAGGTCATGGCAGACCACACCATCGTCGCTTTCGCGTCTCCCTGTTCCACCATCTTGTGGATGGTGTCCGAATTGGAGGTGCCGAAATAGCTGACCAGACCACCGGAGCGTGAACACATAGTCCTCACTTCGTCCAGCGAGTGGTGCTCAAGGTAGGAAAGCAACTCGATGACGGGAACGGAACCAAGCCTGGTAGGAGAGAACGGACCATCACCTCCCGCACCTTCCGTGCTGTCCACCATACGCCCATGCCTGTGTGCGGTGATGGTAATTCCTCCATCGATGTGGCAGACGATGAAATTACAGGTTTCATAGCTCCGCCTGATTTTCTCCGCGTACTGTCTGGCAACGCCCTTCTGGTTCAACACATGGGTCTGCGCTCTTCGGTACAAGCCCTGGATACCGGTCAGACGAGCCACGTCGTCCAGCTCGTCCACGTTGGTGGGGTCTACCGTGTACATCGGCTTGTGGTACTTGCATCCCAGTTCGTATGCCATCATGACTCCCAGCTTCGCCGGATGGTCGCTACCTCCCACGTCGGCCGCCGTGTCATCCCTGAGCCGTTTGTCGATTGGCATGACCCCTTCTTCTTGGGCATAGGCGCAGCCACCACGGCCAATAAAGATGTCGATCGACTCCATGGGAATGGCATGGGCTTTCAGCGTATCGGAAACCACCTGCATGCGCATTTCCATCTGGTCGTTGACTGTGGGAAATGCGAGCAAGAACGGCGCGTCATGGAACACGCTGGTTGAGAAGCATTCCTTACGATCATCGAACACACTGATTTTGGTCGAAGTGGAACCGGGATTGATGACAAGCATTCGATAGGTGGACATGGCTACACGCTACGTCTTTTCTCGGCTTCGGGCAAGGCGTCTTCCGACATGCAAAAACCATCCCTCCAAGCATGTTATGATTGCTAACGTTTATAGGTATTTGCATTCCAAACAATTGTTAAGATAGTTTCTGAATCGCTTCTTGCATGGTTGCGGCAATTTGGCAGTTGGTTACCTTTCCTAACTTGGTTCCTTTTGGAACGAGCATCTGCTCAAATCCCATTTCCATGGCGGCTTTGACGCGCTTTGGGGCAAAGCCCACAGGACGAATCTCGCCAGCAAGCGAGAGCTCTCCAAAGGAAACCAGTTTGGTTGGAAGGCTTACGCCCCGATAGGCGGACCAGAGCGCAAGGGCCAAGGGAAGCTCGATGGAAACCTCACCCAGCTTGATTCCTCCACCAACATTCACATAGATATCCGTCTGGCCGAGCGCCAAGCCCGCATGCTTTTCCAAGATGGCGCTGACCCGCATGACGCGCGCCGTGTCGATCCTGTCGGAGTAGACCCTGCTGTATCCGCTTTTTGCCGAGACGGTAAGCGCCTGGATCTCCACAACAAAGGTGCGGCTTCCTTCGGTCACCGCCGTATAGGCGATACCGGGAGGGGCCACCTTGCCGGCACGCTGGCTGATAAAGAATGAGGAAGGTTCCTCGACCGCCTCCAGCCCCCGCTCCCCCATCAGGAAGATGCCGAGCTCGTCCACCGATCCGAAACGGTTCTTCAATGCCCTCAGCATACGGATTCCGCTTCCTGTCTCTTCGAAGGAAAGCACGGTATCCACAAGATGCTCGATGACCTTCGGACCCGCCAGTACCCCTTCCTTGGTGATATGGCCGACCAGAAACAGGGAGATACCCAACTGTTTGGAAAGCCCTACCAAAGCGGTCGAGCAGGCACGGATCTGGTTGACCGATCCTGCTGGAGAGGGAATCTCGCTGGAAAGCAGGGTCTGGAGGGAATCGATGATGACAATCTGGGGCTTGGCCTTCTCCAGGATCGGCTGCAGGACTTCAAGCCTTGTATCGCAGAAAATGGAAATATGCGCCATGTCGAGATGCAGGCGCTCCGCCCTCAGCTTCACCTGTCCGGGAGACTCCTCTCCAGAGATATAGAGCACGCTCGCATGCTGGCCGCACAGCGCGGCCATCTGCAGCATCAATGTGGATTTTCCGATTCCAGGCTCGCCTCCGATCAACGTGGCCGAACCCTTCATTACCCCGCCGCCAAGCACTCGGTCAAGTTCGGAAATACCGGTAAAGAAACGGTAGCCGGGATCGACCTGCACTTCGCCAAGAACCACAGGGGCGACCCCTGAGCTCATCACCGCCACTTTGGTCGTATCGACTTGAGGCTTGATAGCCTCCTCTTCGAAGGTATTCCAGCTTCCGCACTCGGGACACCTTCCCAGCCATTTTGTTTCGACATGTCCACAGTGCGAGCAGACATAGTGAATCGCCTTTTCTTTACCCATGATTACTTATATTTTGATAAGTTAAAATCTAATAAGCTCAACGTTGAAGATGAGCGTGCTGTTCGGAGGAATGACGCCTGGATACCCCATGGTCCCATAACCAAGTTCAGGTGGGATAATGAAAGTATACTTGGCTCCCTTGCTCATCATCTGCAATCCTTCGTTCCAGCCCTCAATCACTTCACCAAGGCGGAAGGTGGCAGGTGTTCCACGGTTGAGGGAGCTATCAAACTTCGTTCCATCCATCAAGAAACCCTCATAGTGCACCGTGACTTCCTGTCCATACTTCGGGAACTTCTTTCCGTCACCTTCTTTCTCAACCACATACTTCAGACCGCTTTTGGTTTCTTTGTAGGAGGGATAGCGGTTCCGAATCTCATTGTCCAACGCTTTCTTTGACTCCGCTTCCTTTTCGGCTTCTTTCTGGATTGCCGCATTCAACAGTCCGGCGAATGTTTCACGTGAAACAGAGAATTGTTTGGCATCATCTCCAACCCGGACAATCTCCAGCTTGGTGATATGGTCGCCCTGCTGTACCGCATCCACCACATCCTGTCCCTCGACCACGCGGCCGAAGATGGAGTGGTGGTCGTTGAGCCATGGAGTCTGGACATGGGTGATAAAGAACTGGCTTCCATTGGTCTTCGGGCCGGCGTTCGCCATGGCAAGGACACCAGGGCCATCAAAGCGAAGGCTCTCGTCGAATTCATCCGGGAACATATATCCAGGCCCCCCAGTACCATTGCCCTTTGGATCACCCCCCTGAATCATGAAATTAGGCACCACACGATGGAACACAAGACCATCGTAGAACGGTGTCCCCGGTTTCTGCAGGTTGAGAGCCCCTTCTGCAAGGCCAACAAAGTTGGCGACGGTAAGCGGCACCTTTTTATATGCAAGAGAAAGGAGGATATCCCCCTTCTCGGTATGCAGGACGGCATAGAGGCCGTCACTCAGTTTGTTCACGTCCATAGTTATTCCTCTTCTTCATGTGCGAGCAATTCGCAGATTTGATCCAATTCATCGGCGGAATCATAGGGAATGACCAGTTTGCCGGAATCAATGGTTCCCTTGATCTCGACAGGCTTCCCAAGCGCCTGGAACAATTTCTCCTTCACGACAGTCACTTCCGGAGAATCTTCAAGATCCTTCACCTTCCTTTTCTTCTTTTGGAAAGCAACCCTCTTACCCTCATTGTAGGCAGCGGCAAGCCGTTCTGTCGCACGGACAGAGAGTTCTTTTTCCTTCAAATGTTCGTACAACTTCAGCCGGTCGGCTGGATTGACGACAGAAAGGAGGGCCCTCGCTTGTCCGGCATTGATGTTGCCTGCAAGCAAGTCTCCCTGCATTTCCGGAGAAAGGGCAAGAAGACGAAGGCTGTTGGCAACCGTCGAGCGGTTCTTCCCCACTTTTTTCGCAAGCTCGTCCTGGGTCATGCCAGACTCGTCGATAAGGTAGGCATAGGCCTTGGCCTCTTCGATGGCGTTCAGGTTTTCACGCTGGATGTTCTCTATCAGAGCCACCTCCAAGCGTTGGGAATCAGAAAACTGTTTGATCAGCACCGGTATCTTTTCCAATCCGGCCTGTTTCGCGGCGCGATAGCGGCGTTCACCAGCGACAATCGAGTAGGTAGTATCAGAAATCTTCTGCACAAGGAGTGGCTGAAGAATACCCTGGTTTTTCACCGATTCGGCAAGTTCATCGAGCGTTGTCTGGTCGAAGGTCTTACGGGGCTGATTCGGATTAGGAACTATCTGGGAGATGGGAAGTTCCACCACCCTCTCCTCTTGCCGCGCTTCCGGTTGCTTCACCGTGTCAGAGAGTCCCAACAACTTCGAATCGACTGAATAATCATCCAGCAGGCTCTCGATACCTTTTCCAAGCCCATGTTTCCGTCCACTAGTTTGCTTGAGCAACACGACTCATCACCTCCTCTCCAAGTTTCGCGTATGCTTTGGCGCCTTTGCTGCTGATATCGTACGCAAAGATGGGAAGCCCATGCGATGGAGCTTCCGACAAACGCACATTCCTAGGGATAATCGTCTTGAAGACAAGGTCCCTGAAATAGGAGGTCACATCCTCCACAACATCATTGGCGAGCTTTTGACGCTTGTTGTACATGGTAAAAGCGATGCCCAAAATCTTGAGGCCTGGATTAAGGGATTTCTTCATGTTGGAAATCGTCCGCATAAGCAGATTCAAACCTTCCATGGCAAAGTATTCGCATTGCATGGGAATGATTACGTAATCTGCCCACACCATCGCGTTGACTGTCACAAGCCCAAGGGAAGGAGGGCAATCAACAAAGATATAGTCAAATGCGTCTTCGACGGTAGTAAAGGTTTTCTTCATGAAGAATTCCCTTTCCTCTTGATCAACCAACTCGACATTCAAACCAGCCATGTTGATGTTGCTCGCGATAGCAGACAGGTTGTTGATGTGGGTAGGTTGACAGCAGTCGATGGCATGTGCATCTCCTACCAGGATTTCATACGTCCCGGGCAAACGTGGATCTGCGGAGACAGAACTCGTGAGGTTCCCCTGGGCATCCAGGTCAACCAGCAGGACTTTCTTGCCCTTGATTGCCAGCGCTGCACCCAAGTTCACTGCTGTCGTTGTCTTTCCTACACCACCCTTCTGATTAAGGAAAATGACTTTTTGTGCGCTCATGTTTTCAATATAAAAGAAACATGTAGAAATGTCACTCGTTATTCCTGCAATTATTGACCGCTGAAAGAAGGTTGAGTATCTTTAAAGGCAAGGAGACCCCTATGGAAGACAAAGTCAAACAGGCTATTGAAAATATCAGACCGTCCTTGCAGAACGATGGCGGAGATATCGAGTTCATCTCTATGGAAGGTACAAAGGTTAACGTCCGTCTCGTTGGCGCATGCGCAGGATGCCCCATGAGCCAGATGACTTTGAAGTCTGGCGTGGAAAGATACCTGAAAAAGGTGGTTGACCCGTCCATCACCGTCGAGAACAACGTTGACTAACCCATGACCATGATGAGCGTTTCACGTGAAACAATGTGAAACGCTCGCTTTTTATCCGCTTTCCTTCAAACCACCACCCGAAACCAGTACTGTACCAGCACACAGAAATCAAACATTGTAGTGGACGTTTCACGTGAAACACACCAGATGGCCAAGAAACCC
Source organism: uncultured Spirochaetaceae bacterium (assembly GCA_900315435.1). GTDB lineage: Bacteria > Spirochaetota > Spirochaetia > Sphaerochaetales > Sphaerochaetaceae > RUG023. Next base: position 12,515 of record OMYY01000038.1, read on the forward strand.
TGTTTCAAATCAGAATTTGGTTACCCGGTTGGGAGGGGTTATGAAAGTTCTCGTAGCGCAAATCTTGGAAGAAACATACTGAATGTCCCAGAATCTAGGCGGTCTGCGTGCGGCTCATGCGCAAATGTGGCTTCGAAGCTTGCCATGATACTGGATACTGGCGTTCATAGGAAATGTGGTTTCTCCCTGCTTGGATTCCTAACACCCCATTCCTTTTCCATCGTGCATCTCCCCTCAAAACCGTATAGGACCAAACAAATATTGAAAGACATAATGCCCTCTCCCATGCAGGGCCAAGCATAGCGGCAAGCCCATTTGGAGAACCATACACATACTCATTACAAAACCACTTTCGTTTGTACTTATAGTGAATTGGTTGGTTTGTTTTCTTGGATTATCCGTAATCAGAAAAACCTGCAAAATGTAACGTGAATTGCAGGTTTTAGCCCATTTGTTACTATATACAAGGACAGATTCGTGTGGGCTTTTTCGTACTTTCGTTTCTTGGTTCTGAGAAACAACAGACTCTGGTGTGCCGGTTTTGGTGTGTGGCCAATCCGACGGACATATTATCCGATAGAGATTATAAATAATTATGGTACAAACAATTAAATCAACGTTCCTTCCTGCGACCATCTCACAAGACATCCGGAGAGAAAAAGAGAAGAGTGTATCAATCCGCCTGCCTTGGCTGAGATGTCCACACTGGCTTGTAGGGAAACAACAAAAGACCAAGAGATGAAGCAGAAAAGAAAAAATGGGGTTACCGGATGTCCGATAACCCCTTGTGAGAACCGACAGGAATCAGCTTGCATCCTCGGGAGAACCATCTCCTTCGGAAGAGGTCTCCGATTCCTCCTGTTCCTGCTGAAGAATCTGGCTTTCCGTGGATCCGGCTTCAATCACATCGTAGTTCTGCAACTGAGAGTCCTGATGCACGGAATCATCTTCTCCTTCCTCATCCTCGCCGTCGTCATAATCAGTAAGGGCCATGGCAATCACTTTGTCGGAAGAGGTCTTCATCCTGACGACATTGACACCCGCGGCGTTTCTTCCCTGAAGGGAGATATCCTTCACATGGACACGAATTGTCTGTGCCTTGCTGGTGACGCAGACCACATCATTCTCGTCGTTCACGCTCTGGGCTCCAATGATAATGTTGTCGTCATCAAGACGGTAAATCTTCTGACCCATCGTTCCACGGCTGTGCGCCATGAAATCGCTGTAACGGACACGCTTGCCCTTGCCATTCGAAGTCACCATCAGGATCTGGCGCTCTCCATCAACCTTGAGGAGACCGGCAATCTCGTCATCGCTCGCCAGGTTCATGCCACGCACGCCATGCGTCGCCCTGCCCATGGCCCTGACCTCATCGGCGTTGAAGCGGAGGCCTCTGCCGTTCTTGGTGATTGCCATCACCTCGTCCCCATCCTGGATCAGTTCGGTAGCGAGAAGTTCGTCACCTTCGTCAAGGATGATGGCTTTGACTCCGTGGGTCTTGGAGTTCTTGAACTGGTCGAGCACCACCTTCTTGGCGACGCCGCGCTTGGTGATCATGAACAGGTACTTGCCTCCATCTTCCTCGAAGTCATGGAAGCTGATGATATTGGTGATGGATTCTCCTCCCTCAATCTCAAGGAAGTTCTTGATGCTGGTGCCTTTCGCGGTCTTCGACGCTTCGGGGATGTCGAAAGCCCTGGTGAAGTAGGCCTTGCCATAGTTGGTGACATACAGCACGTAGTCGTGGCTGTGGCAGGTCAGCATATGGTTGATGTTGTCCTTCTCGATCAGACGTGCGGTCCTGATGCCCTTGCCGCCGCGGGCCTGCACCTTGTACTCGGCGACCGGGATTCTCTTGGCGAAGCCTTTGTCGCTGACCAGGATGACGACATCCTCGCGCTTGATGAAGTCTTCGTCCTTGCTGTCGCCCAGCTCCTGCAGGACGATGGCGGTGCGCCGTCTGTCTTTCGGGGCAAGTTGGGCGGGAAGGGCCGCCGTTTCGCTGGAAACCACTCCGAGGATCTTCGACTCGTCGCTGAGCAGGTCCTTGTAGTAGACAATCTTTCCTTCCAGGTCGGCCAGCTCCTGCAAGATTTTCTCGGTCTCCAGGTGGGAAAGACGACCCAGCTTCATGTCAATGATGGCCTGAGCCTGAATAAGGTCGATGTTCAGAGCGGCCATCAGGTTGTTACAGGATGTTTCGTCATCCTGGGACTCCTTGATGATCCGGACCACTTCATCGATGTTGTCAAGGCCCTTCTTCAGGCCTTCGAGGATGTGGGCGCGCTCCTGAGCCTTCTTCAAATCGAAACGAGTCCTTCTCGTCACGACCTCCTGGCGATGCTTGATGTAGCAGGCCAGCATCTTCTTCAGGGTCAGGGTCTCGGGCCTGCCGTCGACCAAGGCCAGGTTGTTGATGCTGAAGTTGCTCTGCAGCGGAGTATCCCTGAACAGCTGGTTCAGGACGACGTTGGTTGCCGCTTCCGGCTTCAGCTCGACCACGACACGGATACCCTTGCGGTCCGACTCGTCACGAATAGCGGAAATTCCCGGGAACAGTCCGTCCTTGCGCATGTCGTCGATGCGCTTGACCATGTCGGCCTTGTTGACGGCGTACGGAATCTCGGTGAAGACGATATCGTCATGCTTCTCATGGCTCTCGATCTCGTAGCGGCTGCGGATGACCACACGGCCCTTGCCGGTCGCGAAGGCGTCCTTGATGCCTTGGATACCGCAAATGATGCCTCCAGTGGGGAAGTCGGGACCCTTGATGTACTGCATCAGCTCATCCAAGGTGATATCCGGGTTCTTGATCTGGGCGCAGATGGCGTCGCAGATTTCCTGCAGGTTGTGGGGAGCCATGTTGGTCGCCATACCGACGGCGATACCGTTGGATCCGTTCGCCAGCAGGAAGGGGAAAGCGGCCGGAAGCACGGTCGGTTCCTTCATGGACTCGTCATAGTTCGGAACAAAATCGACGGTATCCTTCTGGATGTCGTCCAGCATGGACTCGCCGATCTTGCTGAACCTGGCCTCGGTGTAACGCATGGCGGCCGCAGAGTCTCCGTCAATGGAGCCGAAGTTGCCCTGCGGGGTGACCATCGGGTAGCGGAGAGAGAAGTCCTGGCCCAGACGTACCAAGGCGTCGTAGACGGACGCATCGCCATGGGGATGATATTTACCAAGCACATCACCGACGATACGAGCGCTTTTCTTGTTCTGGCCGGTAGCACGCAGACCCATCTCGTACATGCCATACAGGATTCTGCGATGGACAGGTTTCAGTCCGTCTCGGACATCGGGAAGCGCACGACTCACGATGACACTCATTGCGTAGTTCAGATACGCAGTACGGATTTCCTTGGAGATATCCGTAACAATGATTTGTTCTTTCTTTTCCTCTTGTTCGTCCATTTCTCTCTTGTCCTTATGCATCCAAGTTGGTCACGTATTCGGCGTTCTGCTCGATGAACTCGCGTCTCGGCTCGACTTCTTCACCCATCAGCATGGAGAAGTTGCGGTCGGCTTCCTCCGCGTCCGTCAGGCTGACCTGGCCCATGCGGCGGGTTTCCGGGTTCATGGTGGTCTCCCACAGCTGCTCGGGGTTCATTTCACCGAGACCTTTGTATCGCTGGATCTCGACCTTGCTGGAATCGGTCACCCCATACTTGTTCAGAATCGCGACACGGGCATCCTCGTCGTAGGCGTACTCGATGCGCTTGCCGATCGTGATCTTATAGAGCGGCGGCATGGCGAAGTAGACATATCCGGCCTCGATCAGCGGCCGCATATATCGGAAGAAGAAGGTCAACAGCAAGGTTCTGATGTGGCTTCCATCGACATCGGCATCCGCCATGATGATGATCTTATGGTAACGGCACTTGGAGATATCGAAGTTGTGGCTGGCATCCTTCAGGTTGTCGCCAAAATCGCTCGTCGTGTTGTTGTAACGGGTAAGGCCAGCTCCGATGGAGGAGATGACCGGTTGCAGCTTGTCGTTGCCAAGAACCCTGAACTCAGGGGCCTTCTCGACATTCAGCATCTTTCCCCAAAGCGGAAGAATCGCTTGGAAATGACGGTCTCGCCCCTGTTTGGCGGATCCGCCTGCAGAATCACCCTCGACGATGAAAATCTCGCATTTTGCCGGGTCTTTCTCGGAACAATCGGCAAGCTTGCCAGGAAGGCCGCCACCGCCGTTCTCGCTGCGGATACGCTCGCGCGCCTTGCGGGCGGCGACACGGCCGAGGGCCGCACCGATGATTTTCATCAGGATCGCGTTGGAGATGTCGGGGAACTCGTCGAGATAGTTGTTCAGCTTCTCGTAGACCAGGCTGCTGACCAGACCGGTGACGTAGCTGTTTCCCAGCTTCATCTTTGTCTGGCCCTCGAACTGGGGATTCGGAACCTTCACGGAGACGACCGCCGTCAGGCCTTCGTCGATATCGCTGGCCTCGAACTTGTTCTCTTCCTTGGAGATGTCGTACTTCTTCATCAGCTTGTCGTTCTTGGTCATCTGGTTGTTGACGACACGGGTAAGGCCCATATGGAAGCCGGTGAGGTGCGTACCACCCTCATGCGTATTGATGTTGTTGACGAAGGAAAGAATCTTCACATCGTACTTCTTGTTGTACTGCAAGGAAATCTCAACCTTCGTGCCATCCTTTTCGCCCTCAATGGAAATCGGAGTGTCGAACAAAGGCTCCTGATACTGGTTCAGATGGCTGACGAACTCCGGGATTCCTCCCTCGCTCTTGAACACCTCTTTCTTCTCCTGGGAAGAACGACGGTCGATAATGGTGATCTGTACGCCCTTGTTCAAATAGGAGAGCTCGCGGAAACGGTTGGAGAGCACGGTATAGTCGAACGCGTTCGGCTCCATGATGGAGAAGTCGGGAACAAAGCTGATGACGGTACCGGAGCGATCGGAATCTCCTTCCCTGACGACGTCCCCAAGGGGAACACCCTTGCTATAGCGTTGGGAGAAAATGCCGCCAGGGCGCTGCGGATCCTCGGTCGGATACCCGCCGGCAAGGCGGTATACCCTTGCCTCGAACCAATCGGAAAGGGCGACGACACAGGAGACACCGACACCATGCAGGCCACCGGAGACCTTGTAGGCATTCTTGTCGAACTTGCCACCAGCATGCAGCTGGGAAAGCACAACCTCAAGCGTGCTCTTATGCTCGGTAGGGTGCATGTCGACCGGAATACCGCGACCATTATCCTCCACGGTACAACGCTGGCGTCCTTGCTCGTCCAGGTCCAGACAGACCGTAATCTCGTTGCAGAAACCCGCCATGGCCTCGTCGATGGAGTTGTCAATGACCTCGTATACCAATTGATGCAGGCCGGTGATTCCGGTAGAGCCAATGTACATGCCGGGTCTCAGACGTACCGCCTCAAGCCCTTTGAGTACCTTGATCGTCCCCGAGTTGTACGCACTTTCCGCCTTCTGGATGACAGATTTGTCCTGCTGGTTTGTCGGGACAAACTGCTCGTCGTTTTCATTCTGTTCGTTCATGTTTTATTTCCTTGAGAGTCATAAAAAAATGCGTTGTGTAAATGCATAGGAATCATATCAAAAACCGGCTTGGATTTCAAGCAGGTACATCGTTTTTATGTATTTATCCTACAAAAAGTTACAGAGGGAAAAATTTCCTCTCTCTTGAAATTGGGAAATCATGGGGAACAAGAGGATGGAACGACTCTGCCTTCGGAGAGGAATCCACTGCCTGACAACTAAGAGAACAGTGGGGGAGAGAGAAGGTTACAAGGGCTTCTATTTGCTTGCATACCCATAGAAGAGAAGGGTAAAATGGGGAACCTATGGACCATGATTATCAAGAAATTTGGAAGCAGTGCAAGGAAGAGCTCCGCTCGGGAGAAGAGACAAGGGAGTTTGCTCCCTTTGCAAGCAAAATAGGTTATGTCGGTTCAGAGGAAGGAATCCTCAATCTTGAGGTGTCCAGCCAGTTCGTATTCGACCGGGTCAAGAAATTCATCCCTTCCATCGAGAACTATGTCAGCAGATACTCGGCAACGGAGGTGCATGTCCAGATCGGCATCAACAAGCACATGAGCCCCAACGCCAGCGGGGAATCGGCCCGGACTTCGACAATCAAGTCTGTCCCAGACATCTCCCACACCAAATCCCGCGAAATCCAGCGCGAGGCGTCCGGAGTCAATCCCGACTACACGTTCGACAAGTTCATCATGGGCGACAACAGCGCCTATGCCTTCAACGCATCGTTGGCAATCGCAAAGAACCCAGGACGCAGTTACAACCCTTGTCTGATCTACGGGGGTGTCGGCCTGGGCAAGACCCACCTGATCAATGCCATCGGAAACTACGTCATGATCCACCAGCCTGAGTTGAAAGTGCTCTACATCACCGCCGAGGCCTTTGCCAACGAGTTCATCGCCTCCATCGGCATGGGCATCGAAAAACAACAACAGTTCAAAAACAAGTTCCGCAAAGTCGATGTGCTGCTCATGGATGATATCCAGTTCATCCAGAACAAGACCCAGTCCCAAGAGGAACTCTTCCATACGTTCAACGAACTGTACGAGTCGAAGAAGCAGATGGTGTTCACCTGTGATAGACCACTCAATGAACTGAAAGGAGTCTTTGATCGTTTGACCAGTCGGTTCGAGCGTGGCTTGAACGCTGACCTCCAGCCGCCAGCCTACGAAACGAGGGTCGCTATTCTTCAAAACAAATGCAAATTACAAGGCAAATCAGTTGGAGAGGATATCATTCGCTATGTCGCAGAAAACGTGCAGTCCAACGTTCGAGATTTGGAAGCTTCTCTTACCAAATTGATTTCCTACAGCGAGCTGCTCAATGTGGAACTTACCTTGGACAAAGCCCGCGACCTGCTCGCCCCCATGCCCTTCATGCAGTCGAGGGGAAAGGAAGCAGGACTCAACATCCAAACAATCATCAAAGTGGTCTGCAACTATTTCAACGTCAACGTGAGCGATTTGAAAGGTAAGAAAAAAAATAAGTCCCTTACCCAGCCAAGACAGATTGCCATGTATTTGGCCAAGCAACTGACCAACTTTTCCTTCACCGAAATCGGATCGGAATTCGGCAACCGCGACCATACCACAGTAATGCACGCGTGCGACCGCATTTCTTCCACCTGCAGCGTGGATCCCGACCTCAAGTCGGTCATAGAGAAGATGAAAAAGGAGATTCAGGCAAGCGCGTAACAGGTGGATACACTCGGGATAGCCGGTGGATTCAGGTGGATAACTTTTGTCACGTATGTACCAATTGTGGATAACTTTTGGATGTCCACTTTGGAATCCACCAGATTACGATTCCACAAACACCGTCCTAGAAACGAATTAATGAGTTATCCACCGTTTTTTGTGCTACTATTACTATGATTACGAGAAATTTACCTATATATTCATTATAAGAAGAAAAGAGGATTACAACCATGAAATTTTACTGCAAGCAGGAAGACATTCTGAATGAAATCTCCTACGCGATGGACTTCACCCAGCAGAAAAACTCTCTCTCCATCCTGAGCAACATCTATCTGGAAACCAAGGATGATATCCTGACTATCCGTTCCACCGACACCGCAAGCGGTTTCACCACGCAAATCCCTGTGCAGACGGTTGAAGAAGGAAGCACCATCGTTTTTGGCGAAACACTTCTCGAAACGCTCCGCTTGCTTCCGAACACCACGATTCTTTTCGCGCAGAACGACAATACCCTGAAAATTTCTCCCGAAGACTCGACCATCAAATTCAATTCGACCCTGAAAGTGATGGATGCTTCTGATTTTCCTGCTCTGGAAAGCGCCGAGGACGCTTCATTCTTCACAATCGGACAAAAAGCTTTCATCTCGATGGCTGACCAGACTTCATTCTCTGTCGGCACTGATGAGACCAGGCAATTCCTTTGCGGATTGTTTCTGGAAAGAAGTGCGGTCGGCATGAACATGGTCGCTACCGACAGCCGCAGACTTTCCTTGGTCGAGCGTAAGTTTTCCGAAACCATCCCAGATTTCAAACCTGTCATCATTCCTGTCAAATTCTTTACTGAGCTGAAAAAACTGGCTCCCGGCGATGGAGTGATGGATCTTTGCATCAAGGAACACATCATCTTCGCGAAAGTTGCGAAACGATTCTTCTACACCACGTTGATCAAAAGTACCTTCCCTGATTACCGTCGCGTCATTCCCCAGCAGCAGACGCATCATTGCACGTTGAAAATCAAGGAGACGATTGACGCAATCAAGCGTGTCGCCGTTTCTATCGACAGCAGAGTCTGTAAAATCTACCTGGAAATCTCTCCCAACCAGATGACCCTGTTCAGCGAGGGAAACGAAATGGGGGACGCAAAGGAGACACTGGACTGCCAGTACGAAGGAGAAACAACCACGATTTGCCTCAATTATACGTATCTGGTAAATCCTCTGAAGGTCATGGAAGGAGAGACTTTCACGTTCAATTTCACCGATCCTCTCCATCCGGTCACCCTATGTCCGGAAGGCGAGCATGATTACTTCCATCTCATCATGCCGATGCAACCCGGTGTGTGATGCGCTTCACTTCCATACAGACTGCGCAATTCAGGAATCTCGCTAACTCTACAATACCTGTCGGACGTCGGCAGGTATTGCTTGTTGGAGAAAACGGACAGGGAAAAACCAATTTCCTTGAGGCTCTGTACGTGCTCTGTTATGGTTCTTCGTTTCGTACCCAGGATTTTCATGACTTGGTCCGTATCGGTGAGACTTCCTTCAAATTGAGGGGAGTGTTCACTGACGAGCAGAATCTTTCCCATGAGATTTCGCTGTTGTTCAAACAAGGAAAAAGGACCATCCAGATTGACGGGAAGACCCTTACAGACCGAAAACAGCTGATCTATACCATTCCCTGTATTGTCTTCAGCCATGCCGACATCACCTTTGTCAACGGAGATCCAGAGGATCGGAGACGTTTCTTCGACCAGACGATGAGTATGTATGATTCGATGTTCTTAGATAACCTAAGAAGATATAAAATGCTGGTAAAACAGCGTAATCAGGCTATCAAGGATGAAAAATACGATTTGATTTCCTTGTACGACTTGCAACTGGCTAAATATGGATTGGCGATCCAGAGAGCCCGGAACCAGGCCGTCGACGAGTTCAACAAGATTTTTCCTTCTCTCTACAGACAGGTAAGTGGGAGCGATTGGAATGTGACCATCAATTACGCTCCTTCCTGGAAAGAATGCGAAAGCGAGGATCAGGTCATCCAGTACTTGGAGTCAGGACTGGAACGGGACAAGGTCATGCAAACTACGACAAGCGGAGTGCATCGTGACCGTTTTCTCGTGAAGGTTGATGGAAAGCTACTGGTGGATGTGGGTTCTACGGGACAGATCAGGCTTGCCTCCCTGCTGTTCAGGGTTGCGCAGATGCGTTTTTTCCAGCAGAAGACTGGCAGAAAACCGCTGATCCTGCTGGATGATGTGCTTTTGGAGCTGGATTACGAGAAACGGGCGCGTTTTCTTACAGTCATCGATGCCTATGACCAGGCGTTTTACACGTTTCTGCCGGAGGAACAATACTTCGACACACTGCAAGGTCACGACGCGATGGTGTATCATGTGAAGGAAGGGGAACTGAAGCTGCATGAAGAAGCGTGAGAGGGCTAATTGCAAACCCGGTCAGACAATGGACGCCGAAGAGATGGTGAAACTGCTCCTTGATGATTTCCATATGGATCTGAACGACTCTCGGCTCACACTCGGGAGCAAATGGAAAGATTTGGTAGGCGAGAAATGCGCAAGTCACACGATTCCATCCGATATCAGAGGTGACGTGCTCTTTGTCAAGGCTGACCATCCTGTCTGGGTGCAATTGCTTCAGCTTCAACAACATCAGATCATCTCACGTGTGAACGAAGCGTATCCAAGTCTACGACTGAAAAGAATGCACGTGCTACGGTCCGAGTAGCTTGACGCAACTAACGTAGCTGTATATAGTTTGAAACTCGCAAGGGGTAGGTATCCCTATTTTTGTGTCAAAAACTATCCGCATGAAACATGCGATGAAACTGGAGTTGCAACATGAGTTACAAGGGTGTAAGAACGTATCAGCCGAGTAAGATGAGAAGAAACAGAAAGTTCGGGTTCCGTGCTCGAATGGCTACCAAAGGCGGTCGTGCTGTACTTGCTCGCAGAAGAGCCAAGGGCAGAAAAAAGCTGACCGTAAGCGATGAGAAAAAGCCTTACTAAGCAAGAAATTCTCAGAAGTCAACCAGAGATTGATTTGATTTTCAAGCACGGTAAGTCTCAATCCGTAAAGGGAATGAAGCTTATCGTGCGGAAGAATGAACTTCCCTTTTCCCGGATCATCGTGATTCCCGTCAAGCATTATGGTACCGCTGTCGAGCGTAATAAGGTCAGACGTCGGATCAAAGAGATTTGGAGATGCTCGAAAGAACAGTTGGTCTCTGGCTATGACTTTGCTTTTGTGATGTATCCAGGTAATGCGTACGACCATTTCCAATTAACGCAGTTGTTCCAGACCCTCTGTCAGAAAGCGGGGGTTTTGTTGTATTCCGATTCCCCAGTCCTGCATTGATCTGTATCATTCCCTGTATGCTTCGTCGATAATCCATCACAGGAACCTATATGGAAAAAAATACCATTCTCGCGGTAGTGCTGTCCGTTATTGTCATCACGGTCGGCATGACTGTGCAGGCGACCTTGTTTCCTTCACAGCCGAACACCACTCAGACAACCACGGAAGAAGCGTCTCCGAAAGAGTATGCCGCCGTGGCTCCTTCCACGGTAGTAAGTAGTTCTCTCGCCTACAACAGCGGTGCCGCTGGATCCTTCAAACCGGTTGACGATTCATCCGCCAGCAAAGAAAAGTTCACGTATTCGACCAATGTGTTCACCGTCACCTTTGATCCTGTGGGCGCTTCTGTTTCCTCCATCAAGCTGAACAAGCACCTCGACAACGGACAGCCCGCCGAGTTGCTGTTCAACGAAGGGGACCGTAACGCGTTTTTGATGTACGCGGGGAGAGACACCTCGACTCCGATTGACGCGACCTTCCAAGCGAAGGTTGACGGCAACAAGGTAGTTTTCAGCCAGCATTTCATCAGTGAGGGATCCAGCGACCCCTTCACCATCACGAAAACCTACACCTTCGGTCCTGACGAGTATCTGTTCAGCATCAACGTTGATATCCAGAACAGCATCAACGCCGTTCTGCCCCTTTCCTTTGAGAACGAGGCCTATACGCTGGCTTTTGAGCCCCAGATCGGACCCGCATTCACGGAGATGAAGCAAGACCAATACTCCTATCGCCGCTTCTATACCAAGGCTGACGGCTCGAAGAAAAAGAAACAGGTCAACATGCGTGGAAACGTATGGGAGTCCGACAGCACCTACAGTTGGGTCGCGTTGGTTGGAAAATATTTCTCCGCCATCGTCATTCCCGATATCCATACCAACCATATCCAGCTGACACAATATGCGGACGAGAATGCCGCCGTTCCCTATAAGGACAAGATGTATTTCTCCCGTTCCGCGACACGCAGCGCATCCATCAACGATACGTACCAGGTCTATATCGGACCTCAGCTGAAGAGCGCCATGGTGATTTACGACCATCCGGAGGACAACAGTTTTGGTGCCCGTGACCTGAACCTGCAGGCAGCCCTTGACTCTTCTTCCGGTCTCGGTTGGCTCGAGAACCTGTTGATGTGGATCCTGAACCTGTTCTACAAGGTCATCCCGAACTACGGTATCGGCATCATCCTCACCACGCTGCTGATCAAGGCCTTGCTCTATCCTCTGACCAAGAAGAGCATGGCGAGTACCGCCAAGATGAGCGAGTTGCAGCCGAAGCTGAACGAGATCAGGGAAAGATACCCGAACGATCCGCAGAAGCAGAACATGCTGATGAGCGAGCTGTATCGGAAAGAAAAGATCAACCCGATGGGGGGATGTCTTCCGCTACTGATCCAGTTCCCGATCCTGATCGCCTATTTCGGCTTGTTGAACAAACACTTCGAGTTACGTGGAGCCATGTTCATCCCTGGATGGATTCCCGACCTTTCCCAGCCGGATACCATCTGTACATTCCCGTTCAACATCCCGTTCCTGGGGAATCAGTTGCATCTGCTGCCAATCCTCTACACGATTAGTATGATTTTCTCGATGAAGATCACGCAGAGCCAGACCACGAGCTCCGACCAGAAGGGCATGATGGCCTTTATGACCTACGGTATGCCCCTGATTTTCTTCTTCTGGCTGTATAACTCGCCCTCTGGTTTGATGGTCTACTGGTCGGTCATGAACGTTGTCTCCATTATCCAGCAGCAGTTCATGAACAAGTCGGTGAAGAAGAACGAGACGAAGGACGTCAAATTCACGATCACCAAGAACACGAAGAAAAAATAAGAGGTTGAGCATATATGACGAAAGATTTTGAAGGAAGAACCGAGCAGGAAGCGATTGACAAGGCAATCGCCGATCTCCATATCGGTCGTGAAGACTTTGACGTGGAAATCGTCTCAAAGACTCCGGGCGGTCTCTTTAAAAAGGGAAGTGTGAAAATCGCCGTCCACTACGGCGAGGAGAACAATGCTCCGCTTCCCTCCAACATCTCCCCGATGGGCAAGGTGCAGGAAGCATCCGACAGCCAGATGGATGATGGTCCAGATCTCGAAGAGCCGGCGGATCCGGAGCTTGAGAAGAGCATCATCGACTTTGTCAGCGGCCTGCTGGAGAAGATGGGGTATGTGGCTACGGTAAAAGTTGCCTTCCGCAAGGAGCGCAAGCTTGGATTGGATATCGAGAGCGATTCCAGCGCGATCATCATCGGGCGCAAAGGCAAGAACCTGGACGCCATCCAACTGTTGGCCAACGTCTTCGCTGGCAAGAAGGATGACGACCTGAAAGTTATCATCGACAGTGAAAACTATCGCACGCGTCACGAGGAACAACTGATCCGCATGGCACTCCGGAGCGCCGACCAAGTCAAGAGAAGCGGAAGAAGCGTGCTTCTTGAGCCGATGAACCCCTTCGAGCGTCGCCTGATCCACACCGCGCTGAACGACTATGGGGTCGACACCAAGAGCGAGGGAGACGGACTGTACAAGCAAATCCGCATCACTCTGAAGCGCGACAACTGATCGTTCCGCTCCGCACAGAAGGAAGCTTCCCAACAGTGAGGTGAACCCCCAGAGTTGGACCTGAAATAATCCTAGGCTACCTTTTCTCTGAAAATCAATGGAGAAAGGTAGCCTAGCTTTATCTGTATCCT
>OMYY01000055.1 GCA_900315435.1 uncultured Spirochaetaceae bacterium
GGTTTCAGGGACACCCAGTACTTCTTCTACAAGATCTACGAGAACTCCCGCAAGCCAACTCAAAACTGGCTATCCCACAAAATTCTGATTTGAACCAAATCTTTGCCCACACAGAGTGGAAGGAACCGGAAACACTCCCCTGCAAGGATTGAAGGTCTGATTCGCACAAAAGAAAACGCCCACAAGCTTGCACTCTTGGGGGCGTTCCGCATGTATGCGGGGGAGGTTTTCTGCTGCTACCTCAAAAGAACTGAGGGGAAAAACAACAGGCAGAAAACAAAAGATGGAACCGAAAAGAAAGATTTCCATCGTTATCACCACTATACCAATTTCCTCCTAAAAAGGGAAGCCCTATTTCGAAAAAATTGGAAGCTGGAGAAAGATTTGCAACGAAAAAGGCAAATGCCCACAACAGCCAGATACGTTGTGGGCGCATGGTGCCTAACGGAGTTCGAAGACGACGGTAACCTCTTCGGAGACATCCAGAGTCCCGCGCTCGATGGCGGTCGAATCCTCACTGGCGGCCATCGGCGCCGCCATCTTGTAGACCGGCATGGGCATGACCTCCCCGCCTCCCGCAACAATCGAGCGGGCCTTGCCCACCTGCAGGGAAAGAGGAACCGCATAGGCCACTGCCTTCGCATAGGCGTCACGCACCGCCTCTTCCCGGGCCTCGGCATAGGCATCGTTCTTGTCCTCCTTGTCGAAAGCAAGGGAGGCAAGGGAAATGGAGTCTACCGAACCAAGTTTGTCGACAACGGCACCCAACTGATCCAAATTCCGGACCTTGACCGAGATGGATTGGCGGGAAGACTGCCCTACCAGCACCTGGGCGTTGTCCTTCCACTCGTAGGAAGGAGCAAGGCGGACGCTCTGGGTGGCGATATCCTTGCTAGCGATGCCCTGTCCTTTCAGGATCTCAAGCACTTGGGCGACTTTCCTGTTGGCGGCGGCAAGCGCCTCGCCGGTAGTCGGACGGGTCTCATCCACCTGCACCAGAAAGGTGGCGATATCGGGGACCACCTGGGCGCTTCCCGATCCGGTGACGGTGATTGTCCTGCCATGCGAGGTCAGGTTCTGGCAACCGCTTAGGAACATCGAACAGACGGCAATCAATGCAAGAATCCATCGCTTCATATCCGGCTCCTTTCGTCTGGAACATCCCTGAGTCCGGGACGCTTGGCGCACTCCTTCAGGAAGAAGCAGGCGGCCATCAGCATGATTCCATTATCGTACATTCCCGTACCGATGTCACGGAGCACCTCCTCGACAGGAATGGACAGGACATCCAGCTGTTCGTTGGGATCCAGGTTCTGTCTCTCGACATGGCTCAGTCCTTCGGCAAGGTAGAAGTGGGAACGGTTGCCCATGAAGGCGCTGTTGGGACTGACATTGCCGATTTCCTCCAGTTTCTCCGCCTTGCTGCCGGTCTCTTCCAGCAACTCCCGGGCGGCGGCCACCTTCGGGTCCTCACCCTTCTCCACCAGGCCGGCAGGAAACTCGCGGGTGACGGTGGCGCTGCCGTGACGGAACTGTTGCTCCATCACGAACATCGCCTTGCCCTCCTCGTTCCGGTACCAGGGAATCACGGTGATCCACTCCGGGCTCTCCACACGGCAGAAGTCTCCCGTCCTGCCGTCGGTCGAAGACCGCTTGACAAGCGTGACATCGAAAATCGGACCGTGCCAGGCAAGCTTTTCCTGCCCGTCATCCTTCCAGACGAGATGGTCCGGGTGAAGGGGATCCCCCATGAGAAACGGGTCGTTCACTTGAGCTGTGCCTCCATCTGCCTGGCAATCGCGGCAAAGGCCTTCGCCGAGGCGCTCTCCGGATGGGAAGCGATCACGTTGTCTCCGGCGTCCTCCTCCTGACGCAGGGCCGGCTCGATGGGAACAAACCCAAGGAAGGGAACTTCCATCTCTTTCGCCATCTTCTCTCCACCACCCTTGCCGAACAGATCGATCTCCTCGCCGCAATGGGGGCAGACCAATCCGCTCATGTTCTCAACGACACCGAGCACCCTGACCTTCATCGCCTTGGCGAAATTGACCGAACGGCGCCCATCCAGGACAGCCACTTCCTGTGGCGTGGTGACGATGACAGTCCCGTCCAAACTCTTGATCGTCTGGCAGACAGTCAGTTGCTCGTCGCCAGTTCCCGGGGGAGAATCAATCAACAGATAGTCCAGAGCGCCCCAGTCGCACTCGGCAAGGAATTGCCTGATCGCGGCCTGCTTCATCGGACCTCTCCAGACAACCGGCTGGTCCTCGCCGACGGCGAAAGCCATGCTCATCACCTTCAGCCCCTTGCGGACCTCGAATGGCTCGAAACTCTTGCCACCATCGTTGCTGACCAAAGAACCATCCTCGCAACCTAACATCTTGGCGACGTTCGGACCGTGAAGGTCGGTGTCCAAGACCCCTACGGTCTTGCCCATGGACACCAACGCATTGGCCAGATTCACCGTGACGGTCGTCTTTCCGACGCCCCCTTTTCCGCTCATGACCAGCACCTTATGCCTGATCGCTTCCATATGGGCCTTGATCGCATTGTCCTGCGCGATCTGGGCCTCGAAATCAATACCTTCACCCATGTGAAAACACTCCTTTCTGAACCATAGTCATTTCCGCCCTGACCGACAAGCGACCACCCCGGGAAAATCCATTTGTAAAGCATTTGCTTTACTTTGATTCGTACAAACTAAATACATATGTCAAAAACAGTAAAAAGGGATGGAAGAGGGTTTCAATTCTCCTTGATACTTTTGCTTTCTTTGCGCATAATACGATGCTGGGTGCAAATCGCATCCAGATACTCTTAAGAGAAGGAGTTCCATCTATGTTCTTCGAAGCAGCAAATCAGCTCGTGACGAACCTGCAGAATGGCCTTATTTTGCTGGTGCTCGGCATGGGTACTGTATTTGTATTCCTGGCAGTCCTGATCTTTGCTACCAAGCTCATGGGAAAGATTGTCAAAAAGTTTGTACCGGAAGTACCGGAAACAAAGCAACCTGCGGCGAGCGCTGTCGTGACAGCCCCTGCAGCCAGCAACGACGCTGAAATCGCCGCAGCGATTTGCGCAGCAGTCGTCCAGTCCCGAAAATAACCAATGGAGGAAGTCTTCAAATGAAACAAGTCAAATTCATGTGCACAGCCTTCCGTGACGGTTTCCAGTCCGTCTACGGCGCCCGTGTGTTTACCAAGGATTTCATGCCGGCAGTCGCCGCGGCCCGCGAAGCCGGCATCACCCATTTCGAGGCTGGTGGCGGTGCCCGCTTCCAGAGCCTGTACTTCTACAGCAACGAGGACGCCTTCGCCATGATGGACGAGTTCCGCAAGGTCGCCGGCCCTGATGCCGACCTGCAGACCCTCTCCCGCGGTGTCAACGTCGTCGGCCTGGATTCCCAGCCGAGGGACATCATCAAGCTGCATGCGCAGATGTTCAAGAAGCACGGCATGACCACCATCAGGAACTTCGACGCCCTGAACGACGTCAACAACCTGATCGATTCCGGCAAGGCCATCCATGACGCCGGACTCCGCCACGAGGTCACCATCACCCTGATGAGCCTTCCTCCGAAGGTCACCGGTGCGCACGACCCCGACTTCTACGAGAAAGTGCTCAGACAGATCCTGGATGCCGGCATCCCGTTCGACTCCGTCTGCTTCAAGGATGCCTCCGGCACCTCTACCCCGGCATACGTCTACGAGACCGTCAAGAGAGCCCGCAAGCTGCTCGGACCTGACATGACCATCTCTTTCCACAGCCATGAGACCGCCGGCAACTGCGTACTGCAGTACTGGTCTGCCCTGGAAGCCGGCGCCAACAGCCTGGACCTCTCGATGAGACCGGTCTCCGGCGGTACCTGCCAGCCCGACATCATCACCATGTGGCATGCCCTTCGCCATACCGAATACGACCTTGGCATCGACATCCACAAGGTACGTGAGGCCGAGGATGTCTTCATGGACTGCATGAAGGATTATTTCCTGCCTCCCGAGGCACAGAAGGTCAACCCGGAAATCCCGTTCTTCCCGCTTCCCGGTGGCGCTCTCACCGCCAATACCCAGATGCTGCGCGACAATGGCCTGATGGACAAGTATCCGTTGATCGTCGAGGCCATGGGCGACACGGTCGCCAAGGGTGGTTTCGGCACTTCCGTCACCCCGGTCAGCCAGTTCTATTTCCAGCAGGCTTTCAACAACGTCATGTTCGGGCCGTGGAAGAAGATCGCCGAAGGCTATGGCAAGATGGTGCTCGGCTACTTCGGCAAGACCCCTGTAGCCCCGGATCCGGAAGTCGTGAAGATCGCCAGCGAACAGCTGCACCTTGAACCGACCACCAAGAAGGTTGTCGACATCAACGACGCCGACCCGAAGAAGGGTGTCAAGGCCGCGACCAAGATGCTCGAGGATGCAGGTGTTCCCGTCACGGACGAGAACATCTTCATTGCCGCCAGCTGCAAGGAGAAGGGCATCCTGTTCCTGCAGGGCAAGAGCCATGTGAACGGCATGAGAAAGGCCGATCCGAAGGAAGTCGCCGCAAAGAAGGCTGGCGAGTACACCGTCACCGTCAATGGCAAGGCCTATGGCGTCAAGCTTTCCGCCACCAGCGCCACCGTCAACGGCCAGAGCTATCCGCTCAGTGTCGCCTACGGTATCGATGCCGAGGCTGTCGCCAAGACCCAGTCCACGGCTCCGGCTGCCGCTCCCGCCGCCAGCACCGTTCCCGCAGGTCCGGGAACCGACGTCAAGGCGCCGATGCCGGGCCTCGTGCTCCGCATCGAGGTGAAGGAAGGCCAGCAGGTCAAGAAGAACCAGCTGGTCCTCGTCATGGAAGCCATGAAGATGGAGAATGAAATCTACGCCCCGTGCGACGGTACGGTCGCCAAGATTTCCGTCCAGCTGCAGCAGCAGCTCCAGGCTGGCTCCGTGCTCATGACCATCGCGTAAGGAGATCCGCAATGATTGGTGAAATTGGAGAAGGTTTGAGACAGCTGTGGCAGTCTACGGGCATCGTAGGTTTTGCCGGGCAGGTCGAGGGTTTCGGCCTCGGCAACCTGGTGATGATCCTCGTTGGCTTCCTGCTGCTGTATCTCGCAATCAAGAAAGGGTTTGAGCCGTTGCTTCTGATCCCCATCGGGTTCGGATGCTTCCTGTCCAACATCCCTCTCGCCTACATTTCCGGCGTCGACCCGTCGACGGGTAACGCAGGATTCATCAAGGTGTTGTTCGACGCGGGTATCGACCCGAAGACCGGTATCTTCCCGATCCTGATCTTCATGGGTGTCGGTGCCATGACTGATTTCGGACCGCTCATCGCCAACCCGAAGACCCTGCTTCTCGGAGCAGCAGCCCAGCTCGGCATCTTCGTCGCCCTTATCGGCGCCCTCTTGCTGTCCTTCATCCCGGGCTTGAACTTCACGTTGCATGATGCGGCCGGTATCGGCATCATCGGTGGCGCTGATGGACCGACCTCCATCTTCGTCGCCAGCCGTCTGACTCCGAACCTGCTCGGCTCCATCGCCGTGGCCGCCTACAGCTATATGGCACTGGTTCCTATCATCCAGCCGCCGATCATGCGGGCACTCACCACGGAAAAGGAGCGCAAGATCAGGATGGAACAGTTGCGCCCGGTCAGCAAGACCGAGAAGATCATCTTCCCGCTCGTCGTGCTTTTCATCAACGCGCTGCTACTTCCTTCCGCCACCCCACTGCTGGGAGCCCTGATGTTCGGCAACCTGCTCAACGAAAGCGGCTGCACCAAGCGTCTGAGCGACACCGCCCAGAACGCCTTGATGAACACCGTCACCATCTTCCTCGGACTCTCTGTCGGCTCGAAGATGGAAGCCTCCAAGTTCCTGACGCTGAACACCATCGGTATTCTCTGCCTCGGACTGGTCGCCTTTGCCTTCGGCACTGCCGGTGGTGTCCTGATCGCCAAGCTGATGAACCTTGTCGACCCGAAGCACCCGATCAACCCGCTCATCGGCTCCGCCGGAGTCAGCGCGGTTCCGATGGCTGCCCGTGTCTCCAGCAAGGTTGGACAGGAAGCCGATCCCCAGAACTTCCTGCTCATGCATGCCATGGGCCCGAACGTCGCTGGCGTCATCGGCTCTGCCGTCGCTGCAGGCGTGATGCTCGCCGTCGTTCCCTTCATGGAAACGCTCTGAGAATCGGCGAGATGATACACATGGCGGAGAGCTTCGGCCCTCCGCCATATTTGTTTTGCGACCCGCTGAAGGACGATGCTACATGCGGATTTTTGTCCGATAGTCCTTTGGCGTGAAGCCGGTAATCCGTTTGAACACGCGGTTGAAATACGTCAAAGATGCAAAACCACACTTCATGCTGATGTCAAGGACACGAAGATCCGTGGAAACAAGGTATTTCTCTGCATCTGAGACACGCTTCGTCAGGATGTAATCCCACATGGTGAAGCCATTGAGCGTCTTGAACAACTGCTCAAGGTAGGAAGGACTCATGTTGACATTCCGGCTGATTCCCGCAAGGGTCAGGTGCTCAAGATAATGGTCATCGATATAGTTCAGCGTCTTCTCGATCGAAACCCGTTTATAATCCTGGATACGGTCCCCGGACACCAGGTTCCCCTGTTTCAGCACATCGACAACTGCTGTCCCATACAGGAGATGGCATCCTGCATTGCAGAGCGTTTGCTCGAGAAGAATCGAGAATACATTGGCATTGTATCCTACCTCGAACCGCTGGCTGCCGTGGTCCTTTTTACCATCCATCCATGTGTCAGGGTACTTGTCCTCCCAACCACGTGATATCGAGAGCCGAAGGAACTCGTCATTGAGTCCTTTGCAAACCTGTCTTCCCATTCCATCACACAAAGGGAGGTAGATGGTGATTAGACCCAGGCAAGCCAGGCCCCCAAGCCCGTACATCCGTTCAATCAGGAGGGTCTTCCTCCCGTGCCGGGATGCGGAAAGAGCCGCGGCGACACCCGCGATTCCGCCACCGGCGACAATCACGTCGTATGTGCCGGCTATCGGTGTCAACCGCTCCTTTTCCCGAACGGTCAGTCCCGCCATAGGGCTACCTCCTGATTTGATGGTATGCCCGGGAAATGGAGTTGTCTTGTCCTATGTTTTGCAAAACCAACACTATATTGCGGAACTTACGGGAAGCCAAAGGAGCATTCTCCACGATACCAGAATAAGCAAACGTTCCACAAACAGGGGACCCATGACGCTTGCAGAAGAAGCCTCTTCTCGCAAAAGGCCCGTCAAAGTCCAAGCAGAACGTGAGTTAGCCGTACTGTTCCCATGAAACACCGGGGAAAAAGAGATGGCAGACGATTCTTGCCTGCTTCAAAAGATAGCTATTACCGCAAGAATGGAACGATTCCATCGGGGAAAGCCCTCCCTCTTTTCCAGATTCTCCGCACATCCTTTTCATTTCTTCCCTCTTCCACTACAGTGATGGCAATGAAAAAACTGAAACCTGCCTCCTGGCTGATCATCATCCTCGTCCTGCTTGCCATCTTCTTCTGGTGGGCATGCGCTTTGCCGGGATGGAAGGATCCTTATACGGGGCCTCTTTCCCCGACCAATCGGGAAGAAGTCTTCGATCCTTCGTGCCTGCCGGTGGAAATCAGGCAGGGAAGCGATACCGCCCTCTTCCTTGTCCATGGACTGAACCACAGCCCTCAGTGCTGGGAGCAATGGCTTCCCGACTTCCAGGCGGCTGGCTACGATGTCTACGCCCCGTTGATTTCCGGTTTCGGCACCTCGATCGAGGACTACGAGCATAGTTGCTACCCCCAGTGGTACCAGTCCATGAAGGACCAATACCTCCAGGTACGGTCCCGGTACAAACATGTGGTCTACATCGGCCACTCCCTGGGAGGGATGATGGGGTTGCAACTGGCTGAGGAAACAAGCGGAACTCCTTTGAGTCCCGACCTTCTGGTCACCATCAGCGCTCCGGTCGTCTGCAACTCGCTCAAGGACCGCGCCATCAGCCAGCCCCTGCTGTTCATTGCCCGTCCGCTCAGTCTCATCACCCCGCACACCCCGTTCGCCCACCTGCAGTCCCGCAAGCCTGCCAGACACAACTCGGACGGCCATGAAACCTGGACCGGTTATGATGGAACCTTCTTCAAGCAGGCGCTCAGCACGGTCTTCCACATGCCCGAGGTGCGCGCCGGCCTGAAACGAATCACCATCCCGGTCCTCTCAATCCAGGACAAACGGGACCGGACCGTCAGCTCGAAGAATCTTTCCATCATCCAGAACGAGATAGGGTCGAAGGAGAAGGAGATGCTGATGACCCACCTTCCCTGGGGCTACTGGCACACCTATCACTGTCTGCCTTTGTATCGGGCTCTCCATACCGAGCTGGTTGATGCTATACTGTCCTTCTTGGAGGCACATCATGAGTGACAAACGAACCGACTATCTGTCGTGGGACGAGTACTTCATGGGCATCGCTGTCCTGAGCTCCCTGCGCAGCAAGGACCCCCACACGCAGGTAGGTGCCTGCATCGTCAACCAGGACAAGCGGATTGTCGGCGTGGGATACAACGGTTTTCCCCGCGGGTGCAGCGACGACGAAATCCCTTGGGGACGGGACGGCGACTGGGTGAATACGAAATACCCCTACGTCTGCCATGCCGAGCTGAACGCCATCCTGAACGCCAACGGGAATCTGAAAGGGTGCACGCTGTACGTGGACCTCTTTCCCTGCAACGAGTGCGCCAAGGCAGTCATCCAGGCGGGGATTTCCCGAGTCGTCTATCTTTCGGACAAATACAAGGACTCCGATTCCACCAAAGCCTCCAAACGGATGTTCGATGCGGCAGGAGTCGTCTATACCCATCTCCAGGTCAAGCATACGCACATCACCTTGGATTTCGCGAAAGGTTGAAGACAAATGCGACAGATGCCCACGAGGGCACCTGCCACAAAGGAGGAACGGATTCCTTACTTCTGCCGTGCCTTCCTCACGTCCGAAATGATCGGATAGAGAATCGCGACGAAGGAGATCACGAACAGGACGACCGTCATCGGCCGTTGCACGAAACCGATCGGGCCGGTGACCATCAAGGTCTGGATGTAGTTGGTCTCGATCAGCTTGCCGAGCACCAGACCAAGGACGACCGGAGACGAAGGATAGCGGTATTTCTTGAACATCCATCCGACCAGGCCGAAAGCAAGACAGGTTCCCACGTCGAACATCGATTTCTTGATGGAATAGCTGCCTAGGATCGAGAAGGCGAAAATCAGCGGATAGAGGATGGTCTTCTTGATGTAGCCGACCTTCACCCAGATGCGGGCGCCATAGGTGCCGATCAGCACCATGATCACGTTGGCGACGAACATAGAGGCAAAGAGCCCATAGACCAGTTCCGGCTCGCTGGTAAACAGCTGGGGACCCGGGTTCAGGTTGTGGATCATCAGCGCCGAAAGCAGGACCGCGGCAGTCGAGCTGCCGGGAATGCCGAGCGTGAGAAGCGGCACCATCGCGCCGCCAACCGAGCCGGAGTTCGCGGCCTCGCTGGCAGCCACTCCCTCGGGAGCTCCATGACCGAATTCCTCGGGATGCTTGCTGCAGCGCTTCTCCACGTCATAGGCGATGAAGCTGGCAATCGTGCCGCCGGCACCCGGAAAGATGCCGATCAAGCAGCCAGCCAAGCCGGCGCGGATGATGCTCCACTTCAAATGCCAGTAATAGGAAAGCTTCGGAAGTTTGTAGGAGACCGGCTCTTCTTTCTGCTTTTTCTCATCCGTGGCATGATAGTGCTCCAGGTTGTCCAGCACTTCCCCGAGGGCGAACAGGCCGATCAGGACCGGCACCATCTCGAATCCATCGAAAAGTCTGGTGACCCCGAAGGTGAAGCGCTTGATGCCGAAGGTCGGATCAAGACCCACCGTGTTCAGCACGAGGCCGAACAAGCAGGTGACCAACGCCTTCTGCCAGTTGGCGCCGCCCAGGGTGGCGACGGTAGTCAGCCCCATGACACAGAGGGCGAAGTACTCGGACGGCCAGAAGTTCAACGCCACTTTGGAAAGCGGCACGGAGAAGAAGATCAGGATGATGGCGCCGATCAAGCCTCCGAAGGTCGAAGCCCAGAGGGAGATGCCCATGGCCTCGCCTGCCCGGCCTTTCTTGAGCATCGGATATCCGTCGAAGGCGGTGACCGTCGCCGAGGGAGTACCCGGCGTGTTGATGGCGACTGCGGTGATCGATCCACCGTAGTTTGCGCCGATATAGATGCCCATCAGCATCACCATGGCAAAGGTGGGGCTCATGCCGTAGGTCATCGGCAGGAGCAATGCGACTGCCATGGAGGGGGAGATGCCGGGAATCGCACCGCCCAGGATGCCGACGATGACGCCGATAAGGATGGCGATGAAGGACTGGTAGTTGGCGATGACGCCAAATCCCAAACCGAGATTATGCAGGATTTCAAACATCGGACTACCTCCTTACCTCATGATGCCTTTGAAAATCATGCCGACCGGAAGCTTGATGAACAGCAACCGGGCGAAGACGATGTAGGTGAACAAGCACCAGATTACCGGAGTGACGACCAGCTGGACCTTGTTCCGCTCTCCCATGGAGACCATGACCAGAACGATGAAAAGCGCACTGGAAAGGTAGTAGCCGATGAAAGAGAACATCATGACGCTGAAGATCGATCCGACCCCCACCAAAAGGGCGAAGATCCAGCGCTCGAAGGGCTCATCCTCCTTTGCATCATGCTTGAGGATGGCAAAAAAAGCGCCGATCGAGGCGAAAATCATCAAAAAAGCCCAAAGCCGGGGAACCGTCCGCGGGGTGGCTCCGGCATTCTGGGCCAGCTTGCTGACCCGCAGCGAGAAGGTCAACAGGAAGAAAAGCAGCGTGATCAAATCCATGGCGCAGAGCACCAAGAGCTGGGAGCGAACCCTCTTGGTCCTCTCAGAGAGGCCGAAGAGGAAATACAGCAATACGAGAACCAAGGCGATGAAGCCCAGGGAGACCCCATAGGGAAGCGAGGTCAGCCATGCAGAAAACGAAGCCATAGCATTATTCCTTCAAAAGTCAGCCCACAGGAAGCTTCTGCTCCCGTGGGCCGGATGCGAACGCGTCAGCGGGAATATCCTTCGGAAATCTGCCCGACGCTCTTCAGGACCGCGATGGTGCTATCGACCTCGTCCGTCACCGTCTTGGTGAATGCTTCGGTCTTGTCGGTCAGGACGGAAATCATGTTCCCGTTCATGTACTCGATCCAGGCAGGATCTGCAGAAACCTTGTCGCACAGGTCCTGGAACCAAGTGATCATGCCCTGGGGGGTTCCCTTCTTGACCGCATAGCCTCTCCACATGGAGATGTCGTTCAACGCCGGATCATAGCCAAGCTCGCTGTAGGTCGGCACATCCTCGAGTCCCTTGACCCGTTCCCGGTTGCCTACGGCAAGCGCCTTGACCGCGTACTTCTTGGTATCGCCGGGATTTCCCACCGAAGCGACAGTCTGCCCGCCGAGCAAGGCGGCGAAATTCTTCTTGGCCGACTCGTAGGAAATCGCATGGAAGTCGATGCCGACCGCCTGGAAGACTTGGACGGCATCGATGTACTTGGCTCCATAGTTCGGCTCGGAGAGCGTGACGGTGTTGCCCTTCTTGGCCCATTCGACCAATTCCTGGAAGGTATCGAACTTCGGATTCCCTCCCGCAGGATTGATCGGCACCAGGACGCAATACGGGTCGGCCATCAGGTTGTAGATGTAGACGAACCCATCCACATACTCCTTGCAAGGAAGCTCGGACTGGATGACCGCGTCCAGGTAGGTCGGCGCCAATGCGAAGACCGTATAGCCGTCCGCATCCTGGCCGAGGACCCATTCGCCAGCCGTCAGGCCGCCGGCCCCCGAGTTGTTGTCAACGACGAATGTCGCATCACTATATTTGCCAGCAATCTCCACCCACTTGCGCGAATAGAGGTCCATGGCGCCGCCGACGGCAACGTGGTTCATGATGGTGATCGGCTGCTTGGGCTTCCACTCTCCCGTAGACGATTCCTGTTCCGACTGGCCGGTGGCGAACAGTGTCGACATTCCCAAGGACAACGCGATTGCGGTCATCCATCGTTTTTTCATGAGACTTCCCCCTTTTGAAGAATCAAACCTCTTATTTGTGGAACAACTCGTACAGAAGACCGTGACGCAAGCCGCGATCGCTGACGATCAGCTGTGTGGCTCCGGTAATCTTCAGGACGTTCTTGACGATCAAGGCACCGGCAAGAATCACATCCGCCCGCTTCGGCTGAAGACCGGCGATGGCCTTGCGTCCGTCCAGCGTCTTTGCCGCATAATCGGCAATCTGGCCGGCGACATCCGCCTCGGTCAAAGAAGAACCCTGAATGACATCCGGATCATAGGTTACCATCTTATGTTTGACGGCAGCCATGCTGGTTACCGTACCGCCCATGCCGACCAAGAAGGGTACGGGGCCTTCCACCCCGCCCTGGACCAGTTCGTCATGGATGGCCTTGTCGGCGGCTTCCAGATGCTCCGGAGAGACCGGCATCTCGGACAGGTATTGCTCGGTAAAGCGTACCGCTCCGATGTTCAGGCTGAACTTCCGCTCCAGCTTTCCGGCATTACCGAAGACGAATTCGGTGCTTCCACCACCGGTATCCATCGTCATCAGCTTGCTTCCCGAAGCTCCTTCGATTCCCTTCACGACCGCCAGGTAGGAGAGCTGGGCTTCATCCTCGCCG
Organism: uncultured Spirochaetaceae bacterium; assembly: GCA_900315435.1. Taxonomy (GTDB): domain Bacteria; phylum Spirochaetota; class Spirochaetia; order Sphaerochaetales; family Sphaerochaetaceae; genus RUG023. The sequence goes on from OMYY01000055.1 coordinate 12,732, forward strand.
GGAATGACCCTGACCTCAAGCCCGGCAAGCTCCCAGACGCATGCCTGGAAATCAGCGGTGTTCTTCGCGATGCGGAGCGCCATGGTGCCGACTACCGCAATTTCGTCGGCGCCCGCTTCCTTCGCAATCCTGGCTGAATATTTCAGGCTATTTTGAGCCACCTGTCCGGTCGTCGAGAGCCACCGTTCCGGTTGGAGCGGAGCCATGATTCCGGACTAAACTGAGCCACTTAC
>OMYY01000039.1 GCA_900315435.1 uncultured Spirochaetaceae bacterium
CTGCTTCCAGCTCATGTGGGCGAAGTCGTCGACGAACTGGCTGGCGATGTAGGCGAGGATCTCCTTGTTCATCAGCCGGTCCTTCAGTTCCTCGTCGACAAGGGTGCCTTCCTTTGCATGATACATGTATCACCTCCACACTACCATACCGGCGTTCTGGGAGGTTTGATGCATGAAAAAAGGGAGGAGATTCCGGATTGTGGATACAACATGTCACAGGGAAAGGAAATAAAAACCTCGACAAATCTTTGCCCACACAAGGGGGATAGGCCAAGGGCACTCCCCTTCAAGACGAGAAGTCCTGGCGTGCGCAAAAAATCCCACCGCCACAGGATTTCTCCTGGCGATGGGATTGCAGGTGTTCACGGACCTATGCAGGACTCAGACTGCCGTTCCATAGACCAGGTTGGGCAGGAACAGCACTATCTGGGGGAAGAAGATGCAGACAAGCAACACCATGACGACTGCGAGATACAGTGGCCAGGAGGACTTGACGGCATCACCGACCGAACAGCCCATGATCGAGGCGCTGGTATAGAGCGCGACACCGACCGGAGGCGTCGAGCAGCCGAAGGTCACCGTCGTCATCATGATGATTCCGAACTGCACAGGGTCGATTCCATACTGCTTGATGATCGGGACCAGAATCGGCGTGACGATCAGGGTGATGACCGTGGTCTCCATGAACATACCGAACACCAGAAGCATCAGAATCACCAAAAGCAACATGACGTACGGGTTGTTGGTCACGCTGATCAGCATGTTGGTCAGCGTCTTCGGCAACTGGTCGTAAACGACGCCGTAACTGAAGATGCCACTGAATCCGAGAATCATCGTGATGACCGAAAGGTCCTTGACCGACTGGACCAAGGTCTCCTTGAACGCCTTCAGCGTCAGCTCCTTGTAGACAAAGATGCCGACGAACAGGGCGTAGAAGCAGGCGAAGGCTCCGGACTCGGACGGAGTCATCAAGCCACCGCGGATCAGGACGATCAGGATGATCGGGAACATCAGCGCCCAGATGGAGTCCACCATGGCCTTCAGCATCTCCTTCAACGGAGCGGGCTTTTCATGATCCGGCTTGTAGTTCAGGTGATGGGCGCTCCAGCTGATGGCGAGCATCATGAAGATACACATGATGATGCCGGGAACGAATCCGGCGATGAACAACCGCCCGATGGAGACCTCTCCGACAGTGCCATAGAGAATCAATCCCATGCTTGGCGGAATGGTGGCGACGATCAGACCGGTCAGACAGTTGACCGCGGCGCCCCAACCCCTGCCATAGCCACGGGCGATCATCTCAGGTCCGAGGATGCGGCTTTCCATGGCCGCGTCGGCGACAGCGGAACCGGAGACGCCCCCCATCAGTGTGGAAAGGACGGCGGAAACCTGTCCGATGGAGCCCCACATGTGCCCGGTCAGGACGTTCGCAAGCTTCACAAGCCGTTTGGTCAGGCCGGTGTTGTTCATCAGGTTGCCGGCGAAAATGAACAGCGGGATGGCAAGCATGGTGAACGACTGGGTCGTGCTGAAGGCTTTCTGGACGATGATGGTCCATGGAAGACCAGGCGTCAACCAGAAGAAGAACAAGCCGGAAAGGCCGATGGCGAAAGCGACCGGCATCCCGAGGAACATCAACACGAGGAATACGAGAATCGCGTTAAGCATTCTGCGCCCCCTTTCCATAGGAAGCGACAGGCTTCCTGATATCGCCCACCAGCCGCTCGATCGTCGTCTCGCACATCAAGAGCGCGCCGACGGGAACGCAGAGCGTGCACCAGGCATAGCTGACCGGAAGCGTGTTGAAGACACGATCCCAGCTCTGGGTCACCAGCGGGAATCCATAGCGGACCAGCACATACAGGAACAACAGCATGCCGAAATCGAACAGGATGGCAAGCAGCTTCTGCACCGCCTTGGGCAGGTGCAGCAGGATCAGGTCAATCGTAATCAGCGGCGTGGTCCGCATCAGCAGGTCGCTCCCGATGAAGGTAAGCCAGGCAAACTCGAGCAGGGAAAAATCCTGTGCCCAGTTGATGGGCACGCCGATCTTCCTGGTTACCGCGGAAATGAAGACAAGGATGGCGATGGTCGCCAAGAGGAACTCGGTAAACAGCTCCTCAACGCGGATGACCACGGAATCGAATTTCTTAATCATCATGAACCTCAAAGGAGATAGAAAGAAACGAGGGCAAGCCGGCATGCGGCCTGCCCTCCGTGAAACGACTCGTTATTTTCCAAGTTCGGCGTAGATCTGCTTGCGCAGCTCGGCGTAGCCAAGCTTGTCGTAGGCAGACGCGACAGCGGCTTTGAACGGCGCGGTATCGACCTCGTTGATGACCATGCCGGCATCCGCCATCAGCTTCTCGCTCTTGGCTGCTTCATCAAGCACCATCTTGGCAGTCTCGGCACCAACTTCCTGGGCGGTCTCGACCAGCAGGGTCTGGACATCGCTGGGAAGCGTCTTGAACCAGGACTCGCCGACAATCAGGCCCTGCATCAGCTGGAAGTGCCCGGTCTTAGTCATGTATTTGCAGACCTCGTAAAGCTTGGAGGGATAGGTGGAAGTGTCCTGTGCCTCGGCACCGTCGATGGCCTTGGACTGGATGCCGTTGTAGACCTCGCCCCAGCTCATGGCAATCGGAGTGGCGCCCATGGCGGCGATGGACTCGGTGCAGACCGGGCTGCCAATGGTTCTGATCGAAAGACCCTTCAAGTCGGCCGGAGTCTTGATTTCCTTGTTGGTCAGGAAGTGGCGGGGGCCATCATAAAAGTCGAAAGCCAAGACGCGGATGCCATGCTTGCTGGCAAGCTCGTCGGTCCATTTCTTGAAGGTTGCGGTCTGAGTGATCTTCAAAGCCATGTCGTAATCGTCCATGAAGTAGCCCATCATCATGATGCCCATATCGTGGACATAGGTACCCATACGTGCCGCATCGGTGTTGACGGCAATCGGTGCGCCCTGGATGGCCTGCTCGATGACATCCTCGTCACCACCAAGCTGTCCGGCGGGATACAAGGTGGCGTGGATTTTGCCTTGGGCCTTCTCGTTCAGCTTGTCGCAGAACATCTGATAGGAACGGCTGATCATCGCCTGTTCGGTCTGGCTGGTAGAGACCTTCAGTTCGATGGTCTTACCGCTGGACTTCGCTCCACTCTCGGAAGCGCCGTTGGCGAACGCGAAGGTCATGGCGGCCATGGCGACGCTCAGAATAGCAACCAGTTTTTTCATTTGTTTCCTCCTCACGAAAACACTGTTGGACTAGAATATTAATATCCGGCAACGGTTATTACTATCGCTTTCTCTGCGTTTATGCAATCCCTCGGCAAGACAATCATGTACAAATGTATAAATTTTCTTGCAGCAAACCCGATTTTGTTGCATCAGACACAATCCATACAGAAATGGCCAGATGCCTATCCTCCCCTTCTCTTGAGAGAAAGTACGGACAACATGCCATCAATCTGTTGTCTAACCAACATTTTCTGCATTACAGTATAGGGAACAAAAGGAAGGAATCCATGGAAGAGATGAAAATCGACCGGAGGGCGGTCCGGACGCGCAAGGTCCTGCGCAAGAGTCTGCTATCCCTCATGAAGGACCGTCCCATCGCAAAGATCACCGTGAAAGAGCTCTGTGCCAAGGCCGAAATCAACCGGACGACTTTCTACGCCCACTACACCGATATCAGCGAGTTGCTGGAACAGATCGAAACCGATCTGCTTGGGGAAATCGCCACCAACCTGACCAGCGGCCTATCCAACGACGCCATCAGCGACATGCTGATGAACCTGCTGTTGATGATCCAGAAAAATGCCGACATCTGCACGGTGATGCTGGGGAAGAACGGCGACCAGGAATTCTTCAGCAGGATCATGGCCTATGCCGAACAGGCATCAACCGCCAACTGGAAGAAACAGAACCCCCAGCTGACCGACGAGATGCTGCACGCCATCTTCGTTTTCATCTCCAGCGGGTCGATCGCCCTGATCAAACAGTGGATCAATGAAGGGATGAAGACCAATATCAGCGAAATCGCCCTCTTCATCTCCAAGCTGACCCAGCTGGAAATCCGGAACCTGCAATTCAACTGACCTTCATCCAAGCGACAGACAAGAAAGGAAGGCGGGGTGTTTGCCATCCCGCCTTCCTTTGCATCCCTCACATCGCGAAGGAGTCTCCGGTATCGATCTTGGAGTCCTCGGCGCTGGGGCTTTGAGGAGCCGACTGCACGACAAACTCGCGCATCCACTCATCCTGGGGGGCTTCCGGGTTGTTGCCGAGGTACGGCAAACTGACCAAGGCCATGTCCCAGCCGACCGGGATGACAATCTTCCAGCTCCGCGTGTTCTCGTTCCAGTTCTTGTCAGTCCATGTCATGGTCAAAGTGTGTTTCTGGCCTGTGACGACGAACTGGTCACGCCCACGACGAGTCAGCTCGATTGGCTCCTGGTCATCCACCTTCACGGAAACCAGGTCGTAGGCGCGAATTCCCTGTTCCTCCAACGTCTTGTTGTCGACAAGGACCGTATGGCGTCTTCCGAGGAAGAACATCCACACGGCAAGCAGGACCACCAGGACGACCGCGACCGCCTGATACCAATGTCTTCTGACGTTTTGGGTCATTTGCTCTCCTCCTCTTTCTGCAGGGCGGCAAGCTGGGCTCCCTCATAGCCGATCTCCCGCTTCTTGCGCATCTCGTAAAGCACAAGGGAAAGGGTGATGACCCCATAGGAGACGAAGACCCGGAAATACTCGCCAAGCTGCGCCTGGCCAATCAGATTCTTGCCGGCAATCGGACTGATGATGAACATCAGGTGGAACAGGATCAGGCCGAGGAACACGTTGCCGATATTGGCCTTGGCGACCGACGCGCCACCGACCAAGAGGGCGGCGATAGAGAACATGCCGACCTGGGAGTGGCTGTTGTAGGTGTTCAAGGTTCCCATGTTCTGCAGGTAGATGATCATGCCATAACCGGCCAGAATCGTGCTGATGATGATCGAGACGACACGGGTACGCTCCACGTTGATGCCACTCTCACGGGCCACTTCCATGTTCTGTCCGACAGCACGCATGTCCTGGCCCAGCTTGGTCTTGCGGAACCAGACGACGAACAGGCAGGCCAACGCAATCAGCAGCAGTGTGGCAAGTGGGATCTTGATGCCGGCAATGCGGAACGCGCCAAGATTGTCCAGACTCTGGCGGATGCCGTCCAGGTTGACCGTGTTGCGGATGCCGTAGCCGCGTGGCAGGACCAGCTTGCTGGAGCGGATATGGATCAACGAGCCCATCAGGTAGAGCACAATCAGCTGGTACACGCCGTTCATGAAGAACCCGATGATGTAGCCGGTGACCATCTCCCTTCCCTTCGCCTTGTTCAGCAGGGTACCGCACCACCATCCAAGCAGGATGGAGATCGGAGTGGAGATGATGGCGGCAAGGACCATGCCGGGGATGCCGACGATGTCCCAGTCGCTGATCAGGATCAGGCCGATTTCCGCTGCCATGGCACCGAGGGTCATGCCAAAGTTCAGGCCCATGCCGGCCATGATGGGAATCAGGAGGCTGACCACCAGGAAGGAGTTCCGTCCGATGCGGGTGATGACCTCGTTGATCAAGTAGTTGGGGCTGTAGCCGGAAAGCGGAATGCCGACCGCGCAGATGATGACGAAAAGCACAGGCACGATGTTGTCGGCGAGGAACCTCTGCATCTTCTCTCGCTTGTTCAAACGCAAATCACTCATCTCGCCACCTCCATCTTGCGGGTCAAAGCATACAGGATCATGCCATTGGAGACGATGATACGGATGACTTCCGACATGTCCGTGTGGATTGCGGAGTTCATGACCGAAGGAGTCATGGTCAGGATACCTTGGAACAGCAGGGTGCCGATGATGACGTTGGCAATCGAAGCCTTGTTCACCGAAGCACCTCCAATCAGGATCGCGCTGACCGCCGGGAGGGCCATGTAGAAAGGAGCCATGTAGAGCTGGATGAAACCGAAGCTCTGCTCATAGACCAGGATGCCGACGGCACCCAGCCAAGTGGACATGATGACCGACAGGACGCGGATGCGGTCGACGTCGATCCCGCAGGCGCGCGCGAAGGTCGGGTTGGAACCCACCGCGGTCATCGCCGTCCCTGTCTTGGTGTGGAGGAAGGCCCACATCGCGAAGGCAAGAATGGCGAAGAAGAGGATCATGCCGGTAGGAATGACCAGTTTGCCGATGGAGATGGCGAAGAGGTCATTGAGGGCGTGCAGGAAGTAGCCCTCGGTGGAGATGGTCGTCCGCAGCCCCCTGCCGGCATAGCCCCAGACCATGCTGGCGTTGGTATAGGGAAGCAGAAGCCACATGATGCACATGAAGGAGACGGAACTGAAGCCCACATAGGTGGCGATCATCATCTCGCCTCCCTTCACCTTGTTCAACAGCTTTCCGTAGCCATACCCGAGAACCACCGCGAACGGGGTGGAAAGGACAATGGCCATCAAGAAACAGACCAGGCCATGGAACTCGAACTGGATGGCCAGCGTGGCTCCCAGCAATCCGCTGATGATGCCAAGCGGCAGTCCGAAGTTCAGGCCGCAACCGCTGTGGATCATCGGCACCATGGCGAGCACCATCACGCAGTTCATGCCGAAGCGGTTCAACGTGTTGGTGATACTTTCGTCGACACGGACTCCGACAAAGGGAGCGGCGACGAAGAGAGCAAAGAGGAACAACGTGATGATGACGCGTGGAAGTCCATACTTTGCAACGATTTTCTTCACGGTTTCCATCAGTTGCCTCCTTTGACTGCCTGTCCGACCATCAGCAGGCCGAAGTCCGAACTCGGGTTGCTGGCAGGAAGAATCCCGCCCACCTTGCCATCGGTGATGATGGCGATCCGGTCGCAAATCGAGCGCAGTTCCTCGAGCTCGCTGCTGATCATGACGATGGTCGTGCCGTATTTCTGGTTGTATTCCTTCAGGACGCGAAGCACGAGCTGCTTGGCACCGATATCGATACCTCGGGTAGGCTCGCTGACAAACAACAGCTTGGGCTGCATGGCAAAGGCTTTGGCAAGGCAGACCTTCTGCTGGTTGCCGCCGGAAAGCTCCCTAGCATGCTGCTTGGATGAAGTGCATTTGATTTCCAGCATGTCGATGTATGTTCTTGTCACCTCGCCGATGGCGTTGACATCGCGCCAGGTGATCGGCCCCTTCTTCAGAAGGTACTTGCCCTGCACCTGCATGGCCTCGAAACTGATGTTCCACTCAAGGGATTCGTCCAGCAGCAGTCCCACTCCCCTGCGGTCCTCGCTGACAAAGGCGAGTCCGGCGTCCAGGCAGGCCTTCGGGTCATTCAGGGCGACTTCCTTTCCTTCGAAGGAGACCTTTCCACCGGCCGGAAACAGACCCATGACGCCATTGGGGATACCCAGCTTCCCCTGCCCGGCAAGGCCGCCGATCCCGAGGATCTCGCCGCGATGGATGTCAAGGTTGACGTCACGTACCACCTCGCCGGTCATGTTGACCCAGAGATTGCGGATCTCCATGTCCACCGGATGGGACGCGTAATCGAAGTGACGGTTTTCCTGCTTGTCCAGGGAAATCTCACGCCCGACCATCCATTGGGCGATGTCGTGGACGTTGACGTTCTTGTCGTTGACGACCTGCTTGATGATCCTGCCGTCCCGCATGACCATGATCTGGTCGCAGACATCGATGATTTCCTGCAGACGGTGGCTGATGAAGATGATGGCGATGTTCTGGGCTGCCAGGTTCTTCATCGCCTTCAGCAGGCTCTGGGCCTCCTGCTCGGAGAGAACCGCGGTCGGCTCGTCTAGCACCAGCAGGCGGATCTTGCCGGCTGTATCCGAGTCCTCCTTGGAGAGCTCGCGGGCAATTTCGGTGAACTGCTTGTGTCCTACCGGCATCTGCCCCACCACCATGTCCGCATCCAGCTTGACCCCAAGGCGGTCGATCGCCTTCTTTGCCGAAGCCTCGAGCTTTGCCCGGTCGATGATGTTCATGCGCTCGCCAAAAAGGTTGGCAGCCCAATGGTTCTTTACCGGCTCGCGGTTGAGCAGGATGTTCTCCGCGGCAGTGAAATCCGGGAGCAATGAGAACTCCTGATGGACCATGCCGATTCCTGCGTCCAAGGCATCCAGTGACGAGGTGAAATGGACGACAGTTCCATCAATCAGCACTTCTCCGCCGTAACCACCAGTCTCGCTGATCTCGTTCATGCCAAAAAGGATTTTCATCAGCGTGGACTTGCCAGCGCCATTCTCCCCGACGAGACCGAGAATCTCTCCTTTGCCGAGCGTGAAACTGACGTCACCCAGAACTTGGTTCCCAAAGAACGACTTGCTGATATGACGCATTTCAAGCAACGGTACTTCCTGTGCTTCCATAAACGATCCTTTTCCTCAATGCAAATGAGCAAGAGCTCTTTATCCATAGGACGAACAGCTATTGCCCATCAAGAGACAGGAAAAGGGGAAATACCCATTCCCCTCTTCCTGCGAAACCTTTGTTATTTGATGGTGTAGTACTTTTCTGGAACCTCGACCTCGGTGGCGTGCATGTACCGATCCGGTTCGCGGCCCATGATGTAGGTATCCTGGTAGATCAGGACATGGTTCTTCGCCTGGACGCCCGTGTCGGCGTTGGTGTAGAAGTTTCCGTTCCAGTGGGCGTCACCCGTGAACTTGCCATAGGCCCTCATGATGTCGGGCAGGTTGTTCAGCTTGCTGGTGCCGTCCAGGACGTTGATCGCATGCTGTCCGAGACCGGCAGTCGTGGTGAAGCCGTAAGAATAAGCCCAGGTGCCGAAGCGGCCTGCGCCACCCTTGCTGACAATCGCGTCCTCGACCTTCTTCAGAATGGCCGGGAAGTTGCCAGCCTCAGCGGAAAGGTCAAGGCCAAGGGCTCCAGGATAGCCCATCAACGGGGACGGAAGGTCGGCTTCGATGAACATGCCGCCATAAGCCAGCAACTGCTTGAGCAACGGCTCGGTGTGGGCGTCGTTGGTGCAGAAGAAGGCGGCATCCTTGCCGTACTTCTCCACCCAGGCGGGGACGTTCTCAAGGATGTACTGCTGGGCGCCTGCGACACCGACGTCGCTGGTCGGATCCGGAGCGGTCTCCATGATGAACTGCATGCCGAGGTCCTTGCAGGTCTCGCGCATGATGGCGGCGCGGCGGCTCAGGGTCTCATAGGACATGTGGCGCGGGAACGAAATGTGGACGAAGGTCTTCGCGCCAAGCTCGTGGGCGGTGTGGATGATCAGGTAGCCACGGCTGACGAAGTCGTTCTGGACGACCAAGTCGGCAGAACTCTCGATGACGGCGGGATCCTCGTGGGCCTCACCGGCAATGCACAGCACATCGGGTCTCTTCTCATGGATTCTGCGGAAGGCTTCGGTGGTGCCAGGGACAGCCTGGTTGACGATGACCGCCTTCATCTTCGGGTCGTCGGCAAGGCCGGCGATGACGCTGATGGTGGTTTCCGCCTCTTCCATGAAGTTGTCAGGGTATGTGACGTGCTGGATCAATCCTCCGTCCTGTACGGTCCCGTACTCCTTGATCAGCTCCTCAGCGCCACGAAGGTCATCCTCGGACTGGGAGACGGTACCTGTGACGATACCGATGTGATAGTCACGGCCGCTGGCAGCTGGTGCCGCCGCTGGGGACGCCGGCGCTTCTTTAGCTCCATTTGCAAACGCAAAGGAGGAAGCGAGAGCGGTGCAGAGCAAAATTGACAAAAGCTTTTTCATTCGACCTCTCCTTAAGAAAGTTTTGTCCAATTGTAAAGAAAGAGTAGAATCATGGCAATGCGTTTATGCATATTTATACACATTTTTCTTCGTTTCCTGGATACTCTTTTCCAACGACAGGCAATTATTGCACTGGTCGTGAAAGAATGCTACGTTCTCCGACAAAAAGACTGCCCTTCCATGACAACCAAGGACTCGTTGTTCTTTTTTTTGAAGCGACAAAAATCCGGACATCAAATTCCAAAGGCGTTTTGCATACGCTTCTGGATACGAACTTTTCCACAAAATCACGAAATGCCCCGTTGTCTTCCTTGTTTTCCTATTTTTTCCATGCATATACTGATAAAAACGGAATCACTAGGAAATGCATTCATCACGCTTGTTGTTTTTCAACAACCGTTGACGATTCCCCCACAGGAGGCACCATGAAGAAAATGTTGTTGAGCTGCTTTGCACTCGCATGCGCGGCAGGAGCTTTTGCCCAGGGATATCCGAACGCCGAGGCGACAAATCCAGAGAAAATGCAGTGGCAGAAGGGATTCCCGCCGGCACCGGACAAGACACTCCATGCCGCCGATGGCTCGTATTTCCATTTTCCTGGATTGCGGTACAGCGTGAACCACATGCAGGAATTTTCTCCGACGAGAACCGTTCCTGCCGCGAAGGAGAAACTGTACACAGTAAAAACAAAATATGATCCAAACATTGATTCCATACGATTTATCCCGTGGGATTCCGACAAGGAGATGACGTTCGCCGAGTCGCTGGACGCGAACTACACAGACGGCATCATCATCATGCACAAAGGGAAAATCGTATACGAAGCATATCCTGCGGGGCTCAAGCCGGACGGTTTGCATGCGGCAATGTCCGTGAGCAAGTCGTTCACCGGGACAATCGCCGCGATTCTTGAGGCGGAAGGCGTGCTTGATCCGTCAAAAACTGTTGCCGACTATCTTCCGGAGCTGAAAGACAGCGGCTTCGCGGATGCGACTGTGCGGCAGGTAATGGACATGACGACTGCAATCCAGTACAGCGAGGACTATAATGACCCGAACGCCGAAGTGTGGAAATACTCCGCGGCGGGAAACGTGTTCCGCCCGGCAGACTACAAAGGTCCTCAGAACTACTACGAATACCTTGCAACCGTCAAGAAAATCGACGGACAAGAGCACGGCGAAGCATTCGGCTACCGCACGGTGAACACCGAACTGCTTGCCTGGATAAACTCCAGGGTCACTGGCAAGGGACTGACAGAGCTTGTCTCCGAGAAAATCTGGAAACCGCTCGGCGCGCACTATGACGGCTACTACCAGGTCGATCCGTCGGGAATCGCGTTTGCCGGAGGCGGATTCAGCCTAAACCTGCGCGATATGGCGATGTTCGGAGAAATGATGCGGAACGGCGGAAAGCTGAAGGGCAAACAAATCATTCCGGCACAAGCCGCGCGGGATATAGCGTGCGGTGGTTCTGACGAAGCATACAAAGCAGCTTTCGCAAAAGGCGGCGAGTATCCAAAGCTTGACGGCTGGAGCTACCATGACATGTGGTGGATCACGAACAATCCGCACGGCGCATATATGGCCCGCGGCGTCCACGGGCAGGCCATCTATATTGATCCGGCAGCCCAGATGGTGATCGCGCGCTTCGCGTCGACATACCTTGCGTCAAACAAGTACATCGACCCACTTTCCATTCCGGCATATGAAGCGGTGGCAGATTACCTGATGAAAAAATGAATTGCCAGTAGCGTATCCGTGGCCGTCGGTCCAGCCGGCGGTCACGCTTCTCTGTCCGCGACAACAAAAGGAAAAGGCATGGCCTCTCCCCTTCCTTGGCCCTGTCATCTCCCCGTTTGGGTGGAGGCGTTGTTGTCCTTCAAAAGCACGTCGTGCGCACCGCCTTCGACGATGCTGGTGGCGCTGACCAACGTCAGCTTGGCGTTCTTCTGCAGCTCCTTGATGGAAAGACAGCCACAGTTGCACATGGTGCTCCGTACCTTGCTCAGCGTCATCTGCACGTTGTCCTTCAGGGCGCCCGCATACGGCACGTAGGAGTCGACCCCCTCGACAAAGGAGAGCTTGCCTCCTTTGCCACCCATGTCGTAGCGCTGCCAGTTGCGGGCACGAGCGGAACCCTCGCCCCAGTATTCCTTCATGTAGGAACCACCGACCGTCACCTTCTCGGTCGGACTCTCATCGAATCGGGCGAAGTAGCGGCCCAACATGATGAAGTCGGCGCCCATGGCGAGGGCCAGGGTGACATGGTAGTCGAGGACGACACCACCGTCGGAGCAAATGGGGATGTAGACGCCCTTCTCCTCATAGTACTGGTCGCGGGCTCGGGCAACATCGATGACGGCGGTCGCCTGGCCACGTCCGATTCCCTTGGTCTCCCGGGTGATGCAAATCGAGCCGCCGCCGATACCGATCTTGACGAAATCGGCCCCACAGTCGGCCAGATAGCGGAAACCCTCGGCGTCGACGACATTGCCGGCTCCCACCTTCACCTTGTCTCCATAGGTGGCGCGGATCCAGGCAAGGGTGTCGGCCTGCCATTGACTGTATCCTTCCGAGGAATCGATGCAGAGGATGTCGGCTCCTGCATTGACCAAGGCAGGCACGCGCTCCTTGTAATCGCGGCTGTTGATGGCGGCACCCACCACGTAACGCTTGTGCTCGTCAAGCAGTTCGTTCGGGTTCTCCTTATGGCTGTCGTAGTCCTTGCGGAAGACAAAGTACTTCAGGTGCATCTGGTCGTCGACAATGGGAAGACTGTTCAGCTTATGGTCCCAGAGAATGTCGTTGGCCTCGCTCAGAGTGATCGGATCCTTGGCGTAGACCAGTTTGGAGAGCGGAGTCATGAAAGAAGCGACCTTGCAGTCCAGGCTCATCCGGCTCGGTCTCCAGTCGCGGCTGGTGACGACACCACAGAGTTTGCCGTTGGGAGTTCCATCCTCGGTCACGGCGATGGTCGAGTGGCCATGCTTTTCCTTCAGCTCGATGATGTCGGCCAGGCACTGCTGCGGGCGGATATTGGAGTCGCTTGGGACAAAACCTGCCTTGAACGCTTTGACGCGGGCGACCATCGCCGCTTCATCCTCGATGGATTGGGAGCAGTAAATGAAAGAAAGGCCGCCCTCGCGAGCCAGAGCCTCGGCCATCTTCTCGCCACTGACGCTCTGCATGGCGGCGCTGACCATCGGGATGTTCAGGGACATGGAGGGAGACTCACCCTTCTTGTACTTCACGATCGGGGTTTTCAACGAGACGTTCGCAGGAATACAATCCCGGCTCGTGAAGCCAGGAACCAGCAGATACTCGCCAAAGGTATGGGAAGGTTCATTAAAATAATACGCCATGCTATCCTCCAAGGTAATTAGCGAAATTTATAATCCTTATTTCCCAAACGACTCAACCCCTCTTCCGGCTTTGCATGAAGTTTTGTATGCCGGAGGGGAAATGCAACCGGTATAAAGACGCACGCATATGAAAAGGAGGCCCGTTTGGACCTCCTCGTCATTTCAGGCCTTGACCAGGCTTGCCAGCTGCCTCATCACCTCTTCCGGGCTCTTGGAGGCGTCAAGGTCGACAATCAGACCTTTTTCCCGGTAGTAGTCGATCAACGGTTCGGTCGAGGCGGCATAGACCTCCAGACGATGCTTGATTGCCTCCGGCTTGTCGTCGTCGCGCTGGATCAACGGTTCGCCCGTCTCGTCATCGATTCCCTCTTTCTTCGGCGGGTTGAAGACGATGTGGTAGGTCTTGCCGGTGCTCTTGCAGATGCGTCTGCCTGACAGACGCCTGATGATCTCCTCATCGGCAAGGACGAAGTTGACCACGGCATCCAGTTTGGACATCTCCGCCAGCGCGTCAGCCTGGACGATGGTCCTGGGGAATCCGTCAAGGATGAACCCCCTTGCGGCATCCTTCTCCTGGAGCCTGGTTCGGACCATGGCGATGGTCACCTCATCGGGCACCAGGCCGCCACTGGCAAGGATGGACTTCACCTGCTTGCCAAGCTCGGTCTCGTTTTTGATGTTCGAGCGGAACAAATCACCAGTCGAAATATGGGGAATCCGGTAATAGTCCTTCGCCAATGCTGCAATCGTGCCCTTGCCGGCTCCCGGAGGGCCAAGAAATACGAGATTCATCGTTTCACCTCTCGCTTCATCATACCAACAAGCGAAGATTCTTTGCAACGCAGACGAAGATGCGCTACTATCACTGCGAAGGAGTCTTTCATGAGCAATAGGATTGTGCTGCATGCCACCGACCTCGATGGCTTTCTCAATGATGAAGATAGGCGTCGCCTTGATACGGTCAACAGGATGTACGAGAAGTCCCTCGCCTTCTGCAAGGTGCTGGATTCCTCTTCCGATGTGATCCAGTTGGAAAACGCCCGCAAGGGTCTGATAGAAGCCAGCCGTGATATCGGGCGTTATCTGAAAAAAGTGAGCGGAGAGGTAAAGCGGATCCATGTCTATTCGTTCGAGACTCCCGAAGAACAGCATGGCGAGGCGTCCCGTCTGATCGCCAAGCTTCGTGACCCGAGAACCCAGCATGAGGAGTTCCTCTACTATATCCAGCGGGCCTACGAGATGTTGTTCAGCCATGTCTATGGTGACGCGGCGCTTCCCAACAAACGCAGCATCATCCTGAAGACTCCTGTGACGCTGCCGGTGCAGAACTACGCCGTCCACCGCATTCCTGACGTGGACAAGCTGATCCACAACAGTATCATGTGCGTCATGCTCCGCGGCGCCCTGCTCCCCTCGATGATCCTCAGCAAGGAAATCCAGGAATTCAGTTCCGATGGTTTCGTCACTCCGTTCGCGCTGTTCAAGATCAAGCGTGACGAAAGCAAGAAGGAAAAGAACATGGAATACGTCCTCGACCTGGACCGATCCTTCTTCAACCTGAAGGAACTGGATGGCAAGGACCTGATCTTCGCCGACCCGATGAACGCCACCGGTGGAAGCCTTGTCACCATCATCAACTATCTGAAGAGACAGGGAATCAAACCCGCATCGATCAAGTTCATCAACGTGATCGCGGCCCTGAAAGGAAGCCTGCGCATCTGCCGCGCCATCCCCGAGGCAGAGGTCTACACCCTGTGGATGGATCCGGTGCTCAACGATGCCGCCTACATCCTGCCGGGACTTGGCGACGCCGGCGACCGCTTGAACGGGAAGGATGTCGGACCGAAGCCCCGCAACATGATCCAGCTGATCGCCGACTATGGCACCAACATCAACAACCTCTATCGCGCCCAGGTGCGCGAAATCGAGGAGACGGTCCTCGGAAAGTGAAGCCGCTCTTCATGCTCCTTCCCGCTCTGCTGCTTCTGGGCTGCATGCACACCACAGTCCAGAAGACGCTCGTGGAAGGAACAAAGCTGATGGAGGCAAAGGAGTATGCAGCCGCCGCGCAGCTGTTCGCCAAGGGCTATGAAGCCAATCCTTCCGATGGAAGACTGCTCTACAACCAGGCGCTTGCCCTTGCCTTGGACGGCAGGCAGGAAATGGCGCTCCAGCTTTGTGACGAGGGCTACCGGCGCTGGCCCCAGATACTTCGGTTTCTCACTCTGAAATACCAGATGCTCCAGCAATTGGGCCGGAGTGCTGAGGCCGTGGGCGCGATGGACGACGTGCTCAGGCTGAATCCCGGCGACACCAAACTGCGGTTGACGGTAATGGAATATGCCTTGGAGCATGGCTTTCGTGACGAAGCGCGGTTCCATGCGGAATTCCTGGTCAAAGAACGAAAAGAAATGGCAAGGGCCTACAAGGTCCTCGCCACGCTTGACGGACCGGAGAGCGACGCCGCCCTGATCAGCAGCTATCTCGAGACCCACCCGCAAACGACTTAGCGGTATTGGGCAATCGCCTGTTGCACCAGCGTGTCGCAACGCTCGTTCAGTTCGATTCCCGCGTGTCCCTTCACCCAATGGAAGGAGACCGGCAGCGAGCCGACCAAGGCATCCAGCTTGACCCAGTATTCCTGGTTCTTCACCGGTTTCTTGTCCGCCGTCTTCCAGCCCTTCGCCTTCCAGCTCTTGATCCAGACGGTGATGCCGTTCTTCACATACTGGCTGTCGGTAAAGACATTGATTTCAGCCGCCCCCAACTGTTTCGCGTAGGAAAGCGCCTGGATGACCGCGGTCAGCTCCATCTTGTTGTTGGTGGTTTCTTTCTCTCCGCCATGCATTTCCGTCTGAAAGGAACCATCCCCGTCAAGGGTGAATGCCCATCCGCCAGGACCGGGATTGCCGCTGCATCCCCCATCGGTATAGATGGTGATTCTCTGGTAGCTCATCGTGCGCGCTCTCCTCTCTGTGCGGACAGCATACAACAAAAAGAAAAGTCCGCGCTATACCTGTCGCTCGTAGGGGAAAGCTTCACCGCGAGTTCCGTTTCCAAGCGTGCGAGGAATTCCCTTTCCCAGAGTAGCTCCTCGACCCAGGAATTTTGGCGCCTGCCACCAAGGAATGCCCGGTACTCCCCCTCGTCCACCTCGGCGTAGAGCCAATGGCGGCTTGCAAGGGAAAAGTCGATCGGGTTGAAGAAGCCACCGGAAGGGACCAGGTTTCCGGCCGGGTCGATGACCAGTTCGTCCAATTCGCGGATGGTCCGCTCCAGCGCCTCCTTCACATCCCCGTCAGGGGCATAGCACTGGCGGTTGGCGTTCTGCCGGATATACAGGGAAAGGTCCCGTCCCTCGTAGGTGCCATCCTCTTCGTCGTAGGGAACCGACGAGGTACAATCCCGAAGGAAATAGAGGTAAAGGCGCTGGATATAGGCAAGCTCCTGCTCCAGCCCTTCCAGCGGTACCCGTCCTTGCTTGGCGTACAGGGCAAGGGCATGCTCCAGCCGATTCTGGTACCGCTTCAGTTCCTGAAGGTAGACGATTCGTTCCATAGGCCACATTCTACCCGTTTCTTGACAGCAAGGGGAGAGCCAAGTAGGCTTTCTTCCATGAAACTGATCCTCCGCATCCTGCTATCCTTCGCGCTCTCGCTTCCCCTTTTCGCGGGTGGAAGCAGGGAACTGACGCCACCCAAAGGTGTCGGAGTCCCCCTGTATACCGATAGCAGAGGAACAGGGATTCCGCTTACCGGCTACCGGAGGATCGTCAGTCTGGGAACCAACCTGACCGAGACCATCTGCGCCCTTGGGGCCGAGGATCGGCTGGTGGGGCGCACCACTTTCTGCAACTACCCGGAATCAGTCAAATCGATTCCGTCGATCGGAACCCTCTGGTCCCCCTCCATCGAGACCATCGTCAGCCTGAAGCCAGATCTGGTGGTGGCAGGGAGCCTGATCGACGACGCTGTCCTGGAAAGCCTTACCCGTGCAGGCTTGACCGTGTGCGTCATCAACCACCAAGCGTCGTTCGCGGGAACCTATGCCCTGATCATGGACCTCGGCTTGCTCCTCGACGAGAGCGAGAAGGCTCGGGAGATTGTGGACACCATGCAACAGGAGGTCGAACAGGTCGTGGAGGAAACACGTACCCTCGCCAAACCGAGGACCTACCTTGCCATCAGCTTCGGAGAGATGGACAGCGCGGCCACCGGGGACACCTATTTGGGAACCATGATCGAGATGGCGGGTGGGGAGAATGTGGCGAGACAGGCGACCAACTGGGCTTTTTCCAAGGAACAGCTGGTCCAGGCCGACCCCGAGGTGATCGTGCTGATGAACATGAATGGGATGACGATGGAAGAAACGCTCAATCTCTGGCGCAACACCCAACCGTACAAGGACTTGCATGGACGTGTCGAACTCATTGATACCGACCTGGTCTCCCGACAGGGACCCAGGCTTGGCGAAGCGCTCCAGCAATTGGAAGAGAAAATCCATCCATGAGAAAAGCATGTTTCATCACTCCACTTTTCCTGCTTGCCGCGCTTGCCCTCGCCTCGCTGATGGTGGGAAGCTCCTCCTATCCGGCTTGGGAGGTGGCACGGACACTTCTGGGCAAGGGGGACGACCCTGCCCTCTCCTACATTGTCGCCAGCATGCGGCTTCCCCGGACAATTGCGGCAGTGCTCTGCGGAATGGTGCTGGCCACGAGCGGATGCCTCTTTCAGGCAGTCCTCCGGAATCCGATGGCTGACCCCTTCGTCCTGGGGGTTTCCAGCGGCGGGTCATTAGGCGCCGCCATCGGGCTGTCCTTCGGGCTCGTCAACCTGACCGCACCGGCCATGGTGGGTGGTTTCGCCAGCGCATTCCTGGTGTTGCTGCTCTCTCTGCGGCATCAGAGCCAGACCCGGCTGATCCTGACCGGCGTCGCCCTGAACTATCTCTGTTCCTCGCTGATGACGCTGTGCATGATGCTGGACTATGACCAGTACCAGCGGATCATCTTCTGGACGATGGGATCGTTCAGCGCGGTCACGTTCCAGGGCGTCAGGATTGTCGCCATCTGCTATCTGCTTTCCCTCATACCCCTCCTGCCGGTGGCCGGATCCCTTGACTTGCTGTTGCTTGATGATGCCTCCGCCCTTTCGATGGGCTTGGATATCCACCGCACTCGGATGCTGGTCATCGCCATCGCCACCTTTCCGGTGGCGGTCAGTGTCGCCTGGTTTGGCGTCATCGGCTTCGTCGGCCTGCTTGCCCCGCACGTCGCCAGGTTGATGGTCGGTCCTTCCCATAAGCGGTTGCTTCCGCTTTGCTCCCTGCTGGGAGCAGATCTGCTATTGGCAAGCGACTTGGCCTGCCGGGTCATCCTTCCCTCCGGCGAGCTGCCCGCAGGAGTGATCACCAGCCTGCTTGGCACACCTCTGTTGATCCTGATGCTGCGAAGAGGAAGCGTACGACATGGCTGACATCCTGCGCATCGAGCACCTGACTGGCGGATATGATACCCCGATTTTTCAGGATTTCTCCCTACGGATTCCACAAGGTGGGAGATTGGTCACCTTGCTTGGTCCCAACGGCTCAGGGAAATCGACCTTGTTGAAGTTCCTCTACCGACAGCTATCCTATCAGGGAAACATCTGGATTGACGGAATCGACCTTTCCTCTCTACGTCAACGGGAGCTTGCCAAGCATCTTTCCCTGGTTCCGCAAAATGGAAGAATCGACTATGACTTCACCGTCGAGGAGGCGGTACGAATGTCCGCAAGCACCCCTGCCGCCACCAGGATAGCCCTTCAGCTCTGTCATCTTGAAGGCAAGGAACAGACAAGCGTCCAGGCGCTTTCGGGGGGTGAGTTCCAGCGCACCTTGATTGCCCGGGCACTTGCGCAGGCTAGTCCCTTGATGTTGCTGGACGAACCTGTCAGCAGTCTCGACATCGCCCAGCAAATCGGGATGATGCGGCTGTTCAAGCAACTGGCCCGCGAGGGAAAGACATTGGTTTGCGTCCTGCATGACCTTTCGCTGGCGCAGGTCTACAGTGACGAGGTGATCCTGCTCCAGAAGGGAAACCTGGTCAGTCAGGGAAGTCCCGAAGTGGTGCTTACCCCAAAGCATCTTTTCCAAGTCTATGGGGTGGAGACGCAGATGCTGGCCGATGAGTCCCATAAGCTCCGCTTGCTCTGTCCCCGCTGGTAAGGCTACACTTTCCTCGTGAACCTTTTTGCCACATTGCTCAACCGCGTCTACCGAAGCTGGGTCCGGATGCTGCTGCACCTGCGCTATGACTTCTGTGTCTGGAAGGAGGAGGAGTTGCCGCCCGGCCCCAAGATCTTCTGCTCCAACCATTTCAGCTCCAGCGACGTCCACTTCGTCACCACCTTGACAAGGGACGTTCTGCATGTGGTCATCGGCAGAGGGTACGGCATCCCGGTGGTACGGGTGTTGCTCGACTGGATGGAGCAAATCCGGGCGTTGACCAAGGAGGACCGCCACAAGGTAGTGGACAACGCGGTCTCCTACCTGCGGCAAGGGGATTCGGTCTTCATCTTTCCCGAGGGGGTGCTGAACGAGCAACGAGAGCTGATGCCATTCCACGCCGGTGTCGCCCGCATCTATCTTCGCAATCCGGTCCCGATCATCCCTATCGGCCTGATCGCCCCGCGGCGAAGGGTACGCTACAAGTTCTCGCTGACCGCAGGGCGGGACATGACCGTAGTCAGCAAGAACTACTACGCCAATATCGGCAGACCGATGGAGTTCCCCCAGGCCCTGGAGCTTGCCAAAAGCGACCAACGGGCGGCAGAGCGGATGATCTGCCTGACGCTCCAAGAGGAAGTCCAACGGCTGATTGACGACATCAAGCACAATAAATTCTGGAGTTGAATATGGAACACGATGTGAACGAACTGTTTCAGGACTTTCAAAAGCAGGTGGCTGAAATCGCCAGCCATGCGCACCAGGTGTCCAAGCTGAAGTTCAGCGCCCAGCTGAAGAACGGCACCAGCTTCCGCTTCAACTTTGATGCGGATACCTACGGCAGGGAAAAGAAACCCTACAAACCGCATTCCATCTACAATGCCATCATCGACATCATCGGTGCCGCCATCACCGTCGCTTTGATGGTGATGCACATTGGCAGCCCGCTCTGGGTGCTTGGCTGCATCTTCCTGTTCGCCTTCTTCGTCACCAATGCCGTCATGCACCTGTTCGACGAGAGCAGGGAGCGGACCGTCGCGGTTCTCTTCCACCTGGGCTGCGCGATCAAGATCGTCTTCCTCTGCCTGTTCAACTTCGCCATGGTGCATGGACCGCAGAGCGTTGTGGTCACCACGCTTGGCATCAGCGCCCTGAGCCTGCTTCTCCTCTCCATCCAGACCAGAGGAGCCGGGCGTGCCAGCAGCATCGTCCTGGCGATCCTTCCTTTCATGAACCTGCTTGGCGGGGTACACAGCTTGTTCCTGCCGGCTTCCGACCTGGTCTTCGCGCTGTGGGCCCTCGGTCCCGCGCTGCCAGGAGGAAAGGCGAAAGCACGGAGCAATTCGGTCTTCGCCATCATCGGCCTGATCCTTGCCGGTTGGCTTTTCTAGCCAGTTGCCTGAGAACGGGCTTCGCGCAACATGTCGTTGTAGGCTCGTGGCTCGATGGCGGTCTCCGGAACCCCGAGATTTCCCAGTATCTGGGACAAGGCTTCCTTCGCGCGGGAAATGGCCTCCGCCTGCTCCAGGACGAATTCAATCTCGATGAACCAGCCCAATGGCTCCACTTCCAAAAGCTCGGCGTGGGCCGGAACGAAGCCAGGAACCGGAATCATCGATGCATAGCCCCTCTTGTGCTTGGTGATGGCGACCTGGTAACCAAGCTTCTCGACAAAGCGCCTGACCCGCTCCCACTCCCCTCCCGGAGCGGTGAACTCGAACTCCTGGTTGGTCTCGATTCCATCGCATTGGCTTTTTTCCTTCAGCGTGAAAAGGACGTCTTCCCCGCCATGTGCATTCCGTTCGTAGCGGGTGCGGAAACGTGGCTGGCTTTCGTTCTGCCCACGCCAATAGATATCGGTTTTCTCCTCGAACCGCAAAGGCCGGGGCAGTCTTGCCTTCACAGCCTCGGGATCGTGGACATGGGCCTTCAGCTCGACCTCGATGCCCATGTCAGTCCTTCCAGGGGAAAATCATGCCCTTCAGGGACCGGGGGCCGATCGACTCGCGGTCGTCGTACAACAGGTCCGTCCAGGGCAGGTGCTTGCGGTCGGCGTCAGGATGCTTCTCCAGGTAGTCGTATTTCAGCATGATCAGCTTGACGAAGTCCTGATGGAGCAGGTCGATGCCCCCCATACCGGGAATCAATCCGACGGTGGCGATGCTGATGATGATGTCGACGAGGGTAAAGAGCGACAGGAAGACCATCTTGCCCATATTGTCGAACATGATGATGAAACACTTCTTCAGGGTTTTGGTCGGACGGTCACCTTCCATGGTAAAGTGCAGTCCCCAGTAGAGTTGGGTGGCGAGCACCAGGCCAAGGCCGATCCAGAAGAGGATGACGGTGATGAAGAAACCGACAAGATTCCGATAGGAAACGTAGAATGGCATCACCACGGTAAAGAGCGCGACAACCAGCATGGTCAGGAGCCAGTCGAGCACCACGTGCCGCATGCTGGTGGAAACCGACCGCTTGAAACCGGCCCATCCAATCCGTTCGTAACGGGCATAGCTGTAGGCCATCCCGTTGACCCCCGCCGCATACAGGGACTTAAGGAAGGCCAAGGAAATCAGGGCAAGGACCATGACCGGCTCCAAGCCTTGGGGCATGCTGAAGACCAAGAGGAAAAGGACCGCAAGCCCCATATAGCCAAGGTTCTGGAGCACCATGCCGATCAGGTTGTCCCAGCCGTCGAAAAACGATTTTTTTATCAGGAATCCATTCATACTTGCAAAGAGTACGAACTGTAGATGAAAAAAACAAGCGAAACTTCGTATTTCTCCACAGGGAAACTTCATGCAAAAAAATGGTCAGCCGCATACACTTGGTCCATCACAGTTTCAAAGAGGATTCGTATGAGCCATACACGTATCACCCGAATCGGATTTGCAACACTTGCCGCAGCATGCATGATTTCCTGCGCAAGCGCTCCAAGCACCCCCACAGACACTGCTGACAGACAAAGCGATCCGCTTGCCATCGACCAGAGCGCTTGGCGTTACGATAGCGAGAACGGCATCTATTACCAGCTCGGCATTCCCTACGGCACCGACATCCAGTCCCCCGCCTTCGAGACCTTGGCGATCTATGTCCCGGAAGCCTACTTTGACGCGACCCCAAACGGAGACGGCACCTACACGGTCAAGCTGAACACCACCAACATGGTCAACGGCTATACCAGCGAGAGCGCGCCGATCATGCTGCCGGTCAACACCGGAGGGTACGCCGCCCAGCTTCCCCCGACCGAGTACTCGGCAAACGGACTTTCTCCCTATCTGGATGAGGGCTATGTCTACGTGTTCGTCGGTATGCGCGGCCGCAAGCCGATGTTCGGCGAGAGTCCCGACATGGGGGCGTCCGGTGGTGCTCCGTGGGGTATGGCCGATCTGAAGGCAGGCATCCGCTTCCTGCGCTACAACAGCGACCAGATTCCGGGCAACGAGGAGCGCATGTTCACCTTCGGCATGTCCGGTGGTGGCGCCCAGAGCGCGGTCGCGGGAGCTTCCGGCGACAGCCCGCTGTTCACCCCCTACCTGGAGGCAATCGGAGCGGCGATGACGGACAAGGAGGGCAACGCCCTGAGCGATGCCACCTATGGGTGCATGGCCTGGTGCCCGATCACCACCCTTGGCGCCGGCGATATGGCGTACGAGTGGAACATGGGACAGTTCAGCGATACCGGCGTCAGGGCTGAAGGCACCTACACCAAGGCGCTGAGCACCGACCTCGCCTGGCTCTTCCCGCTCTACCTGAACAGTCTTGGTCTGAAGGACTCGCAGGGCAACGACCTGACGCTCGAGAGCAGCGCGACGGACGACGGGCTTGCCATGAGCGGTTCCTACTATGAGAGCCTGAAGAGACTGATTGAGGAAAGCCTTGAGCACTGGCTCATCGACACTCCCTTCCCCTACACCGTCGTCGATCTTGGCTTCGAAATGGACGGTGGGTTCGGCGGTGGTGGCAACCAAGGTCCCGCTACCGGTGGCAAAGTGCAGAGGGACTCCTCCACGCAGGACGACCAGGGTGTCACCTATGCGACCAAGGCGGACTATATCGCGAGCCTGAACGCCGACGGGCGATGGGTTGCCTATGATGAGAAGACCGGGAAGGTGTCCATCACCAGCGTCGCCGATTTCGTCAGGCGCCTGAAACCGGCAACCAAGGATGTCGGAGCCTTCGACGAGGTGGACAAAGGACAGGGAGAGAACGAGCTCTTTGGCGATGGCGTCACGCCGGTCCATTTCGACCAGGCGATAGCCAGCCTGATCGAGCAGCACCAGGATGCCTACAGCCAGTACGCCGACTGGGACCCGACGCTCCCTGCAAGCTATCAGGAAGACATGCGGCTGACCGACGAAATGGGAAACGACATAGTGACCAGGGCCGACATGATGGACCCGCTCTTCTACCTTGCCCCGACCAGCGAAGGATACCAGTCCAGCACCCCCGCGAAATATTGGAGAATCCGTTCCGGCATCGAGCAGGGAGATACCGCCCTCACCACCGAATACAATATCGCCCTTGCCGCCGACATGGACCCGGCAATCGAGGATGTCGACTTCGAGACCATCTGGAACCAGAAGCACCGCATGGCGGAGCGTACCGGCACCAGCACGCAGAATTTCATCGACTGGGTGGAATCCTGCATGGAAAAATAAGCTAGCCCATACGCGGGGGAAGCACGAACGCTTTCCCCGCATTATTTTCAAAAAAATTTCCAAAGACGGTTTACATGATTCGGATTATTTGCTATTGTCACTTCTGCTGATTTAGATGGCGGCGTAGCTCAGCTGGTAGAGCGACAGACTCATATTCTGTATGTCCGGGGTCCGACTCCCTGCGCCGCTAAACCTGACGGGAACCTTCGGGTTTCCGTTTTTTTGTGTTTCTGCAAGATGTTCGTATGTACGAGATACTGGCCTGTTCTGCATGGCCGGGTACAACCCCTCAATCCAGCACCTCTTCCTTCCACTCCTGGACGGTGTGCCCCGTGGAACTGAAGGCGATGCCCAAGAGGTGGATCGTCTTCCCCTTCTCCAGGCGGAACTTG
>OMYY01000063.1 GCA_900315435.1 uncultured Spirochaetaceae bacterium
GATGAACCATCAAATGGTTGAAAAGAAGATAAATTGAGGTTTTGGAAAAAGTGCTGAATTCTTTTGGTATTTTTGCTGATTTCCTATTGCAAAAACACATTCACCGACTGGTCCTGCACGTTGCTGGGCAGCGACTGGGCGTCCAGCTGGATGTTGAACTTGTCCTTCAGGATCTGGTAGCCGACCCAGTCGTTGGGAAGCGGCCCGACCTCCGTCTGGGTGGACTGGTACCACATGGTGATGGTCACGGGAGCGTCGCCCTTCTTGGCAGAGCTGGTCTCTCCGGAACCCTGTGCGGCCAGCATTCCGCTGGCAAGCAACGCCACGGCGCACGTGGCGGCGATCATACGTCTTTTCATAGCGTTTCCTCATTTGCCGGAACCCGGCCAGGCCAGTATAGCGATTGTCCCCGCACAAAGTCGACTCCTCCTTGGATCGGCTACTCTTGGATCGAGGGAAGAGCTCCCTGCACCATGCGAGAAGCGGGACGCCGAGGGCGAAAGAGGAACCGGCGCCTTCGCCCCACGCGCGACCGCAGGTTTGCCGGCACGTGACTTCCGTCGTCACAGCCTCCAATTCACCGCCTTTTGGCGGTCCTCGATGAAGCGGCGATAGATGCCCTCCTCCTTCATCAGGGTCTCGTGCGTCCCTTTCTGGACTATGTTCCCTTGGTCGACAACGAGGATCTGGTTGGCGTCGCGTACCGTTTTCAGCCGGTGGGCAATCATGATGATGGTCTTTTCCTTGGTGAGCGCGCTGATCGCGGCGACCAACAAAGCCTCGTTCTCGGGATCGACGTTCGCCGTCGCCTCATCCAGAATCACGATCGGGGCGTCCTTCATCATGGCACGCACGATGGAGATGCGTTGCTTCTCTCCCCATAGAAACAAAAGAAGCTGCAAGAATCCTTTATTTTCAAGGTCTTACAGCTTCTTTTTGTGTATTTTGTCGCTTATTTGTCGCTTAAATCTACAGTATACTATCGAATGATAATGAACAATATTGCATATTAGGCAGCCAACCATTTAGAAACGCAGGCTTGAATTCTATCATTCCAATCATTCTCGTCTGTTGCCTTATCCTCTTGCTGCATAACTTCATCAAGAAATTGTCTAATGTTATTAGGCTTTGGCTGTGACGGATAATTATAAGAATTTTCAACAAGCTTCATAAATTGGTCTAAATCAAGCGGAATTATTTTTGTTTTACCACCATAATACGAAATGCCTATTTTGTTCAACGCAAAGAAATGTGCTAAACACGCCTTATTGATCGTCGGCGCAATAAAAAGGCAATAAGCGTCTTTTCCGGTTCTTTTTTTCATCTGTCCGAAATGACGCGCTACAGGCTCACCCTCACTTTCATATTGGCGCTGTCCTTGCTGCATAGTAACTTCTACAGATAAAAAAAATCGTTATAATCACACTCAATATCGGGCATATTGCCCGCTGCCGTTGAAAGCGGTTGTCCTGCATCATCAAACTTAAAATTACCCTTAATATCACCGCCATCAAGCATAGTCATCGCCCCGTGGAAGCCGTAGGCCTCCCAAAATCCCGGTCAGCGGGCTTTCTACGTCCGCCGGATATGTCTATACCGGAGACCATTTCTATCGGCGGTCCCGCCCCGACCACCATGCACTCGGCGCCCCTGATTGCATCTTAGCCTCTTCTGGGCACGAATTTTCCTACCAGAAAGAGATTCTTGGATATTTCGCCCTCCCGACACTTGCCATGCGGCTCCTTTTTCTCTATGCTGACCTTCGATTCCAAAAGAACCTCTTGTTTTGCAAATACATACAGACTTCAAGTCTGTCCAAATTAAGGAACAAACATGACAGAAGAAATTACCAGTTTTGCCGACCTCGGTCTCAGCGAAGAAACCCTGAAGGCAATCGAGCAGAAGGGATTCACCACGCCCACTCCAATCCAGGCCGCCTGCATTCCCCTGCTCTTGAAGAACA
This sequence comes from uncultured Spirochaetaceae bacterium, assembly GCA_900315435.1. GTDB lineage: Bacteria > Spirochaetota > Spirochaetia > Sphaerochaetales > Sphaerochaetaceae > RUG023. The sequence continues at coordinate 1,964 of OMYY01000063.1, forward strand.
AGGTCGACGTCATCGGACAAGCCAAGACCGGCACAGGCAAGACCGCCACCTTCGGACTCCCGATTCTGGAGATCGTCGACTCCAGCGAGCCTGTCGTACAGGCTCTGATTCTCGCTCCGACCAGAGAGCTGGCAGTCCAGGACGCCGAGGAGATCAACAGCCTCAAGGGGGAACGCCGCATCCACGTCGCTGCCATCTATGGTGGTGCCAGCTACAGCCTGCAGTTTCGCGAATTGCGGGAAGGCTGCCAGGTTGTCGTCGGCACCCCCGGACGCGTGCTCGACCACCTGAAGCGCGGAACGCTGAACCTTTCCAACCTGAAATTCATGGTCCTCGACGAGGCTGACGAGATGCTCGACATGGGCTTCATCGACGACATCGAGGAGGTGTTGAAGCAGACCCCGGACGAGAAACGCACCCTCTGCTTCTCCGCCACCATGCCGAAGCCAATCATGAATCTCGCCGAGACCTTCATGAAGGAACCGCAGGTGGTCAAGGTGGACATGGGCGACGAGGCGACCCCCGCCCTGACCGACCAGATTTACTACGAGGTGCGCGAGGTCGACAAGTTCGAGGCGCTGACCCGGATCATCGACATCAACGATTCCTTCTACGGCATCGTCTTCTGCCGTACCAAGGTGCAGTGCGACGAGGTAGGCCGCAAGCTCCAAGACCGCGGCTACAGCGCGGAGGCGCTGCACGGCGACCTTTCCCAACCTGCCCGCGAGGCAATCCTGAGAAAGATGAAGGAGCATAAGATTTCCATCATCGTCGCCACCGACGTCGCCGCCCGCGGCATCGACATCCAGGACCTGACCCATGTCATCAACTACTCGCTGCCCGAGGCGCCGGAGGAGTACATCCACCGTATCGGACGCACCGGCAGAGCCGGCAAGAGCGGCACCGCAATCAGCTTCGTCACTCCGCGCGAGTTCCGCAAACTGCACTTCATCCAGCGTGTCGCCAAGAGCGAGATTCGCAAGGAGCAAATTCCAGACAGCTACCAAGTGGTCACCGCCAAGAAGCAACGTATCCTCGAGCAACTGACGGCACTGATGAACGACACCAGCCGGGATACCTCCGCCTATCAGGATATCGCCCATGCCATGTTGGACGGGCGTGACGCCCAAGAGGTAGTCGGCTCCCTGCTCGCCTTCCACTACGGCAACGCGTTGGACGAGAGCCAATACCGGTCGATCGAGACCATCACCTATGGCAAGCACGAGAAGCGTTCGAAACGGCAAGAAGAGCGCGAGGCAGCCTACGAAGAAGGCTTCACCCGCCTGTTCGTCGCCAGAGGAGCCGGCGACGGCCTTGACCGGGACTCGTTGTGCGAGTACCTGCGCGAGCAGGTTGGAGCGACGAAGGAGGACTTCCGCGCGGTCGACGTGCAGAATTCCTTCAGCTTCGTCAGCGTCTCCACCCCGGTCGCCGAAAAGATCCTCCATCTCTTTGGTTCCACCGAGGGGAACGCCAAACCGGTCGTTACCAAGGCGCGGGAAGAAAGCGCGTCTCCGCGAAGCCACAAGCGCGAGCGCAAGTGGAGACGGGACGGAGACTGGCGTGGCGGCCGTTCCGGACGTGGCGACAGACGCCGCAGATAAGGCTCGGGAAGGGGACTGTCTCGAAAGATCTTCGAGGCAGCCCCATTTTTATGTCCGAACAGCAGTGCTGGAAGGATATTGCGGCTTCAGGAGGCCCGCTTAGCCTTCAATAATTTCGCGCAACCTGTAGCACCAAATGGTGCAAAATGCACTTATTTTCTTTCAAATCATGAGCCTCTTGCAATCCTGCGCGTTCTTGATGTCGTCGAACACCTTCCCTACGCCGTCCTTGTCCCTGTAGGGCTCTATGGTGGCGAGGACGTCCAGGTTCATGCAGTCCGTGACAAAGCATAGGTATCCCGTATAGCGGTTCTCGCTTTTGCTGATGGCATCATCGTCGTAGTCGTAGCACGGGTTCCCCTCCGCATCCTTCGTCCACTTGAAGTAGCCGGGAATGGGCATCGTACCTGTTACCGTTCCTGAGCTCCGAAAGGCATTCGATGAGCTTCAGGTCGAGGTTCTCGGCCCTCGCCGCATCGCCGGACATGGTCTTCGCCGAGCGTCGTCATGTCGCTTACGACCCGTCGTGCATCCTGTAGTAGGGCGGCATTCTGAACCTGAGTCGGACACCATAGCCAAGTTGACCTGCCTCAGATCCTCCTTGTCCTTGTTGTACCCCCACTCCACGGCGTCGCTCCGCGTCGAGTACGAGGAGAGCGACGTGATGTCGTGGAAGCAGGAGCACCCCGTCATCGCCTTCTTCCTCCATGCCTTCGGACATCCCTCCAACCCGGTCTTTCCCGCCACGTCCCGCAGCACCCTGCCCATTGCGACATGAGTGCACGAGACCATGCTGAGCGGGACGCTGCTCTTCTCCCCCTTCACGTCGGTCCTCACGAGCCTCCGCTTCTTCGGGACCACGTTCTCCTCCTCGTCGACCGTAACCGTGCCGTAATATTCGACCTTCGTCCGGCACTGTTCCTTGCCCTTGTCCCACACATGTTTCGTGGCGACATACGCATACTTCTTTCCGTTTCTCTCGACGATGGGTGTATTTGGGGTCCTTGTTCATAGTTGATAGTGTGAACTATGTTTGCAGGCAAGTTCATTGGTCTTTTCCTCTTTTAGGAAAGATTTACGTCTTTTCACATAGTTGCATTTGGAAATTTAGGTTGCGAAGGCAACCCCTTTTTCTTGTGTTTGTGCCGATGTATCCTGTTTTTGCTGGAAAGACTTGCATGCAAAAGGACTGCCTTGTACCTGTTTTGAGTTACGAGACAGCCCCAAGTTCACTAGCTGGCGAGATGGGCCTGTCTCAGGTCCTTGCGGTTGACCAGGACAAACGCCAAGAAGACACCCACATACAGCAACCAGCCCTCAAGGCCATCGATGACGGCATAGCCGACGAGACTGGCCGTGGCGAGCACCAAGAGCCAGCAGAGATCGCTGGTGTTGATGATGTGGACATGTTTCCAGACCATGTATTCCGTAAGGAGCATGCGGATGCCCAAAAGAAAGACGATGCTGAAGATGACCATCGTCAAATCGTGCCTCACCAGTACCGTCAGGATGGTCGTCCAGCCTGAAACCACCATCATGACTACGTTGATCGAGAGCAACTTGTTCTCCTGATGGCTCGCTTTCAGGAAGGTATTGAGCACCGGTGTGGTCCGGCTTTCGAAGAAGATAACTGGAAGCAGGCAGGAAATATACCAGATTGCCTGATGGTACTCGGGGAGGAACCACTGCATCAGCGCTTCCAAGGGAAAATAGAAAAGTCCGACCAATGCGGTAATCTTCATGGTCGACAGCCCGGAGTTGTGGGCAAGCTTGCCGTACTTCTCGTGGGGACTTTGCACCACCAACGGGTACAATACCACGGAGAACTGGTTGAGGAACTGGACCGTGCAGATCAGCGCCACCAGCGCGAAACTGACCATGCCGAAGGTCTCGATCGGCCAAGTGTATTCGATGGAGAACTGGACGATGCCGAGCAGAAGCATGCCGCTGATTGTGGCGAAAGTCACCTTGAAACCTCGGTAGAAATCCTCGCCGATGGAGGTCCATGCCTGCTTCACACCCACCCGTGGAGCCTGAAACACCTCGCGTCCATAGCGGAGGATGGCAAGCAACATGACAGCCTTTCCACCAATCTCGCACAGGGCGACATGGAGGAAATCCCCCTTGCCCAGAGCCAGCATGACAATCTGGCTCGAGGAAATCAGAATCCGCTCAAAGACAAAGTTCCTGGCATAGAGCCCCACCTTGTCGGTCGCTTGGAGCACATACTGGAAATAGACACGAGGCAGCAAGACCAGGCACTCAATTGCCGTGCAGGCCAGCACGAGACGGATATCGGCGTGATGGGAGGCCAAGGCGCAGAGGAAGAAAATCCCGCTGACCAGGATGTCGTACAGGCAGAACCACAGGAACTCAGAGTGGAGCAACGGATAATCGACCTGCCCTTCCTTCTCTTCTCCAAGGCGCAGGAACATGCCGTCGACCCAGCCAAGATGCAGGTAAGGAAGATAGGTCATGAAAAGAGCCATCATCTGCCAGTAACCGTATTGAGTGGCTCCCAAACACTTGGGAATCAGGATGCCGGTCAAGGTAGAAAGGATGACATTCACCACATTGGCGAACAAGGATTTCCGGACCTTCTGCCGGGAGGACTCATGGATAACCTTCATACGGAACAACGTTACACCGAAAAGGCTCCTATGGGAACTATGGGCTCCGGCGGTCCTGCGTTACCTGTCGGGTAGCCGGACAACGTGGGAAACATGTTAATCTGCTGTGAAAAACTCCATTTCTCCCCTTGGCGCGTTTTTCTTGTGTTGCGTTTTCGCTTGACGCTGAATTGGGGAAGTGGTGGAATGGAAGTATGAGGATTTTCATGGTTTCCGGCGAGGCTGTCCCCTTCTGCAAGACAGGGGGACTGGCTGATGTGGTGGGAGCGCTCAGCCAGGCATTGGCTGGCATGGGGCACGATGCGCGTGTCCTTCTTCCCCTGTACGGAAGCATCGACCAAAGCAGAATGGAGGCAACCGGGCTCACAACCACCGTCAGCGTGAATGGAAAGGAAGAGCTGGTCACCTTCCTCAAACAGGAAGTCGAGAGAGTCCCCTACTATTTCGTCAGCCATCCACTGTTCACCGGCCGGAAAGGAATCTACGGCAGGACCTCGGTCGAGCCTTACGACGACAACATCGAGCGCTACACGTTGCTCGACAAGGCCGCGCTGGCCCTTCCCAAACTGCTTGGCTGGAAGGTAGACGTGGTCCATTGCCATGACTGGACCACCGGGCTGGTGCCTTATATGATGAAAAAGCTCGCGGATCCGTTCTACAAGGACACCATGAGCATGATCACCATCCACAACTTGGCCTACCAAGGCGATTTTTCGCGGATGGACTTTCTCAAATGCGACCTTCCCGCCGAGCCGATGCTCTTCAAGGGGCATGCCAGCGGCGCTCGGACCAACTTTCTGATGGCCGGCATCGCCTACAGCGACGGGGTGACCACCGTCAGCCCCACCTACGCGCAGGAAATCATGAGCGAGGAATACGGATGCGGGTTGGACTGGCTGCTCCGAGAAAAGAAGGCGCACGTGAGCGGGATCATCAACGGCATCGACTACCGCGAGTGGGATCCGGCGCAGGACAAGCTGCTGCCCGTACATTACTCTGCCGACCGCATGGAAGGCAAGGCGGAGTTGAAACGGATGGTCCAGAGGGAGTTCGGCTTTGCAGAGGACGACTCGATTCCGATGGTCAGCATGATCAGCCGCATCGCCGAGCAAAAGGGCTTCAAACAGCTGTTGGAGGGTTGTCCCTGCGCGCTGGAGCGGATTGTCCGTGACAACAAGGTGCAGATGATCGTCATCGGCACCGGAGAGCACGCTTGGGAAGAGCAAATGAGGGAGATCGGCAGCCGGTATCCCAACCTTTCGGTCAACATCCTCTTTGACAACCGCAAGGCCCACATGGTCGAGGCTGCCAGCGATTATTTCTTGATGCCAAGTCGGTTTGAGCCCTGCGGGCTCAACCAGCTTTACTCGCTACGCTACGGAACGCTTCCGATTGTCCGTCGTACCGGAGGCCTGGCCGATTCGGTCAGCGACCTCGACCAGCATCCTGACACCGGGACAGGGTTTGTCTTCGATACCCTGAGCGGAAGCGAAATCGAACAGGCGGTCCGCCGGGCCCTTTCCTGGTGGCCGGCCCTTCAAGTTGGACGCAAAAACGCGATGAAGGGTGATTATTCTTGGGAAAAGTCTGCCGAGGCGTATGTCCGGCTGTACGCAAGGGGAGGTTCTCGTAATGGCAAATAAAAAACCAAATGTTGTCGCAATCGTCCTTGGGGGAGGGAAAGGCACCCGCCTGTACCCGCTGACCATGGACCGCTCAAAACCCGCGGTACCATTCGCAGGCAAATACCGTCTGGTTGATATTCCTATCTCAAACTGCATCAACAGCGACATGAAGCAGATCTACATCCTGACGCAATTCAACTCCGCCTCGTTGCACAACCATATCGCCAACACGTATGTGTTCGACACCTTCAGCCACGGCTTCGTCGAGATTCTTGCCGCCGAGCAGACCTACCAGAGCGATTCGTGGTACCAGGGTACCGCAGACGCAGTACGCAAGAACCTGATCCATTTCCACGACCAGAAGGCGGACTACTACCTGATTCTGGCAGGCGACCAGCTCTACCGCATGGACTTCAGGGAGATGCTGAAGCAGCACATCAACAGTGGAGCCGAGCTGACCATTGCCGGCAAGCCGATCAGCCGAAAGCAGGCTACCGGACTGGGCATCATCGGCGCGGACAAGGATGGGTACATCAAGAAGTTCTACGAGAAGCCTGCAGCCGAGCTGGACATCTCCGACTACAAGTGCCCGCCGCAACTCCTGGAAAGCCAGCTGCACGTCAAGGAAGACGTCTCCAACGAGTACATCGCCAGCATGGGCATCTACATCTTCAACGCCAAGACGATGGAAGAGGCACTGAACAACGACAAGACCGACTTCGGCAAGGAGATCATTCCGGACATCATCAAGACCCGCAAGGTCTCCACCTACCTGTTCAACGGCTTCTGGGAGGACATCGGAACCATCAAGGCCTTCTACGAGTGTAACCTCGACTTGGCATCGATCAACCCCTCGTTCAACTTCTATGACGAGGACATGCCGATCTATACCCACCGCCGCCATCTGCCGGCCACGAAGATGAACTTCTGCAACATCAGCTGCTCGCTGGCAAGCGAAGGTTCGATCATCACCAACGCCTATATCGTCAACTCGATTATCGGTGTCCGCACCATCATCGAGAGCGGGGCCTCGCTGGACGGTGTCTATTGCATGGGAGCCAACTTCTACGAGACCGAGGAGGAAAAGCAGGAGAACGCCCGCCTCGGCAGGCCGAACATCGGTATCGGCAAGGGCACAATCATCCGCCGCGCCATCATCGACCAGAACGTGCGTATTGGCGATGGCTGCCGTATCGGCATCGACGACATCCCGCGTCAGGAAGGCGACTTCGAGATGTATTCCTACCATGACGGCATCATCGTCATCAACAAGAACGCCGTCATCAAGAACGGTACGGTGATGTAAGGCGAAACGGTTTTCGGATGCCGGGTTGCGGGTTACCCCACAGCCCGGTTTCCTTTTTCTTGGTTCTTCACGGAAAGTTGGGGGATGAGAAAAATAGGGTACCGCAATAGTTGCAAAAAGAGCATGTCGTCTGGTTCCATTTTGGTTACCAACCACAAAAAGGAAACCATACAGACATGCCCGACTCACAAGATACCCAGATCCACCTTTCGTGTCAGCA
>OMYY01000026.1 GCA_900315435.1 uncultured Spirochaetaceae bacterium
AGTCCATAATGGGCCTCCTTATAATGAAATATTTCTCCGTAATCGGAGATGATTTCATTATAAGAATTTGGCCGCATAATATGTCCCGGGCTGGCCGGAAATCATGTCATTCGCTGGCCGCTGAACATGGCACAGGTGGCCGTTTCCGATGGCAATCTGCAGGTACTCCATGATGTGGCGGGCCTGCCGGAAGGCCTGTCCGAGATGTTGGGCGCCATAGACCGGATCGGAGAGGGCGGCTTGGGCGCTCGAGTCTCCGAGCAGCGAGTTGACCTTCTGCGTCAGGTCGCTGCCATCGTCTTGGGCGATGATCACGTCCAGCTCGTCGTTGTAGCGCAGGTACCGGAGGCTTGCGTCCTGGCGCGTGGCTCCTTCGACACGCAGCGGCATCAGCTTCTCCTCGTCCATGTCGTAGTGGAGGGTGATGACGGTATAGGCCCGCTCGTCCGGTTCCGCCATGCCTTGCAGGGCTTGGAAGTCCCGCCTCCGGGTATCTCCGGCTTGCTTGTCCTGCATCAGGTCCTCCAGCTCGCGGGAGAGTCGTTCCATCTTTTTCCCATTCTCCTTGATCAAGGCGAACTCGTCGATATTCCCATCGCCACCATCGGCCGCGGGGAGCACTTCCTTGATAGGCTGGTAGAGCTTGTCCGCCATCTTCTTCAAGGCAAGGAAACAGATGGAGAAGATTCCGAGGATGCAGAGGACCGTGGTCAGCGTAAAGGCCCAATAAGGGGGAAGCGCCATGGCGATGTACAGGTTCCATGATGTCCCGCTTATCGGGTAAACCGCTATGAAACGGTTGCCTTGGGCAAGATACGGGCTCTTATCCAGTTGTTTGCAGGCTTCTGAAAAGCTCTCGTCCCCCTGAAGGCCGGTGACAAGGATCTGCGCGTCGCTACCGATGGCATAGCGCATTTCCTCTTCTTCGGGGATGATGGAGTCCATATCGATGCGGGTGATGATGACTGTCCGGGGAACGGCATAGCCATACGTCGTGGCGATGGATAATTCGCTCAGCCTGCCGTCTTGGTAGACGGGCAGCAGCACCGGTGTGGGAATCTGCTCTGCGACCAACCGGCTGATGCACTGCTGCTGCTCCTTGTCCAGATGGGTTTCATCCCTGAAATAGGCTTCTCGGGAAGTCGTCCCTTGCTTGGTCACCGTTGTCCCGTCCGCCATCGTGCCGGTCACGGCCAAGTCGAAGGAGATGCTGGAAATGGGGCTGATGCGTTTCTGCAGTTCCTTCAACAGCGCGATGGAGTTGAAATAGAAATGGTTCAGGTCCTTGCTCTCCGCCCAAGCGGAAAGGGCGTCGGAGGAGCGGAAAGATTCCTGGCTCCGCAGGATGGTGGTGAACGAGGTGTCCACATACCGTGCGAGGCTGGCGCTCGCGATACGCTTGGAGGCGATATCGCCCTTGCGCAGCTGTCGCATCAGGCTTCCCACCAGGAGGCCGCAGACCAGGGTGATGACCAGCGCGAGCAGCAGGAACATCGTAGACAGTTTGTGCCGGTAGACTCCTTTCATCCGTATCCTCCGGCCTCTATTGTAGCCGACAAATCGGGGCGGTGGAGGAAAATCGGACGATTCGGGAAATTTGTCGACGATTGGGTTTTTTGCTGATGCCGTTTGGCCCAAATTGAGAGAGTTCGGGAAAATTGCTGATTGCCAGATCCGGAAAGCCATGGGAGAAAAGGGTGTCAACATAAAGGAGTTCGCATGCTTCACCGAAAGGAATCTATCGCTCACCGCGTCTGGAAGGACTGGGACCTCTACTTGCTCCTGATTCCAGGCTTTATCTGGTATCTGCTGTTCTGTTACAAGCCCATGGTCGGGCTTCGTACCGCGTTCTACGATTATAATGTCTTCCGTGGTTTCGCGGGCAGTACCTTCGTCGGGTTCGCGAATTTCCGTGATTTCATCGATAGCCCGGATTTCATCCGGACCATCAAGAACACGTTGCTGATCGCGTTCTGGCAGATGGCGATCTGCTTTCCCGTGCCGATCATCCTTGCCGTCGCCATCACCGAGATGAAGTGCAAGTTCGTCAGCAAGTTGACCCAGACGGCTACCTTCCTGCCGTATTTCATTTCCGTCGTGGTCGTCTGTGGCATGGTGGTCAGTTTCCTTTCTCCCTCCACCGGCATCATCAACCTGCTACGTGGGAAGCTGGGGCTTGAACCAATCTATTTTATGGTCAATCCCCACTGGTTCCGTCCGATCTACACGTTGATGACGCTGTGGCAGACTGCCGGGTTCAACGCGATCGTCTACATCGCCGCCCTGATGGGGATCGACCCCGAGCTCTATGAGGCAGCCATCATCGATGGAGCGGGAAAGTGGAAGCGGATCCTCCACATCACGCTCCCCTCGATCGTCCCGACCATCGTCACCATGTTCGTCATGAATATCGGCAAGATGGTCAAGGTCGGCTATGAGTCGATCCTGCTGCTCTACAACCCGTCCACCTATTCGGTGGCTGACGTCATCAGCACCTACGCCTTCCGTGTCGGCATCGAGAACGGGAACTATGGACTGGCGACCGCCGCCGGCTTGTTCGAGGCCCTCGTCGCTTTGGTGCTGGTCACCTTCGCCAACAAACTCAGCCGCAAGCTGACCGAAAGCAGTCTGTGGTAAGGAGGAATGCCATGCACAAGCAAACAAACAACGCGCGGTACCTGATGGGAAAGGGAGAGCGGTCCTTCAACCTGGTAGTCAACATCATCGGCGTCCTGCTCTCTCTGCTCTGCCTGTACCCTATCATCTATGTGCTTTCCGCCTCGTTCTCCCGGCCGCTGTTCGTCGAGAACGGCACGGTCACGCTGCTGCCCGTAGGAACCACGTTGGACAGCTATCGCGAGGCCTTCAAGAAGCCAGGCCTTTGGATGAGTTATGCCAACACGATCTTCTACACGGTCGTCGGTGTCGCGGTGAACATGGCCTTTTCCACGACGATGGCCTACGCGCTCTCCAAGAAGCGCTTGGTCTTCCGGAAGTTCTTCACCTTGTTCTGCGTCTTCACGATGTGGTTCTCGGCAGGTATCATTCCACTGTACATGACCTTCCGTGACCTCCACTTGCTTGACACCCGCTTCGCGATCCTGTTCGGATTCTCGATCAACACCTACAACCTGATCATCATGAAAAGCTTCTTCGAACAGGTTCCTTCTTCGTTGGAAGAGGCGGCCTTCATCGATGGAGCGAGCAACCTGCGGATCTTCGCCCAGGTCTATCTGCCGCTCTCCAAGCCGGCCTTGGCCACTGTCGGCCTGTTCTATGCGGTCAACCGCTGGAACAGCTACTTCTGGGCAATGAACTTGCTGACCAGCGACAGCAAGTTGCCACTGCAGGTGCTGCTGAAAAAGCTGATCGTGGACAAGGTGGCCAACGAGACCGAGGCGGCGATCGTCACCGCCAGCTCGACCTGGAGCCCGACCACGGTGATCTACGCGATCATCATCATAGCGATCGTGCCGATGCTGGTCGCCTATCCGTTCATCCAGAAATATTTCAAGACCGGCCTGACCATCGGTGCCAATAAAGGTTAAAACCCTACAGAGGGAAAAGGAGATATGCATATGAAAAAACGAAGCTGTATGTTGCTGGGAGCCGTGCTCCTGAGCGCGGCGTCTCTCTTCGCAGGCGGAGCGAGCGAAGCCCCCAAGGCGGAATCCGCCCAAAGTGCTGGCGCGGCGAAGGCCGAAGCCACGTATCCGGTTCCGACCAAGGATGGAGCTTTCCCGCTTCCCATCACCTCGAAGCCGACCGAGTTCACCATCTTCCTGAACTTCAACAACATGCCTTTCGACGCTTCCTGGCCGGTTTGGCAGGAGATGGCGAAGCGGACTGGAATCAGCCTGAAGAGCGTGATCAGCAAGTCGAACTCCAACGAGAAGGAGGCGTTCAACCTGATGCTCTCCTCCGGCAAGCTTGCCGATGTGATCGGGTATGTAAGCGCCACCGACCTGGAGAAGCTTGGCCGTGACGGCGGCCTGCTGCCGTTGAACGACCTGATCAGGCAGTACGCCCCGCACATCCAGTGGTACCTGGACAACGACGAGAAGTTCGCCAACACCGCCTATTCGCTGGACGGCAACATCTACTACGTGCCGAAGAACCAGACGTTGAAGTTCTCCGAGTTCTGGTGGATCCGCAAGGACTGGCTGGACAAGCTTGGCCTGCAGATTCCGACGACGGTGGACGAGCTGCACGATGTCCTTTTGGCCTTCCGCAACGGGGACCCCAATGGAAACGGCAAGAAGGATGAGGTTCCGCTGTTCGACCGTGCCGGCAACAAGATGCCGGACGAATACCTGTGGCTGTGGGACTCGAGCACCGAGTTCTACGTGCGTGACGGCAAGGTGGAGTTCGAGCCGCTCGGCGCCAATTTCGAGACTGCGGTGACCAACCTGAGGAAGTGGTATGCGGAAGGCATCCTCGATCCTGAGTTCTTCACCCGCGGTCCGAAGGGCAGGGATATCCTGATGACGGCGAACCAGGGCGGCTGCACCCACGACTGGGTCAGCGCGGGAAACTACAACACCAAGTTGCAGAACGAGTATCCAGGCCTGGAGATGGTCGCGTTCGCGCCTCCTGCCGACCAGCACGGAGTCGTCAAGGAACGGACCGAGCGCTTCCCGGGAGTCGGCTGGGGTATTTCCACCCAGTGCAAGGACCCTGTCACGCTCATCAAGTTCTTTGACTACTGCTTCACTCCCGAAGGGCAGGAGCTGCTCAACTGGGGTATCGAGGGCCTGACCTACACCAAGGATGCCGATGGTACCAAGCGCTTCATGGACAATGTCATGAACAGCGAGCTGACCCCGGTCGGATATCTGCGTAGTCTGGGTTGCTTGTACCGCGTCGGCTGCTGCCAGGACGCCAACTACGAGATTGCCGTCGCTTCTCCCGCCGCGCAGGCCGCAGCGAGCCTGTACGAGTCCCACCCCGAGTGGTATCTCAGCGAGGAGCCGCCGTATGCCGATGGCAGGCTGGACATGAAGCTCAAGCCTGAGGATGACGCGCAGTACAAGAAGATCATGTCGACAATCCGCCCGTACGTGGACGAGAAGTTCCAGTCCTGGATCCTCGGCACCTCCGACTTCAAGAGCGATTATCCCGCCTTCGTCAAGGAGCTGAAGAGCCGTGGCATCGACGATGCCATCGCAATCGTCCAGCGCGGGTACGAGGCGTATACCCATCGCTAATGGTTGATGCTGGTCCGTGAGGAGGGCAAACGTGAAACGAAAGAACCTGCTGTATGTCTTTGCAGACCAGTGGCGTGCATCTGCTTTGGGATTCGCTGGCAAGGACCCTGTCTGCACACCGCATATGGATATGTTTGCGGCTCGCTGTGTCACTGCTTGCGCGGTTTCTTCGTATCCGCTTTGCTCTCCCCACCGGGCCGCTTTGCTTACGGGCAAGCACCCGCTCGCCTGTGGTTTCTGGACCAACTGCAAGGCGCCGATGCCCGACAGCCCCGACCTGAAGGACTCCGAGGTCTGTATCTCCGATGTCCTGAAAGCGGCCGGATGGCAGACTTGCTATGTCGGAAAATGGCACCTGCAGAGAAGCGAGACGAACGACAGCCCCGCACCGGCGAGCGGGGCGCGGAACTGGGATGCCTACACGCCGCCAGGCAAGGGGCGCCATGGATTCGATTTCTGGCATTCCTATGGTGCCTGGGACCAGCATCTCGAGCCCCATTACTGGGAAGACAGCCCTGAGATGATCCAGGTGCGCGAATGGTCTCCGGCCCACGAGACGGATGTGTTGCTCGACTGGCTTTCTGGGGCTGTCGCAAAAAAGGACCCCTTTTGCGCGTTCCTTTCCTGGAATCCACCGCATCCGCCCTACGACAAGCTTCCCGAGGAGTTGCAGGAACGCCACATCAGGCCGTCCTTCGAGCCCAACGTTCCCGAAGCATGGAGAAAGGATTCCCGCTATCTGAAGGCCTATCATGACTATTTTGCCGCGGTGGAGGGTCTGGACGGGCAATGGGGAAGGATCATGTCCTTCCTGGACGAGCACCAGCTGTGGGACGACACCATCATCGTCTTGTCCGCCGACCACGGGGACATGATGGGTTCCCATGGCCTGTACGGAAAGAATGTCTGGTACGAGGAGTCGATTGCCATCCCCTGGTACCTGTACGACGCGTGCCTGGCACCGGGAAGCCGGGATGTCCTCTTGGCCAGCGAGGACCAGGCCCCGACCCTGCTCTCGCTGCTCGGGGTGCCTGTCCCCCCGTGCATGACCGGCCTTGACCAGAGCCCGGCCCTGAGACAGGACCTCAGGGGGAAGCGCGAGGCGGTCTACCTGACGATGATTCCCGGCATGCCGGAGCAAGTGGAACCCTACCGGAAACGGGGGATGGACAACAAACGGTATGGCTGGAGGGGAGTCCGGACAAGGAAATGGCTCTACCTGCACCACAAGGGGACGCAGGTAGGGGAAGCGGAATACCGGCTGCTCTACGACCTGGAACATGACCCGTATGAGATGCACCCCTGCCAGCCGGACGAGCGTCAAGTCGCCCGGTTCGAGGGATGGATGCGGGGTGAGGCAAAGAAGATAGGAGACCTGTTTTATGAAGGTGAGTGAACTCAATGCATGGAATGGCCTTGACGAGGCAATCGACCGGGCTCTCGCCCAGACAGACAAGGCGCTTTCCTTGATGGGGACCTCGTTCAAGTACTCGGTGAGCGAGCATCTCTGGTATCCGAAAAGTCAGAATGTCGAGTGGACGACCGGTTTCTGGACCGGGGAACTGAACCTTGCCTATGAGTTGTCTGGCAGACAGGGATATCTGGACGCGGTTTCCAGACAGATGCCCTCCTGGCTGGACAGGATCGAGAACCGCATCGACGTCGACCATCACGACATGGGTTTCCTCTATTCCCCTTCCTGTGTCGGCTTCTACCAGTTGACGGGAAGCCATACCGCCCGCAAGGCTGCATTGCTTGCCGCCGACAACCTGGTCTCCCGTTTCCAGGAGAAAGGGCAGTTCATCCAGGCTTGGGGAAAGCTGGGTGATCCGGACAACTATCGGCTGATCATCGATTGCCTGCTCAACCTGCCGTTGCTCTTCTGGGCGACACGGGAGACTGACGAAAAGAACTATCGCGACGTCGCCCTGCGGCACCTGCATACCGCCCTCCCATTGGTCATGCGTCCCGACCATTCGACCGTCCACACCTATTTCTTTGATTCCAAGACCGGAAAGCCCACCCATGGACGGACCGCCCAAGGGTATCGGGACGGGTCGGCCTGGGCGCGAGGGCAGGCTTGGGGGGTCTACGGCAGCGCGCTCGCCTGGCGCGAGACACGTGAACAGATCGCCTATGACGACTTCTACGCGACATTGGATTTCTTCCTTTCCCATCTTCCTTCGTCGGTCATCCCGTTCTGGGATTTCGACTTCTCCGAGGGATCTGGCGAGCCAAGGGACTCCTCTTCGCTTGCCATCGTCATCTGCGGCATGCTGGAAATGGCAGACCATGAAACGCGGGCAAAGGCGGATGAGCTCCGGGACGGGGCGAGGCGCCTGTGCGGGGAGCTCTTCAACCGCTGCGCGGTCAAGAACCCCGAAATCTCCGATGGCCAGTTGCTCCACGGCACCTATGCCCGCAAGAGTCCCTACAACACCGTCCGCAACAGAGGCGTGGACGAGTGCAACGTCTGGGGTGACTATTATTATCTTGAGGCGCTCCGGCGCCTGAAGGGCGGCTGGAAGCCCTATTGGTGAGGATCATGGAACAGCAAAACATCCTGATGGTCGTCGTCGACCAGCTGGCCGCTCGCGCCCTTGAGGGCAAGCGCGAGACTCCGAACTTGGACCGGTTGCGTGAAATGAGCCAGAGCGCCGAGTGCTGCATCACCCAATGTCCGCTCTGC
This sequence comes from uncultured Spirochaetaceae bacterium, assembly GCA_900315435.1. Classification (GTDB taxonomy): domain Bacteria; phylum Spirochaetota; class Spirochaetia; order Sphaerochaetales; family Sphaerochaetaceae; genus RUG023. The sequence goes on from OMYY01000026.1 coordinate 7,897, forward strand.
CAGCCCTCCCGCGCCAGCTTCTGGTCCGGCCTTTATCCCCATGAGACCAACGTGCTCTCCAATGGCAGGAAATGGCCGGCAAATCCAGTTCCTTCCTCGGTGGAGACACTGGGGCGGGTGCTCTCCAAGGCAGGATATGAGACCCGCCATTTCGGAAAGCGGCATGACGCGGGAGCCCTTGGGGGGTTCTGGTGCGCCGAAGAAGGACAGACGGTCATTCCCGACGCTCCGTCGCTTCCCTACAACTTTGACACCTACAACGACGTCTTCACCCACAAGCAGGCGCTCGATTTCCTGCGTGCGAGGCAATCGTCCCGGCCGCTCGCCATGGTGGTCGACCTGGTCAACCCCCACAACATCTGCGGGTGGGTCGGGTTGCACAAGGATGGCAGACCCGACGAGGAAACGGAAGGTCTTCCCGAACTGCCACCCAATTTCGAGTTCGACGATATCGCGAACCGGGGTACGCCGGTACAGTATCTCTGCTGTACCCATATCCGGCAGGGCCAGGCCTCTCACTGGAGTCCTCTGCTGTTCCGGCAGTACCTGAAAGCCTATCAAGGCTACTTGGCTTTGGCAGACCGGATGATCGGGGATGTGCTCAATGCGTGGCGGGACAAGGGTCTGGGGGGCTATATCCTCTTCTGGTCCGACCATGGCGATGCGATGGCAAGCAGGCACATGGTGACCAAGGACGTGTGCCTGTACCGGGAGGCGGTGGAGGTCCCGCTCTTCATCAGCGGGCCGGACGTCAAGCCTGGCACCCTGCGGGGGCTGGCCGAGCTTCTTGACATCGCGCCGACAGTCTGTGGACTGCTGGGCCTGCGCAAGCCGGCTTCCTTCCAGGGCAAGGACCTTTCCGGCCTGCTGCGGGAAGGGGGCGTGGTCGACCGTCCCTACGCGGTCAGCCAGTGGCACACCGAGTGGGGGTACACCGTTTCCCCCTGCCGTTTGGTCCGCACCCCGGGGGCGTCCTACATACGCTATCTCGAGCCAGGAGTGCAGGAAGAATACTACGACCTGGCATCCGATCCTTTCGAGGAGCACAATGCCGCTTCCAGCCATCCCGGGGAGGTCGCCATGATGCGACGTCTTTTCACGGAATACCTCAGGGAAAGCCACGATCCGTTCGAGAGCCTTGCCTGGAACGCGGACAGGCGGTGGAGGAGCCACGAGCTAGGCTTCTGCCACCACGAAGGTCCGACTGCCCCCGAGGCCGGAAAGTGAGGAATCCATGACACCGGAAACACTTCTCGAGAAATTCACGATTCCCGGGACGTTCTTGGCTTCGAAGGCCAACACCCAGGGACACATCAACAGCACCTTCGTCTGCAGCTTCCTCGAGAGCGGAGGCCGGAAACGCTACATCCTCCAGAAGATCAACCGCCTGGTGTTCCATCATCCCGAGGAGGTGATGGAGAACATCCTGCTGGTGACAAACTGGATCCGGCGGCAGCTGAAGGACGATCCAGAGGCCGACCGGAAATCCCTATGCGTCATTCCGTCAAGGGAGGGGAAACCCTATGTGGTGGACGAGGAGGGCGGGTACTGGCGGGTCTATCCCTTCATCGAACGTTCCAAGGCCTATGAGAAGCTGGCCGACGCCCGCAAGGCCTATCAGTTCGGCAGTGCCGTCGGCCGTTTCCACAACCTGCTCAGCACGCTGGATGGACATAGGCTCTCGGAGACGATTCCCCACTTCCACGACATGGGCATGCGCTACCGGCAACTGGAAGCGGCGATGCGGCGGGACCCGAAGGGGCGGCTCGCCACGGTAGGCGACGAGATTGGTTTCCTCATGGAGCGCAGGCGACGCGGATGCGTGCTCTGGGACGGTATGGAACAGGGCGTCCTTCCGCTCCATATCACCCACAACGATACCAAGCTGGACAATGTGCTCTTCGACGAGGACAGCGGAGAGGTGCTTTGCCTGATAGACCTGGATACCGTCATGCCGGGTACCGTCCTCTTCGACACGGGAGACATGCTCCGTACCGCCTCCAACACCGCGGAGGAAGATGAGCGGGACCTAGAGAAGGTGGATTGCGACACCGGGCTCTTCCAGGCGATCCTTGCGGGATACCAGGACGAGGCAACATTCCTGACAGGGTCCGAGCGGAGCCTGCTGGCCGAAAGCGGAATCATCATGACCCAGATCATGGCTGTCCGTTTCCTCTCCGATTATCTTGCCGGGGATGTCTACTACCACATCGACCGTCCCGGGCACAATCTGGATCGGGCACGCTGCCAGATCGCCCTGATCAGGGCGATGGAGGCGAAGCGGTCCTTGCTTCACGGGTGACATGCGGAAGAGGACAGGCCATGGGTGTCGTCTCTGTCTTTCCGCCTTCGCCTGAAACGGAACATGTTCCTTTTTTGCAAATTCCTCTTGACTGTTTCTGCCGGAGCCTGTATTGTCTGAGATAGCGGTTAGGAAATCCTAACTAATGGAGGAAGGATGTCAGACGAGAGAGTGGTTCGGCAGTGTTCCCCAACCTTGGCTGGCATCAAGACCGGCAACCTGTTTCCGTGTGACGATGTCCTGGTTTATGCGGATATCCGCAAGATGAACCGGAAGTTGGTGCCCAAAGGCCTTCGGATGATTCCAATCCGCTTCCGAGGGATGTTGCTCGTCTACCTCTACCGGCCGGGACGGTTGGAGAAGGACCTGCAGGTTCCCAGAGCCCGCCAGATCCTGATGGAGCGGGGGTACGCGCCGGAAAGCGAGGGCAGGATGGTGACGCAATTGGTCCGGCGTTTCGGACGTGGTGACGGGTTCCCCCATGAGGTGGGGCTCTTTCTCGGATATCCGCCCGAGGATGTCGATGCCTTCATCCACCGCCGCCTTGACGCGTGCTGCGTGGGATGCTGGAAGGCGTTTGGGAACGAGGAACAGGCGCGGCGGAAGTTCACAATGTTCAAGAAATGCACACGTACGTACTGCATGCTCTACGAAAAAGGGATGTCTGTCGAGAAGCTTGCGGTGAAGGAGAAAGGAAGATGAAAGTCGCGATAGTGTACTGGAGCGGGACGGGAAATACCCAGGCGATGGCGGACTGCGTGGCCGAGGCGGTGAAAGCCAAGGGTGCGGAGGCCAAGGAAATCCTCGCCTCGTCGTTCACTCCTGACGAGGTGGTGGCCTATGACGCGATCGCGTTTGGCTGCCCTGCGATGGGGGACGAAGTCCTGGAAGAAAGCGAGTTCGAGCCGATGTTCGCCTCTGTCGAAGGTTCCCTGCGTGGAAAAAGGGTCGCCTTGTTCGGCTCCTATGGCTGGGGTGGTGGCGCGTACATGGACTCCTGGAAGGAAAGGGCAGAGAACGATGGAGCTGACGTCGTTGGTACCGTCGTCTGCGAGAACGCTCCGGACGACGACGCACGCAAGGCTTGCATCGCCCTTGGAGAAACATTGGTTGGTTAAACTTCGGACCCATTGGATAGGATAGTTGTCCCGAAGGATTTCCGATATGGATTCCGCCTCTCACACTCCGGGCGGAATCCTTTTATTTGTCCAAAGAAGTCAACCCCTGCGTTTTAGTCGCGGCAAGGCCGAGACACGTTCCCCTTGTCCAATCCTCCGGGGTAGCGGCGAGCTTGCCGTTGGTCTTGTTGCTGTCCCGGTCGGTCAATGCGTTACGGATCTGGTTGCAGGAATGCTTCGCTCCGACCCGGGGCCGGAGGTGATGGCAAAGACAGAGCCTTCCGGTAGCGGCGTATACCCTGGTAACTACATCATGATTGCCCATCAACGTCGCCACTCCCTGTCCTTGTCGGAAACGGCTGTCGGAAGGATTGGCGATGATAGATACTGGGGATGGATTTCGAACTGCCGGAGAATCTGCTCCAACTGCTTCTATTTTGACCAGATTCCAGCCGTTCTTCACTTTGGGAATGAGCACCCTTGAGATCTGGACGTCTTCGCCTTTGCAAGCACACAACTTCCATCTCGCCAGTTTTCCTTTTCTGGAGGGAATATAAGGGAAAAGGGCAGACAGGTCCGATGCATATGTCGTCATGATTGATAAAGAAATGCCATAAATCGGGGACCTAGCATGAATACCGTACAGCTGGAATGTTTCGTCAGCGCCAGGTGTGATGCGAAGTTCAGGCAATATGCGAACGACCCCAACTTCAATCGCAAAGACCACCTTTTGAGATTTTATGCCTAATAAAAATACCGAAAAGGTATCATATATTGAGATTGAATTGCTGTCTCACCATCCTTCCTAAGGGGAGGTCTATGCCTGCAGACGGGTTGCCGGAAGCAAGGTGGGGAATGTCTCTGCCGATAAGCTCAGCGATCTATGCTGGGGCCGATGGGGGAGTACCGCAGTACGACAAGTTCTCCAAGTACTCGAAGTGCGAGCTGTTTGCCTGGTGCAGGGGGTGTCCTGCAGTTGCCAGTGGAACCTATGGGAGTTTTTATTCCGAAGACCTCCAGTGCTGGAAAATCATTTGACTATATCGTGTGACGTACGTTTTGGCCTTTGCATCCCGAAACCACAATTTCTTGTGGCGGAAGGGATGCTTTTTCATCTCGGAATCCCTTGTAACCAAGGAAAGCGCCCAAACGCCGGTAGAATAGGGAAAGGAGTTTTTCTGATATGGAAAAGAGAAAAACGGAAAAAGCCGGCATCACGCTCCAAGACGAGCGGATGAAGCAGCTGTTGATGGTCAGGGAGATCCTTGCCTACGTGGCCAGCCAGGTGGTGGACGACTTCCGGGGCATGGGCTGGAAGGAGGTCCTGCCCTACCTGGAGGACCCGTCGACCGGCGGGATCGGGCGGGGAGACCGGGAGAGCACGGACCCCACGGGCACGGTGCGCTACGACGTGCTGGTGCGCCTGCGCTCGCCCAGGAAGCCGGGAGGGAGAATCGCCGTCATCCTGAACATCGAGGGGCAGAACGGAGCCTATCCGGCGGGGAGGCTGAGGAAGCGGATGCTGTACTACCCCTGCCGGCTGATCAGCGCCCAGAAGGGGGACGTGTTCCAAGGGGACGCGTACGGGGATCTGGCCCAGGTGGTGTCGGTGTGGCTGATCCTCAAGCCTGCGGAGCGTGACCAGGGGCGGACGGTGGAGTGGACGCTGGAGAGCAGGCAGCTGACGGACATGGACGAGGGAGGCACCGCGTGGAAGGGCCGGCTGGAAGGGCTGAAGGTGGTGAGTGTTTGCGTTCCTGACCTGGAGCATGTACAATCGGAAGACATGGCGGGGCTACTCGGGGTGTACCTGAGCGGGGAATTGTGCGGAAGGGAGAAGTGCGAGCGGCTGGAGGCCGGGTGGCACGTGGCGCTGCCGGCCGTGGCGCAGGAGGTCGTGGCGATGTTCGAGGGAGCGGGAAGGGACCTGTGGGACAAGGCGGAGAAGGCCGGCAGGCTGGAGACCCTGGCCAAAAATGTCGTCACCCTCTCCAGAAAGCTCCAGGTATCCCCGGAGAAAGCCCTGGAGCTGCTGGATATCCAGGTCTCTGACCAGCAAGAAGTCCTGGCCCTGATTGCAAAGATGCAGGATGAGGGCAGGTAATCTCTGGAAGCGGCGTAAAGTCCGGGAAGAGGGTCCAATCCCTTTTCCCGGTATTGCATGAGTGATGGGCAGGCAGAACCCCTTTTGCGGGATTCCTAACGGTGGTCCTAGTTCGATAGCCAAACAGCATACATATGGGGCAATGCCTGGTTGCGGCCATGGGCATGGCCATATGGTGTGAGGTCCTGACGGAACCAGTTGGAGCAACAGGGAACCTTGTGGCTGTCCCGCAACCTGGTTGTTGCTGAATCACGGTAATACGATTGTGGAACTTCCCAGGAATGTACACGACCTTGCGATATTTCCTTGTTCATCGTATTTATCCAAAAACATCCATCAAATTTCTCAACATACGGGCTTACACTGAAACAAAAGGGGTGTCTCATGAAGAGATTTGTTTCTTTGCTCTGCCTGCTGGCATGCTCGGCGGCTTTGTCCGCCGGAGCCTATCTCAACGTGAATGATCTTGATCCGGTCAAGATCGCTTCGAACAAGAGCTATGACGACGTGCGCGTGCTGGCGACCGCGGAGAAAGCGGTCACCGTGGAGGCGATTCCCGTCAGCCGCGAGGCTGCGGACGGAGAGGTCTTCAACGCCCGCCTCAAGCTCGGCGGTTCCGGGAACGCGACGTATCGGGCTCTTTCGTTCCATGGAAAGAAAGGGGAGACTCTGGTTGTCTACCTCAACTCTTCCAGCAAGACGGACGCGCGCCAGCTGGCGCTGGTCAATGCCGCGACAAAGGCGGAGGTGACGGTCTTTACCGCTCCGCCGGATGATGAGGCGCACGCGGGAAAGGCAAGCTGCGCCATCCCCGCCGATGGCACCTACCTGCTGTACTCCAAGGGCAGTGGAATCAACCTGTACGCGGTGATCTGCGAGTAAGCGCATATGAAAAAGACACTGGCATCGCTGTGGTTGCTGGTGTCCTCCTCGTTGCTGTTCGCATCGTGGGCCGGCACGAAGGCGCCGGTCATCACTTCCATCGCCCCTTCCGCTTCAGACCCGTTCCAGGTCGAGGTCAGATTTGATTTCGAGACATCGGGCGAAGCGGGGGACAAGGCGAGTGTCGAGTGCTACGACGCGAGGGGAAACCTGGTGGACGCCAAACTGGTCGGCCGGAGCCGCAAGCTGGGGAAAAAGGCCCTTTTTTCGCTTTCCTCCTCAGGCGACTACTCGTTCGTGGTCCGTGGGCAGAAGCGGAATGAGGAGGACAAGCTTTCCCCTTGCCAATCATTCCACTATTCGTACCCGCTCGTGCCGCCGGAAGTGACGGTGAAGAATACAGGGAACTATGCCTTTCTTGTCAGTTGGAAACCTGTCAGGGAGGCGGAAGCGTATCTCGTATCGGTCGGAGAGGAAGAATACCAGACCAACGACCTTTCCTGCTCATTCAATGCGTTGCGGCCGGAGAAGACCTACCAGGTCACCGTTTCCGCCCTCCGGGATGGATCGCGGGCGACATCAAGCCAGCGCAAGACCGCGCGCAAGGATGCGGATAGGGACTGGCGCTTCACCTGGTTCGGACAGTCGACCAAGGGGACGCTCAACCGCATGGAGATGCTCGACGCGGACAACTTGCGGTTCCGCCTCTTCTCCTGCTCGGAGTCTCCCAATGGCGATATCGACGAGAAAGGTGGCAAGTTCACCGCCTTCCATGACGGCATTTCCTACTACTATACGGTCATCGATCCAAAACGGGAAAACTTCACGCTGACGGCTACCTTCACCGTCGATTTCCTCAATCCGACTCCCGATGGGCAGGAAGGCTTCGGCATCGTGGCGATGGATTCGCTTGGCAAGGATGGCGTTTCCATGGAAAACCACTACACCAACTCCGCGGCGATCCTCGCCACCAAGTTCGAGGACACGATCGACGGGGTGAAACATACCTGCAAGGATACGCTTGGCTCCCGTTTCGTCACCGGGCTGACCGATGCGATCGTCCAAGGAGGGGATTCGGAAATCGCCAAGCACGCCAAGAGCGTCAGCAAAGCCTATAGCTACTATTACTATGATCTGGTGCGGAAGGGACAAACGTATACCATCACCTTGCAGATGGACAACACGGGTTTCCATGCCATATATCCCAGCACGGGTGCCGACAAGGGTCAGGTCGAGGAATATATCCTGTACGGCAAGGACAAGCTGCTCCAGCAGGATCCCGATCACATCTACGTCGGTTTCGCCGTTGCCCGCGGATGCAATGTCACGGTCAGCGACGTGCGCTTTGCCACAAGCGACCCGCGGAGCGACCCGCCTGCCAGACAAGCGCCGCCGGAGTACGTGCCGTATTCGCTGAAAATCGATTCCCCTACCAGCTGGTACGACGGGCGCTACCAGTTCGTCTATGCGGCCAACAGCGACGGCCGGCTATCGGTCAGCGACGGGAAACGGAACCCTCATTACTACATCCAGGATGCTCCGGTGAAGGCGGGAGTCGACTTCTCCGCGGTCATCCCCATCCGCAAAGGGGTCAACGACATGCTCGTCACCTTCACCCCGAGCAGGGAGTACATTCCCTACCCGGGCGCACGCATGGGAGTCCTTAACCCGACGACCCGGAAGTACGAGGAGAATTACCAGCCGGTCGCCAAGACGCTGACGGTCTTCTACGTGCCCAAGGAAGGAGATACCCTCTACGTTTCCCCGGGCGGCGACCCGCTTGCCAAGGGGAGCCGTCAGAGTCCGTTGGACCTGGACAGCGCGTTGCGTTCCTGCGCCCCGGGACAGACGGTCGTCCTGCTTCCCGGCACCTACCATCCAACCGGTTCCGTCAAGATCGAGCGAGGCAACAGCGGTCTGGAGGGCAAGCGGAAACAACTGGTGGGAGAGGGGAATGTGGTCCTCGATTTTTCCTCTGGCTCCGGCTCCTTCGAGCTCTGGGGCGACTACTGGACGCTGGAACACTTCACCGTGACCGGCACCAAGGGCGACAAGAAGGGATTGCAGATAGCCGGGGACTTCAACGAGCTGCGCTTTGTCACCGCCTATGGTTGCGGGGACACCGGCATCCAGATTTCCGGGACGAGCACCGAGCCTTTTGCGAAATGGCCGCATGACAACCTGGTCTACGGGTGCGTCAGCCACGACAATATCGACCCTGCGGCCAACAATGCCGACGGCTTCGCCGCGAAGCTGACCTGTGGGGAGAACAATGTGTTCGATTCTTGCGTCGCCTATGCGAACATCGACGACGGGTGGGACCTCTTCTCCAAGATTGAGACCGGACCGATTGGCGCGGTGACCATCCGCCGTTGCCTTGCCTACGGCAACGGAAGCTTGTCGGACGGGAGCGGGAACGGGGATGGCAACGGCTTCAAGCTGGGTGGAGACGGGATTGCCGTGCCCCATCTGCTGGAACGTTCGGTTGCCTTCCAGAACGGGGCGGCGGGTGTCACCAGCAATTCCAACCCGGCCGTCCGCCTTTCCCAAGTGGTCTGCTGGGCCAACGCCGGGCGCAATGTCGCCCTCTACGGGAAAGGGGATGGCCCCCGCCAGTTCCAGGCAAGGGATGTGGTCTCTGTCGATGGGGCGGACTCCGACAACTGGAGCGAGATGCCCGGGCTTGCCGGAGAGACCACCTTTTTCTGGAATGGAGCGGAGGCGGTCAACAGCCAGGGGAGGCGGCTGTCCAAGGATGTGTTCCTCTCGACGGTCTTCCAGGGCTTCAGGCTTGACGGACAAGGCCTCGACCTTGGGGATTTCCTGAAGGTGAGGACCGGCCTCGGATTCTCCGCCGGCCTCTAAACGGGAACGCCATCCCCTCTGGCAAGCATGCCAAGAGAGGATGGCGGCCATACCCAAAGAAAGGCTGCGTGGCCGACGCTTGCGCGGTTTTCGGGTCTGCCTGCCAAGAAGAGATATCCTGAGCCGATGGCTGGGAAAGCGCATCGGAGGCACGCGCGGGACCCTTTTCCCATCTACCTGCCTGGAAGTCATCCTCGAGACCGGCTTCCCTGCTCTCCGCAGCAAGGCCTGCCTTGCTGCGGGAGATAGGGTATGGAACAATTGTCCTTTCTCGCGTATGGTAGGGCAAGGGGGAATACACGGTGATCGATATCAACGGAATGAAGGGATTCATTTGCGATATGGATGGAGTCATCTATCACGGCAACCGCATCCTCGCGGGGGTCGACCGGTTCATCCATTGGCTCAAGGAAAGCGACAAGCAATACCTGTTCCTGACCAACAACAGCAGTTACACCCCGCGCGAGCTTCAGCAGAAGCTGGCCCGCATGGGGCTCGATGTCGGGCAGGAGCACTTCTATACCAGCGCCTTGGCTACGGCCGCCTTCCTGAAGGAACAGGCACCCGGCTGCTCGGTGTACGTGATCGGCGAAGCTGGACTTTTGAATGCCCTGTATGATGTCGGGATCACGATGAACGACGTCAACCCCGACTACGTGGTGGTCGGCGAGGGAAGGGGGTATTCCCTGGATACCATCACCAAGGCCACCAACCTGGTGCTTCATGGCGCCAAGCTGATTGGAGCCAACAGCGATGTCTCCGGCCCGATCGAGGATGGAATCGCGCCCGCCTGCCGCGCCCTCGTCGCGCCCATCGAGATGGCGACCGGGGTGAAGGCCTATTTCTGCGGAAAGCCCAATCCCCTGATGATGCGGACCGGCCTGCGGATTCTCGGCTGCCACTCCGGCGAGGCTGTCATGGTCGGTGACCGGATGGACACCGACGTGATCAGCGGCCTTGAGTGCGGTATGTCCACCATCCTGGTCCTCAGCGGCATCTCCACTCGGGAAACGCTGAAGGAATACGCCTATCGGCCCGGCCTGGTGCTGGATGGCGTGGGCGATATCGTCGATGTGGCCCGGAAGGCGGCCGGATCCTGATTCCGATGGAGATACCGCGTCTGGTCCACGTCTGGCCGATCAAAGGGTACCGGTTGTTGCTGGAGTATGAAGGACAGGTGAGGCGTGTCTTCGATGCCTCGTACCTGGTCAGGGGCTATTGGCACAACGAGCGGAAGGAATCGGAATATTTTGATACGGTGCACCTTTCGGGAGACGGCATCGCATGGGCTGGCGGCCAGAACGTCGAGGCTGACGAGCTGTGGAACGCCAGCAAGGAGGTTTGATGCGCATCGGTATCATTGGTTGCGGGCATATCGCCGAGAAGATGGCCAGGACGGTCCACATGACCGGCCACACGCTGTACGCGGTGGCCTCGCGCACCCAGGAAAAGGCCGACCGTTTCGCGAGCCGGTTCGAGGCGGAGCATGACTACGGTTCGTATGAGCGGCTCGCCGAGGATTCCCATGTCGACCTGGTCTATGTCGCCGTGCCCCACAGCTTCCATGCCCAGGTCGCGGACATGTGCCTGGACCAAGGAAGGCATGTATTGGTAGAAAAGGCCTTTACCAGCAATGCAAGCGAGGCGGAGCCGCTGGTCAGGAAGGCGGAACGGCAGGGCCTTCTGCTTGCGGAGGCGATCTGGACACGCTACGAGCCCATCCGGACCCGTATCGACCAGGCCGTCGAAGGCGGAGAGATCGGACAGGTCTGTCATGCCGAGGCGACCTACTTCGCCTATCTGGCGCAGAAGCCCCGGCTGGTCGAGCCGTCGCTGGCTGGTGGCAGTCTGCTGGATATCGGCATCTATGCCCTGAACTTCCTGCTGATGAACCTGAAGGGGGATGTGACGGAAATCCAGAGCATGGCAAGGCTCTCCGACAAAGGGGTCGATGAGCTTTCCAGCACGTCGTTGCGGTTCTCTTCCGGGGCGATCGGGTCGATGCAGACGGGCTATACCGCCGTCAGCGACCGGAGTTGCCAGATCGCCGGCAGTTCCGGTTGGATCTGGGTGGACAACGTCAACAATCCCCAGAGCGTCAAGGTCTACGACCGGGACCGGAACTTCGTCAGGGATATCCCGGTTCCGCCCCAGCTGACCGGATTCGAATATGAGCTCGACTCCTGCTGCGCGGCGATCAAGGAAGGACGTACCGAATGTCCACAGATGCCCCACTCGGAAATGCTCCGGGTCATGAGATTGATGGACGCGATGCGCGCGCAGTGGGGCATGGTCTATCCATGGGAACAATAGAAAAGAGGAGAAACATGCGAACATTTTGCATCATGGGCTGCGGCCATCTGGGAACGATTGTCGCCAATGCCTACGCACAAGGACTACTTGAGGGGTATCGGCTCGTCGGAGCCTTTTCCCGGAATATCGAGGATGCCAGGGGGCTTGTCAAAGGGACTGGGGCGGTGGCGGCCGCCACCATGGAGGAGCTGCTTTCCCTGCGGCCCGACTATCTGGTCGAGACTGCCTCGATCGCCCTTTTGAAGGAAGTCGCGCCCAAGGCCCTGCGGCAGGGAACCAGCGTCGTACCCCTCTCGATTGGTGCCTTCGCAGACGAGGAATTCAAAGGCCGATGCATCCAGGAGGCGCTGGCCCATGGCTCGAAGATCCATATTCCCCACGGAGCCGTGGGTGGCTTCGACGTGCTGGGAACCATCGCCTTGATGGGCCGGGCCGGAGGCACCAAGGTCGAGGCGGGCATCCATACCCGCAAGGGGCCGAAGTCCCTCAAAGGCACCCCGCTGTACTCGGACGAGCTGGAACTGGGAGAGCGGCAGGTTTTCCATGGCACCACAGCCGAGGCGATCAAGCTGCTGCCAACCAAGGTCAACGTCGCTGTGGCGACCGCCCTTGCCACCACGGGAGCGAAGGTAGCTGCCAGCACGATCACCAGTGTCCCGGCCTTCATTGGCGATGACCATGCCATCACCGCCGAGGGTGACGGGGTGAAAGCGCTGGTCGATGTCTACTCTGCGACCAGCGATATCGCCGGCTGGAGCGTCGTCGCCCTGCTCAGGAACCTCGCCAGTCCAATCCAGTTCTTCTGAGGAGCGTCATATGAGGAAATTCGAGAAACTCGTCGAGGTTGGGCCGGTCGGGCTGACCGCCTGGGCGGAGAAGGAGCTGGAAACGTATGCAAGGCAGGTCATCCGCCACGACACCCTGCCTGCCGATGATGCGGATCTGGTCCGGCGTATCGGCGACGCCGACGCGTTGCTGACCCGGACATTGCCGGTCATCGGGGCGGATGTGCTTTCCGCCGCCCCCCGCCTGAAGTACGTGGGCATGTGTTGCAGCCTCTACTCGAAGGAGAGCGCCAACGTCGATATCGGGTATGCCGAGACGCATGGCATCACGGTGACCGGCATCCGTGACTACGGGGACCATGGGGTGACCGAGTATGTGATCTACCAGTTGGTCCGTATCCTTCACGGTTACGATTACCCCCGATGGAAGGCCCTTCCCCTGGAGATCACCGGCCTGAAGGTGGGTTTTGTCGGCATGGGTGCCAGCGGTACCATGACGGCGCAGGCCCTCCAGATGCTCGGGGCGGAAATCCACTACTTCGCGCGCTCGGTGAAGCCGGAGAGAGAGGCGGAAGGAATGCGCTTCCAACCCTTGGACGAGTTGCTTGCCTGGTGCGACGTTGTGGTCACCTGCCTGAACAAGAACGTGGTTTTGCTCCATGAGAAGCAGTTCGAGGCGCTGGGGGAGGGGAAGATCATGTGCAACACCTCGATTGGTCCCGCTTCGGACATGGATGCCCTCAAGCGCTGGATCGACAATCCCAGGAATATTTTCTGCAGCGACACCAAAGGCGGCATCGGCCCCATCGCCGATATGGTGATGGGACGGGAAAACGTCATCTGCCCTGACGCATCGGCGGGCATGACCAGCCAGGCCTACGACCTGTTGAGCCGCAAGGTGCTGGACAACATCAGGAACTTTCTGGGACAAGAGTAAGGGGGAATGGCTGGGGGCGTGGTATACTTGCCCCATGCGCGTTGTCTACCCCTCCGTTTTCACCGGTTTTTCCTGCCTGGCGGGCGATTGCCCGCTGACTTGCTGCATCGGCTGGTCGGTCGATATCGACGCGGAAAGCCTGGAACGGTATCAAAGCCTTGCCGGAGCGGCAGGGGAGATGGTCCGCAGCCATTTGGTCAAGGATGAGGGAGCCTACTCATTCACCGTCACTCCCGAAGGCCATTGCTGGTTCCTTGACGGGGACGGCCTGTGCCGCATGCAAAAAGAGCTTGGAATGGATGCGCTGTGCGATACCTGTCGTTTCTTTCCCCGAATTTCCTGGAACGCGGGGAGCTACGTGCAGTTCTCGATGGATCTCGCGTGTCCCGAGGTCTGCCGCATGGCGTTCACCCGTCCGCTCTCCTTTCGGGAAGACGAACAGGAAGGAGAGACACCCCTCCACCGGGAGGGAAGAAGGGAATTGTCCGCGGTCCTCAACCGCCGTGGACGGCTGATTGCCGCGTTGGAAAGGCCGTTGACCGTGCGGCGTATCGTCACCGACGGGAGGGAAGACGCGCGCATTGCCAGCATTGTCGCCGATTGCACCAAGGCAAGCCGCGTTGGTTTCTTGACTCCGGCGAGGGTCCGCCAGCTCCAGCAGGAGTCCGCTTCCTATTGGTTGCGGCACGAGACGCAACTGGAGCCTTGGTTCTCCACATTGGGGTCGCTGTTGCTCTTCCGCTACGGGTGCATGGCCTGGTATGGAATGCCGTGGGGACGGATTGTCCGTTTCGTACGGCGGGCGATGCGGATGACCTATCTGCTTCTGCTCCATCAGCAACGGGATGCCGAGGACCTGGAGGTGGATGCCATGGTGGCCGCAAGCGTGCTTTTCGCCCGCAGGATCGAGCATGTGGAGAAGAACCTGCAGCTCTTGATTGCCAGATGATGCGAGGAGGACTCCTTTCGGAATCCCCCTCGGCTGGTGGTCGTTTGGAATATCAATGGGTGGCGAGAGAAGCGAAAATCGCCCTGCTGCCGACGAACCGGTGGTCCCGGTAGAGCAAGGTGGGGCAACGCTTGATGCCGTAAAGGCTGCGGCCCTCGGGATAGACGGTCAGATTGACGATTCTCGGGTTCCTGCCGTTGTACTGCAAGGCCGACTGCTCGAGCGTCCCTGAGTGGTTGCCATCCACGAAAAGGATTCCTTGGCGCAGTTCTTTCTCTTCCTGCAGCTTCTGGATGGTCTCTTTCAGGACATCGAAAGCGTTGGTGCCGTCCTGCTCAGACTGCTTGCACAAGGCGACGGCCAACAGTTGCGCCTTGTTGGTTGACGAAATAGGATTGCCGTTCGCTGTAGCAAAAGGCTGTCGCATTCCCGCGTTATCCATGGGACTCCCTCCCGTTCCTACAGAAGCAAACATCTGAAAGGGGAAAAGGTTACCGGGTGATATGGAGCCGTTCCTTCATCGCGTACATGGCCTTCTCCGCACGGGCGAGGAGCATCTCGTAAGTGGTATCCTTGCCTGGTTCCAGATCGGCGATTCCGTACGAGATCGAGATGCGGTCGACAGGCTTCTCCTCGCCTGCCAACCTGGTCATGGCGGCATCCATCTGGTCGAGCAGCTGGTAACGGTCCTTCAGGTCGCTTCCTTCGGGGAAGAGGACGAATTCGTCTCCTCCCGTGCGGAAGAGCTCGCTGTTGGGGAAGCATGAACGGATCAGGTCTGCAGCGGCTTGCAGGTAGGTGTCCCCTGCCTCGTGGCCGAAGTGGTCGTTGACCTGTTTCAGGTGGTTGACGTCGAAGAAGATTACCGAGAAGGGTTCGCCTCGGCTGACCATGTCCTTCCGATAGGTCACCTCGCGCTCATAGGCGCGCGGGGCACCGGCTCCGGTCAGCACATCCCGGTAGGTTTGGGCTTCCAGGTAGTTCACGTATCCGTGCAGCCGTTCCGCCATCTGCTGGACGCTTCGGGTCAGTGTGGCGATTTCGGCGCCACCAGTCGCGGCCAGATGCACATCGAAATCGCCGCCCGCGATACGGGCTGCGGCTTTCTGGAGCGCTTCGAGCGGTTGCAACAGCCGTGAGGCGATCATCGTGGTGACAATGAGGAAGAAGAGGGCGGTAAGTACCACCGTGAAGATGACGAGGAAGGCCATCGTGTCCCGCCTTTGGAAGATCTCCCTTTTCGGGGCGGCGAGTATCAGCACGAGCCCATTGCTCAGCGTGGTGGAGGCAAGGAGCTTGCCTACTCCGTGCACCTTTGCGGAGACGGGTCCGGTAACACCCATCCGGTTCGGCTTCCCATCCAGCAGCTTGCGGGCAAGCTCGGGGTTGTCGTCGTACAGTATGGTCCCGGATTTCATCGACGGGTGGTGGATGACCGCCCCGTTCGCGTCAGTCAGGACCGCATAGCCCGTATCATAGACCTTGATGTCCGCCAACCTCTGGTCGAGCACATCGTAGTCGGTGTCGATCGAGACATAGCCGACCAGGATCCGGTCGGAGAAGACGGGAACGAGATAGCTCAGGACGATTTGACGCTCGCCTGCGGTGTCCGCGTGCGGTGCCTGCCAGAGCGGCATTTGCACGTTGATGATATCCCGCCAGTCTTCGTTATCCCGTATGGCGTTGATGTTCTTCGAAACGACAGGGAAGAACTGGGCGGAGGAAGGGCCTCGCTTCTGGACAATACCGCAGGCCGCATCCTCCGGCAGGATGTCCGGATCGAAATGGATGGCGCATTCCGTGGTTTCCGGGGTGGCCGTGACGGTCAGCGAGACCATCTCGTCCAAGTCTTTCCGGAGCTCCGCATAGAACTTCGGATCCTGCAAAAGACTTGGGGCGGGGATGGAACGCGTGACATAGTCGGCCAGCGTCTGTGCGGCTTGTTGGGTCTGCTGGAGCTGGTTCTCGATGGTCTGCCCGAGTTCCGAGCAGGTCGAGCTGAGAATCCGCTCCGAGCCCCGGTTGACCGAGCTGTTCAGCTGGGAGCCGGCAATGAAACCGATGATCGAGGCGGTTGAGAGAATCGTGAGCGCGATCAGCAGTTGCAGGGTATGGGAAAGGGTTCGTTTTCTCATCGGAGAGCCCCCATCTGGCGCTTTCTCTCGTACATGGCCTGTTCCGCCCGCTGGAAGACCGAATCGAAGGAGGTGTCGAGACCTTGGATGAAGTTCGCCTTGCCCCAGGCAACGGAAAGCCGGTCCGTCCACAGGGGCGCTTCGCTTCGTCCGGACACTTCCGCTTCCAGTTTGGCCAGTTTTCCTTCGATTTCGACAAGCTCCTCCTCTTGGGGAAGCAGAATGAACTCGTCCCCTCCAATCCGGTAGATAGGGGAGTTCGGAAAGATGCTTCGCAGCAGCTTGTAGACTCCGAGCAGGTAGCGGTCACCCTGCATATGGCCGAACGTGTCGTTGATGAACTTCAGGTTGTTCACATCGAAAAAGACCACCGTATACGAGAACGAGGAATCCTTTCGCGCCTGCTCGTCCAGATGCTTGACCACATTTGTGAAGGCCAGTTTGTTTCCTGCGCCGGTAAGGCTGTCGGTATACGCCATCTGGTTGACGAAATGCAGGTAGGTTTCCAGTTTGCCCGCCATATACTTGATGGCGTCAGTCAGTTGCCCGATTTCGTCATTGCCGCTCTCCGGCAACGTGAGGTCGGTCGTTTCCCCATTCATGTGGGTCATCGCCTCGTTCAGCTCGTTGAGCGGGGAAAAGAGTCTCTTCAGCTTGGAGAAGGACGTGAAACCTGCTACTGCAAGGGTCAGTGCCATTATCAGCAGGATCCGTATTCCGAGCAGGTTGGATTCCCCGTAGAGCGAGGAGTCGGGGACGACCAGCAACAGCCCCATGCCGTTTGAGAGTCTGCGATAGGCGGCGCTCATCCGCTTGCCATCCTGCTTGAAGGGAACCAGCTTGTCCCCTGAGCCGCCAGGAAAGTCCTTGATGGAAACCAGCCCGGGAATCTGCGCGAACAACGGGGTCCCGATTTCCATGTCCGGGGCATAGATGATGTTGTCGGCGTCGTCCAGAAGGATTGCGTGTCCCTTCATTTCGTTGATTGCATCCAGGTAGGTCGCCATCGTCCGGTAGTCGAAGGAGATGCCGGCGACACAGATGCAGATGCCCTGCTCATAGATCGGTACCGCGTAGGTGAGCACCAGACGGTTCGCGTGGGCACTGAAATAAGGACCGAAGAAGACGGCCTTCCTGGCGCGCTCTGGCACATACCACCATCCGCTCTGGTTGATTCCGTCGAAAAGCCGGTGGTCCGGTACCGGCATTTTCTGAAAGGGAAGGTCTGCGGACTTCCTGGTCAGCCAGGTGCCTGGCACACCGGGCAGGTAATCGCTGTTCAGCGCGTAGTAGCTGATAAGCACATCCTGGGTGTTGTTGGCGGCCACATCGAGCAGCTTGTCCAGGCTGTCCTGGTATCGGAGAAGGAAATCGGGACTCCCTGCCAGATCGTTGAGGTGTCCGAACGCGTTGTTCCTGGCATAGGTGGCGATCGCGTTGACCGATTGCCTCAAGCTGTTGAAATGGAGCTCCAGTACCGACGCCTCGCGCTGGCAACGCTCGTTCAGGATGATCGCGTTGCTTGCCTTCTGATAGGAGACAAGAAACAGAAACGTGCTGCTGCCGATCAACAGTACGATGGAGACGACACTGCTGAGAACCAACAGTGTCAGCGTGGTCTGCAAAGACTGTCTTTTCCGATACGGCATACGAAAAAGTATAGCATGGTTTTCGATGCCATTGCATCCGTTCGCTTCCCGAAATTTTGCAAGTTTACGGGAAAAACGCAGCACAGGCGCTTCGCGGGCAACAGGAATCTGAAATCCTCTGTTTGCAAAGGGAAACGAGGGTATTGCCTAAGACCAGACATGCGGATCCGGCAGAAGCGGCACCAGACCAATATCCTGATTCCGGCATGTATGGTGTTACTCTGCGATGGGCTGGTACCAGGATGGGCGGTCAAGCAGGCCGCTTTTCTGCTTGATGTGGAGGACCACCAGGAAGGGGCCGGTCATCTGGACCAGTACGAGCACCGGGGTGTAGATCTGGTCGAGGAGCCAGGAGATCGGGCCGAGGATCGTCCCCTCCATCGGGGCGGAGATGAACATCATGTTCAGCCCCAGCTTGTGGTTGATGACCAAGGCAAGCAGGCAGAAGAAGCCGGTGAAGGCCATGTAATACTTCAGGTCCGAACGTTGCAGGTTGACGGTGCCGCTGCGGGAAAGCAGGATGCCCAGGTACACCATCGTCCCATGGTAGAGGAAACTGTGGATGGAAAGGTAGTGCAAGGTGGGGAAGAGGAGGAGAGAGGTAGACGGGTAGAGCAGGAAGCAAGCTCCGCCGCAAAGGCCGCCGGTGGTGATGAAGACGTCGCCGATGTGCTGGATGAAAGGGTGTTTCGAGCAACTCATCACAATCGCGTAGAGGGTGATGGAACAGAAATACAGGGGAAGCCAGGTGTTCAGGTTGGCGGCGAATCCGGTCAGAAAACGGTAGGTGATCTTGACCAGTTCAAGGATCCAGAGCATCACCGCGTCGCGCCGGAGGATCCTGCGTACTTCCTCGTGTCCGCACTGGGCAGTACGTTTCAATCCATGGTAGATGGAGAGGAACGTGGTCACCATCAGGAGGAACCATCCCATGGAAGGAAGGCCGGCGGGAGGGTAGACGCCCTCTTTGGCGAAGAAGTAGTGCAGGAAACGTTTCACTGTCGAGACCATAGCCGTAATGGTATCGAATTTTCGCTGATTGGCAAGCATTCGGGCCGGTTTTCCCTTGATTCTTTCCCCGTGTGGTGGGGAAAATGGGAACCGGACCGAGGGGGATGTATGGAACTTTCCAAGCGCGTAGGCGCCTTTACCGACAGCGTGATCAGGCGAATGACCCGCATCAGCGACAGCGTCGGGGCAATCAACTTGTCCCAGGGGTTTCCCGATTTCGACCCGCCAAGGGAACTGATGGCGGCATTGGAAAAGGTCGCATTCCGAGGCCCGCACCAGTATTCGACCACCTTCGGAGCCCGGAACCTGCGCGAGGCAATCTGCCATAAAGCGTCCAAGGGTTTCGGCTGGCAACCGGATCCCGACCGGGAGATCGTGGTCACCTGCGGCAGCACCGAGGCGATGATCGTGACGATGATGACCATCTGCAACCCGGGGGACAAGGTGCTGGTCTTTTCTCCTTTCTATGAGAACTATGGGGCCGATGCCATCCTCAGTGGCGCGGAACCGGTTTTCATTCCCTTGGTTCCTCCGGCCTACCGTTTCGACCTCTCGCTGCTCGAGAAAGGGTTCCGGCAAGGGGCGAAGGCGCTGATCCTCTGCAATCCCTCAAACCCCTGTGGCAAGGTCTTTCGCAGAGAGGAACTGGAGGCAATCGCCAATCTGGCGGTCAGGTACGATGCCTTCGTGGTCACCGACGAGGTCTATGAGCACATCGTCTTCAAGCCCGCCCGCCATATCCCGATGGCCAGCCTGCCCGGCATGAAGGAGCATACGATCACCTGCAACTCCCTTTCCAAGACGTACTCGATCACCGGCTGGCGCCTGGGCTACCTGATTGGTCCCGAGTACGTGGTGGAGAACGCCAAGAAGGTCCACGACTTCTTGACCGTCGGGGCGGCCGCGCCCCTTCAGGAAGCGGCCGTGGCAGGCCTTTCGCTGCCTGATTCCTATTATGAGGAGCTTTCCTCCCTGTACCAGGAAAAACGCGACCACTTCCTGCGTGGACTGGACGAGGCCGGGCTACGGCACAACGTGCCCCAGGGAAGTTATTTCGTCATGGTCGATATCCAGCCGTTCCTGGACACGCCTCGTTTCCAAGGCTGGAGCGATCTGCGGTTCTGCGAGTGGATGACCCGGGAGATTGGTGTCGCGGCCGTCCCCGGTTCCAGTTTCTTTCGGGAACCGGTGAACCACCTGGTCAGGCTCCACTTCGCCAGAAGCCAGGCGACTTTGGATGAGGCGATCAGCCGTCTGAAGCGGCTGAAGGAGTATCTATGATGGATCGATGCCGTGTGGGAAACAGGGAAATCCGCTGCCATTTGCCTGTGGACGCCAGGTTTGTCTGGCTTCAGCCGACCTTTGACGAGGACTATGGTTCCCTTGACCGGGAACTTGGGCTGATTTCCAGCAAGCAACCTTTCGGCTTTGTCGCGTTTTCCCTGCAGAACTGGAACGACGAGCTTTCCCCTTGGCCGGCCCCTCCGGTCTATGGCAACGAGCCTTTTGGAGGGAAGGGCGAGGAGACGCTCGCCTACATGACCGGATCGTTGCTCCCTTGGGTGAAACAGCGCCAGGGGGATGTCCCCGTGGGTGTCGGCGGCTATTCATTGGCAGGGCTCTTCGCCTTGTGGGCGGCTACCCGGACTTCTGCATTCGCCAGCGTCGTCGCCGCCAGCCCCTCGGTCTGGTTCCCGGGATGGGCGGACTATGAGCGCGAGCACCATATCTTGGCCCGCAGGGTGTATCTCAGCCTTGGCCTGAAGGAGGAGAAGACCCGCAATGTGGTGATGCGGCAAGTCGGCGACCGCATCAGGTTTCTGGAACAGGAACTGCGTGGAAGGGGAGTGGACGTGACGCTCCAGTGGAATCCCGGCGGCCATTTCATGCCAAGCGACGAGCGTTGCGCCAAGGGCTATACCTGGGCGCTCCGCTGATTATTCCTCTGTTTCCCGGCCTTCATTGTATTTCTCAAGGAAACTGTGCCTGCCGCTCCGGTCCTTGTACGCGGGAAACGTGTTGACCACCACGTTGTGCACCGCCCCGAACAAGGACTGTTCGATGGTCGGATTGTCCTTTTTCAGCTGTTGGATCAGGAGTTTGGTTTCTTTCCGCTTGCTCCCCGTCTCTCCCTCCCGGCCATCGGTGACGCGGCAGGCGCACTGGATGAACTGGAGGCCGTTGTACCTTGCCCATGCGACGATGTCATGCTCGTACACCGCATACAGGGGCCTGATCAGTTCCATGCCCGGGTAGTTCTTGCTGTGGAGCTTCGGCGGCATGCACTGGATTTCGGCGGAATAGCACATGCCCATGACGACCGTCTCGATCACATCGTTCAGGTGATGTCCCAGCGCGATCTTGTTGCACCCGAGTTCCCGGGCCTTCTTGTAGAGATGTCCGCGGCGCATGCGGGCGCAGTGGTAGCAAGGGTACTTTTCGGCCATGTCTGCCAGATTGAAGATGTTTGTCTCGAATATCGTGATGGGAATGTGAAGCAACTTCGCATTGGCCTCGATCTTGCGCCTGTTGGTTTCGTTGTAGCCGGGATCCATGACCAGAAAGACCACCTCGAAGGGAAACAGGGAGTAGCGCTGAAGAAGCTGCATCAGCTTTGCCATCAGCATCGAGTCTTTCCCCCCGGAAATGCAGACGGCGATCCTGTCGCCAGGCTGGATCAGCTGGTATTCCTTGACCGAATGGATGAAGGGACCCCACAGGCGGCTGCGGTAGGTGCCCAGTATGCTGTTCTCGATTTTCTGGTATGGTTCGAGATTTCGGTTCTTGTCAGACATGCGGTTGCTCCTGAGCGGTGGCATCAAAGGCCTGATGGGGACGGCGCCACGTCGGATACGGGCTTGTCCATCAGGTAAGTCAAATGCGCCATGGGGACAAGCATAGCGAAAGAATCCTTGATGTGCTAGTTCTCAGGCTCCGAGCAACGTGCCGACGATGACGCCGGCGTAGGTGCCGATCACATAGCCGAAGGTTCCGACCAGCATGCAGGGGGTGATCAGCTTGGTCCATCCCTGGCTGATCGCCATGCCTGCGGCGGTGGTGGGCCCTCCGATATTGGCGTTGGATGCGAGCAGGATTTCCTCGAGGCTGGAACCAATCAGCTTTCCTCCAATCAGGCAGAAGAGCATGTTGACCAGGACAATGATCAGGCAGAAGAGCAGCATCAAGGGCGCGCTCCGGAGGATCGCGCCAATCGAGGCGGGAACGCCGATGGCGAAAAAGAAGAGATAGATCAGATAGGTGCCGATCTCCTCGGCTCCGCTCATCCGTTCCGCCTGTGGGGAACAGAAAGTGGCGAAAAGCATGCTGATCGTGGTGATCCAGATGTACTGGCTGCCGAAGAAGGTGCGGAGCATGCTGAGAAACCAGCCCCCCTGGGGAATCATGGCAAGACACCACCTGCCGAGCGCGCGGCTGATGGTGACGACCAGGACGGTATAGGCCAGGTCGATGGCGATATCCCTCAACGAAATCGGCTTCTGTTTCCAGTAGGAAGCCGCCTGTGTCGTTTCCTTGTCTCCACCCGCTTGGTCGCTGTAGGGATGCGGGTAGTGGCGCCGCAAGAAAGCGTTACGTGCAAAAGCTATCAATACAAGAAAATAGATGGCCATATTCAGGTTGTCGGCAACCGTCGTGGCACTGGTCAGGGAACTGTCGGCATGGAAAGCGTCGGCCAAGGCAGTGAAGTTGACCCCGCCGCCGATATAGGATCCGGTCATCATCGCTGCCGCCTGGGCCAAGGAGGGGACGAAGGGAGAAAGCAACATGTAGGCGGCCAGCACCCCGCAGATTGTGCCTACGGAGCCGATCAGGAAGATGGCAAGGAGACGATGGGTCTCGGTCCAGATGCGCTTGATGTTGGTTTTCAGGAGCAACAACGGAATCGCCATCGGCACCGCGTAGCCCCAGACCATGTCGTCGAAGACGGAGGCAGCGGTCGGGATGACGCGCAGGTTGACCAGGACGAGGGCGATGACGAGGACGATGATGGAGCCGGAGATGTTTGCCGCCCACTTCTTCGTCTGTTCGAGGTACATCGCCAATACCACCGACGCGCACATGATGGCAAGAAGCATCCAGGTATCATTCGGAGAAATCAATGTGTTCATACGCCATGCCTGCCTAGCCGAAGTATAGCAGGCATGATCCTGTTGAAAAACAAGTTTTCGTCAAAAAGTCAAACTCGCGGTGATTCCAAACGGAGATGCGGCAATCTGGAACGAGTCGTTCCCGCCCTTGTCCTTGCAGGGGGGGCCAGCGTATGCAGATAGGGCACAAGCCATCCGGTCAGACTCCCGAACGCCGCGCCGACCAGCACGTCGCTGAGGAAGTGGCTTCCGCCGGCGACCCGTAGCGCTGCGGTGGTGGTGGCCAGCGCATAACTGGCCGCGATGACCGGAATTTTCCACTTCGAGCCGGGGAATTCCTTGCAGAAGACGTAGCTGGTGAAGGTTGCCGCGGCGAAACTGGTGGTGGCATGACCGCTGAAGAAGCTGTCATGGTAGTCTCCGTCCTCCAGCTTCGAGGAGGGCGCCCCCTCGTAATACATGTAGGGGCGGTCGCGGTCGACGAAGGCCTTGGTGAACTCCTTGACCCCCTGGGACAGGAAGACCGTCTCCGCGTACATGGCATAGATGGTCGCCCAGTCTTCCTTCGGTGCGGCGAAGAAAATCAGGGGAAACGCGGCGGTGGCATACATGCTCGCCGTGCTGGCTGTGTCCATCGCCTTGTCATGGTCGTGCATCGCCCAGCGGTCAAAGGCCCAGACGTCATCCTTGTCGCGGACGGCATAGCCGTCAATCCCGTCATCCTTGTCCAGGACCTTGGAGTAGAGTATGTCGAAACTGAGCAGTCCTACTCCGCCGGCACCCAAGCCGTAATCCAAAGCGGGGGAGAGATGGAACGGTCCCTGCGCCTCTGCGGCGAGAGGGGAGAGGAAAAGCAAACTTGCCGCGCAAAGCGCGGCGGCAACATATCGGTTCATGTGCCCATCATATCCAGACTTCTCATGCAGGCGCAATATCAGTCCGGACAAGAGATTCTCGCCACTTCCTCGATGGTGGTATGGAGTTTGCGGACCAGGTCGCTGTCTGCCGCCCGGTAATAGACTTCCTTTCCTACCCGGCGGGTATCCAACAGGCCCGCCGCCTTCAATAGCCGGAGGTGGTGGCTGACTGCCGGGCTGGACATCCCTACCAGGGCCGCGATATCCAGGACGCACTCCTCGGTATGGCAGAGAAGCCAGAAAATACGAAGCCGGGATGGGTCTCCCAACTGCTTCAATGCCTCGCTGACTGCGGCGATCGTCTCGTTGTCCGGCATGTCGGAGACAATCCTCCGCTGGACTTTCTCGTCATGATGGTGGTGTGGCAGGCTCTGCTCGGACATGGTCGGCTCCTCCTGCAAGGAATATACAGGCGAAGGAAAAAAGAGAGCAAGATGTTGTTGCCCCTTGCATGCACATTGTATTGACCTCTTGGAAGGAACGGAGTATCGTATGGTAAAAGATTAAATAGATGTTTAATTGATTATATGAGGAGATGAGAATCATATGGAACAGGAGACAAGACGGAAATGGATCCGTGTCGCAGTCACCTCGGTATTGCTGGTTGGACTGAAGATCGTGGAGAAGAGCCAACGGTTTCCCATGCTGGTTCTGTTTCTCCTCTATCTGGTTCCCTACCTGGTGATCGGCTATGACGTCCTGGCCGAGGCTTGGGAAGAGATCCGGGAGGGAGAAGTCTTCAGCGAGGATTTCTTGATGGGAATCGCCACCATCGGAGCTCTTGCGATCGGGTTCCTGCCAGGGGCCAAACCTGAGTTCACCGAGGCGGTCTTTGTCATGCTCTTCTTCCAGGTCGGCGAGATCTTCGAGGATATGGCCGAGGACAACAGCCGCAAATCGATCACCCAGCTTATGGATATCAGGCCCGATTCGGCCAATGTCGAGAGGGAAGGGAAGATACTGGTTGTGGATCCTGGCGAGGTGGCTGTCGGGGAAACCATTGTCGTCAAGCCTGGCGAGAAGGTGCCGATGGACGGCGTGGTGGTCGAGGGCGTTTCCAGCCTGGACACCGTCGCCCTGACCGGAGAAAGCATTCCTCGCGAGGTTTCCGTGGGTGATGCCGTGTACTCCGGTTGTGTCAACCAGCGCGGCCTGATCCGCGTGCAGGTCTCCAAGGTGTTCGGGGAGTCGACCGCATCGAAAATCCTGGAGTTGGTCGAGCATGCCAGCGAGGGAAAAAGCCATAGCGAGCGTTTCATCACCCGCTTCGCCCGTGTCTACACGCCGGTCGTGGTGGTTTCGGCGATTGCCGTCGCCTTCCTGCCACCTCTTTTTTCTGGCGATTTCCTGGCGAGCTTCTCCATCTGGCTGATTCGTGCGCTGACGTTCCTGGTGGTCTCCTGCCCCTGCGCATTGGTCATCTCGGTGCCCCTGACCTTCTTCAGCGGCATCGGATGCGCCTCGAAGCATGGCATCCTGGTCAAGGGATCCAACTATCTTGAGGCGCTTTCCAAAGCGGGTGTCGTGGTCTTCGATAAGACCGGGACGCTGACAAAAGGGGTTTTCGAAGTGACTGCCGTCCATCCTTCCGAGATGGACGAGACCCAGCTTTTGCATCTCGCCGCCCATGTCGAGCGCTACTCGACCCATCCGATCGCCGCCTCGCTACGGGCCGCCTACCCGCATGAGTCTGACACTTGCACGGTGGAGGACGTCGAGGAGATTGCCGGACAGGGGGTCCGTGCCGTGGTCAACGGCAAGGTGGTCTGCGTCGGTAATACAAGGCTGATGGATGCCGTGGGCGCCCAGTGGAAACCTTGCGAGAAGACGGGCACGATCATCCACGTCGCGGTCGACGGCGTCTATGCCGGCCATATCGTGATTTCCGATGCCATCAAGAGCGATTCCAAGGAGGCCATCCAGCATCTGAAGGCTGAAGGTGTGCAAAGGACCGTCATGCTGACCGGGGACCGGAAAGAGGTCGCCGAGTCGGTCGCCAAGGCACTTGGACTGGACGACTGGCATGCCGGGCTGCTACCTGCCGGCAAAGTCGACTGGGTCGAGAAACTCCTCGCGTCGAAGGGGAAGGGCCGCACCTTGG
Organism: uncultured Spirochaetaceae bacterium; assembly: GCA_900315435.1. Taxonomy (GTDB): domain Bacteria; phylum Spirochaetota; class Spirochaetia; order Sphaerochaetales; family Sphaerochaetaceae; genus RUG023. The sequence goes on from OMYY01000026.1 coordinate 34,071, forward strand.
CCTTCGTCGGTGATGGCATCAACGACGCGCCGGTGCTCGCAAGGGCCGATGTCGGAATCGCCATGGGCGCGATGGGCAGTGACGCCGCCATCGATGCCGCGGACGTGGTGCTGATGGACGACAGGCCTTCGAAGATCGCCTTGGTGGTCCGCATCGCCCGCCATACGCTTGCGATCGCCAAGGAGAATGTGGTCTTCGCCATCGCCGTCAAGGTTGCGGTCCTGATCCTGGCTGCCCTTGGACTGGCGCCGATGTGGCTGGCCGTCTTTGCCGATGTCGGCGTCATGGTCCTGGCGGTGCTCAATGCGACCCGTGCCTTGAAGCAGAGGGCCTGATCTTTCCATCGGTTGGCGGCAGATCTCCTGTTGCCGCCATATCTCTCCGTGTTGCGCAAACAAGATATCCGCATGCAAATTCTCTGAAGAAACAGCAAAATCGGCTATTCGAAAATTTCCGTGTTGTGTAAAATAGCTGTTGGGGATCAGGAGTCGGCACAGACCTGATTCCTTTCGGGAGGTGGTTTGTGAATCGCATTGTCCCCCTGGCTTCATTCGGGTATGGCTTCATCGAGGCTCCGTATCTCCCGGACGGAAAGGATGAGTGGTATCTCAGAAACAAGCAGAACCCGGGCTCATGGCGGCATCTGACCGATGGGGAAATACGGTTTCTGGAAGCGGAAGGCAACAGCTCGCCGGCGTGGAACGATGTCTTGGTTTCCAATCCGTTCGACCCTTCGTGCATACGGTTTTGCTCGTTTTACGGCCTTGTCCGCCTTGGAGCCATCCAGCCAGAGACGCTTCGCTTTCATGATTTCGAGGCGCCTGAAGGACTGTACAACAGCCGGATCATCAGCTGCGATATCGGCGACCATGTCTCGATTTCCGATTGCTCCTATATCTCCCACTACCTGATCGGCAACCGCGTCATCCTGCACGAGAACGGAGAGATCCAGTGCACCAACCATGCCAAGTTCGGAACCGGAATCGTCAAGGAGGGTGAGGACGAGTCGGTACGGGTGACCATCGCGGTGATGAACGAGGCGGAGGGCAGGGCGGTCATCCCTTTCAGGGACATGACCATCGGGGATGCCTGGCTCTGCGCCAAGCACCGGGAGGACAAGCCCTTGATGGAGGCGCTTGCCGGACTGACGGAAAAGACGATGAGCCACAAGCGAGGCTACTACGGCACCATCGGAGACGATTCCGTCATCAAGGGGACCCGGATCATCAAGGATGTGGAGACAGGCCCTGCCTGCTACATCAAAGGGGCTAACAAGCTGAAGAACCTCCACATCTCCTCAAGCGAGGATGAGCCGACCCAGCTGGGCGAGGGCATCGAGCTGGTCAATGGCATCATCGGTTACGGCTGCCGGGTCTTTTACGGGGTCAAGGCGGTACGTTTCATTCTGGAGGACCGCGTCAACCTGAAGTACGGGGCGCGGGTGCTCAATTCCATCATCGGCGACAACTCGACCATCAGTTGCTGCGAGGTGCTCTCCAACCTGGTCTTTCCCGCCCACGAGCAGCATCACAACAACTCCTTCCTGATCGCCACCTGCATCAAGGGCCAGAGCAACATGGCCGCCGGCGCCAATATAGGCAGCAACCACAACTCCCGCGGAGCGGATGGGGAGCTGGTCGCCGGACGCGGTTTCTGGCCTGCCCTTTCCAGCACGCTGAAGCACAACTGTTCCTTCGCCTCCTTCACTCTGATCACCAAGGGCAACTACCCCTACGAACTGCACAATCCGATTCCCTTCGCCCTGATTTCCGGTGACCGGGGAAATGGACGGGTGGTGATGCCGGCCTACTGGTGGCTCTATAACCTGTACGCGCTTGAGCGCAACAGCTGGAAATTCCTCGCCCGGGACAAACGAAAGCATCCCAGGCAGATCTACGAGACCGACTACCTGGCTCCGGATACCGTCCACGAGATCCTTGCGGCCATGCGCCTGCTGGAGGAGTGGACCGAGGAGGCATGGGCCAAACGCCATGCCGGGCGGGCAAAGGGAGCCTCGCTCTTGGAGAAGGGCAAGCTGGGAGACCTGGTGGTCGAGGCGAAGCAGTTCGAGAATTCCGCTTTCCCCGTCGAGGTCGTCAAGGCTTCAGAGGGGTACCGGGCCTACAAGGACATGCTTTCCTATTATGGGGAGAAGAGCCTGTTGGTCTATCTTTCCGCAACTGGCGAGAGCCTTTCCGCTTTCGACAAGCGAACCGCGGGAGCGATGCTTCCTTGGGAGAATGTCGGAGGGCAACTGATCCGCAAGGACCATATGGACACGTTACGCCACGACATTCTTACGGGAAAAATTGACAGTTGGGACGGAGTGCATCAGGCATACCGGGAATTCGCCACCCATTACGAGGAGGAAAAGGCGGTGCTCGGCATCCAGGTTCTCCGCATGCTTGCCGGCCATGCGCATCTGACCGAAAAGGATTGGGCCAAATGCCTGCAGCACCTGGCTGATGTCAGGTCCTACATAGAGATGCAAGTCTACCTGACCAAGGAGAAGGACTACCAGAATCCCTTCCGCATGGTCACCTATGAGAACGAGGCGGAGCGGGATGCGGTGCTGGGCAAGGTGGACGACAACCCCTTCATCCTGCAAAGCAAGAAGACGACCCAATCCCTGTTGGCTTTGACGAAACGGGTCAGTTTCTGAACAATGGGCTCATGGATTGGAATCAGCTGGAATCAGAAATCAAGGAAGTGTTCCGAGGTGACGCCTCGGGACACGATGCCGCCCACACGCTACGGGTGGCCAACCTGGCCCGCGCGATAGCAAGGGAGGAAGGGGCCGACGAAGAGCTCTGCCGTCTCGCCGCCCTGCTCCACGATGTCGACGACTGGAAACTGGTCGGTGGGGCGATGGGGCAGAGTACCCGTGCCCGGGCCCTGATGGCCCGCCATCACATCGGCAAGGACACCCAGGAGCAGGTGGTGGGGATCATCGCATCGGTTTCTTTCAAAGGAACCGACTCGGTTGTTCCCCCGACACTGGAGGGAAAGGTGGTCCAGGACGCTGACCGGCTGGACGCCATAGGCGCCATCGGCGTCGCCCGCGCCTTTGCCTACGGAGGCGCGCACGGGCGGGTGATGTACGACCCGGAGATTCCTCCTCGACCGGACATGGACGAGAAGGCTTACATGGCTAACCGTGGCACGACCATCAACCATTTCTACGAGAAGTTGCTTCTGCTTGGGGATATGATGCAGACGGCGGCCGGGAAGACGATCGCGGCCAGCCGGCATGCCTATCTCAAGGCGTTCTTGGAGGAATTCCTCGCCGAATGGCAGGGAAATCGTTAAAGGCAGAGTCTGGTTTATTGCCCAGACGGGCGGTTGCGTGTAAGGTGAATCTAAGAGAGGAACATTGAATGGCCATCCATATTCTAGAAGAGGCGAATCGGTGTCTGCAGTGCAAGAATCCCCGGTGCCGGACCGGTTGTCCGATTCAGACCAATATTCCCGAGATGATTAGGTTGCTGAAGGAGAACAGGACGATGGATGCCGCGGAGATGTTGTTCGAGAACAATCCCCTGTCGGTCATCTGCTCGCTGGTATGCGACCATGAGAAGCAATGCGAGGGCCATTGCATCCGCGGCATCAAAGGTTCTCCTATCAGCATTGGCGCCATCGAGAACTATATCAGCGATTCCTGTTTCGACCGTATCGCCCTCAAGAGGGAGCCGAAGAACGGCATGAAGGTCGGCGTCATCGGCAGCGGGCCGGCTGGAATCACCATCGCCATCCTGCTTGCCAGCCGGGGCTACATGGTCACCGTCTTCGAGGTGAAGGACAAGATTGGCGGCATCATGCGCTACGGTATCCCCGAGTTCCGGCTTCCGAAGTCGATTCTGGACCGCTACTACAAACGCATGCGTGAGCTGGGGATTCTTTTCCGCCCGAACTTCGCCATCGGCGGGTCCCTCTCGATCCAGGACCTGTTCAAGGACGGATACAAGAGTGTCTTCATCGGTACCGGCGCTTGGCGGCCCCGCCATCTGAACATCCCCGGTGAATCCTTCGGCAACGTCCATTACGCGATCAACTATTTGAACAACCCCGACGTCTACGAGCTGGGAAACGACGTGGCGATCATCGGGGCCGGCAACTCCGCCATGGACGTGGCCAGGACCGCCATCCGCCATGGGAGCCGGAACGTCACCATCTACGTGCGCCGCGACAGTTGCTCCGCTTCGGCTGACGAGCTCCAGTACGCCCAGCTTGACGGAGTGCGCTTCGAGTACCACAAGGCTCCGACCCGGATCACCGATGACGGCCTGTACATCTGCGACACCCACCAGGACGAGAATGGGCATACGGTGCTCGACGAGGCGACCGCGAAGTTCGTGCCTGCCTCCACGATCATCATCTCCGTCAGCCAGGTGCCGCAGGACCGTCTGGTCAACCGCGACAAGGAATTGCAGCTGAACGAGAAAGGTACCTTGAAGGTGGACCAGAACGGCGAGACGACCATGCCGGGCGTCTTCGCTTCCGGAGATGTCGTCACCGGTGCGGCGACGGTGGTGGCCGCGGTCGCCTATTCCAAGAAGATAGCCGACGACATGGACCGCTACATGCAGTCCTTGCCGAAGGATGGGCAGTAATGGCCCGTAGGCCCAAGATTACCATCACTGTCGTCGACCGCAAGGGTTCCTGCCCCTGCCACAGGGGGCATGTGCCCGGACAGTCCTTCGATTTTGATACCGAGCGGGGCAAGCTCTGCCCGATGGCGATGCACATCGCCTTCCCCTATATCGACATCCTCCGTTACGGTGGAAGCTTCCCCGGGGAGAAACCGGGAGAAGCCACTTTCTGCTGCAGCGATGTGGAGACAATCAATGTCTTCCATATCAGAAGGGAAGAAGACCGGGGCACATCCTGAAGCCTGCAATCTTCGCCATCCTGCCTTCCTTTCCGCTGGAACAAGGGAGGCTCTTTGGCTATGATGTCTCCTATGCCTATCGAGATGAACTACTGCACGCAGTGCGGTACCAAACTGGAGAAGAAGTTCCTGGAGGGCGAGGGAGATGTCCCTTACTGCCCGACCTGCGCCGACTACCGGTTTCCGGTCTTCAATACCGCGGTCAGCATGATCGTCCGCGACCCGAAAGGAAACATCCTGCTGGTCAAGCAGTACGGTCGGGATTTCTACATCTTGGTCGCGGGGTACGTCAACAAGGGCGAGGACGCCGAGCACGCGGTGGCGCGCGAGGTGGAGGAAGAGATGGGGCTCCATATCACCAGCCTCCATTTCAACCACTCCCATTACTTCGCTCCTTCCAACACGCTGATGCTGAACTGGACGGTCACCATCGGTGACGAGACGGCCCACCCCAACCGGGAGATAGACTCCTATGCCTGGTTCACCCCCGACGAGGCCCGCCAGCGGGTCCGCCAAGGTTCTCTCGCTGAGGAATTTCTGGTCGGATACCTTGACCAGAAATGGAGTTTCAAGCCCCGATAGCGGAAAGCGAGGAGGTCTCCGGTGTTGGATAATCTGGTCTTCAGCCTGAACGCGACGGTTCCGGTCTTTCTGCTGATGGTGCTGGGACTTTTCCTGCATCGGATTGGCTGGATGGATGATCGTTTCGCCTCGTATCTGAACGGTTTCGTCTTCCATCTGCCTCTTCCCGTGCTGCTTTTCCGGCAACTTGCGACTGTGCGGATCGTCGAGGTCTGGGATGCCAAGTTCGTGGTTTTCTGCTTTGCCGTCACCTTCCTCTCGGTGCTGATTGCCCTGCTGTGTTCGCTGCCTCTACGGGAGCGGGCGCTCAGGGGCGAGTTCATCCAGGCTTCCTATCGCTCCAGCGCCGCGCTGCTGGGTGTCTCGCTGATCATGAACATGTATGGCACCGGTGGCATGGCCCCCTTGATGATCATCGGAGCAGTCCCCTTGTACAACGTCATGGCGGTCCTGGTGCTGATGGTGACGGCGGGAGAGGGGAAGCTTGATGGCGCGTTGTTGAGGAGGACGCTGCGCAACGTCCTGCTGAACCCGATTATCGACGGCATCGCCCTCGGCTTTGTCTGGTCGGCCCTCCGTATTCCCATGCCGGCCATCTTGGACAAGTTCACCAGCAACGTGGGCGCTCTGGCCACCCCGCTGGGATTGATGGCCATGGGCGCCACCTTCAGTTTCAAAAAGGCGCTTGGTAGGGTCAAGCCTGCTTTGTCTGCATCGTTCCTCAAGCTGTTTGGCTTTGAGATCCTTTTCCTGCCGCTCGCCGTCTCTCTGGGTTTCCGTACCGAGAAGCTTGTGGCGATTCTGGTGATGCTTGGCTCGGCGACAACGGTCAGCTGCTATGTCATGGCCAGGGCTATGGGCCACGAGGGGGTGCTTTCCAGCAGTTGCGTGATGCTGACCACCATGCTCTCTGCCTTCAGCCTGACATTCTGGATTTTCCTGATGCGCTCCATGGGCTTTATCTGAGGAATAGTTGCCGCGGTCTGTCATGCCCTTTGCCTTTTCTTGTTTATTTTTTATACTAGGGCGAGAGAGGTATCCTATGCGTATTGCGTTGATCAACGAGAATAGCCAGGCCGCGAAGAACGCGACCATTTATGCGGCTTTGAAGAAAGTTGCCGACGAGAAAGGTTGGCAGGTCGATAACTACGGCATGTATTCTGCCACCGACGAGGCCCAGCTGACCTATGTCCAGAATGGAATCCTTGCCGCCGCGATCCTGAACTCCAAGGCCGCCGATTTCGTCGTGACCGGCTGCGGAACCGGCGAGGGAGCCATGCTTGCCCTGAACTCTTTTCCGGGTGTGATCTGCGGTCATGTCGAGGATCCGCTTGACGCCTACACCTTTGCCCAGATCAACGATGGCAACGCCGTCGCCTTGCCGTTCGCCCTCCGCTTCGGCTGGGGTGGCGACCTGAACCTGGTCTATATCTTCGAGAAGCTGTTCAGCGCTCCCTTTGGTGGCGGCTATCCCGCTGAGCGCCGCGAGCCGGAGCAACGGAACAAGAAGATCCTGGATGAGGTCCGCAGGCATTCCTTGGAGCAGGATTTGGTCAAGATTTACAAGGAACTGGATCCGGCTTTGGTCAAGGGTGCTTTCAGTGGAGCCCGTTTCAAGGAGCTCTTCTTCGCTAATTGCAAAGACGAGAAGATTGGCAACTACATCAAGTCGATTCTCGGCTGAGTATCCGCCGTCTAGGCTATCGGCTCCCTCCTAAACGGAGAGGAGCCTTTTTTATTGGGAAGGATTGGGAAGGAAGCAACAGGAATTTCCGTTCGCCTTGATTCTTTGGACAGAGCCATCGCGACGTGTTTTTGCCATTTGCGCACTGCTGTGGTATCCTTGAGCCATGCAGGGCACTGGACAGAAAATCACGACGTCGTACAGTTCCTTCGAGACGGTCAGGAAGGAAGGATACCTGTACGTGGACAAGACCGCGTACCTATATCGCCTCGTGACGGGGTCGGACATGTATTTCCTCTCCCGTCCCCGCCGCTTCGGGAAGACGCTGACGGTCTCCACGTTGGAGGCGATCTTTCAAGGGAAGCGTGAGCTGTTCAAGGGGCTCGCCATCGACAAGACCGAT
>OMYY01000044.1:0-431 GCA_900315435.1 uncultured Spirochaetaceae bacterium
CCGCCTGTCGATGTCCTTGACAACCGACGGGTGCACGTTGTATTTCCACGCCACCTGCTTGAGCGTGTGCCCGCAGGCGAGCTCCAGCCCGATCAGCCGTTCCAGGCGCCTCGTGATCCGGTGCCCTTGCGCCACAAAGCCGGCCTTCTGGCTCTCCACGTGCCCGCACCGCCGGCAACGGCTCCGGGACACCCATACCCTCAGCAGGTGGATGCGCCCCAGCACCGGCAAACCCTGGACGCACACCGCATGCCTGTCGTGCCTGTCCATCCGTCCGCCGCATTCCGGGCAGTCCCTTGGCAGCGGCGTGTTCAGCTCCCCCTCGGTCACGGTCACCTCCTTGCCGCTCCGGCTCGTGCACAGATGCGGCTGGACGGTCACGTCGAAGCTTGCCAGCCCAAGGCTTGCCATGATAATGTCGCTCATAGGGA
>OMYY01000044.1:485-20118 GCA_900315435.1 uncultured Spirochaetaceae bacterium
TTGGATGCTTACAAGTTTGAGGCCTCATTCCCTTTTTTTCTACCCCTATGGTGCCTTGTGCTTTCGCTTCATCCCACAAAAATCTGTATTGAGCCTTTTGTTTGAACAAGCTTTCAGCATATACATCGTGCACATAGAGATTGTTAAGGTTCAAATCAGGATTTTGTGGGATAGCCAGATTTGAGAGGGCTTGCGGGAGTTCTCGTAGATCTTGGAGAAGAAGTACTGGGTGTCCCTGAACCCGTAGGCGGATCTTCGTGTGGTCTTGATCATGTTGTTGGTGCCCTCGAGCTTGCCGGTGGACAGGCCCAGGACGATGGCGTGGATGATGCCCTCGAGGTGTTTCTCGACGAGCAGGTAGCACCGGTACAGGGCGCCGTTCTCCTCCAGCAGCCGCTCCAGACGCAAGCATCGGTCCTCGCGCCGGAGCCTGGTGTTCCTGGGGATCGAGCCGGCGAGGATCCTGCTCCTGAGCGGCAGGTTCTCCTCGTGGGCCTGCCGGTCCCGCTTGCGGATAGTCCCCGGCCGGGAGAGGACGATGAAGCGGCAGCTCTTGTACAGCCGGTAGCCGGCCTGGTCGCCGCCTGTCGATGTCCTTGACGATAGACGGGTGCACGTTGTATTTCCACGCCACCTGCTTGAGCGTGTGCCCGCAGGCGAGATCCAGCCCGCGCAGCCGCTCCAGACGCCTCGTGATCCGGTGCCCTGCGCCACAAAGCCGGCCTTCTGGCTCTCCACGTGCCCGCACTGCCGGCAACGGCTCAGGGACACCCACACCCGCAGCAGGTGGATGCGCCCCAGCACCGGCAGCCCCTGGACGTGCACCGCATGCCTGTCGTGCCTGTCCATCCGTCCGCCGCATTCCGGGCAGACCCTCGGCAGCGGCGTGTCCAGATCCCCTTCGGTCAAGGTCACCTCCTTGCCGCTCCGGCTCTTGCACAGATGCGGCTGGACGGTCACGTCGAAGCTTGCCAGCCCGAGGCTTGCCATGATACTGTCGCTCATAGGGAATGTCGTCTCTCCTTGCTAGTTTGGATGCTTACAAGTTTGAGACTTCATTCCTTTTTTCTACCCCTATGGTTCCTTGTGGTTCCGCTCCATCCCACAAAAATCTGTAGAGGGCCCAAAATATATAGTTTACGATGTTTTTGTCTTTGCTGAACACATCATGGAGGTCTGAGAGACAGCTTCATCCTGCCGTATCCATGCTTTTCATGGAGTATCGGGCGTCTATAGCACATTGCAATGGGTCATAGACGCTTTGCTTGTATCTGGCAGCGTCTCTTTGAATCTGTTTAGCATCCCTCCATGTCAGAGAAACTGCAGACAGGCTGTTCCGAAATCAATCGCAGAAGATTTGCTTTAGTTTCGGTCCCACTTCCTGATATAAAACCGGACCAGCGGCAAAAACATGTCTTTGCAACTTGTGGTATGAATTTCCTTGCAAGTCCGAAAAACATCCACCAGCGTTCTGTATCAGAAGCATGCCGGCAGAAAAATCCCAGAGATGGATTCCTGGCTCAAAATAGAGATCTACATGGCCGGCAGCAACTTGTGCGGCGGCAAGCGTAGCACAATTCCAGATCCGCAAACTGAGCAGGTTCTTTCCTTCCTCTTCAAGGAAACGAAGAACCAACTCCCGTTTTTCCAAGTCTGACGCGGGAAAGCTCGTGGCAATGATGGCTTGTTCCAAACGAGAAACGTTGGAAACATGAATCACCTCTTCTCCGCAATAGGAAGGAAGGCCTTTCGCTGTCCAGTAAAGACTATGCAGAGAAACATCGTAGATCACCCCGACCATCACCTCCCAGCCGCGCACGAGCGCGATGGAAATGGCAAATTGGGGAATGCCTCTGATGAAGTTCGTCGTCCCGTCAATTGGGTCGACCACCCAGACATACCGGTCAAGAGGAATGCTTTGAATCAGATATTCCTCTCCTTCCGAACATTGGCTGACCTGTTCCTCCCCGAAAAACAAATGATCGGGAAATTGCTGGATAAGCCGATTGCGAATCAAGGATTCGCTCAACGCGTCTGTTTCTGTCACGAAATCAAAGCTACTTTTTGACTGTATGTCATGTGGAATGCCAAGCCGGGACTCTACAAGACATCCGGCTTCCAACGCCACATTCTTCGCTGCTTCTAGATAACGGGAGAGATTGATATCCATATTACCTCTCTTTGTCATCGGGTACGAGCCGCAGTTTGTCAGTGGCAAACCGTAAGGAAACTATGCTTCCTGTAGGAGCAATGACACTTGTATTCCCGAATTCTGTCATAGAAAGATGGATATTTCCTATGGCAAGCTCATACTCGATCATGTTGCCAAAATAGGAGGCATGGACGACTCTGGCCTTGAAAGGACCATGCTCGTCGAAATGGATGTCCTCCGGACGTATGAGACAGACACCGCTTGTAAACCCTGCAGTACAGGTAATAGCAAGCCTCTGGCCCAAAATATCGGCAACCGCCCGGTTCTCGGTTTCTTTCTCCACAGAGGAGATGGAAATGAAGTTGGCCTTTCCCATGAAATTGGCGACGAAACGGTTGCATGGATTGGAATAGATATCTTGATTGGTTCCATGCTGTTCAATCTGTCCGTTACGCATGATGACGACCTGGTCGCTAATCGCCATTGCCTCGCTCTGGTCATGGGTGACATACAGGCTGGTCGTTCCAATTTCAGTCTGAATCCTGCGGAGTTCGTCCCGCATGTATTCACGAAGCTTCGCATCAAGATTGGAAAGAGGTTCATCGAAAAGAAGTACCTGCGGTTTGGTGACGATGGCACGCGCCAATGCGACCCGTTGCTGTTGTCCACCGGAAATCTGGTTTGGCATTCGGTTGGCATACTCGCTGATTCTCATCAGGTCGAGCATCTCCCCTACTCTTTTTTTCACCTCGGTTTCTGGTATGTGCTGTATCTTCAAACCATAGGCTATGTTTTCCCAGACATCCAAATGAGGAAAAAGAGCATAGCTCTGGAACATCATGCCAATGTTTCTCTTGTTCGGAGGAATACTCGTCACATCACGTCCCCCCAGGACGATTAAGCCCTCCGTAGGTATTTCAAAGCCTGCGACCATCCGAAGCATCGTCGTTTTTCCACACCCTGACGGACCGAGCAGGGTCACAAGGTGTCCGGCTTGTACCGAAAGATCTATTCCATTGACCGCATAGAACAGCTCTTTACTCCCATACACAGGAAACGCTTTTTTTACATGACGGATTTCCAATCCAACGCCAATATTCGTCATTAATGTCTTCTCCTTCGGGTAAATGCTTTGTTCATGAAAAAATCAAGCAAGACGATAGCAACCAAGACGATACCCATCAACAGGACGCAATAGGCTGACGCCAAGCCCAGCTTGTTGGATTCGATGGCGCTCATGATGGAGACGGTAAGCAGGTTCCATTTGACAGACACCAGGAAAATGACAGCGCTGACACTTGTCATCGAACGTACAAACGCATTGAGAAGCCCAGAAAACAACGCCGACTTCATGATGGGAAGCGAGATATGGGTGAAGGTGATGAAGTTGTTAGCTCCAAGAATGGTTGAAGCCTCCTCGATGCTCGTATCCACCTGTCGGAGACTGTTTGAGCCTGCCTCGACACCGACGGAGAGGGTGCGGAAGACCAACGTGATGACGATGATGGCTGCTGACCCGGTAAGCAAGAGTGGTCGCTGATTGAAAGAAACTACGTATCCTATGCCCAATGCGATGCCTGGTATCGCAAATGGAATCATCGATGCCATCTCCATAATCTTGCGTCCGAAGAATCTTTTGCGCACGAGAAGGAAGGCAATCGCCATACCGAGAATCGCAGTGATGGGTGTCGCTATCAGGCTGAGGAGCAGTGTATCGAAGAGCGATTTCTTCCCGCTTCCACTTCGGAAGACAAACTGGTAATTTGCCAACGAAGGTTTCATGTCGACACCCCATGTTTTCACCAGAGAGACCCAGATAACGGTGCCGTAGAACATTGCGATTACAAACGTTAGCAGGATACAGAGGGCGAACAAGGAATAGACGATAGGTTTCTCTTCGATATAATCCACCTGCCCCACAGGTTTTCCCGTAATGGTGACGAAGCTTTTCTTGGCGATCCAATACTTCTGGATGAAGAAAGCAAGCATGCCGGGCACCAGGATGCTCACAGCCATAAAGGAACCGGTACGTATGTTGTACAGACCAGTAATCTGAGTATAAGCGGATACCGAGAGCACCGCATAGTCGCCTGCCAAGACCTGGGGATTGCCAAAATCGCTTAGGGACTTAGCAAAGACGATCAGGAAAGCACTGAGAACGGCGGGGATGGAAAGCGGGAGTGTGATGCTGAGAAAGACCTTCAATCGTCCAGCTCCAAGAGAGCGTGCCGCATTTTCCACCGAACTATCCATCGACTCCATGACACCTTTGATGTTCAAATAGGCAAGAGGGAACATGGCAAGTGTCTGGACAATCACCAGACTGGTGAATCCATAGACATTATGGTTCTTGATGCCCAGAAGTTGTTTGGTGACAATACCGCTCCTTCCAAAAAGCAGGATCATGGCAAGCGATATGACAAAGGGCGGTGATAGAATCGGCAGCATCGCAACCACATGGAAAAACCGCTTTCCTCTCATGGTCGTCCTGTTGATGGCAAAGGCAAACAGGAAACCGATCACGGTGGAGAGAATTGCGACAACAACCCCAAGCTTGATGCTGTTGGCCAGAGCGGAACCAATGTTGGTCTTTTGGATCACATACAATATTGAGGAAAGGTCGAAACGACCTGCCTGGTCCGTCATACATGTAATCAGAAGCCGTATGATTGGATAGAAGCAAAACACAATCAGAATGGACAAGATGGCGATGATGCTGGCGAACAACCCAGGCTGCCCCCAAAGCAACAGGAATTCCCGTTTCCGCTGAAGCCGGATATCAATATGGCTATGCATGGTACATCTCCATGGGCGTGAGTGTGGCACTGGCGCAACAACACTCACGCAACGGATTTCATTTGTTTTTCAGGACGTTGGCACTGGAACGGACCTCGTTCTCGAATCGCTCAAGCAATCTGACCTTGTTCTCCCCTGACCAGATGAAGTCATAGTCCAGCAACTTGATGGAATTGAACGGCACCATTGACTTGTTCACCTCTATTCCTTTCACAATCGGATAACGGTAGAACCGATCTGTACACATTCTCTGAGCTTTTTCCGAAAGCATCCAATCGATGAATGTCTTTGCAGCTTCGACTTCATCAGCAGGACCGTTTTTGACCAACTCCACACAGCTGATTTCGTACCCGGTTCCCTCGTCCGGATAGGTGATGGACAGGTCATACCCGTCATTGATGACAGTATGGGCATCGAGGTCATAGCAGACCGCAACCGTTGTCTCCTCCAATCCCGCCATGCGTATCGGTGCGGCACCTGCCTTGGTGTATTGCACGATGCTTTTGTCCAGCAACTTCAGATAATCAAAACCCTTGTCCTCCCCGAAGCATTGGAGAATCGAGGAAAATGCAGTATATGCCGCACCGCTGGTGGCTGGATGAGCCATACAGACGTTTCCTACAAGCTTTGGCTGGAGCAAGTCCTCCCACGAAGACGGAGCCTCGATCCCCAACTGGCGAAGAAGCTTGTTGTTGCTTGCAAAACAAGTGACCACAAGAGAATACGGCGTATAGATGCCATCCATGTTGTCCTTGTATTGGTCGACAACCTTATCCATCATCGGCGAATTGTATTTCTCAATCAGGCCCTTCTGATACGCACTGACAATGGTATCGACCGAGCCACCAAGCATGCAGGAGACCTGCGGGTTTGCCTTCTCAGCTTCCATACGGGTAATGCACTCACCTGCGCTGAGCCGGACATAATCGACGGCGATACCAGTATCCTTTGTGAATTCCTCAAAGTACTGGATTGCCTCTTCCTCGACATTGCAGGTATAGATGGAAAGATGCTTCTTCTGAGCCACGCCTCCTCCTTGCCTGGCATGACTGGCGGTTTCAGTCTTTCCCTGAGCGCAAAGCACTGCCGCCGACAGCAACATCACAGCCAATAAACCTACTTTTTTCATACCTTTCTCCTTTTCTCGGCTTTCGCCGGTATTTATAAAGTGCAGACACTTGTACGCTCAACAACCATCATCGGAGACAAGACATCCTCTATTTCTCTTCCTGAAACCAGATCCATCAGCAAGTCGGCGGCCTTGACGCCCATCTCGTAACGGAACAGTTCCATCGTGGTCAGTCCAAACCAAGGAAGAGAAGCCATTTCGACATTGCCAACCCCGACGACAGACATTTCACCAGGCACAAGTTTGCCCTCTTCCCACAATCCGACCATCGCTCCGATGGCAATGAAGTCGCTACCACAGAAAAGTGCCGTAGTATCAGGCCATCGGCAGGCAATCTGTCGATAACATTCTTTACCATTCTTCACTGCATCGGAAAGGATGCTGGCAGGAATGGAAGAACACACAACCCTGCTCTCCAGTTGGTATTTCGCGCAAAAGTCCAGATAAGCCTGAAACCGGTAACATCCCGCCTCGTTCGGAAGCCGGAGGTGGGCGATACGGCGATGCCCATGGCGATAGAGGTATTCAAGCATAGCCATCGCCCCCGCATAATGGTCTCCATCGATGAAATGGACCTTGCAGAGAGCAGGAGGACGGCGTCGGATGGAAAGGACAGGAATGTCCAATGTCGAAATCGCTTTGAGTATCCGTTCGCTCCAGCCGTCAGGCGTGATGATCAATCCATCGAATCTCATTTCCCTTGCTTTCTTGATGAACTGAAGGAACCTTTCCTCGTCACGATTCAAGTTCCCAATGAAAAGGTCATATCCATACTCCCTGAGCCGAGTCTCGATTCCACGGTTGCTTTGCGCAGAATATGGGTCGGTAATGTCAGGTACTGTCAGACCGATGACGTGGGTCGCATGTTGGGAAATATACCGTGCAAAAGTGTTGGGAACATATTGCATGCGCTCGATCGTCTCGAGCACCATGCGTTTCGTTTCTGGACTCACATCGCCGTAACTGTTCAGGCACTTAGATACCGTAGAAACAGAAACGTGCGCGGCAGCAGCAATATCTTTAATTGTATAGCGCATCAGCTTTTTAGTCAGCGAAACCGCTTTCGCTTCTTTTTTTAGTTTTGTCTAGCCTCTTCTTTTCGTCAAACGAAACCTTTTTCGATATTATTAGCAATATTTTTATTGTGTATTGATATTATATGAGTATGAAAACTTATTCTAACCGGTCAAGTGGACACCACGCACCCTTTCTTCCTGGGGAAAATGCAACATATAAGGCACCCTGCCAACCCGACAACATGCCTGATCGTTTCTCCAAGGGATGCTGTCGTTCCTCCTGTTGCCAGAAAGGCCATAGGCGTCATGACGGGGACATACAATGCAACAACCGCTTGCGGGAGTAATGACATCAGACATCAATCTCGCGTCTTGAAAAGGAGATTCCTTCGTAAGGGCGTATACTTCTATTTCTCGTTTGTCCAATGGATTAGCGTCATATCTGAACCATGTGAGAAGTTTGGAGAAGTTGTTTCATTGTACAAAGACTGTATAGGTCCTGTACAACATCTGACATCTTCAATTTCTTTTTATACAAAGAATTACCAATTTTTCTCTTGCCAAAACAACAGGTTGTCTGTAAACTGGTCACATCATAAGGATTGAAGACGTATCCTCCGGTCATGCTTGCACTGGAAATTCCGGAAGCAATTGATAAGCGGGGAACAAGCGAAAAGGAGTCCGGAGTGCGGGAAACACTTCGGACTCAATCTGTATCCAAGGATCAGGCGGCGTCGTCACTGGAGGTCCTCCCCTTCAGTTTCCTTCCGACCGCCGGGATGTTCATCACGAGCGTCAGGATGGTCAGGGAAAGCAGGACCAGGGTGATCGGCCGTCCGAAAAGGGCAGCCAGCTTGTCGCTCTCACTCTCAGCCAGACTGATGGCACGGCGGAAACTGGAATCCATGATTCCGCCAAGGACGATGGCAAGCACCATCGGCGCCACCGGGTATCCGTGCCGGCGCATGCAGAAACCAAGCACTCCGAAGCAGAACATCAAACCCACGTCAAAAAGACGGTTGTTGCAGGCATAGGCTCCGATGATGCAGAGCACCGTGACGATCGGCAACAGAATCCGCTTGGGAACCAGGATGACCTTGCTGATGCGGGGAGCGACAATCAAGCCGAGCACCAACAGGCAGATGCAACCGATGAAGCCGCCGGCGAGAATCGAGGCGAACATCTCCGGCTGCGTCCGAATGAACATTGGCCCCGGCTGCAGCCCGTGGACGTAGAAGACCGAAAGGATGACCGCTGTGACCGCGTCGCCAGGAACGGCAAGCGTCAGCATGGGAATCAAGGCTCCTCCGATACAAGCGTTGTTGCTGGTCTCGCTGGCGATGATGCCTTCCACCGCCCCTGTTCCAAAAGGAACCGAAGGGTGTCTGACAATGCGCCTGCCCTCGCTGTAGGCGAGAAAGGCCGCGACAGGTCCACCGGCGCCGGGGAGCGCCCCGACCAAGGTGCCGATCAGACAGTAGTAGAGAGTGTACAGCCCATTTCCCTTGAGCATCTCTTTCAGGGAAACCTTCTCCCGGGGAATCGAGCTTACCTCGGCCTCCATGTTCCCGCTGGCTATGGCGGAAAGCACCTCCGCCATGCCGAACAATCCGACCAGGGCGGGGACCGTGGAAACCCCCGCCTGCAGGTCCCGGATGCCGAAGGTCATGCGCGGGGTGCCCATGACCGAGTCCAGGCCGATCATGCTGACGCACAGGCCGAGCATGGCGCTGACCAGTCCTTTGCTGAAGGTCCTGCTCGTCAGGGAACCGACGGCGGAAAGCCCGAAGAGCGAGAGCAGAAAGTAGTCCATCGGCTGGAACTTCAATGCGATCCGGCTGACCGGCTGGGCGACCAGCCAGAGCGCGGCAAGACCGAAGACGCTGCCGATGAAGGAGTAGACCGTGGCGTACTTCAACGCGCGGTAGGCCTGCCCTTTCTTGGCGAGCGGGTACCCGTCGAAGGTCGTGACGACGCTCGAAGGCGCGCCGGGAATATTGATCAGGATCGCGCTGAGCGCTCCGCTGAAGACACCGACGACGTACAGGCCCATGATGGTGGCAAGGGCGTCGTTGGTCGACCACGTGTAGGTGATCGAGACCAAAAGCGCGGTCGCCATGGTGACGGAAAGGCCAGGAATGGCGCCCACGAACAGACCAAGCACCGAACCGACGATGACAAGCAGGATGAAGCGGGGTTGCGCGAAGAAGGCAAGAACGGAAGCAAACGGCATGGGGGTACCTCAGGGGAGCATCACATGCAGCAGCACGTGGAACAGGTAATAGATGACGACGCTGGTCGACACAGAGAGGATACCGACCAGGAGCGGACGCCGTTCGCCAAGCAGCAGGAAGAGCAGCACGAGGAAGACGACCGTACCAGGGATGAAGCCGGTATGGGGCATGGCGAAGTAATAGGCAAGACAAATGGCGAGCGTCGCAAAGACCTTCTTCCACTCCGTCTTCGGGGAAGGCCGGCAAGCCCCACCATCCCGGCCCGTCCTCACTCCCTCGGCGCACAGGCTGATGGAAAGCAGCAGAAGGAACAGGGAGACCAGGAGCGGAAACAGATAGGGGGACAGCTTCCAGGGAAGACTGATCTGGCGGTGACCAGCCAGGGCATAAGCCAGCAGGGATAGCGCCAGGATGCAGCAAAGGATACTTTCCCGGACGGCAGGCACGCGCAAACAGGTTTTCAAACGATTGGACATGATGGAGACTACTCCTTCCGATACGCAAGGCCCGGGTCTCGCGCGAGGCCCGGACCGCAAGGACCAGGAACTTCAGTTCTGCGGTTTGGGAATGCCGAACTTCTCCGGAGAATATTTGGTCGCTCCGGCATCGAAGAGCATCCAGCTGACCTGGGATTCCCAGGACGCGTAGAAACGCTTGATGTCGTCGATGGTCGGATACTCCTCGTAGAGCTTCTCCAGGCAATTCTTGTCGGCGAAAGAGACCCAGGCCGGATCCTGGACGACCTTCAGGCTCGCATCGCGGAGCACCTGCTGGATGGCGGCGGGGACATCCTTGGAAACAAGGAAGTTCAGAGGGGTGAACGCGTTCTTCATGTAGGGAGCGGCTTCGGGAACCACTTCCTCGAAAATCGGCACATCGGGATAGGCGGCCAGATGGTGGTTGCTGCTGACGGCGAGCAAGCGCAGGTCCCCGCTCTGGATGTAGCCGGTGACCGTCGCGAAGTTCGAGTTGGTGAAATCGACCTCTCCGGAAAGAACGGCAAGGAAACAATCGTTGCCGCCTTTATAGGCGGTCATGGCAGGCTTGAAGCCCAGCCTTTCCATGATCAGCCCCTGGACATGTCCGCTGCCGCCAGGACCGGTGTAGCTCATCTTCACCTTGCCCGGGTTGGCCTTCATGTCATCCAGCAGGTCCTGGAAGGTCCGGTACTTCGAATCCTTCGCGACGACAATCACCTTCGGGTCGTTGACGACAGCCATGATTGGCGCGAAGTCGGCGTAGCTCATGTCGGAAAGCCCCATGACGCGCTGGGTTCCCAGGCTTTCGGCGGTGAACAGGACGGTATAGCCATCGGGCTGGGCGTCCCGCGCGGCCTTGCAGCCGATCGAACCGCTGGCGCCCCCTTGGTTGACGACCGTCACGCCCTGCCCGAGCTGTTTGGACAGCAGGGCGGCGAACTGGCGGCCGGAGACATCGGCCGTGCCGCCGGCGCCATAGGGAATGATCATGGTGATCGGCCCAGACGGATAGGAGGCCTTTTCCTCCTGCCGCGCCTGACCAAAGAGAGACGCCACCATCATGGCCATGGCGCCAACCAAGAGCATTGTTTTTCTCATAGCACTTCCTCTCATTCTCGCAACAAACGTGTTGAAAGTATTCGAACATTTCCGATGGCTAAAGTCAAGTAGAAGTTTGCATTTCACGCATAAATATGCATGAACCATTCACAGAATCCCGCTTCCCGGCCTATTGCTGTACGCAAGCCGGACAAGGTGGTATGCTTGCCACCATGGAAAGCACTGTACCGACCCATGTCGGATTCATCATGGACGGCAATGGCCGCTGGGCGAAGAAGCGAGGCCTGCCCAGGGCGGCGGGGCATATCGAGGGGCTGAAGTCCCTCAAGCGGGTCATCGTCAGCTGCCGCGACCACCATATTCCCTTCATCACACTCTACGTCTTCTCCACCGAGAACTGGAAACGCAGCCAGCAGGAGGTCGGCTATCTGATGCACCTGTTGGCCTGCAAGCTTCCCGGCGAAATCAATTTCTTCACGCAGGAGCACGTGCGCATCCGCGTCCGTGGCGATGTCGCCGGGCTGCCCGAAGCCGTCCGCAAGGCGATTGGCGAGACCGAGGAGGCGACCAAAGCCGAGACTGGCATCACCTGTTGCCTCGCCATCAACTATGGCGGGCAGGATGAAATCGTCCGGGCCGCCAACAAAGCGATCGCCAGTGGCAGGCGAAGCCTCTCTGCCGAGGATATCCAGGGGAACTTGGACTTGTGTGATGTCCCGCCGGTGGATATGATAGTACGTAGTGCCGGAGAGCATCGGTTGAGCAACTTCCTGCTCTGGGACAGCGCCTACGCGGAACTCGCGTCCTATGAGAAACTCTGGCCGGATTGGGGCGAGCGCGAGGTCGAGCAACTCTGCGAGGACTACCGTGGCCGTACCCGGAAATTCGGAGGATTGAAAGGATGAGTTCGTTGGCCAAACGTACGGCGACCACCCTGATCGGGGTTCCCGCCATATTCAGCTACATCTACTTTCTTCCCTATCTGCACCGCTTCGCCACCATGTTGCTGATTCTCGGGGCCTCGCTGATCGGCTCCTACGAAATCGCCCACCTTCTGGAGAAGGGCACCGGCTGCAAGCTCGCGCTTCCCTTCTGGGTTCCGTCCCTGCTGGTCATCGCCACCTGGGTGGAGAGTTTCTTTCCCCAGTGGCCGATCACCCATTTCTCCCTGATTCTCCTCGCGCTGGTGGGCTTTGGAATCGAAATCTTCAACGGAATCGGGGACAACTTCAAAGGGTCCCTCTCCCGGATTCTCGGCTGGTCATTCCTGCTGGTCTATCCCAACTACCTCTTCACCTTCCTGGTGAGGATCAGCCAATTCGAGCACAGCGTGATCCTGCTGATCCTCTATTTTTCCTTTGTCTTCGCCAACGACATCTTCGCCTTCATCTTCGGCATGTGGCTCGGCGGCTCGAACAAAGGAATCCTGAAGGTCAGCCCCAACAAGAGCGTCGCGGGATTCGTCGGCGGGCATGCCATGAGCATCATCTGGTGTGTCGCGACCTGTCTGGTCGCAGCCAGGTGGATACCGGTGTGGAAGGTAGTGCTGATGGGAGCCGTCTGCTCCACCACCGCCAATATCGGCGACCTGATCGAGAGCGTCATCAAGCGTTCCGTCGGTGTCAAGGATAGCGGCAACGTCATTCCAGGACGCGGTGGCATCCTGGACTCGATCGATTCCCTGCTCGCGACGGCGCCAGTCTTCTGGTTGCTCTGCGAGTTGCTCTCCCTGGCATGAGACGTGTCATCATCCTCGGAGCCACCGGATCGATCGGCACCACCGCGCTCGGCGCGATCAGGACCCACCATCTTCCACTGAAGGTGGTGGGTCTTTCCGCTCATGCGCGCGGGATGCAGTTGGAGACGCTGGGGAAGGAGTTCGGAGCCCGTACCGTCCTCATCCCGGACGGGGACTTCTCCGGCCTGAAGTCGATGCTGGAAAGTACGGATGCCGATATCGTGCTGAATGGAATCAGCGGTTTCGCAGGCCTTTCCGCCAGCATGCTGGCCCTGGAAAGCGGCAAGGACCTCGCACTGGCAAACAAGGAAAGTGTCGTCTGCGGCTCTTCCTTCCTTTTCGCGACTGCCAGACGCCTCGGCCGCGCCATCATCCCGGTGGACAGCGAGCATAGCGCCATCTACGAGCTTCTGAAAACGCAACCGGCCGCCCAGGTCGACCATCTGGTCATCACCGCCAGCGGGGGACCTTTCCGGAACACCCCCAAGGAAGAGCTGGACCAGGTGGATGTCGGACGCGCGCTCCACCACCCCACCTGGAAGATGGGGCCGAAAATCACCATCGACAGCGCCACCCTCGCCAACAAGGCGATGGAGGTGATCGAGGCAAGCGGACTGTTCGGTTTCGCGCCGGAGCGGATCGAGGTGACCGTCCATCCGCAGAGCGTCGTCCACTCGATGATCCGCATGCGTAGCGGCGCGGTCTATGCGCAGATGGGGAATCCGGACATGAGCCTGCCCATCATCAACGCCCTGCTTCCCGGAACCACGGCCCCGCTGGTGAAGCCGCTGGATTTCACCAATCTGAGCCTGACATTCGAGAAGCCGGACATGGACAAGTTCCCGCTGCTCGCCCTCGCATGGGACATCCTCCGCGAGGGAGGGTCGAAGGCGGTTGCCTTCAACGCCGCCGACGAAGTGGCGGTCTGGTCCTTTCTGCGGAAGGAAATCGGCTTTACCGATATCCAGAGGGTGGTCAGCGAGGTGGTCGCGCGTTCCGAGGATCCAGCCCCGAAGGACTTGGCCGAGGCCGTCGAGCTTGACGGCAGGTTGCGAAGCCTTGCGAGGGGCCTATGCTCGCGTCTCTGATACGGCTTGCCATCGGTCTCATCGGCATCGGCTTTGTGGTGGTGGTCCACGAGATCGGCCACCTTGTCGCCGCCCGTGCCTCGGGCATCATCGTCGAGGTCTTCTCGGTGGGCATGGGTCCCAGACTGGCCGGATGGCAGGTCGGGAATACCGAGTTCCGCATCTCCCTGCTGCCCATCGGAGGCTACTGCCGCATGAAGGGTTCGGACGACCTTGCACGGGCGTTGGAGATGCACCAGGCATCCTTCGACAACGCCGAGGAGGGATCGTTGTTCGCCGTCACGCCGATGAGGCGGGTAATCACCTATGCCGCAGGCCCCCTCTGCAACTTCCTTGCCGCCATCCTGATCTTCTCCATCCTGGGCGCCATGCCACAGCGTATCGTCAGCACTCCGGGCAGAGTGGTGACGGTCAACGACTATCCCTCGCTCTTCAGTCCGGCGACGAGCAGCGCCTATGATGCGGGAATCCGTAGCGGAGACCTGGTCATCTCCTTCGACGGGCAGCCGGTCGAGGACTGGCAGCATCTGGAAGTGATGCTCAGGCAAGCGACGGAAGGCCCCCATGCCTTCGGCATCAGCCGGGACGGGAAACAGCTGGAAATTCAGGCCTCAAGCGACAAGACGGGCCGCTGGGGGCTCGCCAACGAGATCAGGCCGGTGGTCGGCTACGTGCAGACAGCCAGCGATGAATACAAGGCCGGCTTGCAGGCGGGAGACCAGATTGTCATGGCAAGCGGCTATCCGGTGGAGAACAACTACGACCTGACCGAAATCCTATCCAAGACCCATACCGTGCGCCTCGAGGTCATCCGGAAGGGGGGACACCAGACCATCTCCTTTCCTGCCCAGCCGGAAGGAGTCTACCACTTCTCGCTCGAAGGCGGGTACAAGATCCTGCCCGGCCGTTTCTCCCTGGTCCAGGGAATCAGGATGACCTTCCAGCAGACCCGTGAAATGGCCTCGACGCTGTTTTCCATCGTCACCGGCAGGCGGAGGGACGTGCGGCAGGAACTGACCGGCATGGGACGCGCCGCCTTGATGATCGGGACGATCACTGTCGAGGGATTGCAGCAACACGCAGACGTGGGACTGAAGGGCTTTTGGTATCTGATGGCAATCGTGAGCCTTTCGCTGGCGATCAGCAACCTAATCCCCCTTCCCGCTTTTGACGGCTCGCAAATCGTGATGGCGCTTTGGGAACAGTTCTCCGGCGGACGTGTCAGTCCGCGCGTCTGGTGGGGCACCCAGTTGGCGGGATGGCTGATGGTCGGCACCATCATGCTCGTCATGACACTGTTCGACCTCAGGCACATGCTGTGACCGGCTAGGCGTTGTTGCTGTTGGCCGGCGTATAACTGCTGGCCTTCTCCAGGTTATGAAATTTGACGATAGCTCCCTCGAAGGCGATCTTGGTCACGCCCGTCTCGCCATTACGGTTCTTGGCGACAATCAGGGACGTCTCCTCGATCGGTTTGCGCTCCTCTCCTTCCTTGGGACGGGCGCGGTGCAGCAGCAAGACGACGTCGGCGTCCTGCTCGATGGATCCGGAATCGCGCAGGTTGGAAAGCTTCGGTTCCTGGTCCTCTGCCTCCCGGCTGACCTGGCAGAGCACGACAATCGGGATATCCAGCTCACGCGCCAGTTGTTTGACCTGGCGGCTGACCTTGCTGATCCAGTTGAAGCGCTCGTCCCCGGCATTCTGGTCATCCGGCTCGATCAGGCCCATGTAGTCGATGAAGATGATCTGTACGTCGCTCTTCAGCTTCATCTGGTGCGCCTGGGCCCGGAGATCCATCAGCTTCATGTTGGCGACATCCTGGATGAAGAGCTGTTTGGTGTACAGCTCTCCCATGGCGTCGATGATGCGGCTGGACTCGTCGTTGGTGAAGGTGCGGCGCAGGATATGGCTGAAAGGCACCCCGCTGAGGGCGGAGAGCAGGCGACAACCGATGGAGCGCACCGGCATTTCCAAAGAGAAGAAGCCGACCCGGATTCCGCTCATCGTCATGTTCAGGGCGACCGAAAGGGCGAAGGCGGTCTTTCCGATGGAGGGGCGTGCGCCGATGACGGTCATTTCCTGTTTGCGGAAACCTCCGGTCACGTCATCCAGGTAGGTGAAACCGCTCATCAGGCCGGTCTCCAGCGACTGCTGGGGGTCGACCACCTTGTAGACCTCGTCCATAACCTTGTGCATGTCGCTGTATTGGGCGCCGGTACTGCCGTCCACGGCAAGGTTGCCGAGATCGGTCTGGGCGTCGTTCAGGATTGTCTGGATATCGGACGGGTCGTCAAAGCACTTGTCCCGGAGCGTGCTTGCGAACACAGTCGCCTTGCGGCGGCGGGAACAGTCCTTGATGGCTTTGGCATAGAACTGGGCGTTGCCGCTCAACGCGGCGCGGTCGCCCGTGGAGAGCTCGGCAAGATAGGCCGCACCCCCGCAATCCTCAATCCTTCCATTCGAGAGAAGGAACGTGATCAGGGACTGCAGGTCCAGGGTGCGGTTCCGCTCTTGCTCCTTGAAATCGAGCATCGCGGTGTAGATGGCCTGGTGGCTCTTCTGATAGAAGTCATCGGCGCGAAGCACGGTGGAAATCTCATCGAGAAGCGTCGACTCCATGATGAGAATGCCGAGAAGCGCTTTCTCGGCATTCAGATCCTGTGGTGGTACCCGGCCAGCTACATCCATGGATTAGTTCTCAGCCGGTTGCTCTTCGGCGGCGGGAGCGGCTTCCTCGGCCTTGGGCGCCTCTTCGACGGCCTCCTCAGCCTTTGCTGCCTCGGCGGCGGCTTTGGCGGCAGCCTCTTCAGCGGCCTTCTTCTCAGCCTTCAGCTCGGCCTCGCTCTTGACCAGCAGGGAGATGATGCTGAAATCGCTCTCGTACAGATGGACGCGGACCTCGTACTTGCCGGTCATCTTGATGGCATGGGTCGGGACCTCGAGCTTCTTGCGCTCGATGGTGACTCCCTGCTTTGCGAGGGCGTCCTGGACCATCTGGCTGGTGACGGAACCGAAAAGCTTGCCGCTCTCACCGGCGGAGACGACCAAGGTGATGGTCATGCCTTCCAGCTTCTCCTTCATGGACGCGCTGGCGGCTCTCTTCTCTTCCTTGCGTTTCTCAATGGCGGCGGCACGGGCCTTCACGATGGCAAGGTTGCCAGGGGTGTAGGGCATGGCGGCCTTGGTCGGCAGCAGGTAGTTGCGACCATAACCGTCTCTCACGGTCACGACATCTCCCTCTTCTCCGAGGTTGTTCACATCCTGATTCAGAATGATTTTCATTTCACTAACTCCTTAGGTTTTCGATATTGTATCCATGTTTCGGTGACTCCCAGCAGGGGAATCACGCACATCAACAACGTGTTTACCAACGGTACCAACGCCATGATGATGAAGAGCCTCCAGAACAGACTCCCGGCACTGAGGGGACCACGCAGGCGGCTCCGATAGAGCATGATCGCGAATCCCTGGATCCCATAGACAACCGTGACGCTGCCTGCAAGGTTGACCAGAACCGCCATCACCTGGTAGGAACTATGGGCGAAATAGCCAAAACAGACCGCAAGCCAAAGTCCAAGGAAGACCCAGATGACATTGTCCGCGACATGGAAACCGGCTATCCGCTCCGAAAGGGCGTCATCCTGCCGTCTGGCCATGGTGAGCGCGATGAACTGGTTCAGTCCAGCGAACAGCATGACCAGCGGGACGATCAAGCAACCCATTCCCATCACGATGGCGCGGTAGAACTGCGCCAAGTGCCGGGAGAGCAACTCCCCTTCCGCCCCATCCGTCAGCCCCAGCTGGGAGAAGAGGGAGATGAACTGGTCTTGCATCGCTGCATCGACCTTCATCACCGCCTCCCCACCATGGGTCAGATAGATGAGGAACCCTAGTGCCGCCAAAGCCCCCAGAGAAGCTCCGGCCAGGTATCGTCTCATCATCGATTTTCCGTCCAACGACACCCAGACAAGGGCGGAAATCCAAAGTACAGTCGGAAGAAACACCGAGATGCAAACCGCAATGATTCCCGCTTCACTCACCAAGGCATGTCTGCCTTGGAAGATGCCGGCGGCCACGGCGAGCAGGCCGGCGACGACCACGGGGATGGAGCGTCTTGCACCATGACGGGACTCACAGACTACCAGGACCGGAACCAGATAGACGACGTTCAGGACGTCCAGCCGGGCGAAGAGGAACGAAACCCCTATCGCGAGCAGGCATTCCAGAAGCGACCGGTTCCGCATGCCAGTCATGCGAGCCACCAATCAAAACTGCTTCTCGAAGGGCAGATAAGCCAGAACCCTGGCCTTCTTGATCTCCGCGGTCAGCTTCCTCTGATGCTTCGCGCAGCACCCGGTGATTCTGGCCGGAAGGATCTTGCCCCTCTCGGTGGTGAAACGGCGAAGCTGGTCGGGGTTCTTGTAGTCCGGCACCTGATGCTGGGAGCAGAATCTGCAGATCTTCTTCTTGAACACCGGCTTGCCACCGCGAAGGCCACCCTTGCGGTCGAACTTGCCGGCCTTGTCCATGCCTTCGTCCTTGTCTTCCATCATTTCATCTTTATCTTCATTCTCGTTCATGTCTTATCTCCTTGCTTAGAATGGAATGTCGTCATCATCGAACTGCTCGACACCCGGAGCCATCTGGGGCTGCGGCTGGGCTGGCGCCACGGGGGCGCCGGGCTGCTGCATCGTGTATGGTCTCTGCGGGTAATCCTGCGCGCCGGAATCTCCCTGCGCGGGAGCGCCACCGTCCTGGCGGCCGCTGCCGACCAGCTGCAGGGAATTCACTGCAATCTCCACTCTGTTGCGGGTCTGACCGTCCTGTCCATTCCAGCGATCCTGTCTCAGCTCGCCTTGGATGGCAACCTGTCTTCCCTTCTTCAGGTAGTTTGCCATGGTCTGGGCGCTTTTGCCGAACAGGGAGCAATCGAAAAAGTTCGCCTCGTCTTCCCAGTTGCCGTCCGCCGTCCTCTTTCTCCGGTTGACCGCAATCGAGAAACGCAAAATCCCGTTCCCGCTCTGCGTCATGCGCAGCTCACTGTCACGGGTAAGGCGTCCCACCATCGCTACCACATTCAAATCGCCTGCCATAGGATTCCCCCTTTCGATGATTTGGTCCTGATTACTTGCTCTTGTTGACGAACAGGAACTTCAGGACACTGGTGTGCAGGACCAGCTTGCGCTCCATGCCCTGGATCTGGGCGGGATCGGCCTGCATCTCGAAGTAGACGTAATGTCCCTTGTCCTGTTTTCTGATGACATAGGCCAACAGTCTGACACCCATATCATCCTGTTTGGTGATTTCCGCCTTGGCGTCGGACAGCATGGCTGTCACGTCTTCCAGGCCTTTCTTGAACTTCTCTTCGTCTGCGTCGAAGATGACGGTGAACTCATAATTTCTCATGGTTCCTCCTTACGGACATAATGATCCACCCCAAGGTGGATAAAGAGGTTTCATGCCAATATAGCATGCGCCGGAAACAAAGGTCAACGAGTCTTGCGCTATCCCCAAAGAAGGCGCAATGCGGATGTTTGTGGGATGAAGCGGAAGAGGTTCGGACCCAACACACCGTTTACCGCGTGAGGAGTATCCGGTACGTATTTTCCGTGGGTACGGGATACTGGCCTGTTCTGCATGGCCGGGTACAACCCCTCAGGTCAGCACCTCTTCCTTCCAGTCCTGGACAGTGTGTCCCGTGGAACTGAAGGCGATGCCCACGAGGTGGATCGTCTTCCCCTTCTCCAGGCGGAACTTGTCGGCGTAGCGCTTCTCCTTGATCTGCCTCAGCGCAGTCTCCGCAGACTTATCCACCTTGAACTCCATCACGTACCCATGCCTGTCCGTCTCCACCGTAAGGTCGATCCTTCCCGCGCTCGTCCGGTCCTCGCTTGCCATCCGCACATCCACGCTCATCGCCGCCACCAGGGCGTCCACTATCT
>OMYY01000045.1 GCA_900315435.1 uncultured Spirochaetaceae bacterium
GCCTCATAAGAGAAGCGGTATGGAATGCTTTCCGCCATTTTCCCAGTACTGATTCCGGTTTTCCTCGTCGAATAGACCCATCTGGGTATGCATGTTCCCAAGAATCTCTTTCTTCTCTTCAAGTTTGGAGATGTCCGCATGTTCGGCTTTCAAATTGGTGATCGCTACCGGCTTGAAGGTACCAAGGGACAGGGGTCTCACGCCCTTTTTGTATTCGATGGCGGCCTCCCAACGAGCAAATGAAGTAAAGACCGTTACTGCATTCACACAATAACGACGGCGTTCTCTCCATTTGTCTTCAGTACCAATGAACCCACTGCTTTGATGGGGGGATGTGCAGGCAATAATACGACTCCATCCGGACATCCTTGTCCGCCGGCCTTTACTCCAAGTCGAACTCATACCAGTGCCATTTATGGATGTCATTGTCCAACATACGAAGCCGTAACGGGTACATCCGCACCCATCTTCCATCTTCAGTCACCCCTGCCGTACAGACGGTCTCAACGTACTTGAGGGAAGGACAGGGATAGGTTAACACCGTCACCAGAACTTTTACGGGCATGTGCGGGATTCTCCTTTCGACGGATATGATAGATACCACCTATCAGCCCGCGGCATGTGCCGCTTCACCAGCTTGTTGCATGAGGCGTTCATGTCCATGGCCACCGCTTTGACTCCACGGAGCCGCTCCAAGCCGGACTCCTCAAAGAACTTGGCGAAGTCCGCCTCCGGGCGGCCCTTGCCGACCCAGAGCACATCGCCATTCCCGAGGTCCATCACGCAGGCCGCATAGCGGTGCCCCTTGTGGACCGCGAACCCGTCCACCGCCAGACAGGTAGGCCGCTGATCTGGAGCCATCTCCTGACAAGGGCCTCGTCCATAGTCTGCTTGTGGATGCTCCGGATTGTGTCCCCGTGTATGCCGGTGATCTTCTGCACCGTGCTGGCTGGCATCTGCCATCGCATCAGCCCCTTCACCCAGGCGCCTTTTCTGCTTGTCAAACCGGAAGGAGTCGCACCGGAAGTGCTGACACGGAAGGTGGATCTGGGTATCTTGTGCTTCGGGCATGTCTGTATGGTTTCCTTTTTGTGAGTGGTAACCAAAATGGAACCAGACAACATGCTCTTTTTGCAACTATTGCGGTACCCTATTTTTCTCATCCCCCAACTTTCCGTGAAGAACCACAAAACTTGACTGCTGCAAAGTGAAAATCTTGCGGTGCTCATCTCCCTCTTTTGCAGAGCACCAGTGCTATTCATACGGAATAGGCAGGCAAATTATCACGTTCATTGAAATTCAAAGATAGCCAGGAATGTTGCACTTTCCATTGCAAAAGCGGGTGCCTCGATTCGTGTCCTACAGAAAACAGGCTGCCGGTCCTTTTCCCATGCAAAACACTCGTATTCCTTGTCTTGCTGGAGAAGAGCCAACTCCGGACGTATGTCCCTCGCCACATCGAAGCATTGCAGAAACCGCAGAATCTGAGTAAAATAAAGTAAGGTTTTGTTTTGTCGGAGGATGAGAATGGAATATATCAAGCGAGCCATGGAAAGTGCGGTTCTCAAGGCCTCTGAGCATTATCCGGTGGTCATGGTCTGTGGCCAAAGGCAGACAGGGAAGTCCACCATGCTCAGGCACCTTGCAGGGCCGGACCGGGTATACGTTTCCTTTGACAAGCTTGAAACCCGGAGACTGGCGGAAAACGACCCCGAGCTTTTCTTCGAAACCTATGGACATACACTTCTGATTGACGAGGTGCAACGGGTGCCATCCATCTTCCTTGCAATCAAGGATATCGTGGATAACGCGACGTATAACGGCGAGAATCCCAACGGCATGTTTTGGCTAACGGGAAGCCAGAAGTTCGTGATGATGAAGAACATTACCGAATCCCTTGCAGGCAGAGTCGCCCTCTTCACGCTTCTGCCACTTTCGCAGCGGGAAATAGATGGACTGCAGTCCGTCCCCTTTTCTCCAGATCTGGAGGCGCTCAGAACCCGTGAACACGAAAAGAAAACACTTGCCGAGGTGTACCAGAGAATCTTCCAAGGAGGATTGCCCAAACTTGTCAGCGACAAAGGACTGGACAGGGAACTGTATTACTCCAGCTACATGGACACCTACATCGAAAGGGATGTCAGCGCTCTCGAACAGGTGGGGAAGCTGGATGCTTTCAGGACCTTGGTCACATACCTGGCTGCGAACACGGCACAGGAACTCAACTATGCATCGATTTCCCGGGACATAGGTGTGTCGGCACCAACAGTAAAGCAATGGATCACCATACTGGAACGCTCCGGCATCATCTATACCCTTCGACCCTATTTCACCAACCTCAGCAAACGGCTTGTCAAGACACCGAAATGCTATTTCATCGACACAGGTCTTGCCGCATATCTTACCAAATGGCCTACCTATGAGACGCTCATGGATGGAAACGCTTCCGGGGCATTCTTCGAAACCTTTGTCGTGGGAGAAATCCTGAAAAGCTATCTCAATGCCGGAAAAGAGCCGGACCTTTATTACTACAGAGATATCGACCGTAAGGAAGTAGATCTTCTGATGACAGGGCCCAACCGGATTTACCCGATAGAAATCAAGAAAGCCAAAAGTCCATCCGCTCTGGACAGGAACTTCCCTGTGCTCAACAAGCTTGGACTCCCTGTGATGCCCGGGCTTATTCTCTGCATGGCAGACGAACTGTTTCCCTTGAATCGAGAAACGTGGCTTTGCCCGATAACGCTTATCTGACCATCCCCCTAGCGGAACGCAGAAGATTCGCACTCCAAGGAAATCCCGCCAAATCCTTCAGGCCAGCACCTCTTCCTTCTAGTCCTGGACGGTGTGCCCGGTGGAGCTGAAGGCGATGCCAAGGAGGTGGACCGTCTTCCCGTACAACAGCATCACCACGTCCACCACCTGCGCGAAGTCCGGCTCCTTCTTCCCCGCTCGGTACGGCAACGACGCGAAGACCACCGTCGGCGTCCATGCCCATCCCCAGGTCCTCCGTCACGTCCAGGTCCACCGATTGGGCCATGTCCATCACCAGCTTCGAATTGCCCGTCTCGATTCAGTAGTCGTCGAACGACTGCCCGTGCCCCCTGGTAAAGAACAGTCCCACCGATACCGGGTTGTACACCGTCTCGCACCCCGGGACGAACCGGTAGCCTGGTAGAAGTTCCCCGGCACCTGCCGCAACTTCTCGACCTCGGGGGAGAAGACGTTGTCCGACAGCACCTTGTCGTACTCGTCAATCAGAACGACCACTTTCCCCAGCGCAGACAATCCATCAATCAAATCGGAAAACATGTCGTCTGCATCCTGTGCCTAGTCCAATGGAGCGATGCCATAGGATATGGCGGTCTGGAGCAGAACCTTTTTCAGCCAAAATGCCAATCTGTCTACCTTCTTTTTCCAGCAGTTCGTGAAGTCGATGTGGATGACCGGGTACTTCTTCCAGTCGTAGTCCGTCTTGTCTATGGGAGCCCTTTGAACAACTTCCTCCTGCCTTGGAAGACCGCCTCCAACGTGGAGACCGTCAGCGTCTTCCCGAAACGGCGGGGTCGGGAGAGGAAGCACATGTTGCCTTCCTGACGGACAAAGGAATGCAGGTACGCGGTCTTGTCCACGTACAGGTATCCTTCCTGACCGTCTCGAAGAAACTGTACGACGTCGTGATTTTCTGCCCTGTGGTCTGCATGTCTCCATGCAGACCACAGCCATGCGCAATTGACAAAAGAGCGCCAGTTCGTCGCCTGGTTGTATCCTCTCGGTGACAATCCTTAAGCATATGTTCATAAATTTATATTTTTATCAATAAAATGAACGTCAATTGAGGGCGTCAAGGGACTTATATTTGTAGAAATGTTCATTTCTCTGTGAACATTTGACATATTTTCGAACATCCTGTATGCTCCATCGCATGGACAAGAAACAGTTCACGCTTCTTTCCAGCCTGGCGACACACCCCGCTTCCCTCAGCCAACGGCAACTCAGCTCGCTGACCGGCTATGCATTGGGAAGCGTCAATGCGGTGTACAGGGAATGTGCGAGGCAGGGATATCTTTCCGAAGGAGCCATTACTCCTTTGGGACTCGATGCGCTTGAACCGTACCGGGTCAAGCGTGCCATTTTCCTGGCTGCGGGCTTCAGCGCACGGCTCGCGCCCATCACCTTCAACACCCCCAAGCCTCTCGTGCAGGTAAATGGGACACGGATCATCGACGGCCTGATTGACGCCTGCCTTGCCCTGGACATCAAGGAAATCTACGTGGTACGCGGCTACCTCGCCGGGCAGTTCGACCAGCTCCTTGCGAAGTACCCGATGGTCAAGTTCCTGGAGAACCCCGCATACAACGAGTCCAACAACATCACCAGCGCGGTTGTCGCGAAGGAGCATTTTGCCAACGCGTATGTGTTCGAAGCGGATTTGCTCATTCGCTCCCCGAACGTGCTGACCCCCTACCACTGGCAATCCGATTTCCTCGCCGTGTGGAAAGGGCGCTCCGACGACTGGTGCTTCACCGTGGACAAGAAAGGAATCATCCAGTCGGAGCAAATGGGAGGATTCAACACCTGGCAGATGGTGGGAATCTCCTATTGGAGTGCGGGCGACGGGGCCCAGCTTGCCATCGACCTGCCCTATGCGGCACAGCTGCCTGGCGGCAAAGAACAGTTCTGGGAACAGGTACCGCTGTCCGTCTGCAGAAACCATTATCAGGTCGCATTGCGCCCATGTTCGGCGACAGACATCAGGGAAATCGACACCTTCAGGGAACTGAAGGCTATCGATCCATCATATGAGGTATAAAGGAGTCACACACAGATGCCAAAAACCGTCTATATCGGCATGACTGCCGACATCATCCACCCCGGTTTGATCAACATCATCAACGAGGGTGCGAAACACGGGGATGTAATCATCGGCCTTTTGACCGACAAGGCAATCGCCTGCTACAAGAGGCTACCCTATCTGACCTACGAGCAGAGGGCCGAGGTGGTTTCCCATATCAAAGGCGTGGCGAAGGTCGTCCCCCAGGAAGAATGGAGCTACGTCCCCAACCTCCGCCGGCTGAAACCCGACTACATCATCCACGGAGACGACTGGCAGCACAACTACCTCTCCTCCATCCGGAGCGAGGTATATGAAGCCATGAAGGAATGGGGAGGACAGGTCATCGAGATTCCCTACACCAAAGGCATTGATTCCTCCGCCCTGGTCGACAACGCCCGCACCATCGGCACCACGCCGAGCATCCGGCTGTCCACACTCCGCCGGCTGATCGCCGCAAAGCCGGTCGTCAGGATCATGGAGACCCATTCCGGCCTTTCCGGGCTGATCGTCGAGCACGCCCAAGTCATGAAAGAGGACGGACTGCACCAGTTCGACGGCATGTGGTCCTCGTCCTTGACCGACTCGACCGACAAAGGAAAGCCGGATATCGAAGCGGTCGACCTGACGACCCGCATGCAGTCGCTGACCGACATCCTGGAATGCACGACCAAGCCGATCATCTACGACGGAGATACCGGCGGCATCCCCGAGCATTTCGTCTTCACGGTCCGGACCTTGGAACGTAACGGCGTTTCCGCCGTCATCATCGAAGACAAGAAGGGACTCAAGAAAAACTCCCTTCTGGGCACGGCAGTGAAACAGGAACTTGCCACGGCCGAGGAATTCTGCGCGAAGATCGCGGCCGGCAAGCGGGCCCAGGTGACCAGCGACTTCATGATCATCGCCCGCATCGAGGAACTCATCGCAGGGCGCAGCGTCGACGAGGCTCTGGAAAAGGCCTATGCCTGCGTGCAGGCAGGTGCCGACGGCATCATGATCCATTCGAAGGAAAAGAGCGGCATGGACATCAAGGAGTTCTGCCAGCGCTTCAAGCGCGCCTATCCGACAGTCCCGCTTGTCCTGGTGCCCACCACCTATAACCAGTTCACCGAGAAAGAGCTGGCAAGCTGGGGAGCC
Source organism: uncultured Spirochaetaceae bacterium (assembly GCA_900315435.1). Classification (GTDB taxonomy): domain Bacteria; phylum Spirochaetota; class Spirochaetia; order Sphaerochaetales; family Sphaerochaetaceae; genus RUG023. The sequence continues at coordinate 5,975 of OMYY01000045.1, forward strand.
AACGTGGTCATCTATGCCAACCATATGCTCAGGGCCGCCTACCCGGCCATGGTCAAGTGCGCCGAGACGATCCTCCAGGCGGAACGCTCGCTCGAGGTGAACGACCTGTGCATGCCCATCAAGAACATTTTGGAATTGATTCCGGGGACAAAATAACATGATCAGACCTGCATTCTTCTATGATTCACTGGTCGCTGGCGGCATCGACTTCTTCACGGGAGTACCCGATTCCCTTCTGAAGAGCTTCTGCGCCTACGTGACGGACCATGCCGATGAGCGGCACCACATCATCGCCGCCAACGAGGGCGGTGCCATCGGCCTGGCAACGGGATACCATTTCGCAACGGGGAACATCCCCCTCGTCTACATGCAGAACTCTGGTGAAGGCAATGCGGTCAACCCGCTTCTGAGCCTGACCGATCCTGATGTCTACTCGGTGCCGCTCGTGCTCGTCATCGGCTGGCGGGGCATGCCCGGCGTCCATGACGAGCCCCAGCATGTGAAGCAGGGGAAAGTCACCCTGGCGCTTCTGGACGCCATGCAGATCCCCTATGCGGTCGCAAGCGACGATGAAGCGGAGTTGCAGAAGCAGCTCGCAACCTGCATCGCTTCGGTAAAGGAGCGCCATGCGGCATACGCCTTGGTCATCCGGAAAGGCACTTTCTCCGACTACGCCCTGGAACACACCATTCCGGTTCCCGGCGAGATGACGAGGGAAGAGGCGATCGAGCACATCATGCTGGAAGCCCCGCCGTCGGCAGCTTTCGTCTCCACGACGGGCATGGCAAGCAGGGAATTGTTCGAACTTCGCGTCAAGCATGGCATGGGCCATGAGAAGGACTTCCTGACCGTGGGCTCGATGGGACACGCATCCCAGATCGCCCTTGCCATCGCCCTCCAGCAGCCATGGCGCAAAGTCTATTGCATCGATGGAGACGGGGCGGCGATCATGCACATGGGCGGCATGGCGATCATCGGCAGCCGCGGGCCCCGGAATCTGGTCCACATCATCATGAACAACGGCGCCCACGATTCAGTCGGAGGACAGCCGACGGTAGGCAGGCAGATCAACCTGCCCCTCATCGCCAAGGCATGCGGCTACCAGCAGGGCTATAGCGTCTCGACGCCGACCGAGCTAGGGACCGCCCTCGAGAAATCGGCGAAGACAAACGGCCTTTGCTTTCTGGAAATCAAGGTCAAGAAAGGTGCGAGGAAGGATCTGGGAAGACCCACCACCACACCGCTTGAGAACAAACAGGCTTTTATGGAGTTTTTGCAAAAATAACCATGGTACGACAAGCAGTGATTATGGCCGGCGGGCTTGGGTCCCGTTTCGGCGGAAGAACGGAGAGCATGCCGAAAGGCTTCATCGAGATCGACGGCATGGCGATGGTCGAGCGGTCGGTCAGGAAGCTGCTGGATGCGGGCATCGAGCAGATCATCATCGGCACCGGGCACCACAATGAATGGTATGACAGGCTGGCGGAGAAATACCCCGCCATCAAGACGGTAAAGAACGAGCACTTCCGGGAAACCTCGAGCATGGGGACGCTGGAAGTCTGCGCTCCCTATGTGACCGGCGACTGCCTGCTTCTGGAAAGCGACCTGCTCTACGACGCGATTTCGCTGTTCGTGCTGAAGAACGACCCGCACAGCGACGTGATACTCGCCTCAGGCCCGACCCATAGCGAGGATGAAGTGTACCTGCAGGCCGACGCGGAGGGCATGCTGGAGAAGGTCAGCAAGAAACGGAATGAAATCAGGACCATATCCGGGGAACTCGTCGGCATCAGCAAGGTCTCCAAGCCATTCCTCGACAAGATGGTGGAGTATGCGGTCCGCCACCATGCCGACATGCCCAAGCTGGATTACGAACATGCCATGGAAGGCGTGTCGCAAGAAGGCACCCCCATCTTTGTCCGCAAGGTCGAATACCTGGCATGGACCGAGATAGACGACGAGGCCATGCTGGAGCGCGCCCTGCAACAGGTCTGGCCAAGGATTAGGGAAAACGAGTCGTTGCGTGCCGTGCGCCGCGAGGTGCTGCTCAATCCGGGTCCCTCCACCACGACCGACAGCGTGAAGTACGCCCAGGTCGTCCCGGATATCTGTCCCCGGGAGTTGGAGTTCGGCGACATCATGGAGCAGGTCTCCCATGACCTGACCGCCTTCGTGGCTGACCCGAAGAAGTATACCACCATCATGTTCGGCTGCAGCGGCACGGGAGCGGACGAGGCGATGCTCGCTTCCTGCGTGCCGCCGAACGGGAAGCTGCTGGTCGTCGACAACGGATCGTACGGCGCCCGCTTCGCGAAGATCGCCAGCGTCTACCATATGGACATGACTGTCTTCAAGAGCTCGACCTATGAGCCGATCGACCTCGGGGCGCTGGAAGCAGAGTTCAGGAAACAACGGTATGACGCCCTTGCCATCGTCTACCACGAGACAACGACCGGCCTGCTCAACCGGATCGACCAGATCTGTCCCCTTGCGAAGAAGTACGGCATGCTGACGCTGGTTGACGCGGTATCCGCCTATGGCGGCATGCCCATCGACATGGAACGGCTTGGCATCGACTTCCTTACCTCGACGAGCAACAAGCACATCCAAGGCATGGCGGGAATCGGATTTGTGGTCTGCAAGAACAGCGAGCTGGAAAAGCAGAAGGATTGGCCGATGCGCAACTACTACTTCAACCTGTACGACCAGTGGCAGTACTTCCTGAAGACCAAGCAGACCCGCTTCACGCCTCCGGTGCAGACCATGTATGCCCTCAGGCAGGCCATCATCGAGACAAAGCAGGAAACCATCGAAAAACGGTTCGCCCGCTATACGGCCTGCTGGGAAATCCTGGTGCAGGCCCTGGACTCGATCGGGCTGCACATGCTGGTGAAACGGGAGAACCAATCCCATTTCATCACCGCCATCCTGATTCCGGATACCCCGAAATACCGGTTCGAAGACTTGCATGACTATGCCCGGTCCTTCGGCTATACGATTTATCCGGGCAAGCTTGGCAACATCGATACCTTCCGCATCGCCAACATGGGTGACATCAGGCCGGAGGAGATGCAGCGGTTTGTTCCCATCCTGAGAACCTACATGCACTCGATCGGCGTCTGCTGACGCTCCATCCACTGCCGGCCGGAACAACGCCGGCAGTGGGTGCGCTCCCTCGTTCCTTTCGTTTTTCCGAAAAGCGGGGTATGATACATCCATTCCCTTGCAAGGAGCATGCATGCATCGCACACGGATTCTTGTCGGAGCTCTTCTCGTTTTTGCCCTGGCATCTGGTTTCGGGACACCACTCGCTCTTTCCGACGTGGAGCGTGTGCCCGTGGAGTTTTCGGTATTGCAAGGGAAGACGGCTCGCCCCTTCATCGGCTTCAAGACACTTGAGGACTCCCGGTACACGGCAGACGAAGGTGGCTGGCAGTTGTATGACGTCCGTTGGTACAGCTCCTACAACACCAGCGCTCCCTTCGGCATCAACGACGGGGGGCTTTGGCAGGGCAAGGGCTTCAATACCAGCCTCTCTACTGGCGTGCGCTATGCATCGCGCCATGTGTCTTTCTCGTTCAAGCCGCAGCTCTCCTTCTCCCAGAACCTTCCCTTCCCCTATACCAAGCCTGATTCGGGCCTTACCGGGCCGGGAGCGGTGTATGGCTATTACAGCACCAGCGGGGTCGACGCGCCCCAGCGCTTCGGCGATGACCCGTTTTTCTTCTGGGATTGGGGCGACAGCGAGATCCGGTTCTCGTACGGGCCTCTCACGGTCGGGTTCGGAAGCGAGTACATCTGGCTGGGACCGGCAGTTGTCAGCCCCCTGATCCATTCGGACAACGCCCCGGGCTATCCCCATCTGGACATCGGCCTGACCAAGACGACCCTCCGCCTTCCTTGGAACGGCTGGTACGCAGGCGACTTCGAGATGCGCGCATGGTGGGGGTACCTGACGGAATCGAAGTACTTCAATGACGACGATTCGGACAACCACAACCTTTTCTCCGGTCTGTCCGTCTCTTGGGCATGGCACGACTTCTCCATCACCTTCAACCGGATCATGCTTTCCAAGTGGGACGACAAGACCGCCTATACCCTTTTTCATGTCGCCACTCCCCCATTCGTCGACATCCTCTTCAGCGGAATCGGTTCTTCCGGGGGAAAGGACAATAGCGATTCGCGGGCTTCCCTGTGCTTCGACTACCTGCTGCCCAAGGCGGGACTCGAACTGTACCTGGAGCTTGGCCGGAATGACTACAGCCCTTCGTGGAGATACTATATGCGCTACCCCTTCCATACGCTTGCCTATACCGTCGGGCTGAGGAAAAGCTGCGCCTTCTCGGAACGCTACCAGGGCGAGGTGTTGCTCGAAGCCACGAATCTGGAAGGCTCAGACGATTACCTGATCATTACCAACGGCACCGGCTGGACGTCCTTCTATGAACATGGCCGGATCCGGCAAGGCCATACCAATGGCGGACAATGGCTGGGGGCAGGCATCGGAACAGGGGGAAACAGCCAGCTACTGGCCTTCCGCCTGTACAACCCTTCGGGCTATTCCACCTTCTACGTATGGCGGCAGAACCCCGACCTCGGCTACTCGTTCCACCCGTCCCGATGGGGAGAAGAGGACGCAGAAACACATATCCGCGCCAACCTGCACTTCGGCGCGGAAACCTACCAGCACCTGGACGAGCACGTCGCCCTCGGCCTTGGAGCAGTCTACACCTACGAGTGGAACCCGACGAATGGCCAAACCAACGCATCCTTCTGGAGATGCTGCAACCTCACCGGGCAGATGCTGCTATCCTACACATGGTGAACGTAGACGAGAAAAGTCTCCTTATTTCCCTATTTGGGCATAGATGCCATTTTCTCATTTGCACATTAACGTTTGTGCTAGGCGAACATGCGCTCCATCTTCAGCGCGACTTCCGGCCAGGCGCTGATATGCTCGATGAGCCTGGAGGGAAGGGTCTCGTTGCCTGGACGCATATGGTTGTCGTCGGCAATCACGTCCACCACGCCGGCCTTGAGATACGGCAGGGCCCGGGTGTTCTCGATGCCATCCACATTGCACTGGATCAGGCAATGCAGGTCCTTGAGCTTCAAGAACGCTTCCGACGTGGGCGTCATCCACCGATAGCGTTCGACATGGGCGATGATCGGAGTGATTGACCGGGCCAATACGGCAAGTTTCTGCTCCCACTGCTTGGGAGGCATGACCGTAGGGAACTCGACCAGCTGATAGCGTCCGGCAAAGGGGATTCCCTGCAAGGTCTCCTGCGTGCCGCAGAACAGCTCGCTGCCCAACAAGACCTCGATCCCGACCTTGTGCGCCACCTCCATCGCCACCATCCAAGTCGGACGGATGGCCGCAATGTTGGTGGTCAGATAAGGATTGAACAGATGGGGGGTGAAGACCACCCCGGCAAAACCACATTCCTTGTATAGTCCAAGCACCTTTCCGAGCTGGTCAGGCGCTACCCTCCCATCATCAATACCCGGGAGCAGGTGGCAATGCATATTGTACAGACCCATCGCTCTTATCTCTTCCCAGCCGCATCTGGATTCTGCTCGATCAGGCTCAGCGCGTCGAGGCTGGACTGCACCACCTCAATCCTGTCCATGGCCTTGGGTTCCAGAGTTTCCGTAGCCATTTCCTGCGTATACGCCAACACCGGTTCCTTGAGATTGGCCACTTGCCTGCCACGCGACTTCAGTTCCTTCTTGTAGCGGCGGCGGAACCAGGCGAAGGAATGACGGCGTGTCTTCTGCCGTTTCTTGCCCTTGGCGTCGAAACTATAGCCATAGCTGTAGCTGTAACTGTAGTTCCCGCCCGCAGAGGCCAAAGCCAGGTGCCCGCATCCGTTGAAGATGGTGCCGACAATCGGTTCATCCGAAGCCTGCAGCATGGCAACCAGTTCCTTGAGCCCGGACCTTGGAGCGACGCTGGCGCGTACCGAAATGATCAGGCCGCGGGTATGCTTGCTCAACGTGATCAGCTCGGAGGCATGGATGAGCGGTGGCGCATCGATGAAGATATAGTCGTACATGCCACGCAGCCTATCCAACGTATGGACAAAGTTGATGTTCGCGAAGATGGCGGAAGCCACCATAGGCTGGGTGCCGGAAGCAAGCAGGTGCAAGGACGGCTCGCTTGCAAGCGGCTGCAGGATCACCTTTTCCAAGGGCTCCTTCTGCACGACGACATCCGTCAGCCCTTTCAAACCCTTGTTCTTGATATGGAAGAAGCGCAGGGCGTTCGGAGCCCTGAGGTCACCGTCGACAAGCAGGACCCTCTTGCCCATCTGCGCCATCGCAAGGGCGATGTTGGCAATCAGGGTGGTCTTGCCTTCGCTCATCGTGCAGCTGGTGACGGTATAGACGATACCGCTTTTCCCCTCCTCGTACAGCCGGTTCGCAACCAGCTTGATACGCTCGCTCTCAAAGGAGAATGGCTCCTTCTCGACAATCAGGGAAGGGACCTCCGCCTTGGGGTTTTCCTCGTAGTAAGGCACCCAGGAAAGCAGGGGGATCCCCTCGGTCAGCTTCTGCAACTGGTCCAACGTATCCACCGCATCGAACCTGCTGTCCACCAAGATGGCGAGAGCCATGCCGACGGCAAGGCCCAGCAGGATGGCGATGGCCAGGATCTTCAGCTTCTGCGGACTAACGGGAAGCACCGGAGTGGAAGCGGCATCGATGATGGTCACATTGCGGTTGATCGAGGCCTCGAGCAGGCGGGTCTCCTGCAACATGTCCTGCAGTTTCAGCCCGACTTGCTGGTAGACTTGCACGTTGCGCTCAAGCTCCGCCTCGCGGGATTGGATGTCGGGAAGCGTGTCCAGTTCCGCCCGGAAGACATCCTCGCGCGCGGAAAGCACGTCCAACACCGTCTGGGCGTTCATCTTGGTCGTCAGAAGTTGCCCGTAGTCCGTATACTGGGGTCCTCCCGCGATGGTGGCGATGCGGCTGATTAGTTTCCGCTTCAGGTCCAGGATGGTCTCGTTCAGGTCGCTCATGCGAAGCGACTGCTGGTTGCCCTTATCGATTCCGGTATTCGCATTGGTGCTGATCGCCGAGACCGCGTCATACATGGCGATCTCCTGCTGCGCATCCGCAAGGCGGGAGAGCAAGGCCTGGACGGTCTCGTCCTGACGGACCGTCGCTTCGTCCGGCAACGCGTCGCCATACGTCTGAAGTCCCTGCTCCGCTTCTTGGATCTCAAGCCGGAGGGGCTCCATCTTCAACTGGTAATACACGCTCTCGCTGACCCAGAAACTTGTCTTGTCGGCAAGCTGGACCGAACCACTCTCCTTCCGGAAGCGGCCAAGCTCGTCCGTAGCTTTCTGCAGGCGCTGGTCGTTGATGGGAATCTGGGACTCGATGAAGGTGCGCTGGGCGGTCCGGGAATCGCGGGCGATGGAGGTGAGCACCTCGTTATAGCTGACACACAAAGCCGCAAGAAAATCATGGGCAAAGGCAGGAGAGGCGTCACGGAACGTGATTTTGACCAGATTGGTATCCTTCACCGGGGTTGTCGAGAGCTTCTTGCCCAGCCTCTCGACCGCCAGCCGACCCCCATACAGCGTCTCGTCGGAGTACGGAACACCCTTGGCCGTGGTATAGGCCGCAAGGTCCAGCTTCTCCAGGGCCCCCTGGATGTTCTGGTCGCTGGTCAGCAGTTCCGACTCCGTGGTGATCTTGGACATCGTCCCGAGCGACCCGGTCAGGAAACTGTCCAACGAAGAACTCTGCTTGATCGGCTCGACCAGGATGGAAGCTGTCGACTCATATTGGGGAACAGCATACCAAAGATATCCCAGGGCAAGCCCGACGACAAGCAGGAAACCGAAGAAGCACACGCCGAGATGCCGGAGCACCATGGCAAGGAGTTCTTGCAGGGAGATCTCATCATCCTCATGGATTTGGCGAATCGTTCCGTTCTGGCTCATGGCGGTCCTCACTTGTCGGTCTGGTAGTAATGGTTGATCAGGAACATGTTGTAGACAATGCCCACGACACTGGCGACGATACCCACCACCGCTACCGCCGGAGCGAGATCGTTCACAAACGTCTTTGCCTTCACGTCGATCGTGGATTCCGCAGGGATGATGCCAAAGCGGTCCAGCTTCTCCCCCTGTTTGTCCCGAATGGTGATCTTCTCAGGTTTTTTCGCATCGGAGGTGGGCCCCCCTGCGATGGCAAGGTAATAGTCGGCTGTCTTGTCGGGAACATAGGCATAGACACCGCTTCGGGCAACGGCGCCACTGACGGTCACGAACTTCTGCTCGAAAGGAATGGTAACCACGTCGTCCGCCTGCATGACAAGGTCGTCGCCACTTGCCTTTCCCGACAGGATGCCGGCAAGATCCAGCGGGACACGCACCCCGCCACGGACCAAATAGGCGTGGCTCAGGTCACTGGTGATCATGAACCGGTTGTCCAAGGCCCTGACCATCTGCCCCAGGGTCTCGCCAGGATAGTACTGGTAGAAAATCTTGCCGCTGCTCTGTCCGAGCAAGGTAGCGGAGGAAGAGGGATCGACCGACTCATCCACCTTCACGGCACCCTGGACCGTCAGGCTTTTCGCGCTTGGCACCACCTGGTCGACCATGACGGCGTCAAGCTGCTGGAGGGCAAGGTCCTGTTCCTGAAGGCAATCGACGCTCAGAAGGTCATAGTCATGCTCGGCAGGATTGAACCTGCGGATACGGATATGCTGGATGTCCCCATCCGGAAGCACTCCCCCGGCGTACGAGCCCAGCAGGCTGGAAAGCGTCTCCCCTTCCCGCAACTGGTACGTGCCCGGCCGTTTCACCAGTCCCCCGATCGTGACGATCTTCTCGGCCGGGACATAGGTCACCACATCGCCGCTCTTCAGGTACGGATCCGCTCCCGGCTTTCCGCCACGAAGCGCCATGAACAAATCGTAGGTGCGTTCCGTACCGTCAAGCGAAGTGACCTTCACTTCCCGGGAAGAGGCGTATTTCGTGGCATGATACACCGTCGAAGACAACCGGCTCAGGCCCCAGGAGGAGAGTTCCGTCTTGGCATCCACCTCGCCGACGATGGTGACCGTAAACGAACCGGTCGACAGCAGGGTGAACTGGGGATTGGCGTGGGCGTACATGGTGGAGATGATCGAGAAGACTTTTTCTTTCAGCGCAGGAAACGTGAGCGCAGCACAGTCGATCGTCCCGATGGCGGGAATATCAAGCTGGTAGGTGGAATCCACCTGGATATCCACCACGACGCGGTTGGCGCCATTCGCGTAGGACAGGCGGAACACATCGCCTGGAGTAATGGGATATGTCGCGTCCCCGATGGCCGCAAGCTGGCGCTGCACCACGATATTGTCCATGTCGACAATCCGGGAATCCGCTTCCGGAAGCCCCAGCTGCTTGAAAAGGGGCAGCACTTCCTGCGGCGCCACGCTCTCCACCAAAGGAGCATCCCCATACAACGGGGAACGGACCACCAGGCCCCTGCTTGCAGAAACGTCCGCCGCTGATATCACAGACCCCCAAAGGAGCATTCCCGCCAACAGACATCCAATGATTTTGTTCCCTCGCATGCGTTCCTCCTTGCGGGAAATCCATCTGATACTAGCATTATTCTCAAAAAAAAGAAACTTAGAAAACCCAAGCAGGCGGCACCAATGTGCCGCCCTAGAGTCACAGCGTCACTTCTCCATCATGGGCAAGCAAGCTGGAAGACCCCACATGGGGAAGCGACGCGAGCTCTTGCATCAACCCGGCCTCGTGTTCCTGGGCGATGCGGACCTCGATGACAAGATCGGTATGGTTGTTCGCCAGGCTCCGGGACTTGATGGACGAATGGGCGCAGTGCCTGCCGACAATCTCCATGGCGGGTTTCTCCAAATCATACCCTTCCCCGCTGACCATCAGGATCTTCGGCGCACGCCCAACGGGAACCTTGTCAAGGAGCAGGATGGCGATGGTAAGGATCACCGCCAGCGGAAGCGCGATTTCCGCAAGGCCGGCACCACAGATGATACCCGTGCTGATGGCCCAGAACAGAAACGCCAAATCCATGGGTTCCTTGATCGCGGTGCGGAAGCGGACGATGGAAAGAGCGCCGACCATACCGAGCGACACCACCACGCTGGACTGGATCGTCATGATGATGGCGCTCGTGATCAATGTCGTCAGACTCAGGGCGATGTTGAACGACTTGGAATAGAACGTCTTCTTGGTAACGAAACGGTACAAGAAGAAGATGTAGGCGGCAAAGAGGATGGTGATGACGAACGTCATGAAAACGCTGACGGTCGACATGTCATAGCGTGCAAACGTCTCGAGAAACGATTTCTTGAAAATGTCCTTGAAGCTCATGGTCCAAAATTCCTTTCTATTCAGGTCGTATGCCGTTCAGCGCGAACCGACGGCACAGATAATACTTTGAAAACGAAGTGACACGCAGCAACGTCGTCTGCAGCATCGCGTTCAGAAAACCGGGAAGCAGTTCATCATACTTCACTTCCAGCATGTGTGTCCCTACTCCGAGCACGGGACGGCTGGCAAGCTGGGGATCAAAGAAATGGGCGAAGTCAGTCGAGCTCCGGATGTTCCGGTCGAAGGTGATGCGGACATTCCCCTCCCGCCAGACAAAGGGATCCCGTTCGTAGGTGACGATGGTCACCGGCCTGAGCCCCCGGGACTGCATCCGCATGATGAACGCGCGCATCAAGAAACCATCGGACTGGCGGATGGCAGGAATGTTCCCCTCCATGACCGTTTGGCACCGGGCAAGGTCCATAGGCTCGGAGACTTTATGGCACATGCCATGCCGCTTCTGCTTGCGTTCAAGCATGATCCGTTCCGGACTGCAGTTGTAGATGCGGATACGGAACTTCTCCCGCGGATCGGTACCATCCTCGTTTTCCCAATAGCAGGAGTTGTCCACATCATCAAGATACAGGCTGCGGATCTGGTAGCGGTTTTCCTCGCCCGCATGCATGTCTATGGGCATCACTGACCGCGCCCTTTCCTCCAACACGGAAAGGACGGTTTCCGGAGCCACGTATTTCTGTTCATGACGGAATGGAGTCGCCACGCTGATTTCCTTACCATGGGGCATTGTAGCACACCCCGTCCCTGTAACCCAAGAGCATACCGATCATAAGTATGCCATGCCTATCGGCGGATTGCAGGTCTTGTCTCCTCCGGCCTCGTATTCTTGCTTCCTGCGTATTCCAAAAAGGTGACGAAGCGGATTGTGAAGACCCCGAAGCTCTACTTCATGGATACCGGACTTGCCTGTTATCTTACGCGTTGGACAAGCCCTGAGGTATTGGAGAAAGGAGCCATGGCAGGGGCCATGTTCGAGACGTTTGTCATATCGGAGCTTTGGAAAAGCTGGATGAATGCGGGCAAGGAACCGCCCTTCTCCTTCTATCGCGATACCGACCAGCATGAAGTCGATCTATTGATTGAGGACAACGGCAGGCTTTTCCCCGTCGAAATCAAGAAGACTGCTCTGCTGAATGGGAACGAGGCCCAAGGATTCCGATTCCTTGCGCAAGGGATAACAGGATTTGCTGTCGCCCCGGGAACCATCATCTGCAACGCGGAGACAATCGGAATACCTAGCAAAGGAGTATTCGCGCTTCCCGTCTCAAGCATCTAAGAGCCGTTCTTCAACGACTATCCTGCAAAAGCCACAGTGCTGAGCATAAAACAAGATAGAACCACACACGAAGTGCACCAGAATCAGACCGACCGCATGAACCAATCAGGTTCCAAGTCATGGCCTTCCAGTGAGGAGAGGCCATTTCAGTTTACAACGGGCCATCTTCTTGTCGAACGTGAGCACTTCATCCCCAAGGACTCTATTCCTGGCAATCAAAAGGCAATCGACAAAGTCCACCTTGGTCTTCCCAGACAATGCAAGCCCACTGTTCTTCGCTTCAAACAAGATAGAACCATAGCAATAAATGAACTGCCTCACCTCTTCGCGCCCGCAAATAACACAATCCCGACCTGCGTGCGTTTCTCCACCAAATGGAGATTTACGTATGAAGAAAGCTATTGTACTTGGTGCTGCGATGCTGCTGGCTGGTGCCGCGGCTTTTGCTGCCGACGAAAAGAAAGCGTCAGTCATTTTTAGTGGTGCTTTCAAGGCTGGTTATAACTTTGATTTCGTCCAGTTCAACAAGGATACCAAAAAGGGCAAGAAGCAGCAGTTTGGATATTACACCGATGACGATGACAAGAACGAAGGTGAGTTCGACTTGAACGTTGCCGATGCCGATGGCATCTGGAAGCTGACTTTCCGCCAGGATGATGGAAACCTGTTTGGCGATTTCAACTTCAGGACAAAGGCCGTCATTGATGTTGGCAAGTCGTTGAAGAGTGCTGGCGTCGATATGGGTGATGTTTCCGCCAAGCTGACCTTTGGAAGGTACAGTGGCGAGACTCTGAACAATGCGTTCCTTGACCTGGAAGGCAATCACTGGCAGAGAGTGAAGACCAATGGTTCCTACTCTGTTGGTCTGGAAGCCGGTTATGGCAAGCTGGTTGGCTTGCAGTTCATTGTTGATCCGACCAAGAATGCAAGCACGAGCAAGTCTGGAGATGCCACCTATGGCTTTGCTGTCACTTCCACTCCGATTGACGGCGTGAAGGTCGCGGTTGATTTCAGCCGCCATGGCAAGAGCACCCAGTATGGAACCAAGACGGAAACAACCGACCCTTACAGCCTTGATACGAAGACTGGTAAAATCAAGGGAACCGAAACAAAGACTTTCTCGGCTGTTGAGGATTATGCCATCGGTCTTTCCACTACGGTCGATATCAACAAGTTTGCCAATATCGACAAGCTGACCCTGGTTGGTTCCGGATACTACACCTTCAGAAGATTTGGGGAATTCGGCAAGGCTGGTGCGGTTGAGAAAGACGTGAACAAGCAGAACTTTGGTGCTGCGTTGAAGGTCGGTTACGACAAGGTCAACGGCTGGATCGAGTACAACTATGCCGAGGACAACAACGATGCTGATGGCAATGGTGTTGGCGAGCAGTGGATGAAGGCATTGGTCAACCTTGGCGGACTGGTTGGCGTGAAGGGCCTTGGCCTGGATGCCTACTATATGCAGAGGTCTTTCGACGACACGTGGTTCAGCGTTGGTGCGG
>OMYY01000051.1 GCA_900315435.1 uncultured Spirochaetaceae bacterium
GCCCGGTCCGGTCATCGCCAAGCTCTACGACACCCTGACCGGCATCCAGATGGGCCGCGTCCGGGCCCCAGAGGGATGGATCCACGAAATCAAGATGGAGGAAAAAGCGGAAAGCCTGGCAGGCTGACCATCCGGCGCAGGCCTTTTCTTTCCGGGGAACGGGCCTGCGCTGTCATGTTTTTTATTTCTTATACACTATTCTCTCAGCGGGCATCGAACCACTTGCCCAGGAGAGCCTCCTCGCTCTCCTCGTTCAGATGCAGCGGCTTGAGGATCTCGTCGGCGCAGTCCAGGCAGAAGTTGTCGCTCATGCCGGCGACGTAGTCCATCACCATCAGGGCGAAGGAGCCATCGTGCTCCAGGTATGCCTGGCGCATCTTGGTGATGTGGCGCCAGAAGGCGACGGCAAGCATGTTCCGTTCTTCCAGATACCCTGCCTGCTCGAACCCGTTTGCCTTGAACAGTTCCTCCAGGTACTGGACGATCAACCGGATCAGGCGGGAGAAATAGCGCTCGTAGCCCACCAGCATCCGCGACCGGTAGATCTTCTGGTAGTTGAACTGGACCAAGGCCTCCACCGCCGGGAAGACCTCGTCGCTGAAGGAGATGCCCTCCGGGGAGGAGTGGGCGATCACGTCCTCCACCAGGCAGTCGATGATCTGGCTGTTGGTGGTGCCAAGCTTCAGCCGGACGATATCGGGAAGCTCGCCATCGGTGACGATGCCAAGCCGGAAAGCGTCCTCGAAATCGCGCCCGAGATAGGCGATCGAGTCGGAGAATCGGACTACCGTCGCCTCCCAAGTGGAGGGGACCAGCCCGCTACGGCTGGTGATCCGGGAGAGGTCCTTGACCTTGCCATCGGGCCGGATCGCCTGACGCATCGTCTCCCCGCAGTGGCTGACGATCCCGTCGCGCACCGCGTAGGTCAGGTTGAGGCCCTTCCCGTCATTGGACAGGAAATCGACCACCCTGAGGCTGTTGACCTCGTGCTGGAACGGGGCGAGCCCCCGCTCGACCAACAGGCTGCTGATGATCTTCTCGCCGGTGTGTCCGAAGGGGGTGTGGCCGAGGTCGTGGCCCATGCCGATCGCCCAGGCAAGCTCGGTGTCCAGGCCCAGCCCGCGGCAGATGGTGCTGGCGATCGAGGCGACATGCAGGCAGTGCTCCATGCGGGTGCAGATGTGGTCGTTGCTCGGGGCGAAGAAGACCTGCGTCTTGTGTTTCAGGCGCCGGAAAGGCGAGCTATGGATGATCGCCGTCGTGTCTCGATAGTAGTCCCCGCGCACGTCGTTCTGGCGCGGATGCTGCCGCTTTTTCAGCTCGGAATCGGGTATTTCATTGCATAGTCGCATGTTCGTATGATACCATGGGCACAACTATGGAACAATATATTCTGCCACTGTTCTGCCTGTTGCTGAATTTCGTGGCAATGGCGGCTTGTCTCAGGTTTCTTCTTTCCCGGGAAGGCAAATACTGGATCATGCCGTTCCTTCTCTCGTTCCTTTTGTTCCTGCAGAACGGTTCGGTCATGTATGCCGGCTCCCGTCTGGCGACCATCGCCCTGTATGCCGGGGGGTTGGTCAACACGCTCATTTCCATCCTCTGGTACGCCATCATCGTCATTTTCCATTACGCGCTGAAGAAGACGACCCACGCCTCCAACTACCGCCTGAGGGTACGGAAGGACCTGGCCGAGAGCCAGTTCCTGCTCAAGAGCCAGGCAATCGCACGGCAGCGCCGCCTGAGGAAGCTGAAGGTGCTCGCGCAAGGGTCCGCGAAAGAGTTCCGGCGGGACGTCTACACGTCGGAGTGGACCGACCTGTTCGACCAATTCTGAGTATGGTACATACGGATATTTTCTTCTGCGGCATCAAGCACTCGGGAAAGAGCACGTTGGGGCGGCTGGTCTCCAGACGCGTCGGCCTCTCGTGGCGGGACGCCGACAACCTTGTCAAGGCGCTGCTTCCCCCGGGAGACACGATACGCTCCTTCTACCGCCGCGAGGGTGCGGGGGCATTCCAAAACAAGGAGGTCAAGGCGGTCGGGGGGTTCCTTTCCTCCCCCCACCCGCAGACCATCGTCAGCATGGGCGGCGGGGCGTGCGACAACGCCCCCTTGATGGAGGCCATCAGCCAGAAGGGGCTGACCGTCTACCTCTCGGTTCCCGAAGAGACGCTCTATGGCAGGGTCGTCCGTGACGGAATCCCCCCGTTCCTCGACGCCACTCGCCCACGGGAAAGTTTCCATACCCTCTACCTTCGCCGTGACGCACTCTATGGCAAGCTTTGCTCCCTTGTGGTACACTTACCGGATACACCGGACGTAGAAGACTCGGTCCGGTATCTGGAAAAGATACTGCAGGGGGCAAGGAATGGGGCACAACACATTCGGCACTGAGTTTTCCATCACCACCTTCGGGGAGTCCCATGGCGTGGCGATCGGAGTCGTCATCGACGGGGTGGAAGCAGGCTTTCCCATCGACCTGGAGGCGCTTCAGGCCGACATGGACCGCAGGAGGCCGGGCGGCAACAAGCTCGGCACTCCCCGCGACGAGGCCGACACGGTCCAGATCCTGAGCGGGGTCTTCCAAGGCAAGACCACAGGAACCCCGATCTGCATGCTGGTTTGGAACACCAACCAGATTTCCAGCGCCTATGACGAGCTGAAAGGGCTCTACCGTCCAGGCCACGCCGACTATACCTATCAGATGAAATACGGAATCCGCGACTGGCGCGGGGGCGGGCGCGCCTCTGCCCGCGAGACGGCCGCCAGGGTGGCTGCCGGAGCGCTGGCGCGGCAGGTACTCGCAAAGCGCGGCATCACCGTCAAGGCAGGTACCGTCCAGGTGGGAGCGGTAAAGGCATCGGAACGGGATTGGAGCATCGCCCGGACGAACCTGCTCTCCTGCCCCGACTCCATGGCGGCCGGAAAGATGCAGGAAGCGATCGAGCAGGCGCGAGGCATGGGCGACTCGGTCGGTGGCGTGGTCGAATGTGTCGTCCAAGGCTGTCCCGCCGGACTCGGAGACCCCCAGTTCGACAAGCTTGAGGCGAAGCTCGGGCAGGCCATGCTCTCGATCAACGCCACGCGCGGGGTCGAGTTCGGCGACGGTTTCGCCGCGGCCGGGCTTTACGGCAGCCAGGACAACGACGCCATGGACGCTGGCGGCTTTCTGAGCAACCATGCCGGCGGCATCCTCGGCGGCATCTCCACCGGCTGCGACATCGTCTTCCGCGTCGCGTTCAAGCCTACCCCGTCGATCAGCCGGCAGCAGAGGACCGTCACCCAGGACGGGAAAGAGACCACGCTGGTGGTCAAGGGACGCCACGACCCCTGCGTCTGTCCACGGGCGGTGGTGGTGGTCGAGGCGATGGCGGCAATCACGGTGCTGGACGCCTACTACGCCCAGTTTGGAAGGCACGCATGAATCCCCAGGGCCCGCTGATCGTCCAGAGCGACCGTACGCTCCTTCTGGACGTCCACAACCCCGACGCGGAGAAGTGCCGTGCCGACCTGATCCGCTTCGCCACGCTGGTCAAGAGCCCCGAGCACGTGCACACCTACCGGATCGATTCCATCAGCCTGTGGAACGCCGTCAGCATGGGCATGAGCGCCAAGGAAATCCTGGACATGCTGGAGGCATGGTCCCGCTTCCCGGTCCCCGACTCGGTCGCCTTCACCGTGGGCGACATCGCCGGCCGATGGGGCAAGGCGTTCCTGACCGAGGCCGATGGCGCCATCCGCCTTACCGTCACCGACCCGGTCATCAGGGCTGCGGTGCTCCACCACCGCGAGACCATGCGGATCCTCACCCAGCAGGAGGACGGCTCCTTCCTGCTGGAGAAGTACAACCGGGGAGAGATCAAGCTGCTGATGACCAAGCTGGGCTATCCGGTCGACGACCGGATACCCTTGCTCAAGGGCGAACCGGTGGAGATGGCGATCAGGGAAAGCGGTTCGTTCCATCTTCGTCCCTACCAGCTCGAGGCGAGCCGCGCCCTGCTGGGTGACGGCAGAAGCGGAAGCGGTTTCGGGGTGCTCGTCCTGCCCTGTGGCAGCGGCAAGACCATCGTCGGCATGCAGATCATGGCAAGCCTGAAGACCCGGACCCTTGTCCTGACCACCAATATCGCGGCGGTGCACCAGTGGATGCGGGAGATTTCGGAGAAAATGGCGATAGACCCCGCGCTGGTAGGCGAGTACACGGGGGAAAAGAAGGAAATCAAGCCGGTGACCGTATCCACCTACCAGGTGCTCACCTGGCGCGCAGACCGTGGCGACCCGTTCACCCATCTGGACTTGCTCGCCTCGGGAAACTGGGGCCTGGTGATCTACGACGAGGTGCACATGCTTCCCGCCCCGGTCTTCAAGGTCACGGCGGCGTTGCAGGCGGTCCACCGGGTCGGCCTGACGGCCACCCTGGTACGCGAGGACGGCAGGCAGGAGGAGGTCTTCAGCCTTGTGGGGCCGAAGCGCTACGACGCTCCCTGGGACGTGCTGGCTTCCGGCGGCTTCATCGCGCAGGCCTTCTGCCACGAGATCCGCATCCCCCTTCCCGTGGACCAGGAGGTGCCCTACGCCATCGCCGACAAACGCGAGAAGTACCGCATCGCCAGCGAGAACCCCGCCAAGTACGAGGTGGTCAGGCAGCTGATCGCCCAGCATGAGGGGGACTATATCCTGGTCATCGGCCAGTATCTCGACCAGCTTGAGGAGATCGGCAGGCTCACCGGTTTTCCCATCATCACCGGACGCACCGCCAACGCGAGACGGGAAGAGCTTTACCAGCAGTTCCGTAGCGGGGCCATCCACGTGCTGATTGTCAGCAAGGTGGCCAACTTCGCCATCGACCTTCCCGACGCATCGGTGGCCATCCAGGTCTCCGGCACCTTCGGAAGCCGCAGCGAGGAAGCGCAACGGCTGGGCCGCATCCTCAGGCCCAAACGGCAGAACAGCCACTTCTACACGTTGGTCTCGCGTTACACCAGCGAAGAGGATTTCTCGCAAAACAGGCAAAAATTCCTTGCCGAGCAAGGATATACCTACGATATCGAGATATGGGGGAGTTCGTGAACGAACCGTTGGTACAGATTCTGGATGGATATGACGACGCCTCGCTCGCGTTGCTGGCGAACAGCCGTGTCCGCTCGCGTTCCGAGACGCTGCGGCTGCTTGCCGAGCGCGCGAGGACGGAACCCATCTCCCTCTCACCCATCGAGTGCGGCATGCTGACGGCCATCCATCTCTTCCCTGCCACCACGAGCCTCGCGCTGGTCGCCGCGTTGGAAAGCTGGCAGCCCCACCAGAAGCTGGTCGCAGCCCTTTCCCATCTGGAGATGCGGCTGTTCGTGCTGGTCGACGCCGGCCGTCTGGTGCTCAACCCGCTACGGGAGCAGGAGTTGGTCGACCGCACCGCCCTGTCCACCCTCTTCGTCCCCGGCGAGACGCTTGCCCCCGACGGTTTCTGCCTTGACACCGAGATGATCAGGGGCCTCCTCTCCATCGCCGACCAGACCGGGACCCTGCCGTCGCGATGTCCGCTACCCGCCTGTGGCGAGGCGCGCTGGAAGGAGTTGCTTCCCGAGCTGCAGGGGGTCCTGGAGCGACTTGCCATCCTTTCCCCTGCCGGTGGGGTTGACCATGCCCGTTTCGAGGAACTGGCATCCCTCGGCCCGCGGAAGGCGCTGGCCATCTGCCTTGAGCTGGCCGGAGGCGCCTCGCGCCTCCTGTGGGGCCGGTTCCTGCGCATCATGGAGGTGCAGCGGAGCGTCGACGCGACCAGCCTGAGAATCATGCTCCGGCTTTTGGGAATCAAACCGACCCGCGGGGTCTGGAACCTGCTGCGCCGCTGGGGTCTTCCCACGCCACGCAGCCAGAGGCGGATGCTGCTGGTCGACAGCGACCAGAGTGTCACCTACGAGGGCTCGGCCCCCCAAGGGGACCTGCTCTGGCGTTTCGCGACACTGGAGAGCGAGGAACAGACCGCACGGTATCTGATCGGCAGGGAAAGCCTGGCCAGGGCTTTGGATGGGGGAATCTCGGTCGACGCGATCCTCCACTATCTCAGGGCAAACACCTTCGGCTATCCGATGGAGCAGCTCGAGCGCTCGATCCGGCTGATGGGCGAGCAATACCAGGCGGTCCACCTGACCCACGCGATCCTCCTGGAGGCAGACGAACGGACCAGCCGTCTGGTAGAGGCCGTCCCGCAGGTACGTGAAGCGGTGCTCCGGCGCCCCGCCAAGGGGGTGTACGTGATGCAGGGAGACTCCTGGCCGTCATGGAGCCATGCCCTGAAGCAGGCGCTGGGGTTCCTGCCCCGCCTGCAGGGCGAGCCCTATGTCCCTCCTCCCCCCAGACATCCCCCCCTTCCCCTCGTCGATTGGAAGGAGCCGGATACCGGGCTCAGGCTCCAGCCGCCGGTGGGGGCCGACGCGGAGGCTCTGGACAGCTCGCTGGTGGTGGGCTCCGCGAACGGGTTCGAATACCAGGCGAAGGTGACACTGATCAAACAGCACCTGAAGGACGGCCCGGGACTGTACCTCGAGGTGGAGACTGGCGGGGAGACGCTGCTGGCAAAGCCGCTCGAGCTGGACAAGACAAGCGACGGAGAGACGCTCTTGAGAGCCGAAATCCAACCCTCGGGCGAGATCCGGAACCTGAGGGTCAGGACCATCTTCGGGCTGGCAGTCCGTCACTGGCCGCTCTTCTAGGCGTCTTCAGATTTCCGGGTAGACCTTTGGAGGATAGTGGTAGCCGGTGAAAGACTCGAACTGGAGCTTCCCCTGCTCCAAGAGCATCTGCGCTCCGCCGACAGTCCGGCAGCCGGCTTGCTTGGCGCGGCTGAGGAAGACCGTCTCGCGGGGCTTGTAGACCAAGTCGAAGGCGATCTCGCTTCCCGTGAACTTGAAGCCATGGGAAGCGTCCTCGCCCTCGTTGGGAACCATGCCGACGCTTGTGGTCTGCACCACCAAGTCCACCTTGCCGCTGTACTGGTTGATATGGTCCAGCGAGTCATAGCCGCTCATCGTCAGGCGGGAGAGCTGCTCCGCATGCTCGATGGTGCGGTTGACGATCGTCACCTTCACGTCGTGGTTGCGGAGAGCGAAACTGACCGCCTGCGCCGCCCCGCCGGCCCCGATGACCAGGGCGCGCTTGATCTGGCCCTTGTCCAGCATGGGCGAGAGGGGTTGCAGGAAGCCATAGTAATCGGTGTTCAGTCCTTTCCACATGTTGTTGATGTGGACGACGGTATTGCAGGCGCCGATCTGCTTGGTCTCGCGGCTGATCTTGCCTAGATAGGGCAGCACGTCACGCTTGAAGGGAATCGTGACGGAAAAGCCATGGATGTGGACCATCTCCGCCAGCTTGAAGAAGGAGCGCACGTTGTCGACCAAGAACGGGACATAGATGGCGTTGAAATGGATCGCGTGGAAGCCGAGGTTCTGGATCATCGGGCTGGAGGAATGGTGCACCGGGTTGCCGATGACGCCGTAGACGGCGGTCCGCTCGTCGACCTGGTCGGCCCGGTAGAGTTCCTTCATCGTCCTGGCGTCCAGCTGCCCGATGCCGCTGCCGCTTCCCTCGGTGACGAAGGAAAGCAGGGAGCCTAGCTTCTTGTAGAGGATCCGGGTGCAGACGCCCCACGGCCCCATGCCGATGACGATCTTCTCCTTGACGTCCTTCACCTCCTCCTGGATGCGGAAGAGGGTGATGACATCCATGATCGAATGGGGGGTGACCGCCACCTTGGCGATGTCGCCTTTGCTGGCCAGCTTGGTGACCCTGCCGAACAGGTCGGCGGGTAGTCCGGCAAAGTCATGATAGGAGCGGATGATCCGCACTCCGCGTTCCCGGAGCGAGGTTTCCAGGTCGAACTTCTGCCCGTCCTTCTCGTAACGCAACTCGCTTTTCTTCACGTCCCCCTCGATATCGACGTAGGCGAAGTCGCCTTGGGCGATCTCGCAGAGTTTCTCCAGCCGTTCCTTCTCGGAGACCTGCGCCTTGCCCCCGTCGCTTTTGCGGCGATAGGTGAGAATCACCGGCTTGTCGGTCAGATGGGGAACATCCTTTGCCTTCGCGATCTCGGCGTCCTTCAGGGTGTCGAGCCGTAGTTCCACCAGGTCCACATAGGCGCTGTTGCGCCGGATGCAGTCCAAATCATCTTGAATGGTGTCCTCTGTAAGCGTCAGACAAAGCATCAGAACCTCCGAATATGCAGTTGGTGTATAATCATACAGAAAAAAAGGGACTATTTCCAGTACCCTCCAAGGGTAGGACATTACCACATATATTCTTCATTATCAACAACTTATAGGAAATTCTTTTCGAACGGAAAGGATGTTTTTGCCTTGAAAACCCTATGCAACAAGGATTTCCATGAGGAGTGTCGATTGAAAACCGGGAAGGAAAGCCGATATAGTGGGGAGCGTATTCCAGTTACGAAAGGAGTTTCTTTCCATGGCTACCCTTCAGGTGCAGGATCTGCGGCTCGCCTTTGGCGACCGTGACATCCTGGACGGCGTCTCGTTCATCCTGACCGACCAGAGCCGGGCCGCGCTTTGCGGCTCAAACGGCTCGGGGAAGTCCACTTTGCTGAAAGCCCTGTGCGGCATCATCCAGCCAGACCATCTGGACATGTCGAGGACCAAGGGGCTTACCACCGTCTACCTCCCCCAGAGCGAGATCGTCATGCCCGAGGGGACGGTCTATGACGAGGTGGAGAAAGGATACGCGCGCTTCCGGTCGTTGCTGGACGAGAAGGAGAAGATTGGAAACCGCCTCGCCCATCTGACCGAAGGGGAAAAGAGCGCCGGGTTGGCCAACCAGATGCAGGAGCTGGAGGAAGAGCTGCTTTCCAGCGGCTACTACTCCCGCAAGCAGAAGATCTACCAGGTGCTCAAGGGCCTCGGCTTCGACGAGGCCGACTACGGCCGCCAGTGCGGGGAGTTCTCCGGCGGATGGCAGATGCGCATCGCCCTGGCGCGGACGCTGGTGGCCAACGCGACGATCATGTTCCTCGACGAGCCGACCAACTACCTGGACATCGACGCGCTCACCTGGCTGAAGAACTTCCTCGCCTCCTACAAGGGAGGGGTGATGGTCGTCAGCCACGACCAAGGCTTCCTTGACCAGGTGGTCACCGAAGTCTACGAGCTTTTCCAGGGAAAGCTGAAGCGATATAGCGGCAACTACACCCAGTACCAGCAGCAGAGGGAACAGGAAATCGCCCAGCTCGAGGCCGCCTACAAGAGCCAGCAGGAGACCATTGCCAAGAACGAGCAGTTCATCGAGCGTTTCCGCTACAAGGCGACCAAGAGCAAGGCGGTCCAAAGCAGGATCAAGCAGATGGAGAGGCTGGAGCCGGTGGTGGTTCCCGACCATCTGAAGAAGCTGGTCTTCACCTTCCCTCCCGCGCCACACAGCGGCAACGACGTGGTCAAGGTCGACCATCTGCGCAAGGCCTTTGGCGAGCACGAGATCTTCCACGACCTCTCCTTCCAGGTCCAGAAGGGGGACCGCCTCGCCATCACCGGACGCAACGGCGCCGGCAAGTCGACGTTGCTGCGCATGCTCGTCGGCCAGGACAGGGACTACAGCGGCTCCATCATCCTCGGGGCAGGGGTGACGGTGGGCTATTTCGCCCAAGAGACGGAGACGAGCCTCAATCCGAGGAACACGGTCCTGGATGAACTGGCGAGCGTGGCCACCACCGACGACCTGCCGAGACTGCGGACCTACCTGGGCTCGTTCCTTTTCCAAGGGGACGACGTCTTCAAGCAGGTCTCCGTCCTCTCCGGAGGAGAGCGCAGCCGTCTGGCCCTGCTGAAGATCCTGCTCCACCCGGTCAACCTCCTGGTGCTTGACGAGCCCACCAACCATCTGGACATCAACGCCAAGCAGATGCTGCTCGAGGCGCTCAAGCGGTATGACGGAACCTTGGTCTGCGTCAGCCATGACTCCTATTTCCTACGGGGCATCAGCAAGCGGATCATGTACCTGTCCAAGGACGAGCAGCCTGTCATCTTCGACGGCGACTGGGACTACTTCATGTACAAGCTCGACGAGAAGGAGAAGTACGAGGAGTCCGCACAGGCAGGACAGGACAAGGCGGCCGCCCCGTCGGCGGGCAGTATCGGCTACCAGGAGAGGAACAAGCTCCGCAACCGGATCCAGGCCCTCGCCCGGGAGTGCGACAGGCTGCTTGCCGAGCAGGAAAAGCTCGGGCAGGAGATTCTCCTGCTCACGAAGCAGATGGACGAGCCGGCCGTCTACAGCGACCCGGGGAAGATCGGGAAGGTGATGGCGGAGAAAGAGGCCAAGGAGGCGGCCAAGGCCGCGAGCGAAGAGGCATGGTTCGCCAAGAGCGAGGAGCTCGAGGAGCTGAAGAAAGGAAATGGCTTCGTATAGGGAGATGATGCCGGAGGTGATCCTGGCCAGCCAGAGCGTCGCACGCAAGTGGCTTCTGGAAAACGAGGGCATCAAGGTGCACGTCATGCCGACAGGAATCGACGAGCACTCGGACAAGAAGGACCCGCTCGGACATGTCGAGGACCTGGCCATGCAGAAGATGGACCGGTTCCTCAAGGAGCATCCCCGCCCTTCCCTTCCGGTCATCTGCTGCGACACGATGATCGTCTTCGAGGGCGAGCTGATCGGAAAGGCCCACAGCATCGGGGAGGCCAGGGCGATGCTCCGCCGCTTCTCCGGCCGCGAGCAGGTCATCGCCTGTGGCTACGCCTTCTTCTGGCAGGGCCGCGTCTACCACGGCAGCGACATCGCCCATGTCCGGTTCAAGGCATTGTCTGACAAAGACATCGATGCGTACCTCGCAACCAGAGAATGGGAGGGCGCCGCCGGGGCCTACCGCATCCAATGGAAGGGAAAGTCGCTGGTGGAAAGCACCGAGGGAAGCGAAGCCACGATGCTGGGCTTGCCACAGGAAAAGATTTTCGCCATAATAGGGGCCGATTGCGCTCGTTAGCAGCGCAAAATTTCCGTCCCTGCGGGGATGAGTAAGAGATGAAGGGTGGCGATACAGCTTCGTGTCGTCGAACAGGAGGGCAGTATGTCCGTAGTTACCATGAAGAGCCTGCTTGAGTCGGGCGTGCACTTTGGTCACCAGACCAAACGTTGGGATCCGAGAATGGCCAAGTACATCTACAGCCAGAGGAACGGCATCCATATCATCGATCTGCAGAAGACGTCTGCATGTCTCGTTACCGCCTATGACGCGATCCGCCAGGTCGTCAAGTCCGGCAAGCAGATCCTGTTCGTCGGAACCAAGAAGCAGGCGCAGCAGACCATCGCCGAGCAGGCGCAGCGCTGCGGCATGCCATACGTGAACAACCGCTGGCTCGGCGGCATGCTCACCAACTTCGCCACCATCAAGAAATCCATCGCTACTCTGAAGAAAATCGAGAAGATGGAGATCGACGGCACCTTCGATTCCCTGACCAAGAAGGAAGCCGCCCTGCTGACCAAGCAGAAGGAAAAGCTGAACAAGAACTTCGCCGGCATCAAGGACATGAAAGAGCTTCCGGGCGCCCTGTTCATCATCGATACCAAGAAGGAGGCGATCGCCGTCGGCGAGGCCAAGAGACTCGGCATCCCCACCATCGCGGTGGTCGATACCAACTGCGACCCGACCGACATCACCTACCCGATTCCCGGCAACGATGACGCCATCCGCGCCATCAGCCTGTTCGTCGAGATCATCGCCAACGCCGTCATCGACGCCGACAACGAGCAGGGCATCCAGATTGTCGAGAGCCTCGACGACGAGGATACCGAAGCCGTTCCGGCCGCTGACACCAAGGAAGAGGCCGACACGGTCTACGACAGCACCAACGCGACCGACCTTTCCAAGTTCGAGCCCGAGGAAGAGAAGACCGAGGATGACGCCGCTTCCAAGGAAGCCGACGTCGATGATGACAAGCTGTACGACAAGGAGTGAGTTATGGCAACTATTACCGCACAGATGGTGAAGCAGCTCCGCGAGGCTACCGGAGCAGGCATGATGGACTGCAAGAACGCCCTTGTGAAGGCCAACGGCGATTTCGCCGAGGCTGACAAGATCCTGAAGGAGATGGGCAAGGCAGCCGTGGCCAAGCGCCAGGACCGCCCCACGGAGAATGGCAGGATCTCGATCAAGCAGAACGGCAAGGCCGTCGCCATGGTTTCCGTCTCCTGCGAGACCGACTTCGTCTCTTCCAACGAGAAGTTCGCCGCCCTCGGGAACGAGTTGTGCGACATGGTGCTGGCCAACGCCTACACTGAGCCCAACGACGCGCTGACCGCCAAGGTCAACGAGGCCATCGCCATCATCAAGGAAAACATGGCCGTCCGCAACGTCTACTACAAGGCGCTCGCCGACAGCCAGTACGCCGCCACCTACATCCACGGTGATGGCGCCATGGGTGTCGTGGTCGTCTTCCAGGCGGACAACGCCGAGGCTTTCCAGAAGGATGCCGTGAAGGAGTTCACCAACGACGTCGCCCTGCATGTCGCGGCGTTCACCCCGAGCCACCTTTCCATGAAGGACGTCCCGGAGCAGTACGTCAACGAGCAGCTGGAGATCTTCCGCGCCCAGGTCAAGGACATGGACAAGCCGGAGAAGGTCAAGGAAGGCATCGTCCGCGGCAAGCTGAACAAGCACCTCGGCGAGATCTGCCTGCTGAGCCAGAACTTCGTCAAGGACGAGACCATGAGCGTCGAGAAGAAGATGGCCGCCGTCTCCAAGGAGAATGGCTGCAAGCTCTCGATCGTCGACTACAAGTTCTTCGTCGCCGGAACCAAATAACACCAGAAGGGCCGGACCGCAAGTCCGGCCTTTCTTCTCAAAAAAAGGAAGCAAGCAACATGTCTGATGTTTTGACAAACTGTGAAGCAAGGATGCAGAAGACCTGCGAGACCCTGAAGGCAGACTATGACGGCCTGCGCACGGGACGCGCCTCCGCGAGCGTCCTGGACAAGATCCGCGTGGACTACTACGGCACGCCGACTCCGATCAACCAGGTCGGCACCATCAGCATTCCCGAGGCACGTACCATTGTCATCCAGCCCTGGGACAAGTCCGTCCTCCCCGCCCTTGAGAAGGCGATCCTGTCCAGCGACCTCGGTCTGCCACCGAACAACGACGGCAAACTGATCCGCCTGACCTTCCCTCCCCTCACCGAGGAGCGCCGCAAGCAGCTGGCGAAGAGCGCGAAGAATACCGCCGAGCAGGCGAAGATTTCCGTGCGCAATATCCGCCGCGACGGCATGGACGAGCTGAAGAAGGCCCAGAAAGCCGGTGAGATCAGCGAGGACGAGCAGAAGAATCTCGAGGCCAAGATCCAGAAGCTGACCGACACCTACACGGAAAAGGTCGACCAGATCGCGGCAGCAAAGGAAAAAGAGATCATGGAAGTCTGAAAAGCCAACTTTTCTCGCTTTTGCCAATGATTTCCAAATATATCTCATTTTGGTCTGCAATCTGTTTTATAACAACAAGTTGCAGACTTTTTCTGTATTTTTGTTTCTTGCACTTTCTAGGTATTTCTAGTTTTTGTCTAAATTCCGTGGACAAAACAGGCGGGAGACCACCCCGTCTATTTCTTTCTCCTCCCTTCCCCGATGTCCCCGCTGGTCCACATGAAGCCAGCGCTGACCGACAACCCGGCGTCCATGCCGCCCCCGAGGCCGACCAGCACCTGCCAGCGTTCCGGGCCGATGCGGAATTCCCCGAAGTCCACCGGATTGGTCACCAGTTTGCCGCATCGACAACGATCCTCGCCTCCGGAGGCAGCTGCGTGTCGTCGGAGGAGAACGCGGAGATGACCTGGACGAGCCCGTCGTCGGTGCCGACCAGCTCCTTGAACCGGTTGTCCAGGCTCTTCTCCCTGCGCCTCTCCTCGTCAAGGATGGATGCAACGTTAGTAGCTTCCTGCACGGCCTCGCCGTCGGTGCCGTTGGCATCGTGGTACAGCGCCCGCAGCCAGGTCTCGAGGGACGTCTCGGTGCCGGACCTCATCAGCTGGACGATGTCGGGCCTGTTCTGCTCGACCCACGTCTTGAGATCTTCGGCATTTGCGGCTTCCCTGGCCATGACGGCAAGCTCGTGGTCTCCGTACAGGTCGTCCCCTTCGGAGCCGAGCATGCGCGCATAGTCCCAGCTGATCCTCGCGAAATCGTCGACGGACATGCGGGGGATGCGCTCCTGTCCGCGCACGAACTCGTCGGACACCTTGTCCCTGAACTCCTCGAAACTCTGGCACTCGCGGGCGATGTCCATCAGCCGGGTCCCGCCGCCGGCCGTCCTGATCAGGGCTCCCCTGGCATCCTTCTCGATCCGCTCCATATCCCGGGTGCGGGCCTTCTGCACCTGCTCGGCGGTGACCCGCTGGAAGAGGGTCTTGCCCGTGATCCGGATGTCGTTCTCGTCGAAGACGACAAGGTTCCGCGCCCCGTTCCCGCCTCCCTGGATGCTTCCGGCATCATACACGATTCCCGCATAGCCGAGCCGGTGCAGGAATCCGGAGATGTCACGGGGCTCGCCTCGGAAATAGGGCATCTCGCGGAGCCCTCTGTAGAAGTCCCTGCCCGTCTTGAACTTGTTGTCCGGACGGTCCAGCTCGGGATCGCCCTCGATTTCGTCCGGAAGGCTCTCCCCCGGCTCCTGCAGGAAGCGGGACCGGATCAGCTGCCTGTCTTCCTCCGGCATCGGAGCATTCCAGTCCAGGTACTTGCCGTCAGGAAGCTCGACCGAATAGACGTAATGGGGACGCTGGCCCCACGTGTGGGAGAGGTCGTAGAACCTCAGCCCTTCCTCGGTATTGAGGAAATCCTCCAGCGCGGCCTTGACCGCATTCTCCTTGCCGGTCAGCCCGGAAGACCTGGACGCCATCATCTCCTTGAACGTGTTGCCCTCCGGCCTGGTTTCGAATGATGCGTAGTCGATGGCTTGGAAGATGTCGTTGTCGGAAGCACCGATCCCCACGCAGAAGTTGTCGAGCACTTCCTTCCATCTGCCGGGCTTTCCGGAGATGCGGTCTACCGTGTCTTCGAACTTCTTCAAGGATTCCGATCCCCCCATCACGGAGAGAAGGTCCGGAAGCTCGGCGACTCTCCCGCCGTCCTTGAACTTCAGGTCTCCCTGCCTCTGGGCGTATTCGGCCGCGATCTGCTTCGACTGGGTGAAATACAGGCCCCAGCCAAAGTATTGGGAACCTTCCCCGCTGTTCACCTTGTCGGTCCTGAACTTGTCGAAGAGATAGGCGGAGCCGTGGTAGGCCGCCTGCGCGAGCACGTCGGGCTTGACGGAAGAGGAATTCGATGCGATATTGGAATCAGACCAAGGGTTACTCCTTGGACTGCTTAAGAAGGTGCTCTTTACGAGCTCCTTCTTATTTATATCAACACGAAATTCCGAGAAAATCCCATCCTTGTTTTCGATGACTACATTGAAAGATTCAGAAACATCTCCGCCAGCCTTAATTTGTCCATTGATATATGCAACGGCTTTCTCGATGCTGACATTAGTTTGAGACAAATCAAGATAAAGCATTTCTGCCTGTTTTCTTGCTTTTCGGAAATTTCCTTGAATGCTTCTTTCGGTCCCTTTAACCGCTTGTTTCTCATCAAAGAAAAAAACCATTTACAATACCATCAGGGCTTTTGTTTCCGAACAAAAGCAAATGACTGCCTAAATCCTCTGGCAGCAAAAACACATCGAAGCCATAATGACGCGCAAGTTTTCGCGCTATGGCCATTTCATGTCTCAGCTTTTCTTTTTCAGTATTGTTTTTCTCTGCGTGTGTCATCCGTTCCGGATGGACATACAGGTGCTTTGTTAGGGACGGGATGAAAACGCCAACCGAGGACGACACGACAAGCCAAATCCGAGCCGAAACCAATAGCCAAAGGCAACCTAGAGAATAAAGAAGG
>OMYY01000046.1 GCA_900315435.1 uncultured Spirochaetaceae bacterium
TCTCTCTCGTCCTTCGTCCGGAATTGACTGGCCGCCTCCCCTCTATGGGAAGTCCGGCCGCCCTTCTTGACAACTCTTCCCTCTTCCCCTCTCGCTCTCCTGGAAAAACCACTACGCTTTTCGCTTGTCGCTCAAGCGCTCATGCAGGGTACCACCAAGCACTGAATTAGTCAAGGAGTTCTTTCATTTTTTTCATCCTGCATGTTGTAAAATAGTGTTCACAATATTTTATGCGGGAAAATTGCCATTACGCATCTTTTCCCCACTTCATGCCAAGGAACTCGAGGTCGCTGGCCAAACGGCTTAACGTGTTGCTCATGCGGATAGCCTCCTTGGCAGAGATGTGCTGGTCCTCCGCCTGGCTACGCAGCAAGGCAAGCAGCCCGTTGAGCGCGCGCTGTTGCTTGTCCAGTTCCGCGATCGCCTCGTCCAGCTCCTTCTGGTAGGGCAGCTTTCCCACCTCGAAATGGGTTGTTTTCGGCAGGCTCGCCTCGTCGAGCAGGTCGAACCGCTCCAGCTGCTTCGGCGCGTACGCCTTGATGCCCAGGGTACTGCCCACATGACTGGCGAACGCGAGGGCGCTGTCCTCTTCCCCATGGTTGACGAAAACGTAGCGGGGCATGGTGCTGAGGTTCTTGATCCACCGGATCAGGCCGTCCCGGTCGGCGTGACCGCTGATGCCCTCAAGCTTGCGGATCTCGCAGTTGACATCCACCTGCTCCCCGAACAACGTCACATGGCGGGCCCCGTCGAGAATCGAACGGCCGAGCGTCCCCACAGCCTGGTATCCGGTGAAGACCAGCGTGCACTCCTTCCTCCAAAGGTTGTGCTTCAGGTGATGGCGGATCCGGCCAGCCTCGCACATGCCGCTTGCGCTGATGATGACGCAGCTCCCCTCGCGTGAGTTCAGCGCCTTGCTGTCGGCACTGTCGGTGATGGTCACCAGGCCGGGGAAAACCAGCGGGTTGATTCCCTTCTTCACCAGTTCCATCGCCTCGCTGTCATAATAGCCCTCCACATTGGCGGCGAAGACGCCGGTCGCCTTCACGGAAAGGGGGCTATCGACAAAAACCGGTATTTGTCCCAGCTCGGGGCAAAGGCGGTTGGTGACGATCAGACGCATCAGATAGAGCATCTCCTGGGTCCGTCCAACCGAAAAGGCAGGGATGATCACGTTACCACCGCGGGCGAAGGTGCGGCTGATCCAGCCGGCCAGTTCCTTGGCGCGGACGATGTTGGGAACGTTATGCCCCACCGCTCCCGGCGGAAGCTCGTGCAGGCGGTCGCCATAGGTCGACTCGATCAGGACATAGTCGGCCCCCTCGATCGGCTGCGGATCCTTGATCAGGGGCTGGTCCAGATTGCCGACGTCGCCGCTTGCAATCAGCTTTCGCTTCTCGCCTCCCTCCTCCATCCAGATCTCGATGCACGCGCTGCCCAACATGTGGCCTGCATCGTTGAACCTGAAGCTGATTCCTTTGGACAGCTGGATGGTCTCGCCGTACTCCGCAGTCTTGAAAAAACCCATCGCGCGCTGCGCGTCCTCTACCGTATAGATAGGAACTACCTCGCCGCCACCACCGCGCTTGGCCTTGCGGTTCCTCCACTCCGCCTCCATCTCCTGGATGTGGGCGCTGTCGTTGAGCATGATCTCGCACAGGTCCGCAGTCGCCTTGGTCGACCAGATGGATCCACGGAATCCTTCCTTCGCCAAAAGCGGAAGCCAGCCGCTATGGTCGATATGGGCATGGGTCAGGAGTACCGCGTCGATCTCGGAAGCCCTGAACAGCAGGTCAGTCATCAGCTTCTCGTCATTGCCCTGGGGCATTCCACAATCGATCAGGACCGAACGGCCCGCACAGTTCAAGAGTGTGCAACTTCCCGTAACATGCCTCGCGGCACCGATAAAGGTAATTTTCATGGTGGCCTCTCTTATCGGGAAGTGTAGCACAATTTCGGACGACCCAAACCCGAAGAACACATTCTTCCACATTCACGGCGGTTGTTGGGGATGGGGTTTGT
The DNA here is from genome assembly GCA_900315435.1 of uncultured Spirochaetaceae bacterium. Lineage (GTDB taxonomy): Bacteria > Spirochaetota > Spirochaetia > Sphaerochaetales > Sphaerochaetaceae > RUG023. The sequence goes on from OMYY01000046.1 coordinate 2,023, forward strand.
GTGTATCATTGGGCTATGGACGCAAATGACAAGAAAATCCTGCAGATGCGGGTGAAGCGCACGATTGAGGCGCTTGGAAAGAACCATATCCAGGCAACCTACATCCCGGAACTGAAGGATGTGGTCCCCATGGTGCGCTCTTTGATGGCAAAAGGATCGAGCTGTGCCGTCGGCGGCTCCATCAGCCTGTTCGAAAGCGGCGTGATCGACCTGCTCGATAGCGGCGACTACGATTTCAAGAGCCGGTACGCGGCAAAGACGCCCGAAGAGGTGCTGGCGAGCCAATACGCCGCCTTCACCGTCGACACCTTCCTGGCGAGCGCCAACGCGGTCACCGAGCATGGCGAACTGTACCTGGTAGACGGAAAGGGAACCCGCATCGCCCCGATCATCTTCGGACCGAAGCAGGTGATCCTCGTCTGCTCCACCGACAAGATCGTCCCCGACCTCCAGGCAGCGGTCGTCCGCGTCAAGGAGGAGGCGGCCCCGGCCAACGTGCTGCGCCTTGGCTGCGACACGGCCTGCGCCAAAAACGGAAGGTGCATGAACGCGACCTGCGACAGCAGGAACCTGATGGCCCTCCCCGCCGGCGCCTGCGAGCACACCGTCTGCCGCGATTACCTGGTGTTGAGCAACCAGTTGGTGCCCAACCGCATCAAGGTCCTGTTCGTGCCCGCCCAAATCGGATATTGACCCCCAAAAAAGGAGATAGCTTATGGTATACGATTTCGTCTATTACACACCGACCAAAGTGGTGTTCGGCAAAGACAAGGTCGACGAGACCGGTGCGTTGCTGAAGGAGTTTGGTGCCAAAAAGGTACTGATCCACTATGGAAGCCATCATGCCGTCAAGAGCGGGCTGATTGCCAGGATCAAGAAGCAGCTCGATGCGGAGGGCATCGCCTCCGTCGAGCTCGGCGGCGTCGTGCCCAACCCGCGCATCTCCCTGGCCCGCAAGGGTGTCGAGCTCTGCAAGGCCGAGAAGGTCGATTTCCTGCTTGCCGTCGGAGGCGGCTCGGTCATCGACTCCTGCAAGGCGATCGGCTACGCCCTCTTCAACGGCGGAGATCCTTGGGATTTCTATGACGGGACCCGCAAGCCGGCCGGCTGCACCCCGATTGGGGCGGTCCTCACCATCGCCGCCGCCGGAAGCGAGATGAGCGATTCCTCCGTCCTGACCAACGAGGACGGCTGGTTGAAGCGTGGCTGCAACAGCGACTATTGCCGCTGCAAGTTCGCCATCGAGGACCCGATGCTGACCATGAGCCTTCCTGCCTACCAGACCGCCTGCGGAGTCACCGATATCCTGATGCACACGATGGAGCGCTATTTCTGCCATGCCGAGGGCAGCCACCTCACCGACGAGATCGCCGAGGGAATCATGCGTGCCGTCAAGGAAGCCGGACTGACACTTGTCAAAGACCCGGGCGACTACGATGCCAGGAGCGTCGTGATGTTCGGCTCGTCTCTTTCCCACAACAACCTGACCGCCATGGGCAACGCCAGCAGGGGTGACTGGGCATGCCATCAGCTGGAACACGAGCTGGGCGGCATGTTCGACTGCGCCCATGGCGCCGGCCTCGCCGCCCTGTGGCCTACCTGGGCCCGCTATGTCGAGAAGCGCGACCCGGGGCGTTTCATCCGGTTTGGCAAACAGGTCTTCGGCATCGACGCCAAGAACGCCGAGGACACGATCCGCGCCGTCGAAGCCTTTTACAGACAGATGGGCATGCCGACCAACATGAAGGAGCTGGGCATCCAGCCGACCGACAAGCAGATTGACGAGCTGACCGAAAAGGCGACCAATTTCGGCAAGCGTACGCTGGGAGATTTCATGGTGCTCCACGCCAAGGAAATCCACGACATCTACACCCGGGCACGAGGCTGACGTTCCTGAGAGGCGCGGCATTCCGAAACAGACCGGGATGCCGCTTTTCCTAACGACAGCAGCGATACAAAAACCGCCTGTAACAGAAACGTTACAAGGCGGTCTTTTTTTGTTTTTTCGCCCAAGCGGTCAGTTGTCGGCGAACAGGTCGTACACCTCGTCTGCCGAGCGAGCGGAGAGCAACAGCTTCCTCATCAGAGGCGAAGAACAGGTGCGGGCGATTGAGGCGAGCAGCTCGACATGGGCGCCAGCCTCGTCCGCGGGGGCAAGCACCAGGAAAAAGAGCCGGGTCGGCTCTCCGTCCGGAGAACCGAAGTCAATCGGGTTCTTGCTGATTCCGACTACCAGCCGGAGGTGCTTCATCCAGGCAAGCTTCGCATGGGGGATGGCGACTCCGCCACCGATTCCGGTCGAACCAAGGGCCTCGCGGTCAAAGACCGCCTCGAGAATCGCCTTGCGCTTTTCCGGCGTGTACTCCTTGTCGTTGGCAAGGGTATCCACCAGTTCGGTGAGAACCGAACGCTTGTCCGTGCTGACCAAGGGCACCTTGATCAAATGCTTCTCGATTACGTCTCCAAGATGCATAGGGTCCTCCTTATCTCATAGAATCGAACGCCTGCCAGACGTCTTCATCATCCTTGACAACAAGCACCGGGCAGGGGCTTGTGCGCATCATCCTATCCGTCTCCGAGGCAAGTTCCTCCCTCCGGCTACGGATCTGGGTCACTCCGCCGATGACCAAAAGGTCGGCACCACGCTCCTTGAGCAGCTTGGTGACCTCGGCGTGGACGGTACCTTCCAGCTTGACAGCCTCCACCTCGACATGCTTCTGGGCGGCAAGCCGTTGGGCGTGTCTCAGGTAACGGTCGGTGTCGTCCTGCAACTCCTTCTGGTACTGGTTGCGCTCCACATCCACAAAGATACCCGCATGGACCAATTCATTCAATGCCTTGGTGTTGACGACCGAGGCCGCGATGAGCTTCGCGTCATTCTGCTGGGCCAACAGAATCGCATACATGATGGCGCTCAACGCGTCCTCGGACCCATCCACATAGGCGACAATCGTCTTAAACGGAACTCCCATTCTGAACCTCCTCTCCCGGGCGCACGACATGCGCCGTCAGAGCGACGCGGTGCGGATCCTTTACCTGGCGTGCGCGTTCCATACGGTCCTTGACCACCTTCAGGAGGATGAAGCTCTCCCGCTCAGCCTCCTCGATGCGGTCACGCATGAAGCGGATCGTCTCCTCGTCATCGGGGATGACGATCTTCTCAAGGGCGTTGACCTTCCGGATCGTCTTCTTGACCTCGCGCGCCAGGCGCATGATCGAGACCTTCAGCTCGGCGAGCTTGCCCATCAGCTCGAGCGCGTCGCGGTATTTTCCCACCGACAGCTCGCTGATGAAGCTGGTTCCCTCGCTGGAGAAATAGGGACTGTGGTCGGTAAAGGTGGTCTCCACCTTCGGCAGCGCCACGCCCATCACCTTTCGGGTCCCCACCTCGATCGAGTAGTCGATGTTGATGGCTCCTCCAAGGTTGGCGACCTTCAGACGCCCCATGTGCATGATGGACCCGACAAGGCTCTCATGGGCCTCCTTGAGCGCATCCTGCACCCTGCTTTGGTAATCAACGGCCTGGTCGACCAGGGTCAGAAGCTCGACGACCAGGATCGAACGTTTCTGGTCGAGCAGCTCATGCCCCAGCTTCGCGAACTGAAGGTCTTCGGACAGTTTCATCAAGTTGCTCCGTGTCGGAGCGAGGCTCGTATTCAAAGCAGACTCCCCTTACTTCCCGTAGTGTTCCTCGATTTCCTCGTCAGTCAGGCGCTGCAGCTCCTCGCTGGGCAGCTTGCCGAGAGCCTTCCAGCCAAGATCGAGCGTCTCCTCGATCGACCGGTCCTCGGTGAAGGACTGGTTGATGAACTTCTTCTCGAAGAAGTCGCCGAACTCCAGATACTGGTGGTCGAGCGGGGTAAGCTCCTCCTCGCCGATGACACTCGCAAGGTTCTGCACCTCTTTCACATGGCTGTACGAAGCGAACAGCTGGTTGGAAAGGTGCGGATGGTCGCTGCGGGTCATTCCCTCGCCGATACCGTCCTTCATCAAACGGGAAAGGCTGGGAAGCGGGTTGATCGGCGGGTAGATGCCACGGCTGTTCATGCCACGGTCGAAGACGATCTGTCCTTCGGTGATGTAACCGGTGAGGTCGGGAACCGGATGGCTGATATCATCGTTGGGCATGGTCAGGATCGGCAGCTGGGTGATCGAGCCGGTTTTCCCCGCGATCTTCCCCGACCGCTCGTAAATCTCGGAGAGGTTCGAGTAAAGATAGCCCGGGTATCCTTTACGGGAAGGAATCTCGCCACGCATCGTGCTGATCTCCCGAAGGCTCTCGCAGTAGTTGGTCATGTCGGTCATGATCACCAACACCTGCTTGCCCTTGTCGAACGCAAGGTACTCGGCCAAGGTAAGGGCGGTCTTCGGGGTGATGGTACGCTCGATCGACGGGTCGTCGGCAAGCGACAGGAAGAGCGCGACGTTGTCGAGCACTCCGGTCTCCTCGAACGAATCGATGAAGAAACGGGCGACGTCGTACTTGACGCCCATTGCCGCGAAGACGATGCAGAAGTCGCTGGCGTTGCCACGCACCTTCGCCTGGCGGGCGATCTGCGCCGCCAGCTGGTTGTGGGCAAGGCCGTTACCGCTGAAAATCGGCAGTTTCTGTCCCTGGATCAGGGTGGTCATGCCGTCGATGACGGAGACTCCGGTCTGGATGAAATCGCGAGGATACTCGCGGGCGGTGGGATTGATGGCGGAGCCGTTGACATCCCGCTCGTCTGCCACGTGGGGAAGCGCGGAGCCGTCCCTGCTCTGTCCCAGACCGTTCATGACGCGCCCAAGCATCTGCTCGCTCACCCCCAAGGTAAGCGGCTCGCCCATGAAGCGCATGCCGGTATCCGGCAGGTCAAGCCCGTCGGTGCCCTCGAAGGCCTGGACGCAGACCACGTCGTCGCTGGTATCCAGCACCTGGCCGGCCCTTCTCTTTCCATCGGAACCCTGGATCTCGACCAGTTCCCCATAGCCGATGGGGTGAGTGCCCCTCATGTAGACAAGCGGCCCGTCAATCCTGCTGGCGCCGCGATACAGGCGGCCGCTGAGCAGACGACGGTCTGTCTGGGCAAGCAATGTGTCACGGTCTGTCATCGTAGATACCTCCCAGTTGGTCGATCGCGTGGTCCAGCTTCAGCTCGAGACGGTCGATGCTCGCCGCATCGTCGTTGCTGACGGAAAAGCGCATGCGCGCCATATCCTGCACCGCGCTGAGGCGGCGGAGCTTCACCATCGGAACTCCCTTGCCTATCGCCTGGATACCCTTGTGGTAGTAGTCCAGGATGATGGCGAGCATCTTCATCTGCTTCTGTATGCCGCAGTAGCGGTCAATCTCGTCAAAGGCGTTCTGCTGGAGGAACGCGGTCTTGAACAGGGCGCACACCTCGAGCAGGAAGTTCTGCGAGTCCGGCAGCGCGTCAGGGCCGACCAGTTTGACGATCTGCTGCAAACGGACCTCTTTCTGCAGGAGCTCCATGATTTCCTGGCGCATGGCGGACCACTGTCCGTCGCTCTTCTCGTCCCACCAGCCCTTGACGTCCGGCAGGTACTCGCTGTAACTGTCCAGCCAACTGATGGCGGGATAGTGGCGGGCGCTTGCCAAAGCACGGTCGAGCGCCCAGAAGCAACGCACGAAGCGCTTGGTGTGCTGGGTGACCGGCTCGGAGAAGTCGCCACCCGGAGGCGAGACCGCTCCGATGATGGAGACCGAGCCTTCCTTGTCGGAAAGGGTCTTCATGTAGCCCGCCCGCTCATAGAACTGGGCGATACGGGTCGGAAGGTACGCAGGGAATCCCTCTTCCGCGGGCATCTCCTCCATGCGGCCCGACAGCTCGCGGAGCGCTTCGGCCCAGCGGCTGGTGGAATCGGCCATGATCGCGACCTGGTAGCCCATGTCCCGATAGTATTCGGCCATGGTGACACCGGTGTAAATCGACGCCTCACGGGCCGAAACCGGCATGTTGGAGGTATTCGCGATCAGGATCGTGCGCTCCATCAAGCTCTTTCCGGTCCTCGGATCGACCAGCTGGGGGAATTCCCTCAAGACGTCGGTCATCTCGTTGCCACGCTCCCCGCAGCCGATGTAGACGATGATGTCGGCATCGCACCACTGGGCGATCGAGTGCTGGGTCATCGTCTTTCCTGTCCCGAAGCCGCCCGGAATGGCGACCGTTCCGCCCTTGGGCAGCGGAAACAGGGTGTCGATGACACGCAGGCCGGTAATCAGCGGCTGTTTCAACGGCAGACGCTCCTGCACCGGGCGTGGAGCCCTGATCGGCCATCTCTGCGACAAGGAGACATGCACCTCCCTGCCATCGCCCTCCGTATAGGTGACCACCGTCTCCTCCACGGTATAATCCCCCTCCGGGACGACCGCGCTGACGGTACCCGCCTGCTTCTCCGGCGGAACCATGATCTTATGGCTGACACGCTCGGTCTCCTGCACGGAGCCGACAATCGAGCCAGCGTGCACCGGATCGCCCACCTTGACGGAGGGGACGAAGTGCCATTTCTTCCCATGATCGATAGCGGGGAATGAAAGGCCCCGGCCGATGAAGGCGCCACTCGCCTCCATCAGCTTCTCCAGCGGGCGCTGGATGCCATCATAAATGGAGCCGATCAGTCCGGGCCCGAGCTCGCACGAAAGGCTGGAACCACTGCCATAGACATTGTCTCCAGGGCAGATGCCTGTCGCGTCCTCGTAGACCTGGACGGTCGCCTCGTCATCAAACAGCTTGATGACCTCGCCGACAAGCTGCTGCTCGCCGATGCGGACCATCTCCATCATCTGTGCATCATGGACTTCCTTCAGCGTGATGACCGGACCGTTCACCCGTTTGACTTTTCCAACTACTCTGCGTTCCATGTATGTTCCTGAACCATAGTCCTGATATCGCGGTCATAGCGTCTCAGCCGGACGTCGACCTGGTTATTGAAGGATACCTTGTCATCCATGCTGGAAAGGACGACACCGATCTCGCGGACCGGGCGGGAATCCAGCACAAGGTGGACGGTGCTGCCGGTGACCTGCTTCACCAAGGCTTCGGCATCCTTGAGCATCGCCTCGTCCACCGGAGCCAATGGGCAAAAAGCCACCTTGGCTTCTTTCAGGTCAAGCCCGATGGCCGCCTCTGCGATCCATTGGGCCAGATAGGGGCGGAATGCCTTGCTCTGGGCAAACGTACGGAAACGGCTCACGACCCGGTCCATCACCATCTGGTAGGACTCGTCGATACGCTTGAGCTGGGCCTTGCGTTTGGCGCTGGCAAGCGCCGCGTCCAGACGGAACTGCACCTGTCTCATCCGGCTCTGGTGGTCGCGCTCCGAGACCTCGACCTGCTCCTCGGCACGTTTTTTCGCATCTGCCTCTATGCGCTCGACCTGAGCCTGGGCATCCTTCAGGATGGCGTCAGCCTTCCCTTGGGACTCGGCCACGATGCCGTCGAGCAAGAGGTTATTCGTTTGCTCCATCTTCCCATCCTTCGTTACAGCGAGACACCAATGGCCTGGTTGACCAGTTCCCGCAAATCGCGGCCCTTGCCTTCCTTGCCGGTGGCGGGAATCTCCACCACCAGAGGAAACGACTCGGAGAACAGATACCGATCCACGGTGGAGCGGATCATGTCCGCCACATCCTCCGTGATAATGATGATGCCGTTCTCCTTGTCCGCGAGGGCGCCGTTCCAAGCGGCTTTCGCTTCGCCTGGATTTGTCGCCTGCATCCCAGAGACCCCGACGAGCGAAAAGCCCAGCACGGTATCCTGGTCGCCGATGACGTAATAATGCATCCTCAGACCTTGCCGAGAATCATCAGTGCGGTGATGAAGCCGAAGACGACGAGACCTTCCGCGAGCGCGATGAAGATCAGCGCCTGGCTGGCGATCTCCGGTCTCTCGCTGATGGCACCCATGGCCGCGCTGCCGACCTTGCCGATAGCCATACCTGCGGCAAGAGCACCGATACCGAACGCGATGGCTGCGGCAAGGCAGACGACAGCGACGTTGTAGTCGACAGCCTGGGCCTGCGCGGCACCTTCGGCAAACAGAGCGCTGGTGGTCAGCATCATCAGCATGGTGGCTCCCATCACTTTCTTTCCAAACTTTCTCAAACCGGTCATAACGACCCTCCTGATCAAAAATAAAGAAGTAACGACTTATCCTTTCAAGGCAACCGGCTCATAGGCAACGCCTTTGCCGGTGAAATACCTGCTGAAGAACTCATAGTAGTTGAGTCTCAGTGCCTGAATACCTGCAGACAGTCCTTCGAGGACGATGACCAGCAGGTTGCCCAGCACGTAGATGGCGATGCCGCCCGCCCCCCCGACCATGTCGGAAAGGGAACGGAAACTGGTCATCAGGCAGACGTGCGCGATACCGAGGCCGGCGACACGCATGAAGCTGAGCGTGTTGGACATGTAGCCGCAGAAAATCTCCAGCGCGTCGACAAGCCAGCCCATGAAGGCGTCCATCACCACCTGGCCGCCAGATTTTCTCGTCCCGCCTTCCTTGACGGAAAGGGCGTAGCTGATAAAGCCGCGGAGGAAAATCAGAAGCATGCAGATGGCGATGGTCGGCATGATGACGGGATTCGACGGGAACGAACGGTACCCGGAAGCCGCGAAGCCGAAGCCAAGATAGAGGCCGATGCCGAAAAGCAGTCCACCGACCAAGCCGTTCTTGTCCAGCAGCAGGGTCAGCCAAGCCTTCTTGCGGAACAAGTTGACCCAGTTGATGGCCAAGCCGGTGTAGATGACGATGATGCCGAACTTGATCGTGATGCCCAGAATGCCATAGACGCTGGTGATCGTCTGTCCGGCAAGCGCCTCGCCATTGACTGCCGCGTCATAGTTGAACCAAAGCGCTGGAAGCGCGGAATAGCCGAAATACGAACCGAAGAGGGCTCCGCCCACCATGCTGGCAACTCCAAGATAGACAAGCAGCTGGCTGGTGTTGCGGCTGATCATGCCGTCCTTCAGCTGTGGCTTGCGCTTGTAGTTCCACATGGCAAACAGTCCGTAGAGCAACAGCACGAAACCCTGCCCGACATCGGCGAACATCAGGGCGAACATGCTCAGGTAGGCGACCATGACGAAGGGGGTCGGATTGACCGAGCCGTACTCCGGTGTGCCGTAGTTCTGGACAATCCTGCTGAAAGGAAGCATCGCCTTCGGGGCGGAAACCTGTACAGGGACCTCGCTGCGCGGCATGGCGTCCGCCTCGGTCCACTCGATGACGCACTGCCCGTCGCTTGAGCGGTAGATCGCCTTCTGCACCTCGTCGGCCTGCTCCGCCGGCACCCAGCCGCTGAACAGCGTCGTGTTGCGGGTGTAGGAAAAATACCCGCGGATCTGGTCGCAGAGCTCGTTCAGGCGCAGGTTTGTCCAGGCGCTGTCAAGGGCCGCGGCGTTGTTGGCGATGACGGCCGTCACCTGATCCTGCACGTCCCCTCGTTTCCGCACCGCCTCATCCAAGCGCTTCTTGATTGCCTGGGCAGCGTCGCTCAGCGCGGTGCGCTGCAAGTCGGCGTTGCTGGTCTCGGTCCAGCCGAACTTGTCCATCAGCGGATTGACCTGGGCCGCATCACGGCGGAGCGTCAGGCTGATGTACTTGCCTGAATCGGTGGAGCTGGTGGTGACCACCGCCCCGAAGGCTCCCAGCTTCTCGGCCAGCTCATCCATGCCACCGTGGGCGGGCTTGCCTACCCGCAGGTCAAGGAAGGCATATTTTTGCTCGTTGATGTAGCGTTGCATCTCTTCCAGTCCGAGCACCAGCTGGTTGCTGCTTCTCTGGGCATCCTTCAGACTGGTCAGCTGTCCGTTGATGCCGTCCAACAGCTTGCGGTAGCCGTCCATGTCGGGCTTCTGCATATCCTGGACGTTCAGCTTCTCCGCGGAAGGAAGGGACCTTCCCCCTTGGCGCAACATCACCTCGATGCGGTGGCGCATATCCTCAAGCGCGGCCCTGGACACCGACGAGGGACGGGAGGAAAGTTTCTCCATCTGCTTGGGGTCGAGCTTGTCCAAATGGACAAAGTCCATGACGCCCAAGGCGAGCAACGACTTGACCACCTCGTCGCTCTTCTGCTCGAGCACGACGGCGGTCAACAGCTTCATTGGTTTGGTGAACAGGGTCATCCTACAACCTCCCGAATCTTCTCCGCGGTATATCCGTAATACTTGCCGTTGAGGATTGCACGGATTTGCATGTTCTCCTTCCGGTAATAATACAAATAGGCCAGTATGACACCAATGGTAAACGGATCCTTGCTGAGCAAGGCTCCATACTCCTTTGCGCGCTCGGTGCCAAGATAGGTCTCCAACCGGAGGGTTTCCGCGGCAAGCAACTCCTCCGTGTGTTTCGGATCTTGATAGTTCTCCACAATCCGCTGGACATCACTGGCGACCTGCGGGAAAATCCGCTTGACCATCGGCATGGGGTCACGCGCCTCGGCCTTGCTGGCGATATAGTCCCTGCACTCGCGGCTGGCAGCCAGCCGGCCCCAGGGAAGCACCACTTTCTCCAGATCCTTTGCGTCCATATGGTAATAGCGGCCGAAACGGATCAGGCGGAGCAGGTTCTTCAGGTCGAAATCGTGGAGGAACAGGTTGTCGGCGATCTCCCTGTCGGCTTTGCCAAGCAGGCCGACCGACCGCATCATCTCCGCGTACCAGGCCTTGTCCAGCGCGATTTCCAGGTCGAACAGGCCATGTTGCTGGAGGTCCTCCTGGGTGTAGGAGCAAAGGACAGGCTCGTAGATCGTACCCTTGGCCGCCTCGACCACTCCACTCCAGTCGGTGGCGTTGATCATGGCAGTCCAGTTGATATCCTGGACGATCTTGTCTTTATACAGGTAGGCGCTGCGATAGCGGATCGAGTGCATGCGCACCACTCCGCTGTACCACAGCCTGATGGTATTCTTCAGGTTGTCTTCCTCGTCCTTGCCAAGCTGGGCAAGGATGAAGGAGGCCAGCTTTGGGTCGGAAAGGCGGGCCACCTCCTGATAGGCGGCGATCTCCCCCTTCACCAAGGCGACCCCCATCTCCTGCAGGTCGCCGGTCTTGTCGTAAATCTCCGCCAACGGGGCGAAGCCGCTCTCTCGCAGGCAACCGACGGCGTCCACCAACGTAGGCGCCTTCAGCATATCGTCGATCAAGGTCGAGGAACGCATGAGTCCGATACGGGCTCTCAGCTTCGCGTTCAGGAATTCGTAGCGGTCAACGGCGTTCATGCTTCCTGCTTGTCCTCAAAGAGATTGGAAGCGCAGACCTTTCTGATGATTTGGTCCGCCATGGAATCCAAGTCCGCAGAAGGAATCGCGGCAGCCGTATCAAGGCTGCCGGTGTAGTCCGCGATGGTCTGCTGGGCGTCGGCCTCGGCCTTTTCCAGTTCCTTGCGGTCAGCCTCGTGCTTGGCGTTCAACGTGTCCCTGACGTACTGGTTGGCCTTGCTCTGCGCGTCCATCACCATTTCCCGGCTTCTGGACTGGGCGTCTTTTTCCAATTTCTGCGCATTCTCTTCCACAGAGAGAATTTCGTCAATCACATCGTGCTGCATGTAAGGCTTCCTTCGGAACAATCCATAGTCTATCATGAAAAGAAGACAAGAGTTAGTCAAGGCACGGCCTTCCGCCATGCATACAAGAAAAGGCAATTTACGGGGCTGCGTTCTGTACGGTCTGGAAAGTGGGCTCAGGACTCTCCTCGACCGGCATCGACCCGAAATCCAGCTCGTCGGCCGGCGGGAAAATCACATTCCAGAACGTCTGCTCATCGGAGAACTGGCTGACACCAAGCTCCATCACATGGTCGTAGCCATCCACCGTCTCGTCAAGGTAGGGGCCGTCGTCATACAGATCCTCCATCTCCATGACGCGCAGCTTCTTGTCCTCCATCTCGGGAACCTGGAAGCGGACAAGGATCCAGCTGTTCTCTCCTACCTGCAGGTCGAAGGCGTACGAGCCGGGTGCGGGCACGTCGCTTAGGATGAAGCGGCCTACCTGGTCGGTGAACAGGTACAGGTTCGCGTCAGGGGTAAGCACCGGTTGTCCGTCCTCGCCCACCCGATACTGGTAGACTGGCGAGGAATACTGCTCGTACGGGCTGCCGTCCGCATGATACAGGCTCGCGCTGACGGTATAGACGTCCGGAAGGTCGATATGGGCCACGTAGGCCTGCCTGACACGGGGCTTGAACTCGAACAGCGTGGAGGCGCCGGAACTGCCTCCCTCCCCTCCGCTGAAGATCACGACACTGTTCTGGACATAGGGGCTCAGACTGGTGTACAAGGCCGATCCGAGATGCTTGGGCACGTTGGTCGGACTGGAATCCATCGAACGTGCGACGCTGACCGGGGACTTCCTCAGCATGCCGCGGGGCTTGACCAGCAGGAAGACGTCGTTGATCGTGCGGGCCATGCCGAAAGCACCATCGGCAAAGGCGATTGCCGTGGAAAGGTTGGCGCTGGTAGTCCATCGATCATACTTGCTGTAGGCCTGTTGGCGTACCGTCAGGCTATAGACCTTGCCGGTGTGCAGCCACGAGGTGTACATCGTGTGGTCGGCCGGATCGTCCATCCATTTGACACCGGATAGGGAAAGGCTCAAGCTGTCGCTGGAAGACGGCCGGTAGGAAACGCCGAAGCTCGAGGTGGTGTCGGACGCGGTGCTGTACGAGGTCGAGGTCGACGAGGTCAGCTTCGAGCTGAACGCATAGCTGGCGCTGATTGTGCCGGTGAAATTGGCGTCCCACGGCTTGTCGGCGTTGTTGGAGCTGAAGGTGGCGGAAGCGCTGACGGAAAAACCTTTGAACGGAGACGCGCCGGTTGAGGCGCTGACCGACCAGGTCGGATAGTCGTTGTCAGAGTAATAGGAGACCGACCCGGAAAGGCTGTAACGCAGTTTGGTGACCAGCCCCGTGCCGGAATAGCTGAAGGAGCCGACCATGTTCTGGCGGATATCGGTATGCGTGTCATCGGCCGCATCGGCAGGACCGTTGTAGCTGAAGGTCAGCGAGAGCGAGCCGGCGCCCCGCATCACCACGTCATTGAACCGTTCCGTGACCGACCCGCTGAGGATCGGGCTCTTGTAGGCCTCCGTCATACGTCCGGTAGCCTGGACCTGTGTCGTGCCAAGCATGTTGGCCCAGATACCATTCAACGTGCCGCTGAAGGCGCCAGGAGTAGCGGAAATGTCGCTGCTCATCGTGAAGGTGTCGGTGACACCCACGGATTGCCAGAAGCGGGCGGTGAAGTATTCGGGATAGTAGGAAGCCCACTGCCCGCGGACCGCGTCATAATAACGGAGGGATCCGGCCTGCGAGGAGCTGTCGGTCATGCCCTTCGGCATGCTGGCACCGAATCCCCAGGTGGAGTCCCCATGGCCCATCAGACGGGAATCGTACGAGGTGTCCAGGTTGATCACCTCGGGGTCCATCGGCCGGGAATCGGGGAAGATGTAGATCTTCACCTTGTTCAAGCCCTGGGTGAACACAAAGTCCTTCAGGCGGTAGACACCCGGCTGCAGGGGGCGGGAGTAAATCAGGTTCTTGCGCAGGGCCAGCTCTTCCCGGGTCGGCTTCTCGAAGAGCGACGAGGTCTCGTCGGACGTGTCGTTCAGGTAGACGTAGACCGTCGAGGGCTCGACGATGCTGATCGTATAGGAGAACTGGCTTCCCATGGCGGATCCGCCACCGAAGCTGTAGTTCTTCTCCAACGTGAAGCCGATGTTGGTGGTGATGCCCATATCGCTCGTAGTACGGTCGCTGAGGTTGCTGCCGACCGAACCGAAGGTGAGCCTCTGGTTCTGGTCGATGAACTCATGGAAGGCGACCCAGTTGCCCAAGTTGAAGTCCCACTTCGAGAAACTGTCGGGTTTGGTGTTGAAGACCGAGAAGGAGAAATCCAGACCGATCTGCAGGAACGAGAGACTGTTGTTCACATACCAGCTGACCGAGCGGCTGGTGATTTCATCGAAGGTATCCGGGTAGGTGACCGAGCCGTACAGGTTCATCGATGCGACCCAAGAGAACTTGGCCGGCTTCAGCTCGGTGGCGCCGCTCATGGCGTACTGGTCGCGGCGGTTGGTGTAGCGGGTCGTCACGCTCAACGTCCGCATCGCCAAATCGGAATACGGAATGGTCAGGTACAGGGCGAAGGCGGTACTGTCGAAAGAGCTCTGCACGCTCCGTCCCGCAAGGTCCTCAAGGGAAAGGTAATCGTGGTTGTCGCCGAAAATCTGCCGGTAGAACTCCTCGGTAAGGTCGGTACCGATGTAGTTCTTCAGCTCGGACATGTTGACCATCTTCTGGTCGCCGGAGAACAACGTCTCGATCTCGCCACAGTACTCATCATTGACATACAGGGAAAGGTAATACGTTCCATCCTCGTAGAGCATGGAATCATCTCCCTCCCCTGCGATATAGAAGTCGGCGAAGGGATCGCTTCCGGCGTCGCCTTCCGCGGCAGGTTGCGCGGCATAAAAGAGACTGTAGTCCTCTTGGGTCATGACCGAGGGCTCAAACAGGAATGGCGGCTGGGGGACCAGCGGCTTGACCGTGGCTGGCTTGACTGAAGGAACGGCGGGAACCCTGGGAGCCGGGAGCGGTATCGAGGCGGGAAGCGCGGGAACCACAGGCGAGGAAGGCGCCGGAGTGGCCGGAACGACCAAAGGCACCACCTGGCTCGGGACAAGAAGCGGCGTGGCAACGGGCTCTGCCGGCACGGGAAGCGTTTCAGATTCCTGGACCGGTGGAGCGACAACCAAGGAGACCACTGGTTCGGTGGCGCTGCTGACTGGCTCTACTGCTTCAACTGACGACTCAGATGCTTGCTCTTGTGTGGTAGGATGTATGAAACAGGTCCGGACGAACAGCGAAAGGAACAAAAGCAATAAAAAGCAGAGAACTCCTTCGTATATGCCGTTCAGAATCTGATGAGGCTTCGCCATCGTTGCAAATTATTCAGAATATTTGATCGACCCCTGATATGTGGTCCCGGGAGCCGTCGAAATACCTTCTGGCATCGGGATGTTGATGGTGACACGCTTCTTCGCGAGCACGTTCATGCCAAGCAAATCACCAAGTTGGTCCTTGGTGTTCAAGACCACCGTATTGCCGGCGCTGTCGCTCACCGTCAGCTCGGCACCCAACAGCAGCTGGTGGATGGTACCCTGGTTGGAAACCGTGACTGCCAATCTCGGTACCTGGATGATCGTCTCTTTCCCGGTGGCGTCTGTCGAAGGCTCGGGAACAAGCACGCTCTTGACGCCGGCCACCACCAGCTTCGCCGTCGCCTTGCTTGGGCTGACATAGGCGCTCGTGATATAGTTGTAAAGGAAATTGAACATGCCGCTATCGGTGTTCTGTCGGCCTTTGTTGTAGGCGATCTGCTCCGCCTTGATACGGAAGGAAAGCTCGTTGGTCACCGTCTTCGGCCCACGATACTGCACGCGGATGATCTGGCTGGACTGGGCTTTGACGATCACCTTGCTCGGCTGGATGGAAAAATAATTGGTGGCAGGCTGGTTGACCTCCTTGCCGTTCCCGTCCTGGTCGCGGATCAAAGCGGAAATGGTGACGGCAATCGAGTCATCGCTGTCATTGACAATGGTATAGGTTTTTGTCGTTTCGGCACCAGAAACCCCGAAAGTCTGTTCCAGAGGGGAAAACTGGTAGGCGAATGCGCTGGTACTCACCAGCAGGGACAGGAGAATCGCCGTAATACGGCGCGACATTGTGGATACTCTGAACATCGTAGATTTGCAGGCGCGTCCACCTGCAACGCCTCCTCAAAAAGGGGAATAAAACAGCATGGCCAATGCTGCTCCGCACCGTTCAGGCCTCCGCAACGGTACGGTCAATTGCGAAGACACTATCATAGCGACAGCTATAGGTAACTGTAAAACAAAAGAAAGAAACCTGCAATATCTGAATACAACTGAAACCGATACCGCACAAACAGCCAAAGACACCGGACAAAGGCCCTTCCCCATTTGACACAAAATATCCATTATGCTAAGGTACTCAATCGTTACGACGGGCTGTAGCGCAGGGGTTTAGCGTACAAGTCTGGGGGACTTGGGGTCGTCGGTTCGATTCCGACCAGCCCGAATACCGTATCTCTTGGCTGTTCAATAGAATAGCGGACAATCCGGAAATGGTGTGTACTCAATATGTTTCCGGACTGTCCTCCAAGGGAAGACGGCATGAGGTATCACGAACTTTCATCACACCACACACAGCAGGATGATATATTGCCTTTGGTGGCGGCGCTTACGGAATTCCAACAGGACAAACCAACCGCATCAAGGCCATTTCATGGCAAAGCAACTGGCATCTGTCTTGAAAATGTTCTCAAAAAGGTGGTTCAAATCAGAATTTTGTGGGATAGCCAGTTTTGAGTTGGCTTGCGGGAGTTCTCGTAGATCTTGTAGAAGAAGTACTGGGTGTCCCTGAAACCGT